>CAKSZY010000006.1 GCA_934526015.1 uncultured Dokdonella sp.
ATGCGGCGGAGGGTCGCCAGGCAAGACGGCAAGTTCAAAGCCCTTTTACAACCGTCCGTGATTTCGGGGTAGAACCCCTCTTGGCTCTAGCCAACGAAGGTTCCCCAGGCCGAATAGCTCTCCGAAATTCTCGATCCCGCGCCATGAATGCTTCGAGCATGTGCGGGATCAGCGCCACAGCGTCGACCGACTCGCCGTAGGTTTGCGCGTGCATGGCCGCATAGCGGTCGAGGTCGGCCTTGAGGGCGGAAGTGCATGCGAACGTCACCTTGACGCTCTCGGTCTTCGGCAGCGGCCCGAGCCGCAGCTTGCGGGTCGCGTTCATTCCGAAGTTCCCCTTCCGAAGAACAGCGGCCGGTACGGCCGCAGTACCAAGTCGCGGTTGACGATGACGCGCACCGGCAGGCCCGGACGCGCGGTCAACGTCGGCTGGACGTTGAGGTTGCGGCGGGTCAGCTCCTGCCCGACCTGGTTCACGCTCTCCTGCAGGCTTTCGCGACCGGCGAGGATGATGCGATCGCCGTCCTGCCGGTTCTCCGGCGCGGCGAGTTCGGCGCCGATACCGAGCAGCGTCGTCAACGCGGCGCCGGCGAGGATGCGATCCCAATGCCAATCGACGCCATCTTCCAGGCCGGCATAGCCGGCCGGATCGGTCCCGGCGAGGTTGTCGAGCGTCAGCGAGGACGTGTCCGGCAGGATGATGCGGTTCCACGCCACCTGCACGCGGCGCTGCCCATAGCTCACCTGGCTGTTGTAGCGGCCGAGGATGCGCGAGCCCTGCGGAATCAGCAGGTGACGGCCAGTCGCCGTGTCGTAGACCGGCTCCGTCACCGTCGCGATCACGTCACCCGATGGCGGCGCGTCGACACCGCACCATGCAGGTGGGTCAGCGTTTCGTCATCGTCGAGCCACGCGAGTTCCGGCAGCACGCCGTCGAGGAGGTCGTAGAGGCGGTCGGTCTCGGCCACGAAGCCCGCCAGGCGCTCGCGCCAGTCCACGCCGTCGCCGCGCGTGTTCTCGTAGAGCAGCTTCGCGCCGCGCGACGCCGCGTCCGCCGGCGGCAGGAACAGCAGCGTCAGGTGATAGCTGCTCTCGAAGTGCCCGCCGCCTTCCTCGAACGCCGCGCGCCGTTCCTCGTCGACCAGCCACGACAAGGGTTCCGGAAAATCCGAATGCGGGTAGCCGGCCGCCGGCGCGCGTTCGGCCTCGACGAACAGCGCCCAGCCCGAGCCGAGGCGCCGCAGCGCGTTGTTGATCCGCGCCGACGTCGCGATCAGTTCGCCCTGCGTGGCGCTGTCGAGATCCGGCCCGCGGAATCGCGCGGTGCGCTGGAACGAGCCGTCCTTGTTCAGCACGACGCCGCGCGCGATCAGCCCGGCCCAGGGCAGCCAGTCGGCGAGCAGCGCCGGACGCCTGCGATATTCGGCGAGGTTCAGCATGGCGTCCTCGCTAGGCGTCCAGCAGCGGACGCTGCTTGAGGTGGCGAGAGAACACCGCCATGAACAGCGGATCGACGCGCGCGCCCCACACCGCCAGCGCGTGGCCGACGACCCACAGCACGGCGCCGGGCACCCACAATTGCAGGCCGAGGCCCACGGCCGCGGCCAGCGTGCCGTTCGCGATCGCCACCGTGCGCGGCGCGCCGCCGAGCAGGATCGGCTCCGTCAGGGAGCGATGCAGCGGCACCTCGAAGCCCGGGAGGTCGCCCGCATTCATACGAGCGCGCCGCCCGAGAACGAAAAGAACGACAGGAAGAACGACGAGGCCGCGAACGCGATCGACAAGCCGAACACGATCTGGATCAACTTGCGGAAGCCGCCGCTCGTGTCGCCGAACGCCAGCGCCAGACCTGTCGCGATGATGATGATGACCGCGACGATGCGCGCGACCGGCCCCTGGATCGATTCGAGGATGGCCTGCAGCGGCTCCTCCCACGGCATCGACGAACCGGCCGCCATCGCGGTGCCGGCGCTCGCCAGCATCACGGCCGCCAGCAGCAGGCCGGCGCGCAACGGCTGCGCGACGTGTCGCGGGAACCCAGGGCGTGCAGCAGGGACGACGGGGCGGAACGGTTCTACGTGGATCACGGCAGTTCTCCGGTGGGGGTAAACGAGGGAATGGAAGGCGTCGCCGGCGGCGACGCGAGCGCGTCGACCAGGCGGTAGCCCGCGTCGTCGAGGCCGACGACGCAGGTGATGTTCTCGATGCGGCTGCGCCTGCCGCGTCCGGCGATGAAGATGACGACGTTGATCGCCTCCGCGATCAGCGCACGCGGCGCCGTCATCGCCACCTCGAGGATCAGTTGCTCCAGGCGCAGCAGTGCGCCGAGCGCGGAACCGGCATGCACCGTCGCGATGCCGCCCGGATGGCCGGTGCCCCACACTTTGATGAGGTCCAGCGCTTCGCCGCCGCGCACTTCGCCGACGACCACGCGGTCCGGGCTCAAGCGCATCGTGGTCCGCACCAGTTCGGCCATCGACACGACGCCGGCGAGCGTGCGCAGCGGCACGTGATTGCGCGCCATGCACTTCAGCTCGACGGTGTCTTCAAGGACCAGCACGCGGTCGCCGGTCAGCGCGACCTCGGCGAGCAAGGCGTTCGCCAGCCGCGTCTTGCCGGTGTTGGTGCCGCCGGCGATCAGGATGTTCCGGCGCTCGCGCACCGCCCGCACGAGAAACTCCCTTTGCGCGGCCGTCATGGCGCCGGCCGCCACGTAGTCCTCCAGCGGCACCACCACCCCGCGCTTGCGCAAGGCAAACGTCGGTCCCGGCGTCACCGGCGGCAGCGCCGCCTCGAAGCGTTCGCCGGTGTCCGGCAGTTCCGCGGTCAGAAGCGGCCGGTCGCGATGCACCTCCGCGCCGACGTGCGTGGCGATCAGCCGGATGATGCGCTCGCCGTCCTCCTCGGACAGCTCCACGCCGAGCGGCACCCGTCCGCTCGACAGGCGATCGACCCATAGCGAGCGGTCCGGATTCAGCAGGATTTCGGTGACGTCCGGGTCTTCCAGCGCGGCCGCGATCAGCGGCCCCATCGCCGTGCGCAGCATGCGGATGCGACGAGCCAGCGGAGCAGACGACGGTCCGCGCGAAGTGCTCGGCAGCGGCTGCACGGCGCTCACGGCGCGCGCCCCGCGTCGTCGTCCTGCGTCGCCGCGTCCGGGCGCAATTCGTCCACCACGTCGCGCACGAGGCTGCGCCCGCGCAGCAGGTGGCGACCCAGCTGCTCGACGAACTGCTCGAAGCGCGCCCGGCCCTGCGCACGTGCCGCCTCCTGGTGCGCCTCCGGCAATGGCGTGCTGACGGTGAGGAAGTAGCGGACGAACAGCGCGACCGTTTCGATGAGGATGGTTTGATCCCGCTCGAACCGCTCGAACTGCCGCGACAGCCGGTCGAGCCGCTTCGCGATCGCCGTTTCCCGCTGGTCGCCCGCCTCCGGCGCCAACCACGACGCCAGCGCCGCGGCGACGATCGACGACTTGGACACGCCCTTGCGCGTCGCCAGTTCGTCCAGCCGCAGCGCGTGCTCGCGCTGGATGAACAGGTTGAGGCGTGCCTGCGTCATAGCGGGATTCCGTCGTCAGGGTCGAGGGAGGCCAGCCGCGCCGTGCGCTGCAGGCCGAGGTCAAGCTGGTGGGGAGGCGCCAGCGGCGCGTCGTCGTCGTCGAGCAGCGCGAGGTCGCTGGCCGGGGGTTCCGCGGCGAGCGGATACCCGGTGGCCTCGAACAATTCCGGCTGCTGGCGCAGGCCGCCCTCCTCCTGCGCGCCGTCGTCCCGCGCCGTCGGCACGGGGTCCGCGGCCGCAGGCGCCAGCGGCGCGAGACCGCTCCAGTCGTCCGGCCGCCGTGCCGGCGCGTCGGCATAGCCGTCGCTCGCCAGCACCGGCGGCGGCAGCACGCGCCGCGTGAAATTGCGGTCCTCGTAGTAGCGCAGCTTGCGCGCCCGGATCGGCGGATGCCCCGAGACCATCACCACGGCCTCGTCCTGCGGCAGCTGCATGATTTCGCCCGGCGTCAGCAGCGGCCGCGCCGTTTCCTGCCGCGACACCATCAGGTGCCCGAGCCAGGGCGCCAGCCGATGCCCCGCGTAGTTGCGCATCGCGCGCAGTTCGGTCGCGGTGCCGAGCATTTCCGAGATGCGCTTGGCGGTGCGTTCGTCGTTGGTCGCGTACGTGATGCGAACGTGGCAGTTGTCGAGGATCGCGTGATTCGGCCCGTACGCCTTGTCGATCTGATTGAGCGACTGCGCGATCAGGTACGCGCGCAAGCCGTAGCCCGCGATGTACGCGAGCGTGCTCTCGAAGAAGTCCAGCCGCCCGAGCGCGGGAAACTCGTCGAGCATCAGCAGCAGTTCGCGCTTGCGCTCGATGCCGTCCGAGCCGTCCAGCGATTCGGTGAGGCGCCGGCCGATCTGATTGAGGATCAGCCGCACCAGCGGCTTCGTGCGCGAGATGTCGGACGGCGGCACCACCAGGTACAGCGATACCGGATGGTCGGCCGAGATCAGGTCGGCGATGCGCCAGTCGCAGCGCGAAGTGACCTCGGCCACGGTCGGATCGCGGTACAGGCCGAGGAACGACATGGCCGTGGAGAGCACGCCCGAGCGCTCGTTGTCGCTCTTGTTCATCACCTCGCGCGCGGCCGAGGCGACAACCGGATGCGGCACGTCGCCGAGGTGCCGCGTCGTCATCATCCGCCTCAACGTCGTCTCGAAGGCGCACGCGGGGTCCGACAGGAAGTTCGCGACACCTGGCAGCGTCTTGTCGTCGCCGGCGTAGAGGACGTGCAGGATCGCGCCGACGAGCAGCGCGTGCGAAGTCTTCTCCCAATGGTTGCGGCGCTCGAGCGCGCCTTCCGGATCGACCAGGATGTCCGCGATGTTCTGCACGTCGCGGACTTCGTGCGCGCCCCGCCGCACTTCCAGCAGCGGATTGTAGGCGGCGGACCGCGGCTCGGTCGGGTTGAACAGCAGGCAATGCGAGTAGCGCGAGCGCCAGCCGGCCGTCAGCGTCCAGTTCTCGCCCTTGATGTCGTGGATGACGACGGATGCGGGCCAGCTCAACAAGGTCGGCACGACCAGGCCGACGCCCTTGCCCGAGCGCGTCGGCGCGAACGCCATGACGTGCTCCGGCCCGCGATGACGCAGGTAGCGCCGCGCCCTGCCGGACACCCGGCCGAGGAACACGCCGGCCGGCTCGACCAGGCCCGATTCCTCGATCTCGCGGGCCGTGGCCCATCGCGCCGAGCCGTACGTGGTCACCAGGCGCGTCTGCCGCGAGCGCCATACCGACATGCCGATCGCGACCCCTGTTGCCGCCAGGCCGCTGCCGCCCGCGATCGCGCCGCCGACGTCGAACACCTGTGGCGCGTAGGCCCCGTAGGCATACCACCACTCGAAAAGCCGCCACGGGTGATAGACCGGCTGGCCGAACAGGTCGAACCACGGCGCACCGAGGCGCGCCTGATAGTCGAGCGTCGCGGCGGTCCACTGCGTTGCGCACCAGACGCCCGCGATCACGATGCCGAACACGGCACCGATCTGCCCGAACAGGACTTGCGTCCCCCGCATGACCCTCCGACCTCCGCATGACGCGCGGCACCGCGACGTGCCGGTCAGGCGAGATTCGGAGGCGAACTACGGCCGGTCAAAGGCCGTTATCGGCATAAAAGTCGAGGATTCTTCAACAATGCGCGCAGAGACGTGCTGCTGCACAGTGCGGCGCAGAGTAGCGCACGAGGGCGTACTTCCAACTTTGATAAGGTCGACTGATGGAACTGAGGCGCCATCGCGTGAACCCCTCCGCGAACGCACAACAGGACACGTCGGTCCATGCGTCGAGAAGAACAGGCTAGTAGCGTCGTTCGCGCAGATCCCAATCGAAATTGCTTGTGGCACTTACGCGATACTGCAAAAAGCACCCGAACCTCGTGTAGTGGTCGGACATGGGAAACGGAAAGGGAGAGTTCAACCGAACATTTCGGTCGGGTTGCCGATCGGGGTCAATCGTCCAGTAGTCCCAATGCCATTCAACCAGTTGGAACTGTACGTAGGTGTCCGCAGACACCTTGAAGCGCTCCAGGCGGGCCGAATCCTTCTTTCCGCCCGCCGGCCATTGCTGCTGCCACCCGTTCCCTCCGTGCTGCTTGATGATCTCGCCTCCTAGCCATTGCTCGGCGATGTAGCGATTCTCAAGACGGTCGACAGGTCCGCCCGTGGCGATCACCAGCGATTGATATTTCCTGCCAATCTCCTTGCATACGCTATCCGCATCGATCGTCGTAGGACCGACTCCACATTGCTGGCTCGCGGTCCCGATAGGCTTTCTTTCCGCATCATACATAACCGCATCGCACTCCTCCGCCTTGATAGTTATCAGCGAAGTCGCAAGACGATCCTCAACGAACTCGTGCTTGATATGTGCGGGAAGATTCCAGAACGTTCCATTGTATGACGCCTCCATCTTTCCGCGCTCACTATTGGTCGAGAGCTGTACGTCCTTCATGGCCTTGGAGAACTCGCCCCACGACATGCCCAGGTGGAGGCCAGGTCGCTCCAGATGCACATCGTCTTGTTCCATGGCATTCCGAACCAACCAAGCTACCGCCGCAATAGCGGCTACCATCACCGCCACGACGACTGGCGCAAGAAGGTAGCGCACCTTCAGTACCGTCAGGAACGACACCCACCACGGAGTCGTTGCTCTATCCAGCACGCCGTCTTCAACGACCCCGCCGGTTACGTAAGGGAGCCAATTTGTCCTTATATGGTCTTCTGAGAAGAAATCCCCATGACCGATATCGAAGAACCGATCCTTCACTCTCCCATGACCGAAACCGAATCGCCCCGACGATCCATAGCCCCATGTTGCACTGGCGGCGAGCACGGGCCAGATATCTCGCATTCCGCAATCGTTCACCGCATGCCATGAATCTTCGCGATCCGGGTCAAGTCGGTGCGAGAAATTCTCCCATGGGAAGTCGTCAGGAACGATACTTCCACACAGTATGACGCGATGGAATCTTATATCGTTTTCGTCCTCCAGAATTCTCGCAAGAATATATGTGCCGAAACTATGTGCGATGATGGAAACCTGATCCGGCTTTCGCGCGATCTCGTCACGCAGTAACCGGGTAATCCTAAGAATCGGGCGCTTCCGAGTCCAAGACCAAGGAAGCAAGAAGCGAATTGCATCGAAGAATCCATACCTTAGAGGTACGGCCCGAATCGAAGGATCTGCCTTCTTGAGAATTGATGCCGCACGATCCGCCCATTCAGCACGAGTCCGTATGCCGTGAATCAAACAGACGCTGTGCTTCCGGATGGGCCTGCTGCCGACACCCTCAGGAACGCCGAGCTGTTGACGGCGCTGTTCCAGCTCCGCTGCCATCAGGCGGGCCAAGGCTGAGTGACGTTCCTGCGCAGACTTGATCTTGCCGCGCGCATATCCTTCCAGCATCGAATAGTTGAGAAGCCCGCGGGCCTTGCCGCCCGCAATCTGCGCGTGAATCGTATCTATGCACCTGCTGAGGACCTTATTTAGAACAGCACCTGCGAGTTCTTCCGGATTTTCCAGGTCGCTCGCCACTACGCACCGTGCCGCAGCCTGCCTAACCTCGGCTCTCAAATCGTCCTGGATTGAGGTCAGCAGGGCAACCGCCGCTTCCATGCGCTGAGTGAAATATAGAGACGAATTAATCGGCGCATTGATCGCTCGTTCCGCCTCTGAAAATCGAGCGTCCCAATCGACGATCGAATGAGCCCCCAACTGCAGCCAGATGCTATCTTCGCCTGCCATGCCCCGCTCCCCTTTGGCACCGCCTCGTCATCAGTCTAGCAACCGTACATGCGGGAATGGCGATTGGCGACGTGTATTGGCGTATTTATGCAGCGAGATTGGGCAGACCCGCCGGCGAGGCGTCTATCGCAGTCCCGCTTCGGCGCCGCCACGCACCACAGGAACTGATACAGACCAAGCACCGGTTCTCGATTCACACGCTGCCGCCAGGCCGCAACTACAACTTCGGCGGCTCCTTCGGCGGCGTATAGGGCACAGTGCCGTCGTTGAAGAAGCGCTTGCGCGTCGCCTCGTTGACGCGGACGCACAGTTCCTCGCCGGTCTTCGCGCGGTCCATCCGGCATTGCTCTCGCAGCGCCTTGAGCCGCCCGGCATCGGCAGCCAGCTCGTCCACGGTCGGCAGCGGCGCCGGCGGCGCCTCGGAACGGCCGCAGGCCGCCAGGGTCACCGCGAGCATCAACAGCAGGGTCTTGGTCATGGCTCGACCTCCTTCGGGGCATCCGGCCTGGGAACGGCGGTTCCGCCACCATGCGGCAAATCGCCGAAGCGCTCAACCCGCTCAATGAAACGCGCGAGCGTCTCCGACGGCTCCGCATCGGGGCGCAGCAGGTACGTCGTCAGCACCGGCGAGCGCCCTGCGAGCGGCCGCGCGACCACGCCCTGCTCGCTGCACGCGGCGAGTTGCGAGGCGCCGGCCAGGCCGAGCGCGAACCCGGCCGTCACCAGCGCGATCATCAGTTCCAAGGATGCCACCTGCTCGGCCACCAGCGGTTCGCGATCCACGGTGCGCAGAATTCGGGCGATCTGCCGCGCATGACCCTCGCACACCTGCGGATCGCACATCACCAGCGGATAGCGAAGCACGTCCTCCAGCGGAATGCGGCGCTGCGCGGCCAGCGGATGCTGCGCCGGCAGCGCCACCATCACCGGATCGCACCACGCCGACTCGGCCAGCAGGCCGTCGCCCACTTCGTCGGACTGCGCGAAACCGACGTCGTACAGGTCGTCGTGCAGGCCCTTGATCTGCTGCGACAGCGGCACCTCGAACAGACGGATCTCCACGTCCGGTTCGTCCTGCCGGCACTGCGCGAGCAAGGCCGGCAGGCGCGACGGCGTGATGCCGTCCGACAGCGCGATGCGAAGCTGGCCTTCGTAGCCGTTCGCTGCCGCCTTCGCCGCTTCGCGCGCCTGCTGTATCGCCGCGAACACGCGCGGGACGTGTTCGAGGAACAGCTTCCCCGCCCGCGTCAGCCGCGTGCTGCGCGTGGTCCGCGTAAACAGCGCGACGCCGAGATCATCTTCGAGTTCCCTGATCGCCCGCGACAGCGGCGACTGGTCCATGTGCAGCTTCTCGGCCGCGCGGCCGAAATGCAGTTCCTTCGCGACCGCCCAAAAGCAGCGCAAGTGCCGTAGTTCCATCGGCTCTACCTCTCCTCGTTGTTTCAACACGACGCATTGCGGCGGTCTCGAAGCCCGCCGCCAGTCTAGCCGTCACGTCCAGCCATCACGCCATCGAATCAGTGGTGAGAAGCGTCGGCATACCGATCGCGCGGAAGCCGCTGCGGAACTCCGGAGGGTCGTCGCATCCGCCGTCAGGGCATGGGCCGAAGTGGATCAGTCCATCCTGTTGGAAGTATCCGGAGGACTCGATTCGTCCATCGTGGCGGCGTGTCTGCGGGAATCTGTCGCGCGCGTGGCGTGCTGCACGCTGGTAACGCCAGTGCCCGGCGCGGATGAGCGACGGTACGCCGGCCTGATTGCCGCGGCCCTCGGCATCGAACTCCAGAGCGAAGTGCTGGGTTTTGATCGAGCCAGCGTCAGCTTTGACCTACTGCCGGACACCGTATCGCCGAGAGTCGGCTGCCTGCAGCACGCGATCGACCAGGTGATGGTCGCCGCTGGTGACCAGCACGACGTTGCCAGTTTCTACTCCGGCGCTGGTGGAGACACCGTGTTCTGCTACCTGACAAACGCCGCACCTGCCGCGGACGCGATCAGAGAGGGCGGACTGTCCGCCGGCATCTCGGCGATTCAAGACCTGTCTGCGCTGCATCAGTGCACGTTGTGGACAGCGGCGGGATTGGTGCTGAAGAAACTGGTACGCGGGCCGAAGCCGCCTCGCGCTCCGCGCAGCACATTTGTCGACCCCGACAGGATCGCGCGCACTTCCGAAGTTCACCCCTGGTTCGAGGCGCCGGAAGATGCCTTGCCTGGCGACCGAGAAAGAATCGCCAGTCTCGTGTCTACGCAGAACTATCGGGACATGACGCCACGCGGAGGGCGGAAACGGGTAAGGATGCCGCTGCTTTCACAGCCGGTTGTCGAGGCATGCCTGAGAACGCCCTCCTGGATGTGGATAGCCGGCGGGGACAACCGCGCTGTCGCTCGCGACGCGTTCGCCGATGCCCTGCCGTCGGAGGTTCTCAACCGCAGAAGCAAGGGAACCTTCGTGAGCTATCTTGGTGGCGTCTACAGGCGGAACAAAGAGCACATTCGCGACTTCCTGCTGTCCGGAAGGCTCCGCGAGCACGAGTTGCTCAACACCATTGAACTGAGCCGGTTCCTGGCGCGTGACGATCTTCCGGGCCGCGACCGCCTGTTCATGGAGGTGCTGGATCTGTGCATGATCGAGAACTGGACCCGTCAGCAGACGTGACGCGGTGCGACCGAAGATCACCGGCTGCTTGATCCCCGCTCTTTCATTGATCGCCAGCGCGCGTACTGCTCCCGCTTTGATACGTCAGAGTCCTCCTCGCCCAGCAGCCAGAACTTGAACCAGTCCAGATTCCTTTCATAGATGGCGAGCTTGTGCTTCGGCAGGAACTTGATGTGCGGCTCGTCGGCGAAAACCCACAGTTCGGCACGCCCCTTCTTTATGAGCGGAACGGCGTACTCGAGCGACAGCAGATACTCCTGTTCCGGAATCTGCATGATGATCGGTGCGCGCACTTCATCCAGGCTGAACACCGGCGACAGCCTTCTCCATCGCTCCGGCGTCTCCGCTGGAGAACGAAGCTGCCAGAACTTCTCCAAAGCGGGCAGGAAAGTGTCCTCGTAGATGTTGCGCAGCCCGTAGGTGAATGGCGTATGGACTGGTGAACTCACCGATGCCGCGGCGATCAGCCGCGAGTTGACCACCGTCCATAGCGTCACCTCGGCGCCCAGGCTGAGGCCCCCCATACCCACGCGGTTGCGATCGATCTCCCCCGCGGAAGCCAGCAGGTCGATCGCGCTTCTGACCGCGGAGAGACCTTGGTCGTATCGCTCCACGGCGTCGAGTGGAAGCGGAGCGTAGTTGATGCACAGCGCCGCAATCCCCTGTTCGGCCAGCGACACCAAAGGCCATTCGTCGCCGGTTCCGCCGCGAACGAACCCCGCACAGCCATAGTAGTTCACGAACAGAGGAGCAGCGGAGCCGTCAGAACGGCGCGCCGGAAAGAATTGACCCGTGAACAAGCGACCGCTTGCGTCCTTCCAGCGGAGAAACCGCGCCGGTGTCGCGGCTGCGATGTCCATCGCCAACGCGGCATTCGGGTCGAAAAGATCGCGTCTTGCCCCTGTCTCCAGATCGATGCGCTCAAGTCGCGGAGGGCGATCCGCTTCGGCAGCCACACATACCAAAGCCCGTGCCGAAATGCCGCAGGAACTGGGCACGTCGCGCCCGCCATTAACGAGACCACGCGCTCTCACGACAGGGCGCACCGCGTTGCTCCTGACGTCCCATGCGAAGATCGATTGCGCCTGCCCTTCCGCGAGGTCCGTGACCGTGAACAACAGTTCGTCGCTGTCCGGTCTCCACAAGGCATCCGTTATGGCTTTGTCGCGACAGGGATCGGCCTGACACCTCACCGAATGTCGTGCCTTCCGATCGAGCAATACCGCCAGCTCCGAATAGGGCTTACGGTAGAGCCCTTCCCCGTCGCCGCTGCGCGTCAACAGCGCGACACGATTGCGCTGATGGTCGGCAACGCGCTTCCACGGCTCGGAACCCGTGCTGTGCTGAGCGGGGTCAGCCGTCGGCTCTTTCGGCAGATCCGAGAGGGAGACGTCCTGTTGCCGTCCGGTCGCCAGATCGATCGCCTTCCATCGGTCCACAGCGTCGGCCAGCAGTCCTGCACGCACCAGCTCCCTGCCGTTGAGATAGCGCTGCGTCGTCGCGTGCCCGTCGATGTAGCCCGAGCGAAAAAGCGCCTGACCGATGGGCACGGTTTTGTCGACACGGACGCCCCGCTCGTACTCCGTCTTCTCCGCCTCGGCGACCTGATCCCTCGGCGCCCCTACGCTGTAGGTCAAAGTTCGGCCATCGTCGCTCAGGAAAAAGTCCCGCACATCCGCGGCGTCGAGCGTGACGGCTTCCGCGGCCGAACCGTCCGCAGCGGCGCGCCACACGTCGATCTTTCCGTCGATCATCGCCCGGTAGTAGATCCAGCGTCCGTCCGGCGACCATACCGCCGTCACCGGCGAGGAGAGCCCGTGATATGCATGCAAAGCAAACCCGCCGTCGGCGACGCGCGACGGCGAAGCCGTACCGTCGACGTCCTGCACGTACCAGGCGGTGTCGAACGTGTTGCGCTCGATCGCGGCCTGCTCGAGCCTGAAAGCCACCCTGCGCCCGTCCGGCGAGACGACCGGGCTGCTGAGATCGGCAACCTCGACAAGCCGACGCGGCGTGATCGCCTCCGCATGGCGCACGCAGGCCAACGTCGTCAGCATGATGCCTAGGGCGAGCATGTGCTTCAGCAGTGCTCTGACTGGCGCGGCCGTGTCCCCCCGCCGGCTCGACGGTGATGTCGCTGTCAGGCGAGGCATCGGCATCACCACTTTTTCGACACGGAGAACGCCAGGAATCGACCGACCGCCGAGTAGCTCAGCGCGTCGTATGGCAGCCGATAGACCTGTGGTCCCGGGACGTGAAGCGGCGGCTCGCGATTGAGCAGGTTCTGTGCGGACAGCGCGAGTTCCAGCCCCGAGAGAAGTCCGCTGTCGAAGGCATAGCGCAGCGTCGCGTCGAAAGTGCTGAACGAGGCTCCCTCGACGTTGGTGCGCGTATCCTTCAAGCCGCCGATGTAGTTCGCGAACGTCGAGGCGGTGAACCCGCCGCTGTTCCAGACGACACCGAAGCGGCCGTTGACCTTTGCCGGGTTGAAGAGCGTGCCAGCGAGTTGCACGCTGTCCTGTCCCGGCAGGGACTGCTGGGAGCTGTCCAGCCGGCTGATCGACCCGCGAACCGTCACGCGCCCTGCGCCAACGTCGAATCGATAGGACCCGGACAGATCCATTCCCTTGATCCACTGGCGGCTGATGTTGACGTAACGCCCGTGGAGGATCGCGACCACGTTCTCCGGAACGTAGGTCAAGCCGGAGTAGTTGAAGAACAGGTCGGCACTGGCGATGACTTCGGCCTGGGTAGCCGCGGTGGGCGAGTAGTCGACGAAGGCCGCAAAGGCCGGGTTGCTCAACCCTTGCGATACGCTGGGGAACGGCAGTATCACGCGGTCGGTGTAACTCGTGCGGAAATACGTCAACTCCGCTTCGAGGCCCGGCAGAGCGTCGGGATGAAATGCCAACGACGTTGTCCATGACTTCGCGCGTTCGGGGGCGAGGTCGGGATCGCCGCCGACGACGTAGATCGCCGTTGCATCGGCGGGCAACCCGGTCCCGCCGAGAGCCGTCGCCTGGTAAAGAAGAGCGGACACGTAGTAGTGATTCTGATAGAGCGTGGGCGCCTTGAAGGACTTGCCCCATGACCCTTTCAGGGAGAAGTCATTGCTCGGCCGATAGATGATCCCGAGCTGGGGCGTGGTGACGCGACCGAAGCTGTCGTAGTCCTCGCTGCGAACCGCAGCGGTCATCACCAGCCGCTCCGCGCCTCCGCTCCCGGATTCCGGGCCGACCAGCGGCAGGTTGATTTCCGCATAGGCGAAGCGGCTGCCTGGAACCGGGTTCCGCCGCGATCGCACCGCCAGCCAAGCCGCTGCACGCAAAGGCGCAGGCCAACGTCAATTTGTGCTTGGCGTTCATTTCTTCACTCTCCTTGGACGTGTGTCCTGTTAAACGCGCGCACACTCGCGCGCGTACGTGGCTTAGTCCTCCATTTGTTTGCATCGCGTGATGTTTCGCGCGTTCAGCGCCATCAAGATTCCGTTCTGCGATTAACGTCGCTTTCGCGATGGGAAGCACGATTCACTTAACGTTGCAGCCGCATGACCGTTTTCTTGCACTGCATGAGGTGACGGCGATCGCAGCCGGTCCCACGCGTCGCGGAGACCGCTGCGAAGCGCGGCTCAGGAACATTTACACTGGCTTACCCGCCTCCGAGGACCGGAATTGCCGATCGCCCGTTCGAGCCCCGTCGTCGACCCGTTCGACCCGCCCTACGAGGTTTGGTCGGAAAGGAAGATGACTGACGCCGAAGTGCTCGAACATCTGAAGCAGTTCGGTCACTTCGCTTCCACGACCAAGGACAAGCTGCTCGGAAAAATCGGCGCGCCGATCGATGCCGCGGTGCATGCGGTCGCCGCCGTTGTCGACGAAAGGCTGAACTCGTACCTGGAACGGCAGATCGCCTCGTCCCCCGGCTACGACGCCTGGCGACGGGCGATGCCCAGCCAGACGCCATCGGCCATCGCCAAATATCAGAAGGACTTTCCGAACTACGACGCTCGCGCGGTCGACGAGGCCATCGCCCGCAACGACTTCTGCCTGCCCGTGGGGCAAGCATTGTTCCACGGCGGCCTCTGGCCGAATCCCGCCTCACGCTCGTTCGTCACCGACCGGCCGCTATCGACGACGCTGCTTCCATCCGTTGCGCTACGGAATGCGGAGCACGGCGGCAAGGCGTATCACGCCGGCGAAATGCAGTTGATGGTGCTGACCGTGAGGGCGCCGACGATCAAGGCGTTCGTGCTGCGGAAGTCCGGCACGCTGCTCGGCCACGAACACGAAGTGCTGCTGCCCTCGAACATCCGACTTACCCTCCAGCGCAAGCTCCGCGTGCGAGGCGACTACCCTTGCGGCCTCGATCCGAGCCGCACGAAAGCCGTCCCTGGCTTCGTGCTGGAAGTCGACGTGGGCTGAGCGTCGACCCGGCGAAGGACCGCGCCAGCCGTGCGGCCTTCCCGACTCGCTCACTCGAAACCGTGCTTGAAGAGGATGTCCGCCGGACAGTTGCGACCGCCCGAGCCGCCGCAAGGGTCGCCGACGGCCACGCCGACCATCGGAAACTCCACGGCGTCGCTCACGTCGTCCCCGTCGGAATCCCACGAATCGAGCTTGGTGCCGATCACGCGCTCGAATCCGTCGACCAGCCCGTCGCCGTCGCTGTCCACGGACGGGTAGGCGTAGCCGAGGTGCTTGTTGCTGCCGCTCGGATAGGCCGCGGTGTATCCCGCGGCCTCGAACGTCGTGCGCTCGCTCTCCAGGAACGTCGCGCAGTCGTCGTCCGCCGCCTTGCACGCGCGATAGAACTTCTCGGCGCCGGGCGGGATGCAGGCAGGCTCCACGGTGCACGGCTGATAGATGTAGCCTTGGATGTTGCGCAGGTTGTATCCGTCCGCATGCGCCTGCTCGATGTGCGCCGTCGTGGTTACCAGCAGGAAATCGCGGTTCGCGTCGTTGCAGCCGGGCGCGCCGGGCGTGCATCCAACGGGGAAGTTGCGTGATCGGTCCATCTGGTAGAGCGGAACGAGCGCCGGCCATTCGGGGCGCGGCTTGTATTCCGTGGTAAGCACGTAGATCGCCGCACGAGGCTCGGGCAGCGGCGTCACTGCCTCGGGGTCCGGCGGGAAGGCGTCATAGCCGGGAATGAGGGAACCTTGCGGCTGATACGCACCCGCCTGATTGATCGCCAATGCGATCGCACCCTGGGGCGAGCCGGTATCCGCGTAGTCCTTGGAATTCGTGCTGTACAACCGGAACAACGGGGTCACCCTGTTCTTCACGGTACGCCCTTGCACGGCCCCGAGCATGCGCCTGGCAGCTGCGGCCGCATCCACGCGGCCATAACCGAACGTCTGCGTCCACCCTGGGGAGAACTGAGCCTCGAACGTCGTTTGCGCGAGCACGCTGCGAACACCCGCAAAATCGCCGACGCCGAGGACAGGCTTGCTTGCCGGCGCGAGCGGATTGATCGAGCGCAGGATGCCCGCCACGCCTGAAACCTGCGGCGCCGACATGGAGGTTCCGGTACACAGGCCGAGGCCATCGCCGGTCGGCGTGCCGAAGACATCGCCGCATTCGGTCGTCGCAGCCCAGTCCTTGCCCGGATAGACCGTCGAAAACACGGACTTCGCCGCGGCCACGAGTTCCTGCCGCGGCTCGCCGAAGATGTGCGTGTAGTTGGAACCGCACTCAGCGTCGGAAATCGGGTTCGGGCAGAAAGTCGTGCTGCCGGGAGAGTCGTCCCACAAGGCGATGTTCGAGTCGTAACCGCCTACGCCGATGACGCGATCGTCCCGGGCCGGGAATCGAAGGCGCGTCCGGTGGTTCCCCGACGATGCGACGATGACCATGTCACGGTTTTCCGCATGCTTGAGCGCCTTGCAGTAGGCGTCACCGGGATAGTCCCCACAGAAATCCAGCGAAAGCGGCGTGGAACCAAAGCTGAGGTTCAGCACCTGGACGCCCGTATCCGCCATGAAGGTGATGGCGGGGATGATGGCTTCGAAGTTGATCTGGAGCCGGACGCTCTGGGATTGAGCGAAGCAAACGTTGCGGGCCACTTTCCACATCGCGATGCCGCAGTTCTTGCAGGTGCCTTTCACGCCCAGGCCGCTCGCGCTGTTGGCGGCCACAAGACCCGCGACATGCGTCCCGTGACCGGCATTGTCGGGCTCCACGACATAGTTCGGAATGCTTTCCGGGTTGCAAACGGAGTTTGGCCCCAGTGCCATCAGGGCCACCTCGTCGATGTCCGCATCGTAAGCGAGCGGCCATTCACCGAGGTCAAGCGCTCCTGGATTGAGGTTTCCTCCCAGATAGGCACCGGTCGCGGAGAACTGTCGCAGGGCCGGATGACTGAGAGCCACACCGCTGTCCGCGGCGCCGATCAACGCATGGCCTCCCGCGAGTTGCCAAGCGTTCGCGACGTTGAGGGTGTCCCATCCGTACTGGCCCGGGGTTCCCAGTGGTTCGGTCACAGGGTCCGCCAAGCCGAAATCCACGAGAGATACCCCCTGGAACTCCGACGCCTGCGGCAGCGATGCGAACTCGACATAAGGATCGTTCTGCAGGGAGGACAGCGCGGCCGTGAGGTTCGTTGACGGCGAATAGGCGATGAGGAGGTAACGTTCCAACTCTGCCCGCGCGGTATCCGGGTTGGCTTCGAGATACGCCAGGAAATCACCCGTCGCGCGGAGCGGCAGCAGGTAGCCCGCCGCGCTGGGCGGCACTTGGTTGAAAGCATCGAGCGGCGCCGGCCCTGCGGGTGGCGAGAAGTCAAAGTAGTGAATGATCTCGTCGATCGTCGGAGCGCCGGATTCCGTGGACAGAAGAACCTGCACGTAGCGATCGGGTTCGGCGTCCGCCCGCACGTCCCCGATGGTCGGTAGTACCGCCACGATGCAAACCATCGCCACGCCGGCTCGATAGCGCCGTGAGAAGGCGAGAGCCGTCAGCGCAAGCAGGCCCAGTGCGAGAACAACGAGGCTTCCTGGCCCGGAAGCCGGCAACGGCGTAGCCGCCGCTCCCCCTGCGACGGAAAAAGGCAGCGTTCCCACCGTCTCTATGATGTGCGAGCCGAAGAAGTTGACGTAGTGCCGATCGAGTTGCAGCACGTAGTCTCCGGTGGGAAGTTCCCCGAACGGGATATTGATGGTGCCTTCATCGATGTTGCAGAGGATGGGGTCGTCATACTGCAACGTGTCCAGCAACAGCCGAATGACATTCCCGGCCTGAGAAACCTGAGGGTATCCCGGAGATTCAATGATTCCATCACATATCCCGGCGCTCACACGTGCGGCGACGGTTTCACCGGCCTGTGGCGATGCCGGAACGATCGCATCCAACGTCAGGTAGGCGCTCGCCACAGAGGAAAAGCAAGCCAGCGTCACGGCCAACAGCCAGCGAACTCCGATCTTCATCACCTACCTCCATTTGGCAGCACCGCCGCCATCCCATTGCTACTCGGATCATGCCGAACGCACCACCCGGAAAGGTCGACCAGGACACGTTTCCGAAGTCGGAAGACCGACACGGCCATCGGCCTTGAAGATTCAATGACTCAACGCACGACACACAGCGCCCGCGCGCGGGTAGCGCGCAGGGTCGGGTTGGCGGCGAGCCGATCGCCAACGCGCGATGCCCTACCCTGCCCACGCGGGCCTACGGCGACGCGACCGCACTTCCCCGCCGGCAACCACGCCGGTCTGCGAAACCGTGCGTCCACCTCCCGTACGAGATCCGGCGTGCGGACCTGACAAAACAAAATCGGCCCCGCGCGCGGCGCGCGGCGTGCGTCAGGCCCGAAGCGTCGAGGCAGCGGCGAGCGGATCGCCGGCAAGTCGCACGCGGCTCCGTCCGGCTGGCGGCAAGAAGTCAAAGCAACGAGATTCCCGCCCCGGCCGGCGGGCTCGGGCGGGTGTTGCCTCCACGCGCCATTGGATCAGGGCGTTGGTGGTGTTGCCGGTGCTATTGGCGCTAGCGGTCGGTTGTCGACAGCGTCACCACCACTCCCGAATTGGAGGGATTTCATCTTCACCGCCGACTGCGCCGAGGTCCGGGATAGATAGCCAGACAACACCGGCAATCCGGCCGGGTCATGCAATACGTATGTCATTTCCGCCGTCGACAACGGCCGGATTCGATCCGCTCGGAAAGCCGCGGACGACTTGAGCGTCGCGTCCTCCACGGCGAGCGTGTAGGTCATCGCGGTGCCCTAACTATGTTGATCTGCAGGGAGTGTCCCCCTCCGACCGCCAAGCCGCAACGATTGAATACGCAGGATATCGGCGAGACTGGATAGGCTATAAGTGCATATTAAACCACCCTAATAGATAGTATACCATGCGATCTATCGTATCTTAATTTGCATGATTTCGCACATAATTTCCAAAGAAATACGTTATTCTTCAGCTATTTACGGCAGTATCCGCGTGCTCTCGTACTCGCGTACTCTCGGTCATCCATGTGCTTCCCGTGCTCCCGGGGTGATGGTTCGGAAGAGGGGTTGCGTCCCAGGCAGACCCGCGTGGCGGGCAGGCGCAGCCTCGGAACCGGCAGCCATGCGCGCGGCGCCGATGGATCTATCTGCCATGGCATCGCCCTAGCGGCTTTCTGGATGGCGCTAACGTCTCGCAGCGACTTGGAACCGCGCACGCTGCGCCGCCTGCTGCAGTCGCCTGACAAGAACATCGCGCGGCGGCAAGGCGGTCAAGTACTCGGCGACATGGATTCCGACCTTGTCCAGCTCCAGCAACTCGATCTGCTCACGCTTCTTGCCCGTGCAAAGGATGATCCCCAGCGGGGAGGCTTCGTCCGGCTCGCGCTCGTGCCTGTCGAGCCAGCGCAGGTAAAGCTCCATCTGCCCTTTGTACGCCGCCCGGAACTCGCCGACCTTCAACTCCACCGCCACCAGCCGACGCAGCTTGCGGTTGTAGAACAGTAGATCGAGGTGGAAATCCTCGTCGTCGATCTGGATGCGCTTTTGCCGGGCGACGAACGTGAATCCCACGCCAAGCTCCAGCAAGAAGGACTCCATTTCTCGGACGATCGCTGCCTCCAGGTTGCCCTCTTGCCAGGTATCCCGCAGCCCGAGGAAGTCGAGGATGTACGGATCACGCATGACAAGGCTTGGCGATATGGGACGCGAATCGCGCAGGGTCGCCAGTTCCTGCGCGATCAGCGCGTCCGGCTTCTTGGACAGCGCCGTGCGCTCGTACAGCATCGAGTCGATCCGCTCGCGCAGCGTCCGCACGCTCCAGCGCTCGGCGCTCGCCATCTGTGCGTAGTAGTCGCGCTGGCGCGGGTCTTTCAGCGGAATCAGGGCGATGAAGTGGGTCCAGCTCAATTGTCGTATCAGCGATACGACAATTCCCTCGTCCGGAAAGGCCACGGCGAACTGCACCATGCGCCGCAGGTTCTTGACCGCGAAGCTGCCGCCGTATTCCTTCACCAGCTGCGCCGCCAGAGTGGACAGCACTTCCTCGCCGTACTCGGCTCGCCGTTCTCCCAGGACCTGCGTGTGGATGCGCCGGCCTATGCGCCAGTAGAGGGTCGCCAGTTCGCTGTTGACCGCCGAGGCGGCGCGCCGGCGCGCCGCCTCGATCAGTTCCCGAATGTCGCCGAGCAGCGCTGCCGGTCGGCGTCCAGGCAAGGAGGCTTCATTCGCCCGCTTCATGCGGCCGCTCCCTCGCCCTTCACTCGTTTTGAGTCCGGCGGCGCCGCACGCCCGTTGCCCTTCCTGTGCCGGAACGGGCGATAGTTGCCCGCGCAGGTTCGAGTCTTCTTCGTACCGGCATCGGTGGGGATCGCCGCCGCCCGCGGTATTTTCGGCGCGCGCCTGTCGATGGTGCCTCGTCGCAGGCTCGCCACCTTTTCGGCGGCTTGCCGCACCGGCTCGTCCTCCGTGTGGACGTAGGTCATGAACTGGGAAATCGTCTTGTGGGCGGTGAGCTGCATGCCGACCTTCAAGGGAACGCCGGAGTTGGCGATGTCGGTGGCCGCGCGATGACGGATGCCGTGCGTTCCGACGTGCTGCACCTTCGCGCGGTGCAGCATTCGCTTCCAGGCGTTGTAGTAGGTGCCCGCTGGAAGCGGCGACTTGCTGTCGAAGATGGCCGGACAGACGTATCGCGAATCGCCGATTCGAGGGGCATTGGTCAGCAGTTGGTACGCAACCTCGCTGATCGGCTTGGAAAAGTCGCCGGTCTTGCTGTCGGGCCAGACGACGCGGCGATTCTCTAAATCGACCCATGCCCATTCGAGCGTTCGGATCTCCGTCATGCGCGCGGAGAACTCGAACTGGAGACGTACCGCCAGCGTCAAGGTCGGGTGTTCCAGTCCCTCGGCGTCGGCAAGGTCGAGATAGGCATAGAGGCGTCCCAGCTCGTCGTCGATGATGTACCGCGTCTCGCCATCTTCCGGGTACTTGGGAACATGGCGGCACGGGTTGGAGCCATCCCGCCGATAGCCCCACACTTCGGCCATGTTGAACATCTTGCGCAGGCAGGCGAGTACCCGGTTGGCCGTGACGGCGATTCTCGCCAGATCCCGCATCAGCGCCGTCACGTGCGATCGCGCCACGTCGGGCGCTTTGAGTTTGCCGAGCGCGGGGACGATGTAGCGGTCGACATAGCCTTGGTAAGTCTGAACCGTCCTGGGCTTGTTGCGCGGCTTCGAGTATTCCTCGATGAACTGCTCGCAAAGCTCCTTGACCGTAGGAGCCATGCGCGCGGCCTGCTTGGCTGCGCTCGGGTCGTTGCCCTTGCGCACGTCGGCCAGCCAGTCCTGGGCGATCGAGCGGGCCTGTTCCACGGTCAGTTCGCCGAACTGGCCTATCTTCGGCTTGCGGCGGTCGCCCCAGTTGGTGCGATACTGGAGCATGAAGACCTTGCGCCCGTGGGCGGTGATCTTGCAGAGGAAGCCGGGGACGACGGTGTCCCTCAGTTCGTAGTCCTTGCCGGTGACTTCGGCCGCATCGACGGCTGACTTGGTAAGCTTGATCTTGGCCATGACGCCTCCTGTTCGGGATCGAACGCAGGAACCGGCTAGGAGCCATGGCATCGGAAAGCCTGCCGCAATCGGTCCGGTCAAGGCGTAAGGCTAGACGGGACTAACCTCTTGGAAAACCAAGCACAGCACGGCTCGGCGGGTTCCAGCGTAGACCCATCCTATTCGCGACGATCAAACTCAAAATCCGTTCCTGGAAACAGGGTGTGGGTTCGAGTCCCACCTTCGGCACCAGCCGCGGCACGTCGACGCCCGTGGCGCAGGCGACCGCATGTGCCACTGAGCCTTTTCGATGCCGTTTCACGTAATGGATATCGACGGCCCCGGCGTGCGGCGCCGAAACGCCCTCCGGCGGTGCAGCTTGCTCCGCCGCATGGCACGCGGCATCATGCCCCCGTTCGGCGGCGCCCGCTGGGGTCGGGTCGCGTGCAGGAATCCCGGACCATTCCACCCAGACCGTTGATCGAGCGCGCATGATCGAATTCGGCCACAGCACGCACGTCGGTTTGCGCCGCGAGCACAACGAAGACACCTACTATGCCGATGCCGACCTCGGCGTCTGGCTGGTCGCCGACGGCATGGGCGGTCACGAGCACGGCGAAGTCGCCAGCGCGATCGCGCGCGACACCCTGGTCGCCGAACTCGGCAAGGGCACCCCGCTGGTGCGTGCCGTGCAGCTGGCCGACGAGGAGATCATCCGGCATTCGAACCGGCGCAGCGAAGCCTTGCCGATGGGCACGACGATCGCATCGATGCGCCTGCTCAACGAACGCGAGTTCGAGATCGCCTGGGTCGGCGACAGCCGCGTCTACCTGTGGAACGGCTCGCTGCAGCAGATCTCGCAGGACCATTCCTACGTGCAGGAACTGATCGACCAGGGCGCGATCACGGTCGAGCAGGCGCGCAGCCATCCGCACCGCAACGTCGTCACCCAGGCGCTCGGCGTGACCGACCCGCAGTCGCTGCGGGTGGAGACCGTGCGCGGCGAATTCCGCCCCGGCATGCAGATCCTCATCTGCAGCGACGGCCTCACCGAGGAAGTCGGTGATGCCGAGATCGCGGCGATCCTCGCCCGTGCCGAACTGTCGGCCCAGGAATGCGTCGACCAGCTCGTGCTGGCGGCCCTGGATGGCGGCGGCGCCGACAACGTCACCGTGGTGCTGGTGCGCAACCGCTGAGGCACGCGGCGGAAACCCCGACCCTGTTCCGCGCCTGAACCGGCGGATACCCCGTCACGCCACAACGGATGGGCACGACCGGAATGCGCGCCGGCGGGCCGGGTTCCATCACCGCACGAGCTTGCACGTGCAGGGCCTGCCGCGCCTCGACGTCCTTGCGGAGCTTGCTCCGCTGCCCTGGCCCGAATCCGCTTTCGACGGGCGGAGAGCCGCGCTACGGCGCCGCCGCACGCAAGGCGGACAGGGCCGCGTTGAAACGCTGCTGCGACCACGCGTCTTCGTTCTTGATCGTGTCGTACAACGCATCGAGGCGCGCGCGCAGCAGGGTGGCCTTGTCGGCATCGACCTTGCCGTCGTTCTCGAAGGCGACGACCACCGATTGGGCGGCCATGGCGACCTGTTCGGCCGAGGCATAGTCGCGGTATTCGCCGCGCTTCGCATCGGCTTCGATGCTGGCGAGGATCGCGTCGAGATTGTCGGCGCCGTACCCGAATGCGGCCACCTTCGGCAGCAGACCGTCGATGGTCGCGCGCAGGCGGCCGGCCGCCGCGAAGGTCGCCTGGCGACTCTGCGTGGTCGCCCGGTGCAGCGCGCGGGTCTGCTCGAGCAGCGTCTTCGCCGCAGCGGCATCGACCGGCGCGACCACATGGCGGAACATCACCAGGTTGGCGTCGTTGAGACGGACCACGCCCGGGCCAAGACCGGTGCCCTGGCGCGGTCCCCACTGGTTGCCCGACATCACCCGATGGCAGGCATGGCAGTCGAACAGGACCAGTTCGGGGAAGATGCCGTGCCAGCCGGCCTGCTCGTCGCGGACGAGATCGAGCAGGTTGCCGGCGGCCACGCCCTGCCCGACCGCCCAGTCGCGCAGGCCGTTCCACTCGCCCTTGCGGCGGGTCCACGCCTCGCCGATCTTGTAGTGCGGATGCAGCCAGGTGAAGGTGTCGAGTTCGAACGACAGCCGCGGATGGCCGGCGCCCATGATGCGGTGGGTGATCATGCGGTCCTTCGTGCCCATGTGGCACGACAGGCACAGCTCGGCGCGCGCGATCGGTTCGTCGGTCGGGTACATGCCCCTGGCGACGTTGTCGGCATGGCCAACGCCCTTGTCGGCATGCGCGTTCAGCCAGAGCTCGGCGCCGCCGTGACAGGACTCGCAGCCGACGCCGTCGCTGATCTGGAAGCGCTCGCCGCGCTTGTCGGCGGCGATCGAATCGGCGTGGCAGTCGAGGCAGACCTTGGCCTCGGTCGGGTCGCCGATGCCGAGCTTGCGGGCGATGTCCTGCGAGGCCTTGTTGGTCAGCGTCTGCCAGGCCCTGGCATGCGGATCGAATTCCTGCCAGATGGCGAATTCGTTCTGCTGGACGTTCGAATCGCGGTACGGCTGCGAGGCGCCGTGGCAGACGCTGTTGGCGCAACTGGCGACGCCGAGATGGCGGTGCGCCTCGATCGCCGCGACGGCCGAAGTGGCTGCTGCAGCAATGCCGCCGGCACCCGCAAGGATGATTGCCAGCAAGGCATGTCCAAGATGCTTCATGGCCGACTCCCCGTAGCTATCCCAACGGACTCACGTTCGGGCTCACGCTCCCCGCGGGCGATTATGCACCAGATCGGCAGGCGTGCTCAGGCCTGCCGCTTCCACAGGCAGGCTCCCTTCGAGGCGGCGTCGATCGCGGCGAGGCGCCGCGCATGGGCGGCCAGTTCGGCGGCATCGGCGCGGACCACGCGCAGGCCGCGCTGCGCGACGGTGCCGGCGGCAGCAACGATGCGCGGGCGCTCGACCGCCTCCATCTCGAAGCCGAGATCGCCCTGCCCGGCCGTCATCGCCAGATAGGCGTCGGCCAGCAGGAGGGCGTCGACCAGCGCGCCATGCAACTCGCGATGGCGCACGTCGATGCCGAGGCGGCGGCACAAGGCGTCCAGGTTGTTGTGCTGGCCGGGGTACTTTTCGCGCGCCAGCTGCAGGGTGTCGAGGATGCGTGCGTTGTCGCGCAGGCACGGCCGCTGCGGATCGAACAGGGCGAGCTCGTTGTCGAGGAAGCCGATGTCGAACTTCGCGTTGTGCACGATCAGTTCGGCATCGGCGATGAAGGCGAGGAACTCCTCGGCGATGTCGCGGAAGCGCGGCTTGTCGGCAAGGAACTCCTCGCTGAGGCCATGCACGCGGAATGCACCTTCGTCGACCTTGCGGTCCGGATTGAGATGGCAGTGGAAGCGTCGTCCGCTCGGCCGCCGCTCGAGCAACTCGATGCAGCCGATCTCGACGATGCGATGGCCCATGGCGACCTCGAGGCCGGTGGTTTCGGTGTCGAGCACGATCTGTCTCACGCATGACCTCCATCACGGATGCGTTCGGCCGCCGTGCGGGCGATGGCATCGACGCGTTCGTTGTCGGCGTGGCCGGTGTGGCCGCGCACCCAGCTCCAGCGAACGCGATGCGGGAGCAGTGCAGCGGCCAGCCGCTCCCACAGGTCGCGGTTCTTGACCGGCGCGCCGCCGGCCGTGCGCCAGCCCTTGGCGATCCAGCGCGGCATCCATTCCTCGACGCCGCGCATGACGTATTGCGAATCGGTCGTCAGGTGCACGCTGCAAGGCTGGCGCAGCGCCTCGAGGCCGGCAATCGCGGCCATCAGTTCCATGCGGTTGTTGGTGGTCAGCGCCTCGCCCCCGGCCAGCTCGCGTTCGTTGGCACCATGGCGCAGCAAGGCCGCCCAGCCGCCCGGGCCGGGATTGCCGAGACAGGCGCCATCGGTGATGACCTCGACGTCCTTCATGCGCACTCGCGCAAGCTGGCGCGCGGCGCCAGTGCCGGGGCGATGCGGCGGGCACGCCCGATCGCCGTGCGCAGCGGCAGCGGCCGCACGGCAAGCGCGCGCTTGTCGGCGCGCAGCATCCATGCGGCCTGCCAGCCCGCGGCCGCACGCGCGGGCGCAGCGGCCGGCACCTGCACGCCCGGCCATGCCCCGCCGAACCCCTGCGCCGGCGACGCCTCGAGGCCCAGCACATCGAGGCGATCGCGCATGCGTGCGGCGCCGACCGGGCGTGGCCGCGATGTCGTTGCCAGCGCCTGCCGCGACCACCACCAGCGCCACAGGCTCCACGGATTGAGCCCGAACAGCAGCAGGCTGCCGCCCGGCGCAAGCACGCGTGCGAGTTCGCGTTCGAGGCCGCAGCCGGGCAACAGGTCGGTGGCATGACGGACGATGACGAGATCGAAGCTCGCCGCCGCCCACGGCAAGGCATCGGCCGTGCAGGAGGCCTCGCCGCCCAGGCGGTCGCCATCGACCTGCAACTCGACCGATCCGGGACGCCCCGGCAGCAGGGCACGAGCACCGCCAGCGCCGCCCGTCGTGATCGACAGCGCCGGACCGGCGGCCAGCCGGACGGACTCGCGCACGCAATACGCCCACTCCGCATCCAGCAGGTGACGCATCGGTGGCAGGTCGAACAGCGGAGTCGGGGCGGGCTGCACGGAACGCGGAGGCCTTCGAAGCGAGCGCAACGAACGCGAGTTTAACGCAGGCGGACGCAGCCGATCGCTATATTCCTGCCGGCAATGAGTGGACATCGCCTGCTTCCCGTGCGCGTGCTGCACGACAACTATGCATGGGTGCTTGCCGACGAGGCCGGCGACGCGGTGGTCGTCGATCCGGGCGAGGCCGCACCGGTTGCGGCTGCCCTCGATCGGCAAGGTTGGCATCTGCGCGCGATCCTGTTGACCCATCATCACGCCGACCATATCGGTGGCGTTGCCGGCCTGCTGGACGGCCACCCCGGCATCGAGGTCGTCGCGCCGCACGAAGAGCGCATCCCGATCGCCACGCGTCGCGTCGGCGAAGGCGATTCCGTCGACCTGGACCCGCCATCCTGCCGCTTCGAGGTGATCGAAGTGCACGGCCATACGCGCAGCCACGTGGCCTATCACGGCGAGGGGCTGTTGTTCAGCGGGGACACCCTTTTCAGTGTCGGCTGCGGACGCCTGTTCGAGGGGACGCCGGCCGGGATGCTGGCCTCGCTCGATCGCCTGGCCGCGCTGCCGGGGGCGACGCGCGTGTGCTGCGGCCACGAATACACCCTCGCCAACTGCGCCTTCGCCCTCGCCATGGAACCCGGCAATGCCGCCCTGCACGCGCGCGCGGCACAGGCACGTGCGGCGCTGGAACGCGGCGAACCGAGCCTGCCATCGACGCTGGCCGGGGAACGCGCCTGCAATCCCTTCCTTCGCGTCGACGAAGCCGGGCTGGACGACGCCCTCGCCGGCCATGTCCGTGCCGGCGCCGACCGGGTCGAGCGTTTCGCCGCCCTGCGCCGGCTCAAGGACGACTTTCGCGCATGAGCGTTGCCGCTGTCCGCGTGCGCGGCCTGATCGCCGCGCTGGCCTTGCTGGCCGGCTGTGCCACCACCGCGCCGCGCGGCACGCCGCCTCCCGAAGCGGCCGTCGCGCCTGCGGCCGAATCGATCGTCGCCGCGGAAGCCGCCCCTTCGCACCCGCTCGAGCCCGCGGCGGTCGATGAGTCGCCGTGGGCGCGCCTGCGCACGCGCTTCGCCCTTTCCGGTTGCGCCGGAGGGGATGAGGTGATGCGCGAGGCACGCACCTACACGCGCGCACCGCAGCGCTTCGCCGCCAGCTGGCAGCGCGCCCTGCCGTTCCTGTTGCTGGTGCTGGCGGAAATCGAGAAGCGCGACCTGCCGGGCGAATTCGCCCTGCTGCCCTACGTCGAGAGCGGCTATCGCCCGCTGCCGGCGCAAGGCAACCGCCCGGCCGGCATGTGGCAACTGATGCCGGCGACCGCACGCGAACTCGGCCTCGAAGTGAACCGCCGCCACGACCGCCGCCTCGATGCGACGGATTCGACCCGCGCCGCCCTCGACCTGATCGAACGCCTCGAGCGCAAGTTCGGCGACTGGCGCCTGGCCACGATGGCCTTCAACACCGGCGAGTTCCGCGTCGCGCGCGCGCTCGGCAAGGTCGCAGGCGGCGATCTCGATGCGGCGACGCTGCGCGGCCTCGGCCTCAGTCCGATCACCCATGACCACCTCGCGCGCATGCTCGCGCTGGCCTGCATCGTTGCCGAACCGGAGCGTTTCGGGGTCGAGTTTCCGCTGCCCTCGGAGGCCGACATTCTCGTCGAGGAACCGCTCGACGGCGAATTCGACCTGCGCGTCGCCGCGGCCTTTGCCGACCTGCCGCTCGAGACGATGCTGCGCTACAACGCCGCGCACCGCAGCCTGCGCAGCAGCGCCGGCGCGCCGGCCCGGCTGCTGCTGCCCGTCTCCCATCTGCAGCGCCTGCGCGCGGCACGCAGCGCGCATCCCGAGCTGCTCGCCCTGCACTGGCACGCGCGACGCACCACCGCTGCCACCAGCATTGCCGAACTGGCGGCCGCTAACGGTCTCGATGCGGCGGCACTCGCGCGGGCGAACGCACGCGAGTTCGATGCGCGCCTGGAGGCCGGCAGCGAACTGCTCCTGCCCGGCCCGCCGGCCCTGGCCGACGCGGACGCGGTCGCCGACGCCGATGCCCTGCACGTGGTTCGCCCGGGCGACACCCTGTCCGCGCTCGCGCGGCGCTACGGCGTACGCCTGGTCGAACTGCTCGGCTGGAACACCCTCAAGGCGAACACCCTCCTCAGGCCCGGCATGCGCCTGCGCGTGCGCGCTCCCTGAGCCTCGCCGGCCGCCGGCACGCAGCGTGGTCGGTTACACTGCGGCGCTCGAACCACCATCAGTTGCACCGGAGGATCCATGGGTTTCCTGCACGGCAAGCGCGCGCTCATCGTCGGCATCGCCAGCACGCGATCGATCGCCTGGGGCATCGCCAGCGCGATGCATCGGGAAGGCGCCCAGCTCGCCTTCACCTACCAGAGCGAAAAACTCCGCAGCCGCGTCGACGAGGCTGCTGCCGAGTTCGGCTCGAACATCGTGCTGCCGCTCGACGTCGCCGACGATGCGCAGATCGACAACGCCTTCGTCGAGCTGGCGAAACACTGGGACGGTTTCGACATCCTCGTCCACTCGGTCGGCTTCGCTCCGCGCGAGACGCTGCAGGGCGGATTCCTCGACAACCTCACCCGGGAAGGATTCAGCATCGCCCACGACATCTCCAGCTACAGCCTGGCCGCGCTCGCCAAGGCGGCGCGTCCGGCGATGCAGGGTCGCGCCGCGGCGATCCTCACCCTGTCCTATCTCGGCGCCGAACGCGCGCTGGCCAACTACAACGTGATGGGCCTGGCGAAGGCCAGCCTCGAAGCCAACGTGCGCTACCTCGCCTACCAGCTCGGCGCGGAAGGAATCCGCGTCAACGCGGTTTCCGCCGGGCCGATCAAGACCCTGGCCGCGGCCGGCGTCGGCAACTTCCGCAAGATGCTCGACCAGGCCGAACAGGCCGCACCCCTGCGGCGCAACGTGACCATCGAGGAGGTCGGCAATGTCGCCGCCTTCCTGTGTTCGGATCTCGCCTCCGGCGTCACCGGCGAAATCACCTACGTCGATGCCGGCTACAACACGGTCGGCATGAGCGTGATCTGAGCCGCCTCGAGGCGATCAAAAAAAAAGGGCCGCGAAAGCGGCCCTTTTTCGTGATGCGCAAACGCCCTCAGAGGCGCTGCTCGAACACCTGGATCTTCATCTTCGAACGCAGCGAAGTGACCAGATCGCGCATGGCCGCATAGGACTGGTTCTGCCGCAGCGATTCGCGCGCGGCTTCGCGGGTCGGCGCCTCGAGGCTGGCCGGATCGGCATCGACGACCTTGACGAGGTCGACCAGCGCGTATTCGTCATTGGCCAGTTTGACGAGGGTGTGGGCGACCTTGTCCTCCTGCGGACGCGGCATCGCGAACACCTCCTTCAGCAGGGCCGAGTCGACGTTGAGCGCATTGCGGCCGACGTCCTTCTCCGACTTCACTTCGAGGTTCAGCCCGGCGGCGAGGGCGTCGAGGCTCTCGCCGCCTTCGAGGCGGGCGTACAGCGCTTCGGCATTCGCCTTGGCCTGGTCGGCGATGCGGGCGGCGACGATGCGCCGGTGGATGTCCTCGCGGACCTCGTCGAGCGGTCGCGGGGTCGCCGGCTTGTGCTCGGCGACGCGGATCACCGCCACGTGGTTGGCACCGAGGTCGATCGAATCGGAATTGTTGCCCTGCACGAGCACTTCATCGGAGAACGCGGCGCGCAGCACGGCCGGATTGGCGGCGATGCCGGCACCGCCGTCGCGGGTGAACAGCGGCGTCTTCTGCACGACGAGGCCGAGTTCGTTGGCCGCCGGCTCGAGCGAGGTCGAGTCCTGCATGGCCAGGTCGATCAGGCGGCTCGACTTCTGGTTGTAGACGCGCTCGTGCTCGGATTCGGTGTATTCGCGGGCGAGGTCGTCCCGGACTTCCTCGAACGTGCGCGTCTTGCCGGGACGGATGTCGCGCAGCTCGATGACGTGATACCCCTCGCTCGACAGCACCGGGTCGGACACCTTGCCCTTCTCGAGCGCATACAACGCGCTCTCGAAGGCCGGATCCATCATGCCGACGTCGATCCAGTCGAGGTCGCCCCCGAGCGCCTTCGAGCCGAGGTCATCGGAGTTCTGCCGGGCGAGTTCGGCGAACGGCTTGCCGGAACGCGCCTCGTCGGCGAGTTTCTGCGCCTTCTCGAGTGCTGCCTTCTGCTCTTCCGGACTGCCATTGCCGCCGACCTTGACGAGGATGTGCGAGGCAAGCCGCTGCTCGGTGGTGACGAAGCGTGCCTTCTCGCGCTCGTAGCGATCGCGCAGGGTGGACTCGTCGGCGGTGAGTTCGACCTCGAGGTTCGCCGCATCGAGTTCGAGATACTCGATCGAGACCTGCTCGGGATTGAGGAATTCCTGCTGGTGCTGCGCATAGTAGGCACCGGCTTCCTCGTCGGAGACGCTGGCGTCGGCGACCACCGGCGTGGCCAGGACCAGCGCATTGAAGTCGCGCAACTGGCCGCGCAGGCGCAGGTAGGCGTCGACATCCGCCTCGGTGACGAAGGCGCTGGAGAGGAGTTCGCGCGGCAGCTCGCCGGCGGCGATTTCCTGGGCGAAACGCTGCTGGAAAACCAGCGGGGTCATTCCCTGCGAGGCGAGCACGGCGCGGTACTGGGCGTCGTCGAACTGGCCGTCACGCAGGAAGGCCGGGATGCGCAGGATCTCCTGGCGCAGGCGATCGGCCGGAACGACGATGCCGAGGCGCTCGTTGGCGGCGAGCAGGACCTGCTCGTCGATCAACTGGTCGAGCACCTGCATCTTGACCTCGGGCTGCTCGAAATAGCTCGCATCGAGCGCGCCGCCGGTCATCTGCATCTGGCGCTGACGGTACACGTCGAAGCGCTCGCGGAATTCCTGCGGACCGATTTCCTTGTCGCCGACCTTGGCGACGAAATCGTCGGTGCGCGAAATGAAGTAGGACTCGATGCCGAAGAACGAGAAGGCAATGAGGATCAAGCCGAGAAGGATCTTGGCGACCAGGCCGGTGGTTTTTTGACGAAGGGCTTCAAGCATGGAATCGCCTGCAAGGTAAGGGTTCTGCGCGACAGCATCCGCTGGAATCGCCGCGCGCACGAAAAGCGAAGGCGCCACGCGGGCGCCTGTGCCTTCGGCACGGGAGGCGGCCAGGCCACGACGCGACAGCCGCGCATTGTAGCCGACCGCACGCCCGCATCACGACCTGGTGGGTGCTGAGGGTTTCGAACCCCCGACCCTCGCCTTGTAAGGGCGACGCTCTACCGCTGAGCTAAGCACCCGGAACGCGTGCCGAGACCGATCAGTTGATCGCGTCCTTCAGCGCCTTGCCCGGCTTGAATGCCGGAACCTTGGAAGCGGCGATGGTGATGTTCTCGCCGGTGCGCGGATTGCGACCGGTGCGCGCCGCGCGGGTGCGCACGACGAACGAACCGAAACCCACGAGGTTGACGCTGTCTCCGGCCTTGAGCGCGTCCTTGACCACGTCGACGACCGCGTCGAGCGCACGCTCGGCTTCCGTCTTGCTGATATTGGCCGTGTCGGCCAGCTTCGCGATGAAATCGGATTTGTTCATGGAGAGCTCCCTTTTCTGGAAAGATCGCGCACGCGCCGGCGACGCGCAACGCGGGTGGAATCGGTGGGATGGGCAGGTGCCGGAGGACCGTACCTGGCGGCCTGGGAAGCCGCCCCGCGCGGAAGCCGGACGGCCATGGCGCGGTCTTTATACCAGCGCCCCCCGCCAGCTGCAATGAAAAACACGAAAAACCCCATGATTTTCAAGCATCTGAGGGGGCGCACGATCCTAGTGCGGTCGCGCCGGATTCTCGTCGCGCCGCAGTTCGCGGTTGCCGTCGATCGCCACCGCCCCGGCCTCCTCGCCGCTGGCGACCGGTCCGACCGGGCGTTCGAGGGCGATGTCGAGCACTTCGTCGATCCACTTGACCGGACGGATCTCCAGCGACTCGGTGACGTTCTTCGGAATCTCGGCGAGGTCCTTGCGGTTCTCGTCCGGAATGATGACCGTGCCGACCCCGCCGCGATGGGCGGCGAGCAGTTTTTCCTTCAGTCCGCCGATCGGCAGCACGCGCCCGCGCAAGGTGATCTCGCCGGTCATCGCGACGCCGGAGCGCACCGGGATGCGCGTCAGCGAAGACACCAGCGCCGTGCACATGGCGATGCCTGCACTCGGTCCGTCCTTCGGCGTCGCGCCTTCCGGCACGTGGATGTGGATGTCGAGCTTCTGGTGGAACTCGGGGTCGACGCCGAGCCGGTCGACCCGGGCGCGCACCACGCTGAGCGCCGCCTGGATCGACTCCTGCATCACCCCGCCGAGCTGGCCGGTGTGGATCAGCTTGCCCTTTCCGGGAACGGTGGTCGCCTCGATGCTGAGCAGGTCGCCGCCGACTTCGGTCCAGGCCAGTCCGGTGACGAGGCCGACCTCGTTCTGCAATTCGGCAAGCCCGTAGTGGAACTTGCGCACGCCGAGATACTGGTCGAGGTTGGCGGCATCGACCGTGGCCATCGCGGCGGCACGCCGCCTGGGCGGTTTCGCCGCCGCTTTCGCTTTCGCCTTTCCTGCCCTGGCTTTGCCGCTGGCCGCGGCCGCATCGGCGGCAAGGCTCAGTTCCTTGACCACCTTGCGGCAGATCTTGGAGATTTCCCGCTCCAGGTTGCGCACGCCGGATTCCCGCGTGTAGTAGCGGATCACGTCGCGGATCGCGTCCGCGCTGATGGCGAGTTCGCCGGCCTTCAGGCCGTTCGCCTTCAGCTGCTTGGGCACCAGGTAGCGCTCGGCGATGTTGACCTTCTCGTCCTCGGTGTAGCCGGGGATGCGGATGACCTCCATGCGGTCGAGCAGCGGACCCGGGATGTTCAGCGAGTTCGCGGTGGCGATCCACATGACTTCGCTGAGGTCGAAATCGACCTCGAGATAGTGGTCGTTGAATGCGTTGTTCTGCTCCGGATCGAGCACCTCGAGCAGCGCCGAGGACGGGTCGCCGCGGAAGTCCATCGACATCTTGTCGATCTCGTCGAGGACGAACAGCGGATTGCGTGTGCCGGCCTTGGACATGTTCTGGATGATCCGGCCCGGCATCGAGCCGATGTAGGTGCGCCGGTGTCCGCGGATCTCCGCTTCGTCACGCACGCCGCCGAGCGACATGCGCACGAACTTGCGGTTGGTCGCCTTGGCGATCGACTGGCCGAGCGAAGTCTTGCCGACGCCGGGAGGCCCGACCAGGCAGAGGATCGGTCCCTTCATCTTGTTCACGCGCTGCTGCACGGCCAGGTATTCGAGGATGCGGTCCTTGACCTTCTCCAGGCCGAAATGATCGGCATCGAGCGTTTCCTGGGCGAGACGAAGGTCCTTGCGCACCTTCGAGCGCTTCTTCCACGGCGCGCCGACCAGCCAGTCGACGTAGTTGCGCACGACGGTCGCTTCGGCCGACATCGGCGACATCTGCTTGAGCTTGTTGAGTTCGGCGCGCGCCTTGGCCAGGGTCGCCTTCGGCATGCCGGATGCCTCGACCTTGCGGGCCAGCTCCTCGAGCTCGTTCGGCGCGTCCTCGGCATCGCCGAGTTCCTTCTGGATCGCCTTCATCTGCTCGTTGAGGTAGTACTCGCGCTGGCTCTTCTCCATCTGCGACTTGACCCGGCCGCGGATGCGCTTCTCGATCTGCTGGACGTCGATCTCGCCGTCGACGAGCGAGATCAGGTGCTCGAGGCGATCGGCGACGTCGGGGGTTTCCAGCACCTGCTGCTTGTCCTGCAGGCGCACGGTGAGGTGGGCGGCGATCGTGTCGGCAAGGCGTGACGGGTCGTCGAGTCCGGCCAGGGTGGCCATCAGCTCCGGCGGAATCTTGCGCGAGAGCTTGACCAACTGCTCGAACAGCGAGACCAGCGAGCGCGAGATGACCTCGATCTCGCGATCGGTGCGCGAAACCACCGGATCCAGTGCACGCGCACGCGCGTGCAGCAGGCCGCCGCGCTCGGACCAGTTCTCGACCTCGGCGCGCGCCGTGCCTTCCACCAGCACCTTGATCGTGCCGTCGGGCAGCTTGAGCAACTGCAGCACGGTGGCGATGGTGCCGATCGCATGCAGGTCCGCCGACTCGGGCTCGTCGATGTCCGGGCTGCGCTGGGCCACCAGCAGGATCTGCTTGTCGCCCTCCATCGCCACGTCCAGCGCGCGCACGGACTTTTCCCGCCCGACGAAAAGCGGGATGACCATGTGCGGGAAGACCACGACGTCGCGCAACGGCAGGATCGGCAGTTCGATCACGTCGTGGACGGCGGGCTTGCTCGGTTTTTCCATCATCGGGTCCTGGTATGGCGCGGCAACAGGTATGCGCTCGGCAGCGTGAAGGCACGCTGCTGTCGGGTCAAGTGCGGGTGTCGCGGGGATTTTGCAAGCCGGCCCGGCAGCCACACCGGGCCTGGCGCGGGGCTACTCGGCGACCGCGCGCGTCTGCATGTTGCCCTGGTAGATCAGGTAGGGCTCGGCCTGGCCATTGATGACCGCTTCGTCGACGACGACCTTGCTGACATGCTCCAGCGACGGCAGGTCGAACATCGTGTCGAGCAGGACCTGCTCGATGATCGTGCGCAGGCCGCGCGCACCGGTCTTGCGGCTGAGCGCCTTGCGCGCGACCGCGGTCAGTGCCTCGGGACGGAACTCGAGCTCGACGCCTTCCATCTCGAACAAGCGCTTGAACTGCTTGGTGATCGCGTTCTTCGGCTCGGTCAGGATCTTGACCAGGGCCGTTTCGTCCAGTTCGTCGAGCGTCGCAACCACCGGCAGGCGGCCGACGAACTCGGGAATGAGGCCGAACTTGATGAGATCGCCCGGCTGCACGTCGGTCAGCCACTTGCCGGTGTCGGCGCGGCGGCTGGAGCTGCGGATCTCCGCGGAAAAGCCGATCCCGGTCGTTTCCGAACGCTGCTGGATGATCTTCTCGAGGCCGGCAAAGGCGCCACCGACGATGAACAGCACGTTCTTGGTGTCGACCTGCAGGAACTCCTGCTGCGGATGCTTGCGCCCGCCCTGCGGCGGCACCGAGGCGACCGTGCCCTCGATCAGCTTGAGCAGGGCCTGCTGCACGCCCTCGCCGGATACATCGCGGGTGATCGAGGGGTTTTCGCTCTTGCGCGAGATCTTGTCGATCTCGTCGATGTAGACGATGCCGCTCTGCGCCTTCTCGACGTCGTAGTCGCACTTCTGCAGCAGCTTCTGGATGATGTTCTCGACATCCTCGCCGACGTACCCGGCCTCGGTCAGGGTGGTCGCGTCAGCGATCGTGAACGGCACGTTGAGCAGGCGCGCCAGCGTTTCCGCCAGCAGGGTCTTGCCGGAACCGGTCGGGCCGACCAGCAGGATGTTCGATTTGGCCAGCTCGACCTCGTCGCCGCGCGTGCGCGACTCGAGCCGCTTGTAATGGTTGTAGACGGCGACCGCGAGCACCTTCTTGGCGCGCGACTGGCCGATGACGTACTGGTCGAGGACGTCGAGGATCTCTTTCGGCTTGGGCAGGTGGCTGCGCGCCGAGGCGGCCTTTTCCTCGAGTTCCTCGCGGATAATGTCGTTGCAGAGCTCGACGCACTCGTCGCAGATGAACACCGACGGGCCCGCAATGAGCTTGCGCACCTCGTGCTGGCTCTTGCCGCAAAAGGAACAGTAGAGGATTTTCCCGCCGTCGCCCGATCGGCCCTGTCGCTCTTCAGTCATGCCCCGCCTCGGGTGGTTTCACGTGATGCCGCGCGAGCATAGCACAGCCCTGCCGGCGCCCCGGCAGGCCCTGCCGGCGGCCACGGCGGCCGCGCCGCGCGTCTCTTTCCGGGTGCCGGCGGTCAGCCGGCGTGGATGGATTCGTTCGGCCGCTTCTCGAGCACGGCGTCGATCAGCCCGTAGGCCTGGGCGTCCTGCGCGTTGAAGAACAGGTCGCGCTCGACGTCGCGCTCGATGCGCTCGATCGACTGGCCGGTATTGGCCGCCAGTTCCTCGTTCAGGCGCTTGCGCAGGTAAAGGATCTCGCGTGCCTGGATCTCGATGTCGGTGGCCTGGCCCTGCGCGCCACCGTGCGGCTGGTGGATCATGACGCGCGAATTCGGCAGGGCGTAGCGCTTGCCGCGGGTGCCGGCGGCCAGCAGGAACGCGCCCATGCTCGCCGCCTGGCCGATCACCATGGTGCTGACGTCGGGCTTGAGGAAACGCATCGTGTCGTAGATCGCCAGGCCGGCGGTGACCGAGCCGCCCGGGCTGTTGATGTAGAGGTTGATGTCCTTGTCGGGATTCTCCGACTCCAGGAACAGCAACTGGGCGACGACCACGTTGGCCACGTAGTCGTCGATCGGACCGACGAGGAAGATCACGCGTTCCTTGAGGAGGCGCGAGTAGATGTCGTAGGCACGCTCGCCGCGCGAGGTCTGCTCAACGACCATCGGCACGAGATTGAGGCCCTGCGGGGCGGAACGGCTGGACATGCTCGGTCTCCTTCGGGTTCCGGCGGATCAGCCGCCGGGACGCATCACGTCGCTGAAGCTCAACGGATGCTCGCTGACCTTGGCATTCGCCGCCACCCAGTCGACCACCTGGTCTTCCAGCACGCGGTTCTGCAGGCCGCCCATCAACTGGGGGTCGCGCGTGTAGAGTTCAATGACCTGGCCCGGCTCCTCGTAGGTCGAGGCGATGGTCTGCAGGGCATCGGCGACGCGCCGGTTGTCGACCCGGATGTCGTTCTGGCGGGCCAGTTCGGCCAGCAGCAGGCCACCGGCGACACGCCGGCGCGCACTGGCGAGGAACGGCTCGTGCGGCAACGGCGGCTTGCCCTCGCCTGCCGCGCGGCGCGCCATCTCGCGTGCCTCGGCTTCGATGATGCCCTGCGGCACCTCGAGGTCGGCATGCGCATCGACGAGCTTCTCGACGGTGGCGGCCTTCAGGCGCGAGGCCAGCGCCGCGGCAAGTTCCCGCTGCAGGTTCGCCCGCACGTCCTCGCGGAAGCCGGCGACGCCGCCCTCGCGCACGCCGAAGGCGGCGATGAAGGCATCGTCGAGTTCCGGCAGCGAGGATTCCTGCACGCGCACGATGCGGATGTCGACATGCGCGGCCTTGCCGGCAAGGCCGGCCACGCGGAAGTCGGCCGGGAACTCGAGGTCGGCCTCGAAGGCGTCATCGGCCTTGTGTCCGACGAGGGCATCCTCGAGCGCCTTCGGCAGGGCATTCGAGCCGACGATCGTGCCGACCCGGTCGCTGCCCGATTCCGGATGGCGGAAATCGCCGGCCTGCGCCGACAGTTCGAACAGGACCATGTCCTCGGCGCGCGCGGCGCGCTCGACCGGAGTCCAGTTGCGGCGCTGCAGGCGCAGCGTCTCGATCATCTGGTCGACGTCGGCGTCCTCGACGCTGGCCGTCTGACGCACGATCTCGAGGGCGCCGACGTCGATCGTGCCGATCTCGGGCATGACCTCGAACGTCGCCGTGTATTCGATCTCGCCATTCTCGGGGGTGCCGCTGGTGGCGATCGACGGCTGCATGGCCGGGCGCAGCTTCTCGCTGCTGACCGCTTCCTGGAAGGTCGAACCGATCAGCTCGGAAAGCGCTTCGCCGCGGATCTGCGCGCCGAAGCGCTGCTCGATGACCCGCGTCGGCACCTTGCCGGGGCGGAAACCCTTGATGCGCGCGCTGCGCCCCATCTCGAGGACGCGATCGCGGACGGTGTCCTCGAGCCGCGCGGCGGGAATGCGCACCGTCAGCTTGCGCCCGAGGCCGCCGACGTTCTCAACCGAAACTTGCATGGATGCTCCTTGGAACCTTGTTCACCCGGACAGCGGCCGGGGTTTGCCGAGCCGGGCATGATAAGCGATTGCGCGGCGCTTGCGGGCGTCGCCGCACGCACGCGAGCGATGAAAAAGGCCGGCGCCGACACCCTGACCGCCTCGGCGCGGCAACCGTGGGTCGTGGCCGGTCCGGGCGACCGTGCCGGAGGCGAAGGGCCGCATGCCGAAAGCGGCCGCGGCCGGAAACGCCAGGTCGCGGACCGGCGGCTCCGGCAGCGCCGTCGGCAAAACGGGGGCAACGACTTCGGCTGGTGCGAACGGAGAGACTCGAACTCTCACGGGTTGCCCCACTGGAACCTAAATCCAGCGTGTCTACCGGTTCCACCACGTTCGCGCGGGCGTCGTCGCCGGGCGCGGGCGGGTGGCACGAGACATCGGCGCCTTGCGCGCCTGCACCCGGAGACCTGTTTGGTGGGTCGTGTAGGATTCGAACCTACGACCTATTGATTAAGAGTCAACTGCTCTACCAACTGAGCTAACGACCCGAACAGGAACCGCGATTGTAGCAAGGCACCGCGTGCCAGGAAAACCCCGGCCGTTGCGGCTGCGGGAAGAAATGGGGTGGCTGAGGGGACTCGAACCCCCGACATCTGGAATCACAATCCAGTACTCTAACCAGCTGAGCTACAGCCACCACTGAAACATGCGTCCCACCGGACCATGCGCTGCGCGTTCATCACGCGATTGGCGCGCCCGACAGGAATCGAACCTGCAACCGTCGGCTTAGAAGGCCGATGCTCTATCCGGTTGAGCTACGGGCGCAACATCGCACGAACATCGCCCGACGATGCCACTTGCCGCGGGGATGGTCGGGGTAGAGGGATTCGAACCCCCGACATCCTGCTCCCAAAGCAGGCGCGCTACCAGACTGCGCTATACCCCGCCGCTGCCGCATGGAACCGACGGCCACGTCGGCACCGACCGGAAAGGCGCGGGATAGTAACCCGGATGTCCGATCAATTGCACGCATCCGCGCCGTCCCGGCCCGCAGTCCGGCGGGCGGACAGGCGGTCGCAGCCGCATCCAGCGGCACCGGCAACCGTCATTCCGACGACGACGCCAGTCGCGTCCGTTCGGCAATTGCCAACTGCTGGAGCCAGGCCGGATTGCGCTCCTCGTTCGCCTGCATGTCGAGGTAGCCGAGGAACTGTTCGCGCGGCATCGCCTTGCGCAGCGACTCGAATGCGCGAGTCACCCCCGCGCGTGCGCGGGAGTTGTGCGCATCGAGGGTCAATGCCTCGGCAAAGGCGTACACGGCATCTTCGGCATAGCCGCCGGCAAGATACTCGCCGCCGTCGCCGAGACTGCGCTCCAGGCTGGCACGCTGCTCCGGCTGCAGGCGCGATACGGTCGCCCAGCTCTGCAGCGGATCGGCGGCGAACCAGCCGGCAATGCCGAGGGCGACGACGACCGCCGCGGCGATGCTGCCGATGCGGCGCCAGTCGAGTCCCTCGTAGGCGCGCAGGAATTCGGCGGCATCGACGAAACGGTTCTTGCGCTCGAAGGCGAGCGCCTTGCGCATCGCCGCCCATTGCACGCGCGTGGTCGATGCGGGTTTCGCCGGACGCATGCGGCCGGCCTGGGCCTGGTCGGCACGGACATGGCCGAACGGGTGCGTGCCGGTGTGCAGTGCGTAGAGGATGCAGCCGAGCGCATAGACGTCGTCGGACGGGATCGGGCGCTGCCGCGCGAGCATCTCCGCGCTGGCGTAGTCGATGGTCAGCGCGAACAGGTCGTCGGCATCGAACACGTTGTCGTATTCGGTGCGCCGGGCGATGCCGAAATCGAGGATCTTCAGCTGGCCTTCCTCGTCGAGCATCATGTTCGACGGCTTGAGGTCGGCGTGCGAGATGCCGCGCGAATGCGCATAGGCCATGCCGGCGAGCATGCCGTGGGCGATGCGCTTGCGTTCGGCCTCGCTGAGCGGCTTGCTGTCGAGTTCGCGCAGGCGGCGGTGCAAGGGCACGCCGGTGACGACTTCCATGGTCAGGAAGACCATGCCGTGATCGCGGTCGAAATCGAACACCTTGACGATGTTCGGGTGGTTCAGCGTCTGCGCGTTCTTGGCCTCGCGCTGCAGGGCGACGAAGGCGCGGTCGAATCCGAGCAGGGCGCCGGAAATGAACTTGATGGCAACCCACGGATCGGGGTCCAGCGCCTCGACCTTGCGCAGGTCGCGGGCGCGGAACACCGCGCCCATGCCGCCGCGGCCGAGTTCCTCGACCAGTTCGAAACGGCCCTTGATGGTTTCACCGACATCCGGAAGTTCGCTGCGCTCGGCGGCACTGCGCCCGGCCGTGCGTGCGGCCGACGGCGAGGCCGAAGCGCCGGTGCGGGCCGCGGCCATCTGCACGACGGGCGCATCCTGCGGCAACGAGATCGAGGTCGCCGCGGCGACACGCGGCGCCTCGCCTTCCGGCAGCGAGACCCCGGTGGCGGCCTCGCCGACCACCGGGGTCGGGCGTGCCAGAATCTCGGTGGCCGCAGATTCCGTGGGGGAAGCGGGTTGCTGCAGCGATACGGTCGGCGCATTGGCCTGGTCGAGCACGACCGTGGCGCCCGCATCGGCCGCTCGTGCGGGCGGGACTGCAGGCTCGCCGCCCTGCCCGCGCGCCACCACCCGGGTGGCCTCTTCGTCGGCCAGCGGCGGAGCCGCCGGACGGCGTGACGGGGAAATGATCTCGGTCGGCTTCTCGCTGCCGGCATCCGGCTCGTCAGGCTGGGTCATGCCGGCACCTCACAACGGCACGCGCACATCGAAGCGCAGGGCGCGGCGATCCCAGCCGTCGAAACCGAACATCTGCAGGTAACCGGCATTGAAATCGACCGTGCGCGTACCGATCGGGCGGCTGAAGCCGACGCCGAGTTCGGCCGAACCGTAGCGCTGGTCGGGCCGGTCCATCGACAGGTTGATCACCGTGTTGGTGCCGTCGTCGTTGGACTGGGCAAAGCTCGCCGCGAGATCCTTCACCGAGCCGCTGTCGGCATGGTAGAGCGCGCGCACGTACGGCCGGAAGGCGCCGACCGAGGTGGCGAAGGTGCGATCGAAGTAGCTGCCGAACGAGAACGAACGGCCATTGGCATCGCGCTGCGCATAGCTCAGGTTGAACGCGGACGGTCCGCGTTCGGTGAAGCGGCCGTAATCGGTGCGGGTCAGGGTGAGCTGGGCCTGCGGCGCGATCGTCCACGCCTGGCGCATGATCGTCCAGGTCGCGCCGAAGCTGGCATTCAACTGGTCGACGTCGAGGTTGCCGCGGGCAACGTCGCGTCCGAGCGAGGTGAAGCCGGTGCCGGCGGCGTCGAGGGCGTACAGTTCGATCACCCGACGCTGGCTGTAGTCGCTGCGGATCGCGCCGAGCGAGCCGTCGAAGGCGAGGCCGTTGGCCAGGGCGTAACCGCCGTACACGTGCAGCGAGCGCGCATCGCCCTCGAGCGATCCCTGGTCGCGGTCGAAATCGGCATCGAAGCGCGAGAACCCGAGGGCGAAACCGGCGAACAGCTGGTCGGTGAAGCGGTAGTCGACGCCGGCAGTCACTTCGTGCAGGTCCGACTCGAACCCGGCCGACGCGCTGTTGCGGTCGCGCTCGCCGCGGCCGATCGTGCCATTGATCCACAGGCCGAGCCGGGTTCCGCCGAGCAGGGTGCGCTTCTCCTCGTTCGCGGCCGACTCGTCGTCGGCATGCAGCACGCCCGGCAGCGCCGACAGCGAGATCGGCACGCCCTGGCCGCGCAGCAGGAGTCCGTCGGCGCTGAATCCGGGAGCGGCGCCCGCACGCATCGCCGACAGGCGCTGGGCGAGGTTGTCGCGCTGGCCCATGGCGATGCGCGGCGCGACGAAGGCAAGCGCCGTGGTTTCGTCGGGCGCGATCGCCAGCAGGTTGTTCTCGATCACCCTCATCGCTGCTTCGCGCACGTTGGCCGGCGTGTTCGGCGCGACGATGAGGTTGGCGGCGCGCTGCGTCGACGTGCAGCCGACCGAGCCGGCGCCGCCATTGCCGGGCCGGCAGAAGGTCGTGGTCGGCCGGCTGATCTCGTCGGCGGCCGGATCGATGCCGGGCACCAGCTCCGCGCCATCGCGGATCGTGACCTGCTGCAGGATGGTGATGGAAACCAGCGCCTCGTTGCTGCCGGGGATCACCCCGACGGTCGGCGTGCCGTCCGGCCACTGCCCCTGGAAGGAGCCGTCGCGGCGCACGATCGAGAGGGTCAGCGCCGAGGTTCCGGCTTCGCCGCTGTCGAGCACGTCGATGCGCACGGTGGCAGGCACCGGCGGCGGCGAACCGTGCGTGGCCGCGGTGAGATCGAGCAAGGCGGAGCCCGGCGTGGCCAGGTAGTCGCGACCACTGACGGCGCTGCCGGGGCGGGCATCGAACGGCACCAGCGCGGTTCCGGTGAGGGTCGAACAGGTCAGGGTCACGTCGATGACGATGTCGCGGCCGCTGTCGGTGCCGCGCTGCAGTTCGATGGTGGTGGCGCCGCGCGGCTCGACGAGGAAGGCGAACGCGACGCTGTCGTCGGCACACACCGCTGCCCCGCTCGCCGTCGCCTTCGCGCCGGCCGGCAGCATGTGGGTGGAGGTCTGTCCGGTCTTGCGCACGACCACCAGTTGTTGCGCCGCCAGCACCGGCGCTGCGAGGGCGGCGGCGGTCACCGCGACGAAGGCGATCGCGAGACGGTGCGGCACCCGGCGTGCGGCGCTCACGGGTTGCCTCCCGCCGGCAGGACGATGATGTTGTTGCCGGGATCGGGATCTCCCGGAACGTCGACACGCAAGCTCGCCGAGGTCTGCGCGGCGAGGGCGATGAACAACGTGGCCGCACCGTTCTGCCCGAGCATCTGGATCGTGCACTGGTTGCCGCTGCACTGGATACCCTGCGAACTCGGCGGGGTCGGACAGGAGACGACAACCGCACCGCCCGGCCCCGATGTCGCCGTGCAATTGCCCGAGTAGACGCCGAACAGTTCGATCGCGGATGCCGGTTCGACGGTGGCGACCAGCATGCTCGCCGCGTCCGCCGACGGATTGACGATGTCGACCAGCACCCCGGCAACGCCGGCGGCATTGAACGGGCGCAGGTTGGTGACTTCGATGTCGACCGTGCCGGCAACCGGATGCACGGTGCTGCAAGGCGCGCAGGCCGGTGCGTCGGCGCCGCTGGCCGCCAGCGTGTTGCGCAATCCGCCCTGTGCATCCGCCGCGGTGACGGTGGCGGTCACGCTGATGCTGCGTTCGCCGCTGAAGCCGGCATCGATGCTGCAGACGAGCTGGCTGCCGGGCGCCGGCGTGGTCGTGTTGCAGCTGGTGCCGGCCCCGGCCGAGACGAGGATGTCGCCGATGTTGGCCGGCAGGTCGTCGATGAGGGTCAGTGCCGCCGTGCTCGGGCTGCCGCTGTTGTTCGCACGCAGGGTCCAGGTGACCGTCTGGCCGGGCGACAGCGGAGTGCCGGCTGCGGGGGCTGCGCGCTTGTCGACGATGATCGCCGCGCTTGCGACCGGCAGCGCCAGGGCGACCGAACAGGCGCCCTCGGCGCAGGTCACCCCTGCCGGAGGTGTCAGCGTGGCGCTGTTGACGACGTTCGCGGTCGCGTTTGCGGAAACCTGCGCCACCACCGTATAGACGAGTGAGGAGCCCCCCGGCACGGCGAAGCTCTGGCTGATCGAGCCGGTGCCGGATGCCAGCGGGCAGACGGCACTGCCGCTGGCCGCGCAGGTCCAGGCAAACGACGCGAGGCCGGCCGGCAGCGGGTCGGACAGCAGGGTCGGACCGACCCCCACGAGCCCGGGATTGGCGACCGTCACCGTGTAGGTCACCTGCCCGCCCGGCACCAGCATGGCCGAATCCGCGGTCTTGCTGAGGGAGAGCGTGCCGGCTGCCGGCAGGTTGACCGGCAAGGTCAGGGTCGCCACGCAGGAAGCCGGATTGCAGACGGCTCCGGTCGGTGCCTTGACGGTCACGGTGTCGACGATGCTCGCCGGCGGAGCGGCGGCCACGTTCGCACTGACGTCGAAGCGGACGCCTGCACCGTCGGCAAGCTCGGCAAGCACCGCCGTGATCGCCCCGGTACCGGTGAGGGCCGGACACTTGGCGCTGCCCAGCGCGGTGCAGGTCCAGCTGAACGCCTCGAGGCCGGCGGGAACCGGGTTGTTGATGGTCGTCTCGCCGGCCGCGGCATTGCCGGTGTTGTCCACCTGGATCGAGTAGGTGATCGGCTGCTCCGGCAGCAGCGGCGTCGGCGGGACATTGGTGAATGCGATGGCGAGGACCGCCTCGCCGGCGACACCGGTCGGCACCGACGCGGTCGAGGTGCAGGTGCCGAAGGCACAGGTCGCCGAGCCCGACGGGGTCACCGTGGCCACGTTGTTGATCATCGGCGGCGGCAAGGTCGCCACGGTGGCATCGATGGTGTAGACGACGGCGCCCCCGGGCCCATCGCCGCCCGTGTAGATGCCGAGCAGCGGCAGGGTCTCGGCAATCGAGCCGCTGCCCGAAGCAGCCGGACATTCGATGCCTTCACAGGTCCAGATCATGCTGGCCAGTCCGTTCGGCAGCGGATCGGAAACCAGCACGTTGCTGGCCGTCACGTTGCCGATGTTGCGCAACTCGACCAGGTAGCGCAGCGCGCTGCCGGGCGGCGCCTGCACGGCACTGGCGGACTTGCTGATGAAGATGCTGGCCGTCGGCACCAGCGAAACCGGAATCGTCGAGGTCACCGAGCACTCGACCGGCGAGCAGGCGACGCCGGCGGGCGGCGTCACGCTGGCGGTGTGATTGATGGTGCCGCTGGCCGCCACCGCGATGGCGGCATCGATCGTGTAGACCACGCGTCCGCCCGCCGGCAGCGCGCCGATCGTCTCCGCCAGTGCGCCGGTGCCGGAGTCGTTCGGACAAATGGCCCCGGCAAAGCCGCGGCACTGCCAGATGAAGCTGTCCACGCCGGTCGGCAGCGGGTCGTCGAGCGTCACCGACCCGGTAGCCGTGCCTCGATTGAACACGCTCAGCGTGTAGCGCATCGTGCTGCCGGCGATGGCCTGGGACTGGGCGCTGGTCAGGGCCAGCTCGATCAGCGGCTGGGTGTCGTTGCTGACCGAGGAAACGCAAGGCTGCGGTACGTTGCTCTCGTCCTCGGCGATGCAACGCGCACCGTCGCCGGTGGTCACGGTCATCGTGTTGGTGATCGCCGCCGGAGGCACGGCGTCCACCGTCGCCGTGATGCTGTAGAGGATGCTGGCGAACTGCGGCAGCGAAACGATGGTCTGGTCGATCGCGCCGACGCCCGAAGGTTGCGGGCAGGCGGCATAGCCGCTCGAACAGGTCCAGGTTGCCGACACCACGCCGGCAGGCAGCGGGTCTTCGATCCGCACGTTGGCGGCTTCGATGCCGAAATTCTCGATGTACAGTTGGTAGTCGATCGTGCCGCCCGGCGCGATGCCGGTGCTCGAGGTCGACTTTCGGGCCACCAGCAGCGGCGCGGTCATGATGCTTTGCACCGCCTGGCACGGCGGTGCCGGATTGCCGCCCTCGCAGGAGAAGCCTCCGCCGAGCACGGGCGACACCGACCCGGTGATGATCACCTCCGGCGGCGGCGCGGCATCCACGCGTGCATCGATGTTGAAACGCAGGCTCGACTTGATCGGCAACGTGCCGAGGCTCAGGTTGATCGCGCCGGTGCCGGAAGCGGCCGGACAGCCGGCACCCTCGCCCGTGCAGGTCCAGCTGTCGAACGCGGCGATGCCGGCCGGTACCGGCACCGACACCGTGCTGCCGTCGGCCGACACGCCGAACGGATTGGCGATTTCGAAGGTGACCGTGGCCGTGGTGCCGGGTCCGGCATAGACCGTACCGCCGGCGAAATCCACCACCAGGCCACCGGCGGTGGTGCCGGTCGTGACCGAGGCGATGCAGGGCGGTGCGGTCGCCGCAGGCTCGCAGCGTCCGCCGGCGGGAGGCACCAGGGTGGCCGTGTTGGTGACCGTGGACGGGGCCGGAGTGACGGTTTGGGCATCGATCACGTACTCAAGCCGGCTGCCCGGCGGCAGCGTGGCGATGGTCGCGTTGATGGCCCCGCTGCCTTCCAGCTGCGGACATACCGCGCCATCGGATTCGATGCAGTTCCAGAAATCGAAGGTCACCCCGGCCGGCACCGGATTGCTGAACACGCTGCCGCCCGCCGCCGAACCGGAATTCGCGATATTGATCGTGTAGCGGATGAAGGGTTCATTGACCTCGGCGTACATCTGCAGTTCGATGCGTGCGCCGAGTTGGACCCGCGCCACGTCCGTGCACGGGGGCTCGAACGCCGCTGTCCCGCACTGGCCGCCATACGGCGGGATGGCGAGCGCGGCCTGGTTGATCTCGAGCGGTGCCGACGCGTCCACGGTGGCACTGAAGGTGTAGGTGAGCGTGCCGCCGGTCGGCCAGTTGCCGACGGTCTGTTCGACCGGACCGCTGCCCGAGGTACTCGGGCAGACGGCGTCGTCGGCGGCGCTGCAGCTCCAGCTCATGGCCGAGAGCCCGTCCGCCAGCGGGATGCGCACGATCGCACCGGCCGGCACCTCCAGCAGGCTGCGGAATTCCACCGTGAAGGCGAGGTTGCCACCCGGTTGCGCGCCCTTCGGCACCGCGGTGAACCCGGTTTCGAGCAGGCCGCGCGTACCGACCGTGCCGTCGGCCCGGCAGGGCGGCGTGTCGCCGTCGGCACAGACCGCGCCGGCGGGAAGCGTGACCAGCGCCACGTTGGTGATGAACGGTGGCGGCGAGGCCGCGACCGTCGCGTCGATCGTGTACTCGAGTGCGCCGCCGACGGCGAGATCGTCGAGTGGCTCGTCGAGCGCGCCGGAGCCGCTCGCGCTCGCGCAACTGGCCATGCCCTGCGGCGTGCAGTTCCAGACGAAGGAGGCGATTCCCGCCGGCAGGGCATCGACGAGGCGGGCGCCGGTTGCCGGCGTCGAGCCGGCATTCTCGACATAGACGACAAAGCGCACGCTGTCTCCGGTCACCGCTGCAGGCGTGCCCGACACGTACTGGTAGATGCGCAACGACATGCCTCCGCCTGCGGTGGCGGCGTCGACCGTGCCGATGCCGCGTGCGGCCAGCAGGAGGCCTGCGGCGAGCAGCGCGAGCAGCGATGCGATGCCGAAGCGGCGGAGCGATTGCCGGAACGCGGTCATGCTGATTCCCCTGGAAAGCGTGGCGCGCACGGGCGCCGGTCAACCACCCGACGACGCCGTGCGCGGAACGAGGAAGAATGCGCCGCCGGCATCGCCGGCTTCGCGGACCTTCTTCAATTCGGGCGTCTGCTCGACGCCGATGCGCCGGGCAACCGTGCGCACCGGATCGCTGAGCGCGCGCTCGAGCCCGGTCTGGGTGAGGATGCGGTCATTCTCGCGCAACACCTTGAGCAGCGCTGCGGCAAACACGGAGTGGCCGTCACCGCCCTGGTCGAGCACCGGGCTGAGGCCTCCCGAGGAGAGCACGTAGCGCGCCTTGCGCTCGAGGTAACCGCGCGGAATGCCTTCGGCATATTCGGCCGGACCACCGGTGTAGGAACCGACGTTCGAGGACAGGGCGCTGCCGAAACACGAGTCGGCGATGACCAGCACGCTGCGCGCCTTGAACATGGCGAGGAACTCGGCCAGCGTTTCCGTCGGCAAGGCCGGGGCGCGCTCGGACTGCTGCGCGTCGAGCGGCAGCCAGAAACCGCGCTGGGCGGCATTCAGCACGCCATGACCGGCAAAATAGATCAGCACGTTGTCATCCGCGCCCACGCGCGTCGACAGGTCGACGATGCCGCCGACGATGGTCGAGAAGTCGGCATCGAGCAGGGTCGTCGTCTCGAAACCGTAGCGCTTCTCGAGCACGTCGGCGATCGCCCTGGCGTCGTCGATCGGTGTCTTCAGCGGGTCGTAGCTGATGTAGTGCTGCACGCCGATGACGAGGGCGTGGTAACGGCCGAAGCGCACCCCGCTCGCGGAGACCGACGTGGCGGTGGAAGCCGTGCCGGAGCGCGCGGTGACGTTGCGCATCGTCGGCGTCGTCGCCGCGGCGACCGCCGTTCCCGCCGATTCGCCGAGCTGGCGATCGGCCGCCTGCTGATCCGCGCGCGCCTGTGCCAGGGCCTTCTCGAGGCTGGCGATCTTCTTCACGTCGCGACGCCGGGCGGCGTCCGCGGCTTTCAGCGTGTCGACCTGGGCCTGCAGCTTCGACACCTCGCTGGCCGCGGCACGGGATTTCGCTTCCAGTTCCTCGCGCAGGGCTTCGGTGCGCGCATCGGCGGCGGCCACGCGTTCGGCCGCCTCGGCGCCGCTGACCAGGTCATCGCCGGTGATGCCCATCGCCTCGCGGTACAGGTTGACCGCGGCGGTCGCATCGGCCTGCACGCCGCGACCGCTCTCGAGCATCGCCGCCAGCGACAGCTTGGCCTCGTTCGAGCCCGCGGCAGCGGCCTTGCGATACCAGTCGGCGGCCGCCGCGTAGTCCGGGGCGCCGTCCATGCCCTTCTCGTAGATCTGGCCGACGTAATACTGGGCCTGGGCGTCACCGCCCTTGGCCTTCTCCATCCACACGGCGAGGCTCGACTGCAGGGTTGCGCGGTCGAATGCGACGTACTCGCCGCCGCGCATCGAGCACAGCTGTGCGGTCGTCTTCACCGGCAGGCGCGGCCCGATGTAGGACATCGCGCCGGAGCGGCGCACCTGGCCCGGCAGCAGGCAGTCGACCACCATCATCGTGTCGATCGGCTGCACTCCGGCCAGCGCACCGCCCTTCTGCACGTAGGGCTGCCAGCCTTCCTGCGCATGGGTCATGCCGCACGCCAATACCAGCAGGAGCACCCCGCCACTCGTCAGCTTCCGCATGATCGCCCTCCCGAGACGCTTCAGGACGGCCGGTCCCGACCCATCCGATTAGAACGCAACGGACGCGACATTGGAAGTTTGTGAAGGCGCTCACAATCGGCAGCCCCTCGTCGGTCGGGATCAGTCCTCGTCGCCGTCCGCCGCGCGCCTGCCGGCGGGGCGGTGCTTCGGTGCGACCTGCGAGGCCACCGCCTGCCAGACCGCAAGCGCATCGCGCGTCGGCGCGACATCGTGCACGCGCACGATCGCGGCACCGTTCTGCACGGCGATCAACGCCGCCGCCACCGAGCCGGCGACGCGCGCGGACGGCAGTTCCTGCCCGGTCAGCGCGCCGATCATCGACTTGCGCGAGAGGCCGACCAGCACCGGGGCGATTTCGGCGAAGCGCGCGCATTGCGCCAGCAGGGCGAGGTTGTGCTCGAGCGTCTTGCCGAAGCCGAAGCCGGGATCGACGAGGATGCGCTTGCGGTCGATGCCGGCCAACTGGCAGGCAAACAGTCGATCGGTGAGGAAGCGGTGCACTTCACCGACGACGTCGTCGTAGTGCGGGTCCTGCTGCATCGTGCGCGGCTCGCCCTGCATGTGCATCAGGCAGACGACCACGCCGAGTTCCGCCGCGGCGTCGAGCGCGCCCTCGCCACGCAGGGCGCGCACGTCGTTGACGATGCCGGCGCCGGCGGCGACTGCCGCCCGCATGACCTCGGCCTGCGAGGTGTCGATCGAGATCGGCAGCGTGGTCCGCGCCGCGACCGCCTCGATAACCGGCACCACGCGGGCGATCTGTTCGGCCGCCGGCACCGCCTCGGCGCCGGGGCGGGTCGATTCCGCACCGAAATCGAGCAGGTCCGCGCCCTCCCCGACCAGCTTGAGGGCATGTTCGATGGCGGCATCGCGATCGAGCCAGCGCCCGCCGTCGGAAAACGAGTCGGTGGTCAGGTTGACCACGCCGGCGATGCGCGGGCGATCGAGCTCGAGGATGCGGCCGCGGCAGTCGAGGCGGACATGGAACATGATCGGTCCTCCGTGAAAAAGCCGCCCGCAGGCGGCTTCTCCGTTGCCTGGCGGATGTGCTCAGGCGTCGTCGTGGCGGCCGTGCAACTGGGTCGCCGGGCCACCGATCGGGCTTTCGCCGCGGCTGCCGCCGCCGCTGTTGCGCGGCGAGCCACCGCCGTTCCAGTCCTTCGGCGGCGCCGGCTTGCGCCCGGCCATGATGTCGGCGACCTGCTCGCGGTCGATCGTCTCGTAGGTCAGCAGGGCGTCGGCCATCGCGTGCAGCACCGCGAGCTTGTCGGTCAGGATGCCCTTGGCGCGCGCGTACTCGCGGTCGAGGATGTCGCGCACCACTTCGTCGATCCGCCGCGCGGTCTCGTCGGACACGTTCTTGTGCTGGGTCACCGAGCGGCCGAGGAACACCTCGTCCTCCTGCTCGCCGTAGGCGATCGGCCCCATCTGGTCGGACAGCCCCCACTTGGTGACCATGTTGCGGGCCAGCTGGGTCGCCCGCTCGATGTCGTTCGAGGCGCCGGTGGTGACGTGATCCTCGCCGAAGATGATCTCCTCGGCGACGCGTCCGCCGTAGAGGCTGGCCAGACGGCTCTCCAGTTCGGTCTTGCTGTAGCTGTGGCGATCCTGCTCGGGCAGGTACATGGTCACGCCGAGCGCGCGCCCGCGCGGAATGATCGTCACCTTGTGCACCGGATCGTGCTGCGGAACCGACAGGCCGACGATCGCGTGACCCGCCTCGTGGTAGGCGGTCAGCTTCTTCTCTTCCTCGCTCATGATCATCGAGCGCCGCTCGGCACCCATCATGATCTTGTCCTTGGCCTTCTCGAAATGCAGCATGGTCACGTCGCGCGAATTCTCGCGCGCGGCGAACAATGCCGCCTCGTTGACGAGGTTGGCGAGGTCGGCGCCGGAGAAGCCCGGGGTGCCGCGCGCGATCACGATCGGTTCGACGTCGTTGGCGACCGGCACCTTGCGCATGTGCACCTTGAGGATCTGCTCGCGTCCCTTGATGTCGGGCAACGGCACGACCACCTGGCGGTCGAAGCGGCCGGGACGCAGCAGCGCCGGATCGAGCACGTCGGGGCGGTTGGTCGCGGCGATGACGATGACGCCCTCGCTGCCCTCGAATCCGTCCATCTCGACCAGCAGCTGGTTGAGGGTCTGCTCGCGCTCGTCGTGGCCACCACCGAGGCCGGCGCCGCGATGACGGCCGACGGCGTCGATCTCGTCGATGAAGATGATGCACGGCGCGTGCTTCTTCGCCTGCTCGAACATGTCGCGCACGCGCGCGGCGCCGACGCCGACGAACATCTCGACGAAGTCCGAACCGGAGATCGAGAAGAACGGCACCTTGGCCTCGCCGGCGATTGCCTTGGCCAGCAGGGTCTTGCCGGTGCCGGGCGAACCGACCATCAGCACGCCGCGCGGGATCTTGCCGCCGAGGCGGGTGAACCGCGACGGATCACGCAGGAACTCGACCAGTTCGGTGACTTCCTCCTTGGCCTCGTCGCAACCGGCGACGTCGGCGAAGGTGATCTTGATCTGGTCTTCGCCCTGCAGCTTGGCGCGCGAGCGGCCGAACGACATCGCCCCGCGACCGCCGGCCCCGGCCTGCATCTGGCGCATGAAATAGAACAGCAGGCCAATGAAGATGATGATCGGCAGCCAGTCGAACAGCACGCGCAGCAGGATCGGCATCGGCGGATCCGCCGGCTCGACCTTGACCTTCTGTGCGCCCTTCTCGATGTCGGCGATCGCCTGCTCGGTCAGCAGGGCGGTGGTGCGCACGCTGTTGCCGTCGCGCAGCTTGGCCTCGATGGTGCGGCCGTCGTTGTGGACGAACACCTCGTCGACGCGGTTGTCGCGCACCGCCTGCATGAACTCCGAATACGGCAGGTCGGCGGTCGCCGCCGGGCGCGGGTTGAAACTCTGGAACACCGTCAGCAGCACCACGGCGATGATCACCCAGAGCACGAGGGTCTTGGCCATGTCGTTCATCGTGTCGAGCAATCCTCTCCGGGTGTGCGGGCGCGCTTGCCGGTGGCCAGCGCGTAAACCTCGTTGCTGCGGGCCCGCGAAGCCTTCGGCTTGCGGATGCTGACGCGTGCGTACTTCGTGCGCAAGCGTCGCACGTAGTCGTCGAATCCCTGGCCCTGGAACAGTTTGGTCAGGAACGCGCCGCCCTCGCGCAGGTGGCTGTCGGCAAATTCGCTGGCCAGTTCGGCCAGATGCATCGACCGGTCCTGGTCGACGGCCGCCACCCCGCTCATGTTGGGGGCCATGTCGGAAAGCACAAGATCGACCGGGGCGCCGCCGAGCGCCGCGTCGAGTTGCCGCACGACTTCGTCCTCGCGGAAGTCGCCGTGGATGAAGTCGACGCCGCCGATGCCCTGCATCGGCAGGATGTCGAGGGCGATGATGCGACCGGCGTCGCCGAGGCGCTCGCGCACCATCTGCGACCAGCCGCCCGGCGCCGCGCCGAGGTCGACCACGACCATGCCCGGCTTGAGCAGGGCATCACGCTCGATCAGCTCGCCGAGCTTGAACACCGCGCGCGAGCGCCAGCCTTCGGCCTGCGCCCGCTTCACGTAGGGATCGCTGAAATGCTCCTGCAGCCAGCGTGAACTCGATTTGCTCCGCGCCACGTCGTCGCCTGCACGCGCCGTGCGCGTTGGTCCAGCCGGGGATGAGGCCGCATAATAGCCCGAAATCCGGCCCCCTCCCCTCCGCCGGTCCCGCATCCGGACACCGTTCATGCCCCTTTCCGCCTTCCAGAAGCGCTACCTGCGCGGTCTTGCGCATTCGCTCGATCCCGTCGTCCTGCTCGGCCAGAAAGGGGTCACCCCGGCGGTGGTCGCCGAACTCGGCCTCGCCCTCGACCATCACGAACTGGTCAAGGTCCGCCTCTCCGGCGGCGACCGCGAGGAGCGCCAGGCCCAGCTCGAGGCCCTGTGCTCCCCGCTCGGCTGCGAAGTCGTGCAGACGATCGGCCACACCGCCACGCTGTGGCGGCGCAACGAGGGCGAGCCCAAGTTGCCGCTGCCGAAGTGATCCGGCGCCGCCGATGCAACTGATCCATGACCGCCCGGAGGGCTACTTCTTCATCCGCGCCTGGCGCGCGGATGCGATCACCGTCATCGATCGCGAATTGCGCCGGAGTTTCGTCATCGCCCCGGATCGGGTCATCGAGGACTGGCCGCCGACGACGGTGGCGGGCCTCGACGCGGCAAGGATCGAGGGCTTGCTCGAACTCGATCCCGAACTCGTCCTGCTCGGCACCGGCAACCGCCTGGTGTTCCCGCCGCGCGAACTGCTGCTGCCGCTCCATCGCCGCCGGATCGGCGTCGAGGTGATGGACAACGGCGCCGCCAGCCGCACCTACAACCTGCTCGCCGCGGAGGGGCGCCGCGTGGTCGCCGCCTTCCTGCTCGATACCGGCTGAACCGGCAACCGCGTCCGCGCGCCGCAACCGGGCCGCTTCAGGCCTGCGGCGGCGCTTGCGAGAGGCCGCGCAGGCGGCGGATCGCGTCTTCCTGGATCTGCCGCACGCGTTCGCGGGTCACCCCGAGGTCGCGGGCGATCTCGGCCAGCGACTGCACCGGCTGCGCACCGAGACCGAAGCGGCGCTCGATGACCAGCCGCTGGCGCTCGCCGAGCAGGGACAACCAGGCCTGCAGGCGACCGGACTCCGCGGGCTCGCCGCCACTCGCCGCCATGGAATCCTCGTCCTCGGCGATGTGTTCGATGAGGGCGCGGTCGTCGCCCTCCGAGATCGGCGCATCCAGCGAACTGATGTGCTCGCCGACGAGGAACAGCTCGGCCACGTCGCGGACCGGCTTGCCGACCGCCTGGGCGAGTTCCTCCAGGGTCGGCGCACGGCCGCGGCGGGCCGCGAGTTCGCGATTCGCGCGCAACACAACCGCCAGTTCGCGCAGCACGTGCACCGGAATGCGCACCGTGCGCCCCTGGTGCGAGAGCGCGTGCTGGAAGCCATGGCGGATCCACCACATCGCATAGGTCGAGAAGCGCAGGCGCCGTTCCGGCTCGAACTTCTCGACCGCGCGGATCAGGCCGATGTTGCCTTCCTCGATGAGGTCGAGCAGCGGCACCCCGCGGCCGACGTAGCCGCGGGCGACGGTCACGACCAGGCGCAGGTTCGCCTCGATCAGGCGGCGGCGGGCTTCGGCATCGCCCGCGCGGACCCGCTCGGCGAGCGCCCATTCCTCCTGCGCGGACAACAGGGGAATGAGGCCGATCTCCCTGAGGTAGGCGCCGGTCGAACTGCGCACTTCCTCGTCGGCCGGTTCGATCGCCTCGAGCAGGGCGAGGACTTCCTCGACTTCGGGTTCGGAGCCGGGTTCCGGTGGTGGAGCAGCGTTCATCATTCGAGCTTAGTCCGCCGCCGGCGACTTGCAAGCGTGCCCATGGCGGAATTCAGCGGCGCGGCAGGAAGGCCGCCGGATCGACCGGCTTGCCGTTGCGGCGGATCTCGAAATGCAGCATCTCGCGGCTCGCGCTCGAGGAACCCATCTCGGCGATCTGCTGGCCGGCCTTGACCTTGTCGCCCTCCTGCACGAGTCGACGGCGGTTGTGGCCATAGGCCGACAGCAGCGTTGCGTCGTGCTTGATGATGACGAGTTCGCCGTAGCCGATCAGGCCGTTGCCGCTGTAGACGACTTCGCCGTCGGCCGCCGCGCGCACCGGGTCGCCCGACTTGCCGCCGATGTCGATGCCCTGGCGGGTCGGGTTGCCGGCGACGAATCCGGCCAGATGCGGACCATCGGCCGGCCAGCGCCAGCGGATGTTGCCGGTTGCGGCGGCGCTCGGCGCAGGCAGCGGTGCCGGCTTCGCCGCGGGTGCGGGTGCCGGTGCCGGTGCCTGTACCGGCGCCGGCGCCGACGGTGGATCGCGACGCGGCGGCGGCGTTGCCACCGGCGCATCCTCGAATACCGGTGCCTTCGCCGCCGCCGGCGGCACCCGCGGCGGCGGGCTGGCCGGACGCGGCGGAAGCGGCCGCGGAGCACGCGCCACGGCACGCGCCGGTGCCGCCGCTTCGCTCAGGCGGATGCGCTGGCCGACATGGATCGTGTACGGCGGCCCGATGCGGTTGATGCGGGCGAGATCGCGGTAGTCGAGGCCGTTGCGGAAGGCGATGCTGTAGAGCGTGTCGCCGCGCACGACGACATGCTCGCCGGCGATCGGCGCGCGCTGCGTGCGTGGCGGCGGCTTGCGCGGGCCACCGATGCTGCGATCGTGCACCGGTGCCGGCGGCGTGCCGGCACACGCGGACAGCACGAGGAGGGCAGCGGCAACGGCTACACGCAGGCAGGCAGACACGGACGGCCCGGACATCAGTGCAGGAACCGGAAGTAGACCACGACCAGCACGATCAGCACGACCAGCATCCAGCCGATCCACTCGATCCAGCGGTGCAGCATCGCCTCGGCACGCGGCCCGGCCAGGCGGATGACGCCGGCGAGCAGATACACGCGCTTGCCGCGGCCGACCAGCATGCTGGCCACGAACGGCAACAGCGGCACGCCGACGATGCCGGAGGCCCAGGTGAAGATCTTCAGCGGAACCGGCAGGAAGCCGGCCACGACGAGCGCCCAGAAGGCCATCCACGGGCTGCGTTGCACGATCGCGTTCAGTTCGGCGACCTGGACATCGATGCGCTCGAGCCAGCCGAGCGCGCCGAGCAGCGGACGCACCGCCTCGAAGGCGAAGTGGCCGAGCGCGTAGCCGACCAGGGCGCCGAGCAGCGAGAACACGAGGCTGACCGTGGCATAGCGCGCCCAGTGCCGCGGTTTCGCCAGCACCATCGGCCCGAGCATGACTTCGGGCATGACCGGAAAGACGATCGCCTCGACGAAGCTGAGGCCGGCAAGGTAAGGCTCGGCGCGCGGATGTGCGGCCCAGCGCAGCGCCTTCTCGTAGAGCGGCCCGAACAGCTTCATCGCCGGCTCCGCGCGGCCGCTCGCGCAGGCAACATCAGGATTCGCCCCGGCCGACACCGGCAAGCAGCGGCACGAAACTGACATCGGCCATCACTTCGCGCATCCAGCCGCCATCCTCGCCGGCGCGCACGCGCAGCAGCTGCTGCTGCCCGGCCGGCCCGACCGGCGCCACCATCACCCCGTGCGGGGCGAGCTGGGCGAGCAGCGCCTGCTCGAGATCGGCGCCGGCGGCGGTGACGATGATGGCGTCGAACGGCGCCTGGTCCGGCCAGCCGAGGCGACCATCGTCGTGGCGCGAGCGGATGTTGCCGAAGCCGAGCTTGCGGAACCGTCGCCGCGCGTTGCGCAGCAGCTCGTCGATGCGCTCGACGGTGTAGACCTGTTCGACCAGGCTGGCGAGCACCGCGCACTGGTAACCGGAACCGGTGCCGACCTCGAGCACGCGCCGCGGCAGCGCGTGCTCGAGCACGAGTTCGGTCATGCGCGCGACCACCTGCGGCTGCGAGATGGTCTGCCCGCGGCCGATCGGCAAGGCATCGTCCTCGTAGGCGCGCGTGGCCAGCGCCTCGTCGACGAACAGGTGGCGCGGCACCCGGCGCAGCACGTCGAGCACGCGGCGGTCGCGGATGCCGGCCCGCTCGAGGCGGTCGACCAGGCGGTCGCGGGCACGCTGCGAGGTCATGCCGAGACCGCGCGCCTCGGGAAGCAGCGGATACGCGGTCATCGTCGCAACGCTCCCGCAGCGGCGAGCGCGCTCATGCGGCGTGGCTCTCCATGCGCAGCGATCCGACCCAGCCACTGACCTTGTCGAGCGCCTGGTAGCGCGTCAGGTCGACGTGGATCGGCGTGATCGAGACGAAGCCTTCGCGCACGGCGTGGAAATCGGTGCCGGGACCGTCGTCCTCGGCCTCGCCGGCGGGACCGATCCACCAGATCGGCCGCCCGCGCGGATCCTGCTGGGCAATGCACGGCGCCGAACGGTGGCGGCGGCCGAGCCGGGCGACCGAGAAGCCGCGGATCTGCTCCCACGGCAGGTCCGGCACGTTGACGTTGAGGATGGTGTCGGCCGGCAGCGGGTCGACCACCAGCTTGCGCATGACCCGCATCACCGCCAGCGCGGCCGATTCGAAATGCTCGCCCTGGTGATCGCGGGTGACCAGCGAAACGGCGATCGCCGGCAGGCCGAGGAAGCGCCCTTCCATCGCCGCCGACACGGTGCCCGAATAGATCACGTCGTCGCCGAGGTTGGCGGCATTGTTGATGCCGGAGACGACGATGTCGGGCTCGACCTCGAGCAGGCCGGACAGGGCCAGGTGCACGCAGTCGGTCGGCGTGCCGGCGACGCGGTAGCGGTTCTCCTCGAGGCGGGTGACGCGGATCGGCTGGTCGAGCGTCAGCGAATTGCTGGCGCCGGAGCGATCACGGTCCGGAGCGACGACGACGACCTCTCCGACCGTGGCAAGGTGGCGGGCCAGCACATGGATGCCCGGCGCATCGACTCCGTCGTCGTTGCTGACCAGTACGCGCATCGGATTCCCTCGGCTCGACGCCGCGCACGGGCGCGGCGGATGTGACGAAACCGCGATGATAGCGGAACCGCGACGGCGGCTGGACGAACTTGCCGCGCGCAGGCGATCACGGCATGGTGGGGACAACCCCGGTGGAGCGCCGATGAAACTGCCGCGCATGCCGAAATCCCCGCGCCGCAAGGGCGGCCCGCAGGCGCCGGCCGTGTCGAGCGCCGATGGCGCCTTGTTCCGCGAACTGATCGGACCGGTGCGTCCGCTCGCCCGCAGCGGCGACGTACCCGCAGCCGCGCCGAAGCCGCCCGCCGAGGCACGCCAGTTCGAACGCGACGAAGCCGCGGTGCGCGACGAGTTGCTCGAACACGCCATCGACCCCGGCACGATCGAGGTCGGCGAGGAAATCCACTACCTGAAGCCGGGCCAGCCGGAACGCCTGCTCAAGCGCCTGCGCCGCGGACAGTTCAGCGTGCGTGCCGAACTCGACCTGCACCAGATGACGGCCCGCGTTGCCGGCGACGCGATCCGCGCCTTCCTCGACGAGGCGATCCGCCATCACGAGTACTGCGTGCGCATCGTCCACGGCAAGGGCCTGCGTTCGACCACCGCGCGCGGTCCCGTGCTCAAGCGTCTGACCGAACAGATCCTGCGCCGTCGCAGCGACGTGCTCGCCTTCTCGTCGGCGCTGCCCGTGCAGGGCGGCACCGGTGCCGTGCTGGTCCTGCTGGCCGGCCGCTGACTCAGTCGTTGCGGTCGGGACGCTCGTACGGCACGCGTTTGACCGGCGGGTTGACCCAGGTGGTCTTGACCCCGCGATCGATCGACCAGGCATTGACCGCCGCAATCTTGGCCGTGTCGACCTCATTGCGCTCCTTGCGCACGAACTCGTTCGAGGTGCTTGCGCAACCGGACAACGCGAACACGGCCACTGCAGCCAGCATCGGGATGGACTTCCGCATGACGACCTCCACCGGAATGGCGGTCTGCGGACCGGGATCGGTCAGCTGCGACCGCTCGATTTCAGTATAGGCCGGCCGCCAAGCCGTGCAAGCCGCTCAGGCGGACGAGCGCGGCCGCTCGTCCACCGCGCACAGTTCGCGCACCACGCTGGTGGCGAAGGTGCCGGCCGGCAGGCTGAAGGTGAGCACGAGGACGTCTTCGCCCTCGCGTTCATGGACGAATCCGGCCGGCCGCAGGCGCAGCGCACGACGCTCCTGCCCGAGTCCGGCGGCGGCCAGTCCGGCGGCGAAGCCCGCCATGCCCTCGGCGATGCCCTGCTCGAGCGCGGCGACTTCGCCGGAGCTGCGCAGGTCACCGCGCCCCCACAGCGGACCGGTTGGATCGATGTCGCCGGCAGCAAGCCGGGCGGCAAGCGCCGCATCAAAGGCCTGCGGACCGAAGATCGAATGGGTGCCAGCCAGCATCCACACTTCGCCGTCGAGCGCGGCGTCCCAGTTGCCGGCCGCCACGCGCGCGCCGAGCACGCGATTGAACAAGGCCGAACGCGCCGCCGACAGGGCGAATCCCCGCCGCTGCCGATCGAGCCGCGCGCCGCTGAACAGCGCCTCGGCGAGGCGCAGGTTGTCCTCGCCGCGACCGAAGCGCTGTTCGCCGAAGTAGTTCGGCACCCCGCGTTCGGCGATCGTGGCCAGCACGGCGCCCGCCGCAGCGGCGTCGCCCTCGAGCGCGGTCAGGCGGATGCGGAACGCGTTGCGCTTGTGCGTGCCGCGCTTGAGCTTGCGCGAGTGGCGCGCCGCTTCAAGCACGCGCACGCCCTCGATCGCCAGCGCGTCGGGGTCGGGATCGGCGCGGCCCGGCAGATGGACGGAAAACGTCTGCCGGGTGAGTGCATGACGGTCCTTGAGACCGGAAAACCCGACCGCGGCGGGTGCCACGCCCAGTCGTGCGGCAAGCTGGCGCGCGACCCATTCGGTGTTGGCGCCGCGCTTCTCGATGCGCAGGAACAGGTGCTCGCCCTGCCCGTCGGCGGTGAAGCCGAGTTGTTCGTCGACCTCGAAATCCTCGGCTTCGGCACGCAGCCGGCCGCGCAACGGCGGGCCGCCGTGCGCAAACGGCAAGGTGCTCACGTCTGCTCGTCCAGGCGGTCGAGACGGGCGACCAGCTCGCGCAGCACCGGCGGCGAGGGGGATTCGACCAGACGCTGTGCGCGCCGCTGCAGCAGGACCACCGCGGACGCCGCAATGCCCTCGCCGCGCCCGCAGAAACCGAGCTTCTCGGTGGTGGTTGCCTTCACGCTGACCTGGCCGATCGTGCAGGCGAGGTCGGCGGCGAGGTTGCGGCGCATGGCCTCGGCGTGCGGGCCGATCTTCGGCCGCTCGCAGATGACGGTGAGGTCGGCATTGGCGATCTCGTAGCCCTGCTCGAGCGCGAGAGCGGCGCAGTGCAGGAGGAAGTGGCGGCTGCCGACCCCGCGCCAACGCTCGTCGTCGGGCGGAAAGTGGCGGCCGATGTCACCGAGCGCGAGCGCGCCGAGGATGGCATCGCAAAGGGCGTGGATGACCACGTCGCCATCGGAGTGCGCGACCAGGCCATGCGTGTGCGGGATGGTCACCCCGCCGAGCACCACCTGGCGGCCTTCGCCGAAGGCGTGCACGTCGAACCCCTGGCCGATGCGCATGCGTTCCTCCTCAGGCACCGGCCAGCAGCACGCGCACGCGCGCGAGGTCGGCGGGTGTGGTCACCTTGATGTTGTCGTCGCTGCCTTCGACCAGCAGCGGCCGGTGTCCGCTGCGCTCCATCGCCATCGCCTCGTCGGTCACCACCACACCGTCGGCGCGTGCACGGCGCAGCGCCGCGGCCAGTTCGCCGCGGCGAAACAGTTGCGGAGTCAGCGCGCGCCAGCGGGTGTCGCGCGTTTCGGTCGCCTCGACCCGGCCGTCGGCACCGGCACGCTTGAGGGTGTCGCGCAGCGGCGCCGCCAGCAGGCCACCGCCGGCCTCGCCGCCGAGTTCGACCAGGCGGGTGATGTCGGCATCGCGCACGCAGGGACGTGCGGCATCGTGGACCAGCACGAAGGCCTCTTCGGCCACGCGGGCTTCCAGCGCGACCAGCCCGGCGAGCACCGAATCGGCGCGCTCCTCGCCGCCGGTCGCGGTCAACAGCGGCTTGCCGCCGATCTGCTCGACCTGGGACCACCAGGCGTCGCCGGCCGACAGCACGACGACGATGCCGGCCACCCGCGGATGCGCGGCGAGGCGCTCGAGTGTCCAGCGCAGCAGCGGCTTGCCGGCCACCGTCACGTACTGCTTCGGCAGTTCGGCACCGAAGCGGGCGCCGCGGCCGGCGGCCGGCACCACGCACCAGAGCGCGGGATCAGCGCCGGCCATCGTTGTCCCGCTGTGCCGGCAGTCCGGGTTCGACGACCTGGTAGAAGGTCTCGCCCGGCTTGATCAGGCCGAGTTCCGAACGCGCCCGCTCCTCGACCGCTTCGTCGGCCGACTTGAGGTTCTCGACCTCGGCGGCCAGCGCATCGTTGCGCGCCTTGAGCCGGTCGTTGTGGGCCTTCTGCTCGGCCACGGTCTTTTCCAGCCGCCACACCTCGGCCATGCCGCCCTGCCCCGCCCAGAGCTTGATCTCCAGGGCGATCAGGATGATCAGCAGGATCAGCACGACGTAGCGCAGCATGGCGGAGTCCGGCCGCGGCGCCTCAGCGCCGGAAGCCCGGCAGGTTCGGGAAGGCGTCGAGACCGGCGTAGCGCGCCGCGCCGCCGAGCGCTTCCTCGATGCGCAGCAGCTGGTTGTACTTGGCGACGCGGTCGGAGCGGCACAGCGAGCCGGTCTTGATCTGGGTGGCCGCGGTCGACACCGACAGGTCGGCGATGGTGGTGTCCTCGGTCTCGCCGGAACGGTGCGAAATGACCGCGGCGTAGCGGGCGTCGGCGGCCATGGCGATCGCGTCGAGCGTTTCGGTCAGGGTGCCGATCTGGTTGACCTTGATGAGGATCGCGTTGGCGATGTGCCTGTCGATGCCTTCCTTGAAGATCGAGGTGTTGGTGACGAACAGGTCGTCGCCGACCAGCTGCACGCTCGTGCCGAGCCGGTCGGTGAGCTTCTTCCAGCCGTCCCAGTCGCCTTCGGCCATGCCGTCCTCGATCGTCACGATCGGATACTTCGCGCACCAGTCGGCATAGAACTCGATCAGCCGGTCCGCATCGAGCACCTTGCCCTCGCCTTCCAGGTGATAGGCGCCGTCCTTGTAGAACTCGGAACTGGCGACATCGAGGCCGAGCCAGATGTGCTTGCCGACCGCGTAGCCGGCCTTCGTGACCGCCTCGAGAATCGTCTCGATCGCCTCCTCGTTGGAACGCAGGTTCGGCGCGAAACCGCCCTCGTCGCCGACCGCGGTGTTGAGGCCGCGGCCCTTGAGCACCGACTTCAGCGCATGGAACACCTCGGTGCCGGCGCGCAGCGCTTCGGAAAAGTCCGGCATCCCGGCCGGCAGGATCATGAACTCCTGCATGTCGACGTTGTTGTCGGCATGCGCACCGCCGTTGATGATGTTCATCATCGGCACCGGCAGGCGCGCGGCGCGATCGCCGGCCAGATACTTCCACAGCGGCAGCCTGCGCGACGCGGCGACCGCGTGCGCATTCGCGAGCGAGACGCCGAGCAGCGCGTTCGCGCCGAGCTTGCCCTTGTTCGGCGTGCCGTCGAGGGCGATCAGCTTCTCGTCGAGGCCGCGCTGGTCGAGCGCATCGAACCCCTTCAAGGCATCGGCAATCGTCGTGTTGACGTTGGCCACCGCATTGCGCACGCCCTTGCCGAGATAGCGCGCCTGGTCGCCGTCGCGCAGTTCGACCGCCTCGCGCGAGCCGGTCGACGCACCCGACGGCACCGCCGCGCGGCCGAACGAACCGTCGGCCAGCGTGACTTCGGCCTCGAGGGTGGGGTTGCCGCGGGAGTCGAGGATCTCGCGGGCGTGGATGCGGGAAATGTTCGTCATGAGGTCATGCAGGTCGGGAGGAAGGAGATTCGGTGGTCGCGTAGTCCGGCGCTCGCTCCTGCACGCGTTGCGGCAAGCGCACGAGCGGCACGGGTTCGCGCTGGAAACGGCGGTAGATCTGGAAATCGCTGTCGAACGTCAACAGTGCCGCATCGGCATGAAGCTCGGAAAGCTTGACGAGGCAGGCATCCGCCAGCGACATCGGCACATTCTCGTAGCGCGCCATCAGCTCTGCAATGTCGTCGGCGCAGGCGGGGAACAGCGGCACCACCTCGACCATGCCGCTGGCCACGATGCGGTTCACCAGCGTCATGCGGCGGCCGTTGCGCCGCAACAGCCAGGTCAGCTCCGACAGCACCGATTCGGCGGTCAACCAGGGCAGCGGCAGGCCAAGCATCGCGGCGACCATCTCGCGGTGCCGCTCCTCGGCGGGATCGAGGAAGGCGAGCAAGGGCCCGCTGTCAGCGACGACGCAGGTGTGCATTGTCGAGCCCGCAAGCGCTGTCGAGGAGGGCGCGCTTCTTGTCGCCGGCCGTGTCGGTCCGCGGCCGCACCGGCGGATCGTCGCGCCCGGCGATGCCGGCCAGGGCCATCACGCGCTCACGCAGTTCGTCGTGCCGGCGTTGCTCGCTGGCGAGTTCACGCTCGATCAACTCGCGCACGAAGGCCGAACGCGTCTTGCCGATCGCCTTGAGATGATTCTCGAGGGCCGCGCTCAAGTCGTCGTGCATCTTCACGGTGAAGGCGTTCACGAGGTCAGTCCGGGGTAATACCAACTCATGAAATAGTATTACCGACTTGGGGAACGAGCAACTCCACGCGGCCATTCGTGGATCCCGCCCTGCCCGGCCGGCGGCAAGACGTTCGATGGCCGCGCGATGCCCGCGGCGAGAAGAATCATCGGGGTGACATGGCGCCCGCCCATTCGATGTGATCGACACCGATCCGCGAAAGCTCGCCGACCAGCTCGATCACGTCTTTCGTGGTCGGTTGACCGCGTTCGATCACCACGCAATCGAATGACGTCTCCTGCGCGCCTTGCGCAACGTCTTCGCCAGTTGCTTCCGGCCCACCATCGCATCGCCGAGCACGAACCCGGTATTGGAACGTGCCTGCAAACGAATGATGCTCCTCCGGCATTCGACGCCCTGCGGGGTCTTCGCGATCGCGGAGGCCACCTCGGCATCACGGTCGCCCGCATCGGCCGACGGCTTCCCGTTGCCCGTACCGGCGAACGCGGAGCCTGCCAGCAGGGCAAACGCGATCAGCATGATTCGATTCATGCGCATCCTTCTCCCGGGCATCGACCACGCACTTTCGCACGGATCGTCGCCATTCAATCCACAAGCCCCTGCGACTTCACCATCCGGTCGAGCTGCACGAGCGTGCCGAGCAAGGCCTCCATCTTCCCCAGCGGCCACGCATTCGGTCCGTCGCTGAACGCCTGGTCCGGGTCCGGATGGGTTTCCATGAAGATGCCGGCGATGCCGACGGCGACGGCCGCGCGCGCGAGCACCGGCACGAACTCGCGCTGGCCGCCGCTCTTGCCGCCGGCCCCGCCCGGCAACTGCACCGAGTGGGTGGCGTCGAACACGACCGGGCAGCCGGTGTCGCGCATGACCGCGAGCGAGCGCATGTCCGAGACCAGATTGTTGTAGCCGAAGCTCGCACCACGCTCGCAGACCATGATCTGCGGGTTGCCGGTCGACTTCGCCTTGTCGGCGACGTGCTTCATTTCCCACGGCGAGAGGAACTGGCCCTTCTTCACGTTGACCGGGCGGCCGACGCTGCAGGCCTTGACGATGAAATCGGTCTGCCGGCAGAGGAAGGCCGGCGTCTGCAGCACGTCGACGACTTCGGCCACCTCTTCCATCGGCGTGTATTCGTGCACGTCGGTCAGCACCGGCACGCCGATCTGGCGCTTCACTTCGGCGAGGATGCGCAGGCCCTCTTCGATGCCGGGGCCGCGGTGGCCGCTGATCGAGGTGCGGTTGGCCTTGTCGAAGCTCGACTTGTAGATGAACGGCACACCGAGGCGGGTGGTGATCTCCTTGAGCCGGCCGGCGGTGTCGAGGGCGAGCTGCTCGCTCTCGATCACGCAGGGACCGGCGATGAGGAACAGCGGCCGGTCGAGGCCGACCTCGAAACCACAGAGATTCATGCCGTCGCTCCGATCTTGGCATTGACGACGTTGTCGACCGCCGGCGCATTGCGCACCGCCTTGTACTCGCGCGCCGCGCGGATGAAACCGACGAACAGCGGATGGCCGTCGCGCGGCGTCGAGGTGAACTCCGGATGCGCCTGGCAGGCGATGAACCACGGATGGTCGGCCAGTTCGATCATCTCGACGAGCAGGTCGTCCATCGACTTTCCGGAGATGACCAGGCCGAGGTCCTCGAACGACTGCCGGTAGCGGTTGTTGAATTCGTAGCGGTGGCGATGGCGCTCGCGCACCACGTCCTGGCCGTACAGCTGGCGTGCCAGGGTGCCGGCCTTGAGCCGGCATTCCTGCGCGCCGAGGCGCATGGTGCCGCCGAGGTCGGAACTCTCGTCGCGCTTCTCGACGTCGCCGCTGCTGGTCGTCCATTCGGTGATGAGGGCGATGACCGGATCCTTGCAGTTGCGGTCGTTCTCGCTCGAGTTGGCCGCCTCGAGGCCGGCCACGTTGCGGGCGAAGTCGACCACCGCCGCATGCATGCCGTAGCAGATGCCGAAATACGGCACGCGTTGCTCGCGCGCATGCCGCGAGGCGGCGATCTTGCCCTCGAAACCGCGCTTGCCGAAACCACCCGGCACGAGGATGCCGTCGGCATCCTTGAGCGCCTCGCCACCGTGGCGCTCGACTTCCTCGGACTCGACCCAGCGCAGGTTGACCCGCGTGTGCTGCTTGAGGCCGCCGTGGCGCAAGGCCTCGCCGAGCGACTTGTAGGCGTCCTTGTGCTCGACGTACTTGCCGACGATCGCGATGGTCACCTCGTCCTTCGGGTTCTCGATTGCCTCGACCGTGCGCTGCCATTCGGACAGGTCGGCCGGCTTGGCCTTGAAGTTGAGGCGGTCGAGGACGATGTCGTCGAGCTTCTGCTGGTGCAGGCACAGCGGCAGGCTGTAGATCACGTCGACGTCGATCGCGCTGATCACGGCCTTTTCCGGCACGTTGGTGAACAGGGCGATCTTGCGCCGGTCGGCCTGCGGCAGCGGCTGTTCGCAGCGGCACACCAGCACGTCGGCCTGGATGCCGATCGAACGCAGTTCCTTGACCGAATGCTGGGTCGGCTTGGTCTTGATCTCGCCGGCGGCCTTGATGTACGGCACCAGGGTCAGGTGCATGAACATCGACATCTCGGGGCCGTGCTCGATGCGGATCTGGCGGATCGCCTCGAGGAACGGCAGCGACTCGATGTCGCCGACGGTGCCGCCGATCTCGACGAGGGCGACGTCGTAGCCGCTGGTCGCCTCGTAGATGCGGTGCTTGATCTCGTCGGTGATGTGCGGGATGACCTGCACGGTCGCGCCGAGGTAGTCGCCGCGGCGTTCCTTGGCGATCACGCTCTCGTAGATCTTGCCGGTGGTGATCGAGTTCTTGCCGGTCAGCCGGGTGCGCACGAAGCGCTCGTAGTGGCCGAGATCGAGGTCGGTTTCGGCACCGTCGTCGGTGACGTAGACCTCGCCGTGCTGGAACGGGCTCATCGTGCCCGGATCGACGTTGATGTAGGGATCCAGCTTCATCATCGTCACGCGCAGGCCGCGTGCTTCGAGGATGGCCGCCAGCGACGCGGCGGCGATGCCCTTGCCAAGCGAGGACACCACGCCACCGGTCACGAAGATCAGGGGGGTCATGGGGCGGGATTCCGCAGGAAAACCGCATTTTACAGACTTCACGCCCGCGCTGCGAGCGCTCCACGCCGAACCCGGCTCATTCCGGACCCGGCGCGTGCGGCGGGCTGCCGCGCCCCGGCCGCGATGGATCGGGCAATTGCCAGAAGATCGCCGCCGATGCGAGGGTGATGGTGCCGATGCAGACGAAGCTCCAGCGGAACGCGGCGAGGCTGCCGGACGCGCCGGAGATCTCGGCGAAGGCCGAGAGCAGGCCACCGGCGACGGCGACGCCGAAACCGACGCCGAGCATCATCACCATCGACAGCAGGCTGTTGCCGCCGCTGGCCAGCTCGCCACCGAGGTCGCGCAGGGTCATCGTGTTCATCGCGGTGAACTGCAGCGAATTGACCGCGCCGAACACGGCGAACTGCACGACCAGCAGGCCGGTCGGCTGACCCGGCGCGATCAGGGCGAAGCTCGCCATCGCCAGACCGACGAGGACGGTGTTGCCGATCAGCACGCGACGGTAGCCGAGGCGCGCCACCAGCGGCACGACGATGCGCTTGGCGGCCATGCTGGCCAGCGCCACCGGAATCATCGCCATGCCGGCCGCGGTCGGCGAATAGCCGAGCGCGACCTGCAGCAGCAGCGGGATGAGGAACGGCATGCCGCTGGTGCCGAGGCGCGAGAACAGGTTGCCGATCACGCCGATGCGATAGCTGGCCACGCCGAACAGGCGCAGCGGGAACAGCGCGTCGGCCCGGCGTGCCGCGTGCAGCCAATAGGCCGCCATGGCGGCGAGGCCGAAGATGGCGAGGATGGCCACCCCGCCGACGCGCTGGCCGGCGGAGAAACCGTCGAGCGCCAGCGACAGCGCCACCATCGAAAACGCCAGCAGACCGTAGCCGCCGAGATCGAAGCCCCGCACCGGCGAACGCAGGTCCGGCATCACCCGCCAGGCGAACGGCAGGCCGAGCAGGCCGATCGGCAGGTTGATCAGGAAGATCCAGTGCCACGAGGCGGCCTCGGAAAGCCAGCCGCCGAGGGTCGGGCCGATCAACGGTCCGACCAGGCCCGGAACCGTCACGAAGCTCATCGCGCGAAGAAAGTCGGGTCCGGGAAACGTGCGCAGCACGGCAAGGCGGCCGACCGGCAGCAGCATCGCCCCGCCGACGCCCTGCAGGACCCGCGCCGCGACCAGCTGGCCGAGCGACTGCGCCAGCGCGCAGGCCAGCGAGCCGGCGGTGAACAGGGCCACCGCGAAGAGGAACACGCGGCGCGTGCCGAAGCGGTCGGCCAGCCAGCCCGATGCCGGAATCAGCACGGCCACGCTGAGCGCATAGGAAATCACTACCCACTGCATGCGCAACGGCGATTCGCCGAGGCTGCGCGCCATCGCCGGCAAGGCCGTGTTGACGATCGTCGTGTCGAGCATCTGCATGAACACGGCGGTGGCGACCAGCCACAGCAACGGCTGCCGCGACGGCGGCCGCGTCATCGTCGTGCTCATGCCGGTCGGGGCCGGTGCGGCAAGTGGCGATCCATGAGGCGAGCGTAACGTCCGCGACCGCAAGGCGCATCTGCGCGAAGGCGGCTCCTTCCCGCGCCGTCGCCGGCAGCGAACGCGGCGACCCGTCGCCGCTCATCCGCGCCCATCCTGCAGCGGCCGCGCTTGCCAGTCCCGGCCGATCCGGCCACCATGCGCGGTCCCCTTGCGCACCAGCGAAGATGAGCAGCCGCTACAACGCCGCCGATATCGAAGTCCTCTCCGGCCTCGAGCCGGTCAAGCGCCGTCCGGGCATGTACACCGACACGACGCGCCCCAACCACCTCGCCCAGGAAGTCATCGACAACTCGGTCGACGAGGCCCTCGCCGGCCATGCGAAATCCATCGAGGTCGTCGTCCACGAGGACGGCTCGGTGACGGTGACCGACGACGGTCGCGGCATGCCGGTCGACATCCATCCCGAGGAAGGCATCCCCGGCGTCGAGCTGATCCTCACCCGCCTGCATGCCGGCGGAAAGTTCTCCAACCGCAACTACGCCTTCTCCGGCGGCCTGCACGGCGTCGGCGTCAGCGTGGTCAACGCCTTGTCGACGCGCGTCGAGGTGACGATCCGCCGCGACGGCCAGGTCCACCGCATCGAATTCGCCAACGGCGACCGCAGCTCGCCGCTGGCCGTCATCGGCAGCGTGCCGAAGAAGCAGACCGGCACCACCCTGCGCTTCTGGCCGGATCCGAAGTACTTCGATTCGCCGAAGATCCTGCTCGGCAAGCTCAAGCACCTGCTGCGCGCCAAGGCCGTGCTCTGCGCCGGCCTCGGCATGCGCCTGGTCGACGAGGCCGGCGGCGAGACGTTCGAGTGGCGCTACGAGGACGGCCTGCGCGACTACCTGCGCTCGATGCTCGGCGAAGCCGACTACCTGCCGCCGGAACTCTTCATCGGCAGCCAGCAGCGCGAGAAGAGCGCGGTCGATTTCGCCATCGCCTGGCTCCCGGAAGGCGAACTCGTGCAGGAAAGCTACGTCAACCTGATCCCGACCGCACAGGGCGGCACCCACGTCAACGGCCTGCGCACCGGCCTCACCGACGCCTTGCGCGAGTTCTGCGATTTCCGCAACCTGCTGCCTCGCGGCGTCAAGCTGGCGCCCGAGGACGTGTTCGACCGCCTCTGCTTCGTGCTGTCGCTGCGCATGCAGGAGCCGCAGTTCTCCGGCCAGACCAAGGAACGCCTGTCCTCGCGCGATGCCGCCGGCCTCGTCCAGGGCGCCGTCCACGACGGCTTTTCGCTCTACCTCAACCAGCATGTCGCCATCGGCGAGAAGATCGCCCAGCTCGCCATCGAGCGTGCCGCCCTGCGTCTCAAGGCCGAGAAGCAGATCGTGCGCAAGAAGGTCACCCAGGGTCCCGCCCTGCCCGGCAAGCTCGCCGATTGCGCCTCGAGCGACCTCTCGCGCACCGAACTGTTCCTCGTCGAGGGCGATTCCGCCGGCGGCAGTGCGCGCCAGGCGCGCGACAAGGATTTCCAGGCGATCCTGCCGCTGCGCGGCAAGATCCTCAACACCTGGGAAGTCGAGTCGGGCAGCGTGCTCGCCTCGCAGGAAGTGCACGACCTCGCCGTGGCGATCGGCTGCGACCCCGGCAAGGACGACATCGGCGGACTGCGCTACGGCAAGGTCTGCATCCTCGCCGATGCCGATTCCGACGGCCTGCACATCGCCACCCTGCTTTCCGCCCTGTTCCTGCGCCACTTCCCGGCGCTGGTGCGCGGCGGCCATGTCTTCATCGCCATGCCGCCGCTGTTCCGCGTCGATGTCGGCAAGCAGATGTTCTATTGCCTCGACGAGGCCGAACGCGATGCCGTGCTCGAACGCATCCAGCGCGAGAAGCTGCGCGGTGCGGTCAGCGTCACCCGCTTCAAGGGCCTTGGCGAGATGAATCCCGCGCAGTTGCGCGAATCGACGATCAACCCCGACACGCGCCGCCTCGTCCAGCTCACCATCGACGAGGGCGACGGCGACGCCACCCGCAAGCTGATGGACATGCTGCTGGCGAAGAAGCGTTCGGCCGACCGCAAGGCCTGGCTCGAGGAAAAGGGCGACCTCGCCTCGCTGGAAACCTGAGGCGCACGGCCGCCCGCGGAGCAAGGCCGCCGCACCCGGCCCGCGCTCAACGACCGGCCCGGGCGCGGGTCCTGGTCGCGGTGACGGCTGGCTCGGCCAGACAGGCCAGCACGCGCGCATACACCTGCGGACTGTCGAGCAGGTCGAGATGACCGAGGCCATGGCCGACCCATTGCCGCGACGGCGGCAGGTCGAGACTGCGTTCAGCGCGGGCATGGCGCCCGAGCGCGCTGGCGACCGGCACCAGCCCGTCCCCGACCAGGGCACCGCGCAGGCCACCCCGCTTTTTCGACAGCGAGCCGGCGATCGCGTGGCAGCTCACCCCGTCCGGCAAGGGAACGTGCGCGCCGACCCGCGTGCCGCGGGCAAAGCGGTCACGCCCCTGCCAGTCCGCGTCGACGAGGTTCGCATGCCGCAGGTCGGTGATGCCGGCACTGCGCAGCTTGCCGATCCGCGCGAACGGCGAGGTGTACGCAGTCGCGCCCAGCACGGCATCGAGGCGGTTGCCGTTGCGTTCGAGCGGAGAACCGGCGTGCGGCGTGCCGAGGAAGACGATCCGGCGCAGGTGCCGTAACCATTCGTGTCCCAGTGCCGGCGCCTGGTGGCAGGCACTGCGCACGACCAGACCGCCCATGCTGAAGCCGACCAGCACCAGTTCCTCGACCGCCACCGGCCAGGCCTGCAGCAGGGCTTCGAGCTGCGCGGAGAACGCCCGCCCGTTGCTGGAGATGTGCAAGCCGCTGTTGTAGTGCAGGTAGACTGGAGTGAAGCGCGCATCGCGCGCCAGCGCGGCACCGTGATCGTGGCCATTGCGGCGCCACTGCAGGTCGCTCATGCACAGGCCATGGGCGAGCACGACGATGCGGCCGGTCGGTTGCGCGACGTCGCGAGCCAGGGCGGCTCGATCGAGTTCGAGGGCGCGGCCGGCACGGCGCAGGCTCATGTCGATCGCGAGCGGATTGGCAGTCGCCACGAGATGATCGCCGATCACGCCATTGAGGGCCGCCAGCAGGGTTTCGCGCGCCGGCGACGACCACGGCTCGCGCGGCCCGGGCACCCATGACAGCAGGCGATCGACACCGTTGCCGACGCCTCTCGTCACCCCGCGGATACCGCGATAGACGAAGCCGGTGACGCCACGCATCGGCTCGGCAAGCCCGGGAGCGAATACCCCGGGCAGGCGCGCGATGGTTTGGTGCAGGTGCTCGCAGAGGTCGGTCACGCCGATCGTCGCTTCGACGGCGAGCTGGCTCCAGGCGCGCAGGTCGTCGCGGCGTACGGGCGATTTTCCTGGCATCGTCATTCCTGCCGATCCTGGATGCCGGCTGCATCCGCCCGCGACAACCAGCATCGACCCGTCGAGCACGTGCACTAGTCGGTGCTTTGCTTGCGCCGCAAGCTGCGCAACCATTCGAGCAGGGCATTGGCGTCCGCGCTCGTGTTGCTGGTGACGCCATCGTTGGCGCCGGGCAGGGAACCGAGCTCGACCTTCCGGTAGCGCGCCTTGCCGGGATCGGCCAGGTAGGCCGTGCAACTGCTCGATCCCGCGTCGCGAGCGCCGCCGTCGGCATGCCCGACCTTGCCGCCGGCCGCCGCGGGGATCCGTCCGGCCATGGCTTGCAGCACGGCGTCGTCGACGCTGCCGATGCGTTCGCGCGCTGCGTACTGGCGCTCGAGATCGGCCTGCATGCGGTAGCCGACACCCGCTTCGGTCACGCTTTCCGGCATCCAGCGGCCCTTGCTGTCGTGCGCATAACGATAGATGCCGCCGTCGGCATCCACGTACCAGCCGCTCATCACGAAGCCATAGGCGAAGTTGATGTAGGAGCAATCGAACAGCGGCGTGACGTCGCCGGGTTTGCCGACCTCCGCGGCATGATCGGCGGCCGCTGCCGCCGCCAGGCCGATGCCGAAAGCCGCCAGCAGGACAGGAATCGGATTCATCGGCACTCCCAGGTCTGCGTTTCGGGTGCGTACGCGGTCAGGCACCGCGCACGGTCTGCAGGATCTTCGCCACGTCCAGGCTGCGCGCCTGTTCCTGCATCTGCGGCAGGTACTGCGAGCGCAGCCGGGTGGCCTGGCCACGCATGTCGTCGAAGGCTTCGCGCAGCATCTGCGTCGACAGCCTGCGGCCACCGGCATAGTAGCGTTTGGCGACATGGCCGAGCGCATACGTGCTGGTGAAACTCATGCCGGAGCTGACCGCCTGCCGGCCGAGGCCGCCGAGCAGGCCACCACCGATCGCGCCGAGCAGGCCGCCGAACAGCTTGCGACCGGCCTGCTCGAGGTATTGCGAAGTGAGGCCGACGCCGGCGGTGGCGAGGAAATCCTTCACGTGGCCGCTGTCGAGTTCATGGCCGTGCGCCTTGCCGATGCGGTACACCAGTCGCATCTGCAGCGGAATGATCGCCATGCTGGCCAAGGTTTCCGGCAGCAGTTCGAGCGCGCCATTGAGGATCGCGGCGTCGAGAATCTGCTTGTCGAGCACGGCATCGCTGCGGTCCGCAACCGTGCTGTCGGCAGCGCCGGCGAGCGGCAGCGCGGCGATCGCCTCGGCGCGCTCGCTGTGCTCGCGCGCCGCCTCCGCGGCGAGGCCCAGCGCTTCGCGCAGGCGCTCGAGGAAGGCACGCTCCGCTGCGGACTGCAGGCCATCGGCGTCGCAGACGCAGACCGCCATCTCGTAGGCCAGTTGCTTCGAGCCGACGGAATCCAGTCCGCGCACCGCCTCGGCCAGATCGACCCGACCGAGCAGGACGTCCTGATAGCGCGCGGCGAGGCCGGTGTCGCCGTCGCCGGCCAGCGACGCGGCGATGCGGCGGATCTCGGCGCGTTCGCGCTCGTGCTTGTCGCCATCGGCAAACGCGGCCATCAGGCAAAGGGTCAGCACCGATTGGCGTTCCTGCTCGTTCATGGCGAGGCCTCGTGCGGGGGATGGCAAGCGCATGCTGGCGGCGGGCACGGTTTTCAATCCCCGGCCGGCTATCCTTGCGTCCCCGCCCTGCCCGCCCGCCGATGTCGACGCCCACCACCGATCCGCCGGCCGCCGCGCCTTCGGCGACCGTCGCCGCACCGATCGCCCTGCCGGTGCTCGTCGCCCTGAGCCTCTGCCACCTGCTCAACGACCTCATCCAGTCGCTGCTGCCGGCGATCTATCCGCTGCTGAAGGCCAATCTGGCCCTCGACTTCGGCCAGATCGGCCTGATCACCCTGACCTTCCAGTTCACCGCCTCGCTGCTGCAGCCGCTGGTCGGCCTCCACACCGACCGCCGCCCGCTGCCGTACTCGCTGGCGATCGGCATGGGTTCGACCCTGCTCGGACTCCTGCTGCTGTCGCAGGCCACCGCGTTCCCCACCGTGCTGCTGGCCGCCGCGCTGATCGGCACCGGCTCCGCGGTGTTCCATCCGGAATCCTCGCGCATCGCGCGCATGGCCTCGGGCGGGCGACACGGTTTCGCGCAATCGCTGTTCCAGGTCGGCGGCAACGCCGGCTCGGCGATCGGGCCGCTGCTCGCCGCCTTCCTCGTCATGCCGCGCGGACAGTCGAGCGTGGCCTGGTTCGCGATCGCCGCGCTCGTCGCCATCGTCCTCCTCGGCGGCATCGGCCGCTGGTACGGCCGGCAGCTCGAGCAGGCGCGCCGCCGCCCGGCAACCGCGGTGGCCGCGCCCGGCAGCGGACGCGCGCGGGTCGCGCGCACGCTCGCCCTGCTCGGCCTGCTGATCTTCTCCAAGTACTTCTACCTGGCCAGCCTGTCGAGTTACTACACGTTCTACCTGATGGAACGCTTCGCCCTCGATGCGCGCACGGCGCAGCTGCACCTGTTCGTCTTCCTCGGCGCCGTCGCCGCCGGCACCCTCTTCGGCGGTCCGCTCGGCGACCGCGTCGGCCGCCGCCACGTGATCCGCGCCTCGATCCTCGGCGTGCTGCCGTTCAGCCTGCTGCTGCCGCATGCGGACCTGTTCTGGACGACGCTGCTGAGCGTCGTCATCGGCCTCGTGCTGGCCTCGGCCTTCCCGGCGATCCTCGTCTACGCGCAGGAACTCGTGCCGGGCCGCACCGGCACGATCTCCGGCCTGTTCTTCGGCTTTGCCTTCGGCATGGGCGGCCTCGGCGCCGCCGTGCTCGGCCAGCTGGCCGACCGCATCGGCATCGAGGCCGTCTACGCGATCTGCGCCTGGCTGCCGGCGATCGGCTTGTGTGCCTGGCTGCTGCCGCACAGCCCCGCGGCGACGACCGGCATCGCGGCGAAGGCGCCGGCCTGACGCAGGCGGCCGGGTCGGGAAACGCCGGCGATCGCCGCACCGGCGAACCGTCGCCGCCGCGCGGGCCCGCCACGTCGGCCGGCCTCAGCCGAGTGCGCTCTCCAGCAGGCGGCGGATCAGCGCCTGGGTCGGCGCGGCGCGCGCCGTGTCGTACAGCAGCTCCGCTTCGTCCATGTAGGTCGACTGCGCGAGTTCCAGCTGGACGGCGTCCACGCCATGCGCCGGCCGGCCGTAGTGGCGGGTGATGTGACCGCCCTTGAAACGGCCGTTGACGACGAAGGAGTGGTCGGCCTGGGCTTCGAGGACGTCGACCAGACGCTGCTGCAACTGCGCCGAGCAACTCGCCCCGCTGGCCGTGCCGACGTTGAAATCGGGCAGCCGGCCATCGAACAGGAACGGCACTACGCTGCGGATCGAATGGCCTTCCCACAGCACCACGCGGCCATGCAGGCCGCGCAGGCGTTCCAGTTCGGCGGCGAGCGCGGCGTGGTACGGCTTCCAGTAGCGCTCGACCCGGGTGGCGATGGCCGCCGCATCCGGCGCGCGTCCGTCGAGGTAGACCGGCTCGCCATTGAACTGCACGGTCGGGCAGAGGCCGGTGGTGTTCTGCCCCGGATACAGCGAGACGTCGTCGGGCGGCCGGTTGAGGTCGACCACGTAGCGTGAATAGCGCGGGATCAGCATCGACGCACCGAGCTTGCGGGCGAAGCCATACAAGCGCGAGACGAACCAGTCGGTATCCGGCAGGCGCAGCGCCGACGCGGTCATCGTCGCCGCCATGTCGTCGGGAAGGAAGGTGCCGTCGTGCGGCAGGCTGACCAGCAGCGGTGCGCTGCCTCGATGCAGGGTGAAGGTCTCGCTCATGGGGCGAGTGTAGGTCGACCGCTCCCGGATTGGTGTGCGTCCGGTCGCGCGATCCGGATCGACGGTTCCGGCGACTTGCGGGTGAAATGCAGCGGCTGCGCATCGCCGACCGGCTTCGACGCCGCGGGCGTGCCGCAGCCACCGCAGCTGCCGCAGCCATCGCCACTGCCACAACCGCCGGCGCCGCTGCCGGCCGGTCGCAGCCGGTCGGCGAGCCAGTGGCTGAAGCGTGACCGCGCCGGCGCCTCGAGACGGGCGGCGAGGCCGGACAGGGCCCGCCGGCTCGTGCCCGGCAGCAGCCGGCGCACGGCGAACACCAGCGCGACCAGGGCGGCCAGACCGAGGATCAGCGCCTGCACGAGCGTCGCCGTGGTCATGACCAGGCCAGGGCGATGCGGTAGGTGATGAACGAAGCCAGGTACGCGAGGCCGAACAGGTAGGCCGTCATGATCCACACCTGCCGCCACGAGTTGGTCTCGCGGCGCACGGTGGCCAGCGTCGACAGGCACATCGGCGCGAACACGTACCAGACCAGCAGCGACAGCGCGGTGGCCAGCGTCCACTCGCTGGCGACGACCGCCTGCAGGCCGTCCTCGTTGCCGCCGAGGGCGTACACGGTGGCCAGCGCCGACACCGCCACCTCGCGTGCGGCGAGGCCCGGCACGAGGGCGATGCAGATCTGCCAGTTGAAGCCGATCGGCGCGAACACGTGGTGCAACGCCTGGCCGAGCTTGCCGGCGAAGCTGTAATCGATCGCCGGCAGGGTGGCGTTTTCCGGCGGTGCCGGGAACGTCGACAGGAACCACAGCAGCACGGTCAGGGCGAGGATGATGCCGCCGACGCGCTTGATGAAGATCATCGCGCGTTCCCACAGGCCGATGGCGAGGTCGCGCAGGTGCGGAATGCGGTACGACGGCAGTTCCATCAGCAGCACGTGTTCGCTCTTGTCCTTGCGCATGCGCTTGACCACCCAAGCCACGGCGAGTGCGCTGACGATGCCGCCGACGTACAGCGAGAACAGGACGATGCCCTGCAGGTTGAACACGCCGGCGACCGCGCGCTCGGGGATGAAGGCGGCGATCAGCAGGGTGTACACCGGCAGGCGTGCCGAACAGGTCATCAGCGGCGCGATCAGGATCGTGGTCAGGCGGTCGCGCGGATCCTGGATGCTGCGCGTGGCCATGATGCCGGGGATCGCGCAGGCGAAGCTCGACAGCAGCGGAATGAACGAGCGCCCGGTCAGGCCGACCTTCAGCATCAGGCGATCGAGCAGGAAGGCCGCACGCGGCAGGTAGCCGGATTCCTCGAGGGCGAGGATGAACAGGAACAGGATGAGGATCTGCGGCAGGAACACCAGCACGCCCCCGATGCCGGCGAAGATGCCGTCGACGACGAGGCTTTGCAGCAGCGGCATCGGCTCGAGCGCGGCACCCGCCCATCCGCCGAGCGTGCCGACCCCTGCCTCGATGAGATCCATCAGCGGCTCGGCCCAGGAAAACACCGCCTGGAAGATCAGGAACATCACCACGATGAGGATGGCGAAGCCGAACACCGGATGCACGAGCACGCGGTCGAGGGCATCGTCGGTCGCCGCCGTGCGGCTCGGCATCGTCACCGCCGCCGCCAGCAGCTGGCGTACCTCGGCATGCAGGTCGGCATCCGCGGCCGGCGCTGGCGCCGGTGCCACCGCCGCATCGAGGCGCGCGCGCAGGGCGTCGGCGCCATGCCGCTGCACGGCGACGGTTTCCACCACCGGGATGCCGAGACCGCGCTCCAGCGCGGCCACGTCGATGGCGATGCCGCGGCGACGCGCGGCGTCCATCATGTTGAGGGCGAGGATCATCGGCCGGCCGAGGCGCTTCAACTCCATCACGAAGCGCAGGTGCAGGCGCAGGTTGGTGGCGTCGGCGACGCAGACGATGACGTCGGGCACCGGCTCGCCGGCAAAGGCGCCGAGGCAGACATCGCGGGTGATGATCTCGTCGGGACTGGCCGCATCGAGGCTGTAGGTGCCCGGCAGGTCGAGCACGCGCGCGTTGCGTCCGGCCGCCGTGCTGAAGCTGCCCTCTTTGCGCTCGACGGTGACGCCGGCGTAGTTGGCGACCTTCTGGCGCGCGCCGGTCAGCAGGTTGAACAGCGCGGTCTTGCCCGAATTCGGGTTGCCGACGAGGGCGAGGTTGAGCGCCACGCCGCTCACGGGGTGGCCTCGATGCGCACGCGCGCGGCCTCGCTGCGACGCAGGGCGAAGCGCGTGTAGCCGATCTGCACGAGCAGCGGGTCGCCGCCGATCGGGCCGCGGCCGACGATGCGCACCGGCTCGCCGTCGACGAAACCGAGGTCGCGCAGGCGGCGCGCCACGGCATCGGCATCGGAGCGGGCTTCGACCTCGCGGACCACGGCGTTGGCACCTCGGGCAAGTTCGGATAGACGCACGCTGGGACCGTCGCAAACAAGAATGGTTCGCATTATATAGCGAGGGGGAGGGATGAGGGGCTACAAGCGAGGAACGAGGGCGAGGGGCGAGGGGCGAGGGCGCGAAAACCCGACCCGGACACGTCGTGCAGTCCGTACAACCCAGACTGCAAGCGAATGCGCACGATCTTCGAGCCCTCGCCCCTCGCCCCTGGCCCTAACTAGCCCCTAGCCCCTGATCCAATAGAATCGCGGTCTCCCCTCCATCGAGCCCGCGCCCGCATGAGCGAAACCCTGCGTATCGAACGCGATGGCGGCAGCGCACGCATCGCCCTGGCGCGCGAATCGGTGCACAACGCCTTCGATGCGGCGCTGATTGCCGAACTGACGGTGGCGCTGGCGATGGCGGGCGCCGACCCCGACGTGCGCGTGGTGGTCATCAGCGGTCTCGGCAGCACCTTCTCCGCCGGCGCCGACCTGCACTGGATGCGCGGCATGGCACGCGCCGGCGAGGAGGAGAACCGCGCCGACGCGCTGGCCCTCGCCCGCCTCATGCACACGCTCAACTTCCTGCCGAAGCCGACCATCGCGCGGGTCAACGGCTCGGCCTACGGCGGCGGCGTCGGCCTGGTTGCCTGCTGCGACGTCGCCATCGGCGTCGAGGACGCCAAGTTCTCCCTCTCCGAAGCACGCCTCGGCCTCGTGCCGGCGGTCATCTCGCCGTACGTCGTCGCCGCCATCGGCGCACGCCAGGCGCGCCGCTACTTCACCAGTGCCGAGGTGTTCGACGCCGCCGAGGCGAAGCGCATCGGCCTGCTCCACGACTGCGTGGCGCGCAGCGCGCTCGACGACAGCGTCGATCGCCTCGTGCATTTCCTCGGCAAGTGCGGCCCGGTCGCGCAGGACGAGGCCAAGCGCCTGGCCCTGCGCATGGCCGGCATCACCGCCGAAAGCGCCAGCGCCATCGACGTGGCCAACGCCGACCTCATTGCCCGTCTGCGCGTCTCGCCGGAAGGCCAGGAAGGCCTCGGCGCCTTTCTCGACAAGCGCCCTCCCGCGTGGACGCGGCGGGACGGTGAGACATGATCGACCACGTCGGCCTCGGCGTCGAAGACTTCGCACGCAGCCGCGCGTTCTACACGCAGGTGCTCGCCGTGCTCGGCTGCGCGCCGGTGATGGAAGTGACCCGCGATCAGACCGGCGGCTACGAAGGGTGCGGCTTCGGCCCGCCCAACCGGCCGCATTTCTGGATCGGCCGCGGCGACGGCCCGCCCGCGCGTGGCGTGCACGTCGCCTTCACCGCACGCACGCGAGCCGAAGTCGATGCCTTCCACGCCGCCGCGCTCGCCGCCGGTGCCACCGACAACGGCGCACCGGGCTTGCCCCCGCATTACCATGCCCACTACTACGGCGCCTTCGTGATCGATCCCGACGGCAACAACATCGAAGCCGTCTGCCACGCGCCGGAGTGAACGAAGGATGCCGATGTTCGACACGATCCTGATCGCCAACCGCGGCGAGATCGCCTGCCGCGTGATCCGCACCTGCCGCCGGCTCGGCGTCCGCACGGTCGCCGTGTATTCGAGCGCCGACGCCGACGCGCAGCACGTGCGCCAGGCCGATGTCGCCGTGCCGATCGGCGGACCGCGGCCGGCCGAGTCCTACCTGCGCGGCGACGCCGTTATCCAGGCGGCGCTGGCCACCGGCGCGCAGGCCATCCACCCGGGCTACGGCTTCCTTTCCGAGAACGCCGACTTCGCCGATGCCGTCGCCGGCGCCGGGCTGGTCTTCATCGGTCCTTCCGGGGATTCGATGCGGCGCATGGGCTCGAAGGCCGGGGCCAAGGAGCTCATGCACGGGCATGGCGTTCCGGTCGTGCCGGGCTACACCGGCGAGGACCAGGATGCCGGCGTGCTCGCGCGCGAAGCCGCCCGCATCGGCTTCCCGCTGATGATCAAGGCGGCCTACGGTGGTGGCGGCAAGGGCATGCGCATCGTGCGCGACGCGGCCGGCTTCGCCGCCCACCTCGAGTCCTGCCAGCGCGAGGCGAAGAACGCCTTCGGCCGCGACCGCGTGCTGCTCGAACGCTATGTCGAGAAGCCGCGCCACATCGAGTTCCAGGTGTTCGGCGACGGCCACGGCAACGTCATCCACCTCAACGAGCGCGAATGCTCCGCCCAGCGGCGCTACCAGAAGGTGCTCGAGGAGACGCCCTCGCCGTTCCTCAGCCCGGCCCTGCGCGCGGCGATGGGCGAGGCGGCCGTGGCCGCCGCACGCGCGCTCGACTACGTCAACGCCGGCACCGTCGAGTTCATCGTCGGCCAGGATGGCGACTTCTGGTTCATGGAGATCAACACGCGCCTGCAGGTCGAGCATCCGGTCACCGAATGCGTGACCGGGCTCGATCTCGTCGAACTGCAGTTGCGCGTGGCCGCCGGCGAGCCGCTGCCGGCCCGGCTCCTCGACGGACCGGTGGCCAGCCACGGCCATGCCATCGAGTTGCGCCTCTACGCCGAGGATCCCGAGCAGGGCTTCCTGCCGGGTTCCGGCCGCCTCGACACCCTGCGCCTGCCGGAGGCCGATGCGCACCTGCGCATCGACGCCGGCGTCGTCGAGGGCGACACGGTGACGATCTTCTACGATCCGATGATCGCCAAGCTGATCGTCCACGATCGCGACCGTGCGTCGGCGCTGCAGCGCATGCGCGAGGCGCTCGCCGGCATCGACGTGGTCGGACCGAAATCGAACGTGGCCTTCCTCGAGCGACTCGTGCGCCATCCGGCCGTCGTCGAGGGACACATCGACACCGGCTACCTCGATCGCCATCCCGACGAGTTCACCGGCAGCGACGCCGATGCGGCCGAACGCGACCTGATCGCCGCGATCGTCGCCACCCTGCTCGACGAGGAGGCCGTGGCCCTGCAGGCAACCCGCCGCGGCAGCGATCCGCACTCGCCGTGGGGGCGCGCGGACGGCTGGCGCGTAAGCCGCCGCGGCAAGCGCGTGGTCGCCCTCGTCGATGCCGGCGGCGCGCGCCACGAAATCGCCGCCTTCGGTGCCGACGGCGACTATCGCCTCGAGGTCGACGGGCGTTCGATCGAAGTCGCCGGCGCGCGCATCGACGACGACCTGCTGAGCGCGCGCTACGACGGCAGCGGGCGTCGCCATCGCCTGTTCGCCGACGCACGTCGGATCGTCGTCCACGACGGCACCCGCCGCGCCTCGTTCCACCATGCGCCGGCGTTCGTCGTCGCCGCCGCCAGGGCCCGCCATGAGGACCGCATCAAGGCGCCGATGCCGGGCCGCATCGTGATCGTGCGCTGCGCCGCCGGCGATGTCGTCACCGAAGGCCAGGAACTGCTGGTCATGGAAGCGATGAAGATGGAGCTGACCCTGCGCGCACCGCGCGCCGGCACGCTCGAAGCCGTGCAGGCCGAAGCCGGCGATTTCGTCGAGGCCGATGCGGTGCTGGTGCGCTTTGCCGGCGGGGAGGAACCATGATGCGTCCGCTCGTACTGTTGCTGCTCGCCGGACTGCTCGGCGGCTGCGTCGAGACCCGGTTCGAATCACCGCCGGGCGAGCGCATCGAGGCCTGCGACGCGCGCTGGAAGGGCCTCTGGGTCGATGCCGCGCAACCGCGTGCCGGCGAGGGCGAGGAGCTTGCCTTCCGCGTCGACGAGGCGTGCCGCTTCGAACTGCTCGAACGGCCGGAACGCGACGGCCCGCCGAAGCGCGTGCACGTGCCGGTCAACTTCGTCCACGACCGCGGCCGCGACTACGTGGTCGTGGCCGACGACCAACTGGCCGGACTGGTCAGCCTGCCGCCGCCGCACGGCATCGATCCAGCCCCCGCCAGGTCGTTCTTCATCGCCCGCTACCGCATCCGCGGCGACCGCCTGGAAATCCACGCCGTCGACGACCGCCGCGTGGCCGGCCTGGTGATCGATTCGACACTCGCCGGCAGCGTCGATCGCAGCCGCAACGAACTGCACGTGTACGTGCGCGGAGACCGCGCGCGCGTGCTCGAGATCCTGCGCAGCGAAGCCGTGTTCCAGAAGAAGCCGTCCGCCGTGCTCGAACGCCGCCACATCGGCCTGGACGAGTTCGAGCGCGAGCGTGCCCGGCAACGCGGAGGCCGGCAATGACGGACACGCCCACCGCCGTCCGCATCGTCGAGGTCGGGCCGCGCGATGGCCTGCAGAACGAGAAGACGATCATCCCGGCGGCGACCAAGATCGAGCTGATCGATCGCCTCTCGCGGACCGGCCTGCGCACGATCGAGGCGACCAGTTTCGTCAGCCCGAAGTGGATTCCGCAGCTCGCCGACGCCGCCGAGGTGTTCAGCGGCATCGAGCGCCGGCCCGGCATCCGCTATCCGGTGCTCGTGCCGAACGAGAAGGGCTACGAACGCGCGCGCGAGGTCGGCGCCGACGAGGTGGCCGTGTTCACCGCCGCATCGGAAGCATTCAACCAGCGCAACATCAATGCCTCGATCGACGAATCGATCGACCGCTTCCGGCCCGTGCTCGAGCGCGCGGCGGCCGAGGGCGTGCACGTGCGCGGCTATGTGTCGACCGTGCTCGGCTGTCCCTACCAGGGCGAGGTCGCCGTCGCCGAGGTCGTGCGCGTCGCCCGCCGCCTGCACGATCTCGGCTGTTGCGAGATTTCGCTCGGCGACACCATCGGCATCGGCACGCCGGCAAAGGCACGCGCGATGTTCCGCGCGGTCGCGGCGGAGGTGCCGGCCAATGCACTGGCGATCCATTTCCACGACACCCGCGGCCAGGCCCTGGCCAACATCCTCGCCTGTCTCGAGGAAGGGGCGAGCGTGGTCGATTCGGCGGTGTCCGGCACCGGCGGCTGCCCGTACGCGAACGGCGCAACCGGCAACGTCGCCAGCGAGGATGTCGTCTACATGCTCGAAGGCATGGGCATCGCCACCGGCGTGGACCTGCCGGCACTGGTCGAAACCGGACTCTGGCTGTCGGAGCAGCTCGGCCGCGAGACCTCGAGCAAGGTCGCCCGCGCGATGGCCTGAGCCCCTTCCGTCGGCCCGGAGCGGTGCTATGCTCGCCCGGCACGGGGGTGCGCCATTCCTGCAGATGCACGGGATGCACGCAATGGGTCAGCGAGATGGGACAGGCGAACCGCTTCCGGCCCCGGGGCTGGACGGGCCCGTCGCGTCGACCGCAGCCGGCGATGCCTGGGCCAGGCTCGCCGCATTCGTCGCGAGTGCGGAGGTCGATCCGCAACTGCGGAACCTGCTCGAAGAAACCATCGCCTCGCAGCACACCCTGCGCAGCGTCGCCATCCTCATCGCCACGCGCTACCGCAGCCTCATCGATGCCGTCCCCGACGCCGTCACCATCCATGACGAAAGCGGCCGCATCGTCGATGTCAACGCGGCGGCATGCACGATCTACGGCTACGAACGCGAGGCGCTGAAGAAGCTGTCCGTGCACGACCTCAACCCCGGCCTGCCCGCCGACCACATGCAGCGGGTGCTGGCCACGTTCCGCCTCGGCAACACCTACACCATCGAGACCCTCAACCGGCGCGGCGACGGCACCGGCTTTCCGGTCGAGGTGCATTCCAACGCCTACCTCGACGGCCACGAAAAACGCATCGTCGCGATCGCCCGCGACATCAGCGCACGCAACCGCGCCGACCTCGAACTGCGTGCCTCGGAGTCGCGTTTCCGCCTGCTCGTGCAATCGATGGACAAGGGCGTCGTGGTGATGGAGGAATCCGGACGCATCCTTTCCTGCAACCCGGCCGCCTGCCGCATCCTCGGCATGAGCGAGGCGGACCTGTGCGCAACCATGCCCGAGCAGTTCGCCGCCACCCCGCTGCTCGACGACAAGGGCCGGCCGCTCGCCACCGAAGAACTGCCGGCAATGCGCGCATTCCGCACCGGGCGCACCGTCAACAGCACCCTGATCGGCATCTACCTCAAGCATCTCGGCACCCAGCGCTGGCTGTCGGTGACCTCGGTGCCGCAGTTCGTGCGCGGGCGCACCCGGCCGTTCCAGGTCGTTTCGACCTTCGACGACGTCACCGCGATGAAGCGCGAATCGGAAATGTTCGCGCAGACCCAGGCGCTCGCCCGCATCGGCGGCTGGCAGTACGGCTTCGACGACGGCAGCCTGCTGTGGACCAGCCAGATCCACGTCATCTTCGACCTGCCGGAAGCCTCCGGCATCAGCCTCGAACGCATGGCCGCGTGCCTGCCGGGCGAGGACCGCACGCGCTTTCACGACGCGATCGCCGCCGTGCGCGGAGGACAGCCGGTGGAATGCGAACTGCGCATGATCTCGACGATCGGCCGCCGCCGCTGGGTGCGCATCGTCGCCCGCCCGGTCCTGCACCACGACAAGGTGACCGCGCTGAGCGGCACCCTGCAGGACATCACCGAACGCAAGCTGATCGAGGACAGCCTGCGGCGCAAGGCGATGACCGATCCGCTGACCGGCCTGCCGAACCGCGATGCCCTGGTCGAGGCCGCGACGGCGGCCATTGCCGAAACCCGCGGCGCCGACGGACCGGCCCTGCTGCACCTCAACCTCGACCGTTTCCGCGCGGTCAACGACCTGCTCGGTTACGGCGCCGGCGACAACCTGCTCGCCGTGTTCGCGCGCCGCCTGCGCGAGGGCCTGCCGGACGAATGGATTTGCGCACGCATCGGCGGCGACGAGTTCATGGTCCTGCTGCCGACCGGATCGACCGACGAACAATGCCGGCGGGCGGCGGAACAGCTGACGACGACCTTCGCCGAACCGTTCCGCATCGACGAGCAGGAAACCCGGCTGACCCTGTCGGCCGGCCTCGCCCGCCATCCCGATGACGGCGCCACCCTCGACCAGCTGTTCAGCCACGCCAGCGCGGCGATGGTCGAGGCGAAGCGGCGCGGGCGCAATCTCTGGCAGCGCTTCACCCCGGCCCTCGCCCGCCGCGCAAGTCATCGGCTGCGCATCGAGTCGCAGTTGCGCCGGGCCCTCGACGCCCTCGAGTTCCGCCTCGAGTTCCAGCCGCAGATCGACCTCGGCTCGCGCCGCGTGCGCAGCGCCGAGGCGCTGCTGCGCTGGACCAGCCGGGAACTCGGCGAGATCCCGCCGGATGTGTTCGTGCCGTATGCCGAAGCCAATGGCGACATCGTCGCCATCGGCGAGTGGGCGATCCGCGAATCCTGCCGGCAGCTGCGCGAATGGCGCGACGGCGGCCTCGACATCGGCCACGTCGCCGTCAACGTGTCGTACCGCCAGCTGCTGAGCGGCTCGCTCGCGCAGAGCGTGCTGGCCGCACTGCGCGACTACGACCTGCCGGGCGAGGCGCTCGAACTGGAACTGACCGAACGCGTGCTGATCGAGGACCTGAGCGACAGCCAGCAGACCTTCTCGATCCTGCAGGGCCTCGGCGTGAAGATGGTCATCGACGATTTCGGCGAGGGCTATTCGGCGCTCGGTTACCTGCGCCGCCTGCCGATCGAGGGTCTGAAGATCAGCCACGGCTTCATGCAGCACGTGCCGGGCGTGCCACCCGACACGGCGATCTGCGAGGCGATCATCCGCATCGGCCAGAGCCTCGGCCTGGTCGTCATCGCCGAGGGCGTCGAGAACGAGCAGCAGCTCGAGTTCCTCGCCTCGCGCGGTGCCCGCCTCGCCCAGGGCTACCTGTTCAGTCGACCGCTGCGCGCCGACGACTTCGCGAGCTGGACGCGAACGCACAACCGCCAGGTCGGCCTGCGGGCCTCGCCGCAGGCGGGATAAGATCGACCTCCCGACCCGGAGGCCCGACGCGTGCCCGCCAAACTCGCTCCCGAACACACGCGAGGCGCGATCATCGCCTGCGGTGAACTGCGCGCCGAGACGCGTACCCAGGCTCTGCTCGGCCGCCTCCTCGGCCACGCCGGCGAATCGCCGCGGATCGTGCTCGTGCATGCCGCCGAGAACGACGACGACGATGCCGAACTGGAAACGCTGCTGGCCGCCGCCGGCACGTCCAAGCCGCATCGCTTCGTGCTGACCGCGCGCGCCGCCGCCGAACGGCGCGACCTGCTCGATCTCGTCGAACAGGCCGACCTGGTCGTATTGCATGCGGCGCAACCGCTGCGTCTCAGCACCCTCATCGGCGGCAGCTCGCTGGCCCGCCTGCTGCGCCGGCGCAACGCCGCCGGCATGGTCGTCTGCGGCATCGGCGCCGGCGCCGCGGTGCTCTGCGAGCACATGCTTGCCGCCGGCTCCGCCGGACCGACTCCGCGCATGGGCGGCACCTCGCTGGCGCCGGGCCTCGGCCTCACCAACCGCGTCGTCATCGACCAGGGCGGACATGCCAGTGACCGCCTCGGCCGCCTGCTCGCGGCGCTCGCCCTCAACCCGTTTGCGCTCGGACTCGGCATCGACGCCGCCACCTTCGCCGTGATCGGCCCCGACAACGTCCTCGACGTGGTCGGCCACGGCGGCGTCACCCTGATCGACCCCAGCGAGATGGCCGACTCCAACGCCGCCGAACTCGACCACGGCGCCCCGATCCGCATCACCAACCTGCGCCTGCACTCGCTGACCGCCGGCGCCCGCTACGACCTCGATTTCAGGCGTGCCATTGGATGAGGAGCCGCGGGAGGTCGGCTGAGATCGCCGTGGCAAACCTGCAGAAGCGCAAATCGCCCCTCATCCGCGGCTGCCGGTTGAAGCCGAGAAGCGCCCCTCATCCGCGGCTGCCGGTTGAAGCCGAGAAGCGCCCCTCATCCGCGGCTGCCGCCGCACCTTCTCCCCGTCGCCACGGGGAGAAGGGATAGCTGGCGTTGTCGCAAGAATGTGAAGTTGCAATCTCGAGAAAGCGCATGCCTGTCCCTTCGCCCCGCGCAGCGGGGAGAAGGTGGTGCGGCAGCACCGGATGAGGGGCCGTGGGAGGTGGGGCGCGATCGACGTTGCAGCAGTGCGCACGCGCGACTTCATCAGCGGTTGCAGATAAAGCACGAAAGCGCCCCTCATCCGCGGCTGCCGCCGCACCTTCTCCCCGTCGCCACGGGGAGAAGGGACAGGCAGGCGCTTTCACCAGAGTGCAGCCGGGCGTTCTTGCGACAGCACCAGCCTTCCCTTCGCCCCGCGCCAGCGGGGAGAAGGTGGTGCGGCAGCACCGGATGAGGGGCCGTGGGAGGTTGGGTGCGATCGCCGATGCAGGCGTGCGCAAGCGCCGTTTCATCGGCGCAACCGGTGAAGCAAAAAAGCGCCCCTCATCCGCGGCTGCCGCCGCACCTTCTCCCCGTCGCCACGGGGAGAAGGGACAGGCAGGCGCTTTCACCAGAGTGAAGCTTGCATTCTTGCGACAGCACCCGCCTTCCCATCCGCAGCGGCCGCCGCACAAGCACGCCCATCGATCCGAGGTCACGCCCTGCCACGTGCGGCCGCCCTCCTCCATGCCCGTTCCCGATTCCCCGCCTCACCCCCTTCTTGAGCGGAAGAATGCGCGCAGGAGGTCGGCGCTTTCGGGGGCGAGGAGGCCTGATTCGACGGTGATGCGGTGGTTGTGGCGGTCGGAGACGAGGATGTCGAAGACGCTGCCGGCGGCGCCGGTTTTCGGGTCGTGGGCGGCGTAGACGACGCGGCCGATGCGGGCGTGGACGAGGGCCATCGCGCACATCGCGCAAGGCTCCAGCGTGGCGTAGAGGGTCGCGCCGGGCAGGCGGTGGTTGCCGAGGCGCTGGCCGGCAGCGCGCAGGGCGAGGATCTCGGCATGCGCGCTGGCATCGTGGAGGGCGATGTTGCGGTTCCAGCCCTCGCCGATGGCGACGCCGTCGACGACGATGACCGCACCGACCGGCACTTCGCCGTCGACGTCACGCGCCTGCACGGCCAGTTCGAGCGCACGGCGCATCCACGTTTCGTCCACCGCACTGAAATCCGGCATTCCGCTCATCGGCCCTCCCGGTGGAAGGCGACGGCGTGCCAGCCGTCGTCGTCGAAGATCAGCGTGCGTGCACCACGACGATGCAGCTTGGCATGCACGAGTGCCGGCCGCGTCCCGCCGAAGTCGATCTCGACGCCGCCGCGGCCACGCACGAGGCGGACTTCCACGACCGTGCCGGGCGCTTCGGCACAGGCCAGCGCATGGATCGAGTTCGACTGCGGCAGCGGCAGGCGGCCGCGCCAGACCCTTGCATCGATGACCGCCACCAGCAGCAGTTCGCGCGCACGCAGGCGCAGCCCGCGCAGCGGCAGCAGGAAGCTGCCGGAAGATGCCTGCAGCACCGGCAGGCGGGTGAGGAAGCGTTCCTCGCGCAGGGCGATGCCACGCATGCGCCGGCCGCTGAGGGCAAGTTGCGAGCCGTGCTGGCCAAGCGCTTCCAGTTTGCGCGCCAGCGGCGTGCCGGGGTCGACGCAGGTCCGCGCCGGCGGCGCGGCACGTCCGCAGGCATGCACGACGAAGCCGAGCACCTGCACCGGCGCCGCCTGCCCGCTGGCCCAGACCAGCTCGGCCAGCACGCGCAGGGCGCTGTGATCGGGATGGCGGTCGTCGAGCACCGGCATGGCCACGTGGGTCGGCGCGAAGGCGGCGATCTCCGCGGCCAGCGCATGCCCGGCGTCGGCATTGTCGAGCAGGCGGTCGGTCAGGCTTCCATCCGGCCAGCCGAGGTGCCGCACCGCCGCGCGCGGCACGCCGAGCACGTCGAGCGCGGCGAGCGATTCCTCGCGGCGACGGCGGCCCCAGCGCCGGCGCGCGCCGGCGTCGATGCGCCAGCGGCGCTCCAGCCAGCGTTGCGGCCACGGGTTGTCGTCGCCGTCGGTGGCGATCACCACACGCACGCCGGCACCGGCCGCCAGCGCGTGCTGCAGCAGTTCGCCAGTGACCAGGGTCTCGTCATCCGGGTGCGGGGCGAGGACAAGCAGGCGATCGGCAGCGCCGAAGGCGAGGTCGGCGGCCGCCACGTTCGCCGGATGGGCATCGGGGAAAGGGATCATCGACGGGAGAGTAGGCAAGCGGCGATCCGTTCGACAAGGGCAGGACGCGAACCCTCCGCCACGACGACGGGCGACTCACGGCGACGCCGGCCGCCGTGCACCCGGCCTGCACGTGCCGCCGTCAGGCGAGCGCCGCAAGGCGCGCGCGCAACTCGTCCAGGCGCAGGTCCTGGCCGGCGCCGGGCGAGGTGCGCGCGGCGAGGCTCGCTTCCGGCGTGCGCCCTGCCCCGCTTTGCCCGGCCGCCTCGGCGGCGGCACGGTAGGCGTCGCGGAACGGCACGCCGGCCACCGCGGCCTCGATGGCGACGTCGGTGGCATGCATCGACGGCTCGATCGCCGCACGCATCGCCGCGGCGTCCCACTCGAGGTCGGCGAGCAGGTCCGGCAGCAGGGCGAGGGCCGCCAGGCCCTGGCCGAAGCCGCGCACGATCGAGCCCTTGCCGAGCTGCAGGTCGCGCTGGTACCCGGACGGCAGCGACAGCAGGCTTTCGATCTCCACCCGTGCGGCGGCGACGCTGGCATAGGTCGCGCGCATCAGCTCGACGACATCCGGATTGCGCTTGTTCGGCATGATCGAACTGCCGGTGGTGTAGCGCGCCGGCAGGCGCACGAAGCCGAATTCGGACGTGCTGAACAGCGACAGGTCCCAGGCCAGCCGGCGCAGGTCGAGCACGGCCGCGCCGAGCGCATCGAGCGCGGCGATCTCGAACTTGCCGCGCGAGAGCTGGGCATGGATCGGGCTCACCTGCATGCGCGCGAAACCGAGCCGCGCGGTGGTGTGGGCGCGATCGAGCGGCAGGTTGACGCCATAGCCGGCGGCGGTGCCGAGCGGATTGCAGTCGACCAGGTCGAAGGTCTGGCGCGCGCGCCAGGCGTCGTCGATGAAGGCCTCGGCGAAACCGGCGAACCACATCGCCGTCGACGACACCACCGCACGCTGGATGTGCGTGTAGCCCGGCATCGGCAGGGACTCGGCCTGCGCGCGATCGAGGCAGACGCCGGCGATGGCGCGGCTGGTCGCGCCGAGTTCGGCGAGTTTCGCCTTCAGCCAGAGGCGGGTGGCGACGAGGATCTGGTCGTTGCGGCTGCGCCCGGTGTGCACGCGTCGCCCGGCATCGCCGAGGCGCTCGGTCAGGCGCGCCTCGATCGCCGAATGGCCGTCCTCGTGGCGTTCGTCGAGGACGAAGGCGCCACTGCGGAAATCCGCCGCCAGTGCGTCGAGTTCGCGCGCGAGCGCGAGCGCATCGTCGGCGCTGACGATGCCGATGCGGGCCAGCCCTTCGACATGCGCCTTGCTCGCCTCGATGTCGAACAGGAAGAACTCGCGATCGAGCACGACGTCGTTGCCGGCGAGGAAGCGCATGATGCGCGGGTCGGTTTCCACGCCGGACTTCTGCCACAGCAATCCGCTCATGCCACGGTCTCCGCAACGGCGGCATCGAGCGGAATTCCGCGGAACTCGTCGAAGCCGAGGGCAAGGTTGAGGTTCTGCAAGGCCTGGGTGGCCGCACCCTTGAGCAGGTTGTCAAGGGTGGCGACGACGACCACGCGGCGCCCGCCGGGGGCGACCGCGAAGCCGCCGATCTCGACCCCGTGGCGGCCGGCAATCCGGCTGACCCACGGCGCCTCGTCGACCACCGCAACCAGCGGTTCGCCGGCGTAGCGCTGCGCATACCGCGCACGCACGGCCTCGCGCGTCATCGGCGTCTGCAGCCACAGGTTGACCGTCATCGTGATGCCGCGGAAATGCGCGGCGACATGCGGCATGAACTCGACCGGCAGGCCGAGCTGGCGCGAGACCTCGCGCTCGTGCAGGTGGTCGACCAGCGCGTACGGCATGAGGTTGTCGCGCAGCAGTTCGACATCGTTGCGCTCCGACGGAGTGGTGCCGGCGCCGGACCAGCCCGACACGCCGAAACACTGCGGCGGCCCGGCGAGCCGGTCGACGAGCGGCGCGATCGCGAGCTGCATCGCGGTGGCATAGCAACCGGGGTTGCTGATGCGGCGGCGGCCGGCGCCGCCGGCGCGGGTCAGCTCGGGCAGGCCGTAGTACCAGCCGTCGTCGAAGCGATGGTCGGCCGAGAGGTCGACGATCACCGTCGCCGCCGCGCCGGCATCGATCGCCGCCACGTAATCGGCCGACTTGCCGTTCGGCAGGGCCAGCACGACGGCATCGACGCCCTGCCCCGCGACCGCGGCGGCATCGAGGTTGCCGTAACGGAGATCGCCGGCATAGGCCTCGACATGATCGGCCACGCGCTCGCCATCGAGCTCGCGCGAACCCACGAAGGCCAGCTCGAAGCCGCCATGACCGGCGAACAGGCGGATCAGCTCGGCGCCGGTATGGCCGCGCGCGCCGACGATGCCGACACTCCGTTTCACATCATTCTCCCGTCTGTGGAAGCAAAAACCCGAAACATGCCCGAGAACATTTCAAGAACGCGAGACAGAGCAGCAGAGACTGGAACACGAAGAACACGAAGGAAAGACGGAAATCATCAAAACGCTTTTCTCGGTGTGCTCCGTGTGCTCCGTGTTTCAATCTTTCGCTTTCGATGAAAGTCGAAGAAAAAGCCTGAAACACGGAGCACACGGAGCACACGGAGTAGAAGCCGATCTCTGAAGAGATTTTCCTTCGTGTTCGTCTTGTCCTTCGTGTTCCTATCCTTGCGCTCTTCGAGCCATCAACCAGACAAGGTCGGCGGGCGCGACGCGCAGCGTTCCACGCAACTGCGGACGAGATCGAAGTCGTCGATGCCGTACCAGTACACCTTCCACTTCTCCTGCTTCCAGCAACCGTCGGATTCCGAATAGTAGAAGGGATTGACCGGATTGCCGTGGCGCGAACGCCAGAACAGGCGCGGATTTTCCGCACGCATGACCTGCCAGACGGCGCGGCCGAGGCCTTCGCCCTGGGCGTCGTCGAGCACGGCGAACTTGTCGAGATAGGCGAGCCCGTCCTCGTCGGTGAGGATCAACGCGGTGCGATAGTTCTCGCTGACGTAGGCGCGATGCAGGCGCGTGCGCTCGAAATAGTCCTCGACGAGACGGCGACCGAAGCTCGATTCGATCAGCGTGCGCAGGCGCGCGAGATCGAGTTCGTCCCAGCGCGAGGCGCGCAGCACGGTCTCGCCGCGCCGCACCAGCGTGCCGGATCCCTTGTGGGTGAACAGTTCCTTGGCCAGCTCGGCCGGCTTGGTGATCGACACCGACGAGGTCAGCGGCAGGCGATCGAGCAGCTGCTTGATCTGGTCGATCTTCACGCGCATGCCGCCGTTGATCCACGGCTGCGCGGCGAGGTGGGCGTACTCGGTCGACAGGTTGATCGAATCGATGACGCGGCCCTGGTCGTCGAGCAGGCCGCCGGTGCCGGTGAGGAAGATGATCTTGTACGGCTGCAGCACCTGGACGAGTTCGTTGGCGGCGAAATCGGCATTGACGTTGAGGATCTGGCCGCCGCGGGTCTCGCCCATGCTGGCGATGACCGGGATCGAGCCGGCATTCAGGCTCGCCTCGATCGGCGCGAGGTTGACGCGAGCGACCCGACCGACCAGGCCGAGCGTGTCGCGGTCGAGGTATTCGGCTTCGAACACGCCCGACATGATCGAGGTGGCGCGCGCATCGGTTTCCTGCAGCGCCTCGACGAGCTTCAGGTTCTGCGCCTGGAACACCCGGCGCACGATCGCCAGCGCCTCCGGCGAGGTCACCCGCAGGCCGTCGATGGTCTTCTTCTCGATGCCGGCGGCTGCGAGTTCTTCGTCGAGTTGCGGCCCGGCACCGTGCACGACGATCGGCGTCAGACCGACTTCCTGCAGGAACGCCAGCGACGAGGTCAGCGCCTCGAGATCGTCGCGCAGCACGGCGCCGCCGACCTTGACCACGGCGAAGCGCTTGGCGTCGAGCTGGGAAAACCGCTTGAGGTACTGCGAGATTTCCTTCGCGCTGGCCATGCTCGACAGCAGGCGCACGATCGTCTGGCGCGTCTGCCTATGCGTTTCCATCGTCGATGATCCTGTGCACGGTGGTGGCGTATTGCCGGAGTTGTTCGAGTTCGACCCATTCGTCGGCGCTGTGCGCCTGGGCGATGTCGCCGGGGCCGTGGACGATGGCCGTATGGCCGGCCTGCGAGAACAGCGAGGCCTCGGTCCAGAAGTCCACCGCGTGGCCGATCGGCAGGCCGAGCGCCTCGGCGCAGTCGCGCGCGGCGAGCCGGCGCAGCTCGGCGTCGGCAATCGCGCCGGACGGCAGGCTCGGCCCGCGGAAGGTCTCGGTGAACGTGGCCGGTTCCGGCTCGGCGAAGCCGCGGAACTCGGCGAGCAGGGCATCGACATCGGTCGACGGCAGCGGGCGGAAGCCGAAGCGGAGTTCGGCTTCCGGCGCGATCACGTTCGCCTTGATGCCGCCTTCGATGCGGCCGATGTTGAAGCGCAGCCCGGTCAGGCCACCGAAGCGCTGGTGGGACAGCGACTCGACATGGTCGAGCGCGCGCTGGCCCCAGCGGATCGCCTGGTGCAGCGCGCTGTCGGCCGCGGTCTGGCGACCGGATGCATGGCCGGCGCGCCCCTCGAAGCGCATCAGTACCGAGCTGATGCCGCGATGGGCGAGCACGGCTTCGGCGCGCGTCGGTTCGGCGACGAGCACGGCATCGCAAGGAATGCCGCGCGCGAGGAACGCGGCGATGCAGCGCGGATCGTTGGCCTCCTCATCCGAGGTGAACAGGAAGGCGGCATCGCCGTCGCTCGCGTTCGCCGCAGCGACGAGAGCGGCGGCGGCACCCTTGATGTCGCAGGCACCAAGGCCGATCGCGCGATCGGCGGTCACCCGCAGTTCGAACGGATTCGCCGACCAGTGCGGCGAGTCCGGCACGGTGTCGAGGTGCACGTTGAACAGCAGCTTCGGGCGGCCGCGCACCGCGTGCAGACTGACCGCGCCGGCACCGTGATCGGTGAGCGTGCAGGCGAAGCCCGGCAGGTGATCGCGCAGGTAGGCGAAGATGCCGCCGCAGTCGATCGCCCGCGGCGGATTGCGCGTGTCGAACCCGACCAGCGCCCGCAGGTGTCCCAGCGTTTCAGCCAACAAGTCCATCAGTCGATCCACCTGTCCACGAATCCAACGGAGTCACGCACCGCTCTTCCCTGGCCCCTGGCCCCTGACCCCTAATCCCTGGCCCCTGATCCCTAGTCCCTAGTCCCTAGTCCCTAGTCCCTAGTCCCTAGTCCCCAGCCCCTAATCCCTAGCCCCTAGCCACTAGTCCCTAGACCCGCCCCTGTTCACCTCCGCCCACAGCGTCGTGCTCATGCCGTACAGGCGGATGAAGCCTTCGGCCTCCTCCACGCCCCAGTCGGCCGACTGCGCATAGGTCGCGCCCCGCGAATGCAGCAGGTGCGGCGAGGACACGGCCACCGCATGCACGCTGCCACCGGCGGTTTCCAGGGTGACTTCGCCGTTGACGCAGCGTTGGCTGGAGGCAAGGAAGGCCTCGAGATCGGCCTTCAGCGGGTCATGGAAAAAGCCTTCATAGACGATCTCCACCCACTGCCGCGCGACCGCCGGCTTGAAGCGGTTCTGCGCCTTCGACAGCACCGCTTCCTCGAGCGCACGGTGCGCGCCGAGCAGGGCCACCAGGCCGGGCGCCTCGTGGATGATGCGGCCCTTGAGTCCGATCGTGGTGTCGCCGGTGTAGAGGCCGCGGCCGACGCCGTATGCGGCGAACCGGCGATTGAGCGTGGCGAGGATGGCGGGACCCGCCATGCGCTCGCCGTCGAGCGCCACCGCCTCACCCTGCTCGAAACCGATCCTCACCCGCATGGCTTCGGCCGGCCACTCCGCACGCGGCGCGCACCAGCCGCGCGCGCCGGCGCCCGGCGCTTCCCAGCGGTCGATCTCGCCGCCCGACAAGGTCACCCCGAGCAGGTTCTCGTTGATCGTGTAGCTCTTCTGCTTCGCGCGCACGCCGAAGCCGCGCGCCTCGAGGTATTCCTGCTCGTACGCGCGCGTCTGCGTGTGCTGCTTCTGGATCTCGCGGATCGGCGCGACGATGACGTAGTCGCCGAGCGCCTTGATGGTCAGGTCGAAACGCACCTGGTCATTGCCCATGCCGGTGCAACCATGGGCGACCTGCTTCGTGCCGAGCTCGTCGGCGCGCCGCAGCATCGCCTCGACGATCAGGTAGCGATCGGAAACGAGCAGCGGGTAGTGCCCCTGATAACCCTCGCCGGCGCGAACGAACGGCTTGACGAAACCCTCCCAGATCGCCGCGCGACCGTCGACGGTGACGTGGCTGGCAACGCCGAGCTCGCGCGCGCGCTCCTCGATGAAGGCACGCTCCTCGTCGTCCACGCCGCCGGTGTCGGCGAACACGGTATGCACGGCGAAACCGCGTTCCTGCAGGTACGGCACGCAGAAGCTGGTGTCGAGACCCCCCGAGAAGGCGAGGACGATGGGAGTTTGGGGAGAGGTCATTGGGGGTGCCTGTTGGGGCTAGGGGCTAGGGGCTAGGGACTAGGGACTAGGGGCTAGGGGCTAGGGGCTAGGGAATAGGGACTAGGGGCTAGGGGCTAGGGGCCAGGGGCTAGGGAATAGGGACTACGGACCAGGGGCAAGGGACCAAGGACCAGGGAGCGCGAGGATCTACCGAAACAAGATTGAGGGAAGTCGTGAGCAGAAGCGGGCTTTCGGACGGGTACGTGAGGTCGGTTTTCGCGCCCTAGCCCCTATCCCCTAGCCCCTCCTAAGCCCCGCCCGACAAAGCCGCCATCACCGCCTTCTGCACGTGCAGGCGGTTCTCGGCTTCTTCGATGGCGATGCAGGCGGGGGAATCCATCACCGCATCGGTGGCCTTGACGTTGCGGCGCAACGGCAGGCAGTGGCTGAACACGCCGTCGCGGGTCAGGGCCATCTTCGCCTCGTCGACGATGAAATGCCGGCTCGCCTCGCGCATCGGCTTTTCCTCATCCCAGCGGCCGAAGTACGGGATCGCGCCCCAGCTCTTGGCGTAGACGACATCGGCACCGCGGTAGGCCGATTCGATGTCGTGGCTGACCGTCAGCGAGCCGCCGTTCGCGGCGGCATTGGCGCGACCGAAGTCCATGTAGCGCGGGTCGAGCAGGTACTCGTCGTTCGGGCACAGCAGGGTCACGTCGGCGCCGTAGCGCGTGGCGATCAGCAGGGCCGAGTTCGCCACCGCGGTGTTGAGCGGCTTCGGGTGATACGTCCAGGTCAGCACGTACTTCTTCCCGCGCAGGTCCTGGCTGCCGAAATGCTCCTGCAGGGCCATCACGTGGGCCAGCTCCTGGCACGGATGGGTGATCGTCTCCATGTTGATCACCGGCACCGTCGCATGCTTCGCGAAGGCGTGGATGACGCGGTCCTCGCGATCGACCGACCAGTCCTGGAACTTCGGGAACGCGCGCACCGCGATCAGGTCGACGTAGCGGCTCAGCACGCGCGCGACTTCGGCGATGTGCTCCTCGGCCTCGCCGTGCATCACCGTGCCGACCTCGAACTCGATCGGCCAGGCGTCCTTGCCGGGCGCCAGCACGATCGCCTTGCCGCCGAGCTGATGGGCACCGAGTTCGAAACTCGTGCGCGTGCGCATCGACGGATTGAAGAACAGGAGCGCGATCGACTTGCCGGCCAGCTCGCTGCCGGCGCGCGTGCGCTTGAACGCGGCCGCCCGGGCGAGCAGCGCGTCGAGGTCGGCGCGGCTCCAGTCCTGGGTGGTCAGAAAGTGCTGGTTCGTCATGGTGTCTCCCGGAAACAAAAAACCCGGCACAAGGGCCGGGTTTCGAGCGATGCATACGACCAGCGTATGCGCTTGCCTCCCGGACGAGCCGTCAGGTCGACGGTCGGCGCGCACGCGAGGTCATGCCGGCGGCCAGATGGGCGCTGGACAGGAACTCGGTGGCGGAGAGGCGGGCGTTCATTGGCGGCGGACCTTACCGGCAAACGTGCGGCGGCGCAACAAGCACGGGGAAGACCGGCGGACATGCCGTGATGGAGCGGATCGTCCTCCGCTGCCCTGGCGGCTTCACCGCCTTTGTGGAGCGGAGCTCGCTCCGCTGTTTCCCTGCAGCTTCGTTCGACGCTTCAACCGGGCAAGCCCGGCTCCACGCACGCGGAGAAGCGCCCTACTCGGCCGGGGTGACGCTGACCCGCACGCGCATGCGCTCGCCGGGGTCGTAGTCGAGGTAGGACATGTAGACGTCGCCGCGATAGCGATACTGCACGTCGTAGCCGACGATGCGGCGCTCGCTGACGCGCTCGTCGATGCGCCGGCAGCGCGTTTCCACCGAGGAGTAGTAGCGGTCGTCGCGACGCGCGCTGTTGTTGCCGATCGCCCCGCCGACCACCGCGCCGGCGACCGTCGCCGCCCTGCGGCCGTCGCCCTTGCCGATCGTGTTGCCGAGCACGCCGCCGACGATCGCGCCGATCACCGTCCCGGCCGCGTTGTTGTCGCGCGGATCGTGATAGCCACCGACATCGGTGTCGTAGCACTCCTCGCGCGGACGACTGACCTGAACCTCGTCATAGACGGGATCGACGCGCAGCACATCGGCCCAGGCCACGCGCTCGTTGCCCCCGCGTTCGGGGCCATATTCGCGGTCCTGCGCGCCGGCGGTGCCGGCCATGGCCAACCCGAGGGCGACCAGCAGGGAGCATTTCATCGACATCTTCAAGGCAATCTCCTGATCGGGGGAACCGGGACCGCGCGTCGCCCTGCATGGGGTACGACTGGCCGCCCGCAGGCGGAGCGAGGTCATGATTCCGGCGCAATTACAGCATCCGGCATCTGAATGCGGATTTAAGGAAAGCGCGGATTTTCCCGGTATCCGGCCCGCGGGTGCGTCGGGATGACGCGGCCGACGCCGGCGGACGCCCGCCCGCGCGACCGCAACGCAGGGACCCTCGCGCACCCCCTGCTATCATCGCCGCCCCCCGCATCCAGCCGTGCCGATGAGCCTGCGCCTGCACAATTCCCTGACCCGCCGCGTCGAGCCGTTCGTGCCGCTCGACCCCGAACGGGTAACGATGTACGCCTGCGGACCCACGGTCTACAACTACATCCATGTCGGCAACGCGCGCCCGGCGGTCGTGTTCGGCCTGCTCGCCCGCCTGCTGCGCCGGCTCTATCCGCAGGTCGTCTACGCGCGCAACATCACCGACGTCGACGACAAGATCAACGCCGCCGCCCGCGAGGCCGGCGTGCCGATCGGCGACATCACCTCGCGCTACGCAGCCGCCTACTTCGAGGACATCGCCCGCCTCGGCGTCGACCCGCCCGACATCGTGCCGTACGCGACCGGCCACATCGACGCGATCATCGCCATGTGCGAACGCCTGATCGTCCTCGGCCATGCCTACGCCGCCGAAGGCCACGTCCTGTTCGACGTGGCGAGCTACCCGGACTACGGCCAGCTGTCCGGCCGCTCGACCGAGGACATGATCGCCGGCGCCCGCGTCGAGGTCGCTCCCTACAAGAAGAATCCGGCCGATTTCGTGCTCTGGAAGCCGTCCGGAGACGACCTGCCCGGCTGGGACAGTCCGTGGGGACGCGGCCGCCCCGGCTGGCACATCGAATGTTCGGCGATGGCCGCCGCGCACCTCGGCGAGACGATCGACATCCATGCCGGCGGCAATGACCTCATGTTCCCGCACCACGAGAACGAGATCGCGCAGAGCACCTGCGCGCACGGCGGCAAGGTGTTCGCGCGCTACTGGCTGCACAACGGCATGCTGACCTTCGATGGTCGCAAGATGTCGAAATCGCTAGGCAACGTGCTGGTCCTGCATGACCTCCTCGAACGGCATCTGCCGGAAGTGCTGCGCCTGCTGCTGATGCGCGCGCACTACCGCCAGCCGCTGGAGTGGTCCGACGCCACCCTGGCGCAGGCGAAGGCCACCCTCGACGGCTGGTACGGCGTCCTGCGCGACCGCGCCGGCGTCGACATCGGCCCCGGCGAACCGCCGGTGCCGGCGGCGATCGAAGCCGCGCTCTGCGACGACCTCAACACGCCGGAGGCATTGGCCGTGCTGGCCGGTCTCGCCGACGACGCCCGCCGCGCCCGTGGCGACGACGCCCAGCGTGCCGCGAAATCCGCCCTGCTCGGCGCCGGCCGCCTGCTCGGCCTGCTGCAGCAGGATCCCGAAGCCTGGTTCCAGCAGGCCGCCGGCACCGCCGCGGTCGATCCGGCCTGGGTGCAGGCCCTGCTCGACGAGCGCGTCGCCGCACGCAAGGCGCGCGACTTCGCGCGCGCCGACGCGATCCGCGCCGAACTGGCCGCACGCAACATCGTCATCGAAGACAGCGCCGAGGGCGCGCGCTGGAAGATCGTCACTCCCGCCGCAGAGGCCGGCTGAGATGGATGCCAACGCCTCCACCGACGCCGCGCAGGCCGAGATCGCCGACGAGTTCGCCTTCTTCGGCGACTGGACCGAACGCTACCAGTACCTGATCGACCTCGGCCGCAAGCTGCCCGAGCTGCCGGCCGAATTGCGCACCGATGCGAACAAGGTCAGCGGCTGCCAGTCGCAGGTGTGGCTGGTCGCCCGCGGCAACGCCGGGCACCTGGAGTTCAGCGCCGCCAGCGACTCGGCGATCGTGTCGGGCCTGGTGGCACTGGTCCTGCGCGTCTACTCGGGCCGCAGCGCCGCCGAGATCCTCGCCACCGAGCCGCGGTTCATCGAGGCGATCGGTCTGTCCCGGCATCTGTCGCCGACCCGCTCGAACGGCCTCGCCTCGATGCTGGCGACGATCCGCGAACACGCCCGCGCCGCTCTCGCCGGCGAAACCCCCGCCTCCCCCGGCCACGCCTGAAGCCGGTCGCCCGGCCCGCGCGTCCGCGTGCGTGGAGTCGATGTGCGATCCACCGCGGTGACGGCGACGTAACGCGTCCGTCACGCCATCGCCATGCGCGCTTCAAACACGCTTGCCAGCATGCGGCGTCCGAGCGGAGACCGCCATGCAGGTCGCGATCGTCAGCGAAACCTGGCCACCGGAAGTCAACGGCGTTGCCTTGACCGTGCAGTCGCTCGCCCGCGGCTTGCGCTCGCTCGACCACGCGGTCGAAGTGGTGCGCCCGCGCCGGCCGGCCGACGATGCGGCCTCGGCCGATGACGGCCTCGGCCAGTTCCTCGTCAACGGCGCCGCGCTGCCGCGTTATCCGGGCCTGCGCTTCGGCCTGCCGGCGCAGTCACGCCTGCTGCGCCATTGGCAGGCGTGCCGACCCGACGCCATCTACATCGCCACCGAGGGTCCGCTCGGCCACAGTGCGCTGGCCGCGGCGCGCCGGCTCGGCATTCCCGTCTGCACCGGCTTCCACACCCGCTTCGACGATTTCGCCCGTCATTACGGTCTCGCCTGGCTGACGCCGCTGGTGTTCGCAGGCATGCGCCGCTTCCACAACCGGGCCGCCATGACCCTCGTGCCGACCCGCGAACTCGCCGACTTCCTCGGCGCACGCGGGTTCCGCCACGTGCGCCTGCTGAGCCGCGCCGTCGACACCGCCGCGTTCCATCCGCGCCACCGCGATGCGGAGCTTCGCGCGCAATGGGGCGTCGCGGCCGACGCCCCGGCGATCCTGCATGTCGGGCGCCTCGCCGCCGAGAAGAACCTCGACCTCGCCGTGCGCGCCCATGACGCGATCCGCGCGCGCCTGCCCCGCGCGCGCTTCATCATCGTCGGCGACGGCCCGGAACGTGCGCGCCTCGCCGCCGCCCGGCCCGACCTCGTGTTCGCCGGACTGCGCCATGGCGAGGACCTCGCGCGCCATTACGCCAGCGGCGACCTGTTCCTGTTCCCGAGCACGACGGAAACCTTCGGCAACGTGACCCTCGAAGCGATGGCCAGCGGGCTGCCGGTGGTCGCGTTCGACTATGGCGCGGCGCGCGAGCACATCGGCGCGGAACTGGCCGGCATGCGCGTGCCGTTCGCCGACGAGGAGGCCTTCGTCGCCGCCGCGCTAGAACTGGCCAGCGACCCGGAGCGACGCCGGCAACTCGGCAGCCAGGCACGCGCCTGCATCGAAGCACTGAGCCCGGCCAGCGTCAGCGCCGGTTTCGCCGACCTGCTCGCCAGTATGGCCCCCGCGGAGGCCGCATGACGCCGATCGCACGCTGGACCCGTTTCGAACACCTGAGCGGCGAATGGCGGCTCTGCCGCGCCTGCAACCGCTGGGGCGCACGACGCGCGATCCTGTCCCTGTTCCGCACCGTCAGCCGCCTCGGCGACGGCGTGTTCTGGTATGCATTGATGGCCGTGCTCGCCGTGTTCGGCGGCAGCGATGGCTGGCAGGCCGCGCTGCACATGCTGCTGACCGGCGGCGTCGCCGCCCTGCTCTACCGCACGCTCAAGCGCTGGACGCGACGCCCGCGCCCGTTCCGCGCGCATGCCGGCATCGTCGCCCACATTCCGCCGCTCGACGAGTTCAGCTTTCCGTCCGGCCACACCCTGCACGCGGTGACCTTCACCCTCGTCGCCCTGGCCTGGTTTCCGGCCCTCGCCGTGCTGCTGCTGCCGTTCACCCTGCTGGTCGCCGCCTCGCGGGTCGTCCTCGGCCTCCACTACCCGAGCGACGTGCTGGTCGCCAGCGGGATCGGCTTCCTGCTCGCCGAAGCCTCGATCGCGCTGGTGTTCTAGTCCCCGGGCGAACCGGCCGGCATCGCGCGCTGCCGGGAATGCTCGGCCCGCCGGTCGCGCCGGCTATAGTGGCGAGCCGCAATCGCTCGCCGACACCACCCGCCATGCCATCCACCGTCCGCGCCAGCCTGCTGGTGCTGCTGCTCGCCCACGCCGCCGCGTCCGCTTCGGCCGCCGAGGACGATCCATCCTTCACCCAGCGTGACGGCTTCCTCCTCTCCCATCCCGGCCTGTACTGGTCCGGAATCGGCGTGCGTGCCTACCAGCGCGGGCGCCTTGACGAAGCGATGACGGCGTTCCGCCGCGCCGCGCGCCATGCCGACAAGACCTCGCAGGCGATGATCAGCCAGATGCTGTGGAACGGCGACGGTGTCGAGCGCGACCGCGCCATCGCCTACGTGTGGGCCGATCTTGCCGCCGAGCGCGGCTACCCGCAGTTCGTCGCCACGCGCGAACGGTTCTGGAACGCCCTCACCGCGGACGAGCAACGCACCGCCCTCGCCGCCGGACCGGCGATCTTCGACGAATACGGCGATGCGGCCGCGAAACCGCGCGAGGAGCGCGCACTGCGTGCCGGCCGGCGCAAGGCCACCGGCAGCCGGCTCGGCCACGTCGGCACCCTGGCCGCCTGGCAGCGCCTGCCGAACGGCGATTTCGAGCGCATCGACGGCTCCTTCCTCTACGCCGACAAGTACTGGAAACCGGAGTCCTACTGGAAATGGCGGGACGAAGCCTGGTCACCGCTGCCGCACGGCACGGTCGAGGTCGGACCGATCGCGGTTCCCGAGGACACCCCGCCGGCGCACCGCGACGACGCCGGTCGTCAATAAACGCGACGCCGGCGCCGCGGCGAGCGCGATCAGAGCGACTCCACCACCGCACGCACCACGCCGGGGCGCTGCTGCTGCGGCCAGTCGGCACGGATGCCGACCTGGGCGTCGCCGCGCGCGGCTTCGAGCCGGTCGGGATCGAGTTCGGCGATGGCCCATTCGCCGTCATCGAGTGCGGCCACGCCATCGTCGGGAAAGCCGCGATCGACCGGCGTGTAGATGCCGGCGCGGCCGGTGTTGACGTCGAGCGCGGGACTCCAGTCGGCTTCGCCCGCGGTGACCGCGCAGGCGACGTAGGCCTGGTTCTCCATCGCCCGCGCCTGGCAGCCATAGCGCACGCGATTGGCGCCGGCGGCGGTGTCGGTGCAGCTCGGCACCAGCAACAGACGCGCACCGGCTTCGCATTGCGCGCGCGCATACAGCGGGAACTCGATGTCGTAGCAGATGGCGATGGCGACACGGCCGAAAGCGGTGTCGAACACCTTGAGCGCATCGCCGGGCTCGATCACCCCGCTGGCGCGCTCGAAGCCGGTCAGGCAGAGCTTGTCCTGGAAGGCGACTTCGCCGTCGGGCGAGGCGAACCAGGCGCGGTTGCGATAGCGGCCCGTACCGTGTTCGTCGACGAGGAAGCTGCCGGCGACGAGGTAGACGGCATGCCGCTTCGCCAGCGAACGCGCGAGTTCGACGTGGTCATCCCGGTGCGCCTGCAGGGCAGCCAGCGAGCGCACGAAATCGCCGCGCACCTCCGCCGGCTGGCCGGCCGCCGCCTCGAGCGCCAGGTATTCCGGCAGGACGACGAGATTCGCCCCGCGCGCGGCCGCCGTCGCCACGCTGGCCGACACCCGCGCGGCGAAGGACGGGTAGTCCGCCGGTGCGGCGATCGTGTAGCGCGCGGCGGCGACCGTGAGTTTCATCGCGGCCCCAGCGCACGCAGCCAGAACGCGAGGCGATGCAGGTTCGGAGCGCTGGCGCCGACTTCCTTCCATTCGATCGCGCAGTGCATGTCGGGCTGGTGCACGTAGCCGCGCTTGCGCCAGAACTCGTCGTTCGGCCGGTGGCCCGGCGGGCGGCGCGGATCGTCCTCGGCGCGCTCGACCGCGCAGAATGCGGTGGTGTTGAAGCGGCCGAGGCGGCGCGCGTAATCCTCGCGCTCGTCGAAGAAGCGATGGCCGAGACCCTGTCCGCGGTAGGCCGGCAGCAGCACCGATTCGCCGAAATAGAACACCCGCCCGAGGGCGAACCCGCGCTCGATGAACGGCTTCTGGAACGACGGTGTTTCATCCGACAACGGCAGCCCGGTCGAGGCGCCGACCACGCGGCCATCGTCGAAGGCGAGCACGAACAGGCTTTCCGGCGAACGTGCATAGGTGGCGAGATAGGTCGCCTCGTAGCCGACATCGCCGTCGTAGAGGTAGGGAAAAGCGCGGAACACCTCGATGCGCAACCGCGCGACATCGTCGAGGTGCGGGGCGACGGCGTCGCCGGTGAAGGTACGAATCTGCATCGGCAGATTCTAGAGCGCCGCGCGTGGCAGGCCACACGCGGCGCAGCGTCGCGGATTGTCAGAATCCCGGCAGGACCGCCCGGGCGAAGCGGCCAAGCGTCTGCGGCGACACCCACCAGAACACCCAGGCCATCCCGAACGCGGTCCACAGAACCCGCCGGGCGCCGCGCAGCAGCAACCAGGCACCCAGCGCGGCCAGCGCGGCCAGCAGCATCGGCATCCAGCGGCGCAGGGTCTCACGATGATCGATGGACAGGTTCATGGCGGGCTCCTCGGCACCGGGATGGTGCAGGCACAGCCTCGCGCAGATCGCCAGCACCCGGCAGGCACAGGCGTCAGCGATCGCAGCTGACGCCTGTCACCCGCCCGAAACCCACCACAACCCGCCAGCCAGCACCCTGGAAAAACGCATGCCTGTCCCTTCGCCCTGCGCAGCGGGGAGAAGGGATTGGCGTTATCGCAAGAATGCGTCGTTTCGATCTGGGAAAGCGCCTGCCTTCCCTTCGCCCCGCGCAGCGGGGAGAAGGTGGTGCGGCAGCACCGGATGAGGGGCCGTGGGAGGTGGGGTGCGATCGACGTTCCAGCCGCGCGCAGGCGCCGTTTCATCGGCTGTTGCAGAAGAAGCACGAAAGCGCCCCTCATCCGCGGCTGCCGCCGCACCTTCTCCCCGTCGCCACGGGGAGAAGGGACCAGCATGCGCCTT
>CAKSZY010000007.1 GCA_934526015.1 uncultured Dokdonella sp.
CCCACCTCCCACGGCCCCTCATCCGGTGCTGCCGCACCACCTTCTCCCCGCTGGCGCGGGGCGAAGGGAAGCTGGTGTCGTCGCAAGCATGCAAGGCTGAACTTTGGAGAAAACGCATGCTGGTCCCTTCTCCCGTGGCGACGGGGAGAAGAGCCTGCCCCGGACTCGATCCGGGGTGCGGCGGCAGCCGCGGATGAGGGGTGCTTCTTTGCTTTCCGCGCACGCGCTTGCGGCGGGCGGATGGACGGCATGCCGCTCAGCCGGTGTTCTGCACGCCGGCGGAGATGCCGTTGACGGTGGTGATGAGGGCGCGCAACAAGGCGTCGTCGTCGCGGCCTCCGGCGCGCCAGCGGCGCAGCAGGTCGACCTGCAGCAGGCTGATCGGGTCGACGTAGGGATTGCGCAGGCGGATCGACTGGCGCAGGCGCAGGTCGCCGGCGAGCAGTTCGTCCTCGCCCTTGAGGTCGAGGATCGCCGCCCTCGTGCGCTTGAACTCGTCGTGCACGCGGTCGAAGAACGGCTCATGCAGGTCGCCGGCCAGTTCCGAGTAGCGCTCGAAGATGGCGAGGTCGGATTTCGCCAGCACCATCTCGACGTCGTCGACGAGCTGGGCGAAGAACGGCCAGTCGCGCGTCATCTCGACCAGGGTGTCGCGGCCGAAGCGTTCGATCGCCGCGTGGATGCCGCTGCCGACGCCGTACCAGGCGGTCAGGCCGGCACGGTTCTGCGACCAGGCGAACACCCACGGGATCGCGCGCAGGCGTTCGATACCGCCCTCGCCGCCACGCCGCGACGGTCGCGAGCCGATGCGCAGGCGCTCGATGACATCGATCGGGGTGGCGGCGCGGAAGTAATCGGGGAAGCGTGCATCGTCGTGGACGAGAGCACGGTAGGCGGCGCGCGAAGCCGCGGCGATCGTGCCGGCGGCCTCGCGCCAGAGCGCCTCGCGCGGTTCCGGCGGGCGCGGGCGCAGGGTCGCGCGCAGCACCGCGCCGGTCATCTGCTCGAGGTTGCGCAGGGCGAGCGCGCGGATTCCGTACTTGCGATGGATCACTTCGCCCTGCTCGGTCAGGCGCAGGTAGCCGTCGACCGAACCGCGTGGCGAAGCGATGACGGCGCGCTCGGTCTTGCCGCCGCCGCGGCTGGCCGAACCGCCGCGGCCGTGGAAGAACACGATGCGCACGCCGGCATCGCGCGCCAGCGTCGACAAGGCGATCTGGGTCTGCTGCAAAGCCCAGCGCGAGGCCACCAGGCCGGCGTCCTTGGCGCTGTCGGAATAACCGAGCATGACGATCTGGCAGTTGCCGCGCGCGGCAAGATGGGCGCGATACCGCGGGTCGGCGAACAGCGCACGGACGACGCCGGCGGCGGCGTCGAGGTCGTCGACCGTCTCGAACAACGGCGCGACGTCGAGCGGCACGCCGCCGGCGTCGTCGGTGCAGCCGGCGATGCGTGCGAGCGCAAGCACGGCCAACGCATCGGCGGCGCTGCGGCTCATGCTGACGACGTAGGGGCCGAACGCGCGTTCGCCGTAACGCCGGCGCAGCTCGGCCACCGTGCGGAACACTGCCAGCGTGCGCCGCGCGGTCTCGTCGCTGCTGGCGGCGATGCCGTCGCTGTCCGCGAGCAGGGCCTGCAACCGTGCGACGCGCGCATCGACCGGTCGTGCCGACCAGTCCGGGTCGGCGAGCAGGGCGGACAGCGCGGCATCGTGGACCGCGGAATCCTGGCGCAGGTCGAGGGCGGCGAGATGGAAGCCGAATGCCTGCGCGCGTCGCAACAGGCGGCGCACGGCGAACCAGCCGGCGTGCATGCCGCGATGGCGACGCAGGCTTTCGGCGACGTTGCGGATGTCGCCGATGAAGGTTGCGGCGTCCGGATAACCGCCTTCGCGACCGCGTGCGGATTCGCCGAGGCGTTCGGCCACCAGCAGCAGGAGCTGGCGATACGGCATGTCGCCGTAGCGTGCCTTCAGCCGGGCCGCGGCCTTCGGCAACAGCGCGCGATAGACATCGATGCGGGCCAGCACTTCCGCCGAGCAGTCCACCCGCGACAGCGACTGGCTCAGCAGGCTGGACAGGGCGAGTGTCTCGCGGCGGTAAAGCTCGAGCACCTGGCTGCGCTGGCTGGCAAGGGTGGCGGCGATGGTCTCGGCGCCGACATTCGGGTTGCCGTCCATGTCGCCACCGACCCAGGTGCCGAAGCGGAGCAGCGCCGGCAGTTCGGGAGCCGCTTCGGCGCCGAGGGCATCGGCGAGGACTTCGTGGAACACCGGCACGACGCGGTAGAGCACGTCGGTGAGGTAGTAGCCGACGTGTTCGAGCTCGTCGGCGACGGTCGGCTTCTCGAGGGCGAGTTCGGCGGTCTGCCAGGCCGCGGTCAGGGCCAGGCGCATGCGTTCATGGTCGCTGCGCCGCTCGACCGGCGTGCGCCCGCGATCGATATCGGCGACGAGGCCGCGCACGAGTTCGTGTTCCTTCTCCAGCAGGGCCCGGCGCACCGCCTCGGTCGGATGCGCGGTGAACACCGGCTCGATGTAGAGGCGTGCGAGGCAGGCGGCGAACTCGTCGTCGCTGACGCCTTGCGCGCGCAGGCGGGCGACGACGTCGCGCAGGCCACCCGGCTGCGGCGCGGCGCCGGCCATCTCGTAGTCGCGCCGGCGGCGGATGCGATGCACGCGCTCGGCGACGTTGACCGCCTGGAAGTAGGTGGCGAACGCGCGCACGAGGGCGCCGGCATGGGCGACATCGGCGCCGGCCAACTCGCGTTCGAGCTCGCCGGTGCCGGCCCCGGCCTCGCGGCGCGCGATCGCGGCGACGCGAATGCGCTCGACCTCGTCGAGGAAGGCCTGGCCTTCCTGTTCGGCGAGGATCTCCCCGACCAGCGAACCGACCCGGTTGACGTCGTCGCGCAGGGTCTGGTCGGTGGCCGGCAGGTCGATCGAGCGCAGGCTGTCGGCAGGATGCGAAGCGGGACTCATGCCCCGAGCCTAGGGATGCGCGGGGCACTTCCGCAAGCGCGGCCTGCGCCGATGACGGAAAGACCCGCGCGCGACGACGGACACCGGGCAGCCATGCGGCCGGTTTCCGGCGACGTCCCGCGCGACACGCCCGCCGGATCGCTGCCGCTGCCCCGGTCCGACGGCACATGCAATGGCGTTGCCGCGCGGCTATCGTGCGCGCCCCGACCGCAGGAATCGCATCCCATGCACCGTCCCGCCGTGGCCGCGCTCGCGCTGGCCGTGCTGTCCGCCTGTTCCGCGCCGGCGCCCGAATCCCGGGACACCGCCGCCGCGTCCACTCCCGTCGCCCAGGAGCCCGCTCACGTGAACCCGCTGCTGACCGCGAGCACCCTGCCGTTGCAGGCACCGCCGTTCGACCGCATCCGCGACTCCGACTTCCAGCCGGCGATCGAACAGGGCATGCGCGAACATCTGGCGGAAATCCGCTCGATCGCCGACAACCCCGAGGCGCCGACCTTCGCCAACACGATCGAGGCGATGGAGCGCAGCGGCGAACTGCTGACGCGCGCCAGCCGCGTCTTCTTCGCCCTTGCCCAGGCGAACACCAACGACACCCTGCAGGCCGTCCAGGCCGAACTGGCACCCAAACTCGCCGGCCACAACGACGCCATCCATCTCGACGCGAAGCTGTATGCGCGGGTGAAGGCCATTCACGAGGCGGGCACGACGGCCGGCCTCGATGCCACCCAGCGCTTCCTCGTCGAGCAGACCTGGAAGGACTTCGTGCGCGCCGGCGCCGAACTCGGCGCGGCCGAGCAGGACCGCCTGCGCGAACTCAACAAGGAGGAGTCGAGCCTCAGCACGGAGTTCGACAACCGGTTGCTGGCGGCGAGCAATGCCGGCGCCCTGGTCGTCGACGACGTGGCCCGGCTCGATGGCCTCGGCGAAGCCGGCATTGCGGTCGCCGCCGACGCGGCGAAGGAGCGCAAGCTCGACGGCCAGTGGTTGCTGGCCCTGCAGAACACCACCCAGCAGCCGGCGCTCGGTGCGCTGACCGACCGTGCCACCCGCCTTGCCCTGCTCGAGGCCTCGCAGCAGCGCGCGAGCAAGGGCGATGCCAACGACACCCGTGCCATCGCCGAGCGTCTCGCCGCCTTGCGCGCCGAACGCGCGAAGCTGCTCGGCTACGCGGATTTCGCCGCCTATGCGCTGGAAGACCAGATGGCGAAGACGCCACAGGCGGCGATCAAGCTGCTGACCGACATGGTGCCGGCGGCGACCGCCCGTGCGCGCAGCGAGGCCGGCCGCATCCAGGCCGTGATCGACGCGCAAAAGGGCGGCTTCCGCCTGACCGCGGCGGACTGGGATTTCTACGCCGACCAGGTGCGCAAGGCCGAGTACGACCTCGACGAGGCGGCGATCCGGCCGTACTTCGAACTCGACCGCGTGCTCGTCGACGGCGTGTTCTTCGCCGCCAGCGAGCTCTACGGCCTGAGCTTCAAGGAGCGCAGCGACCTTCCGGTCTACCACCCGGACGTGCGCGTGTTCGACGTGTTCGATGCCGACGGTTCGCAGCTCGCCCTGTTCTATGCCGACTTCTACGCGCGGCCGAGCAAGTCCGGTGGCGCCTGGATGGACGTGTTCGTCGAACAGGATGGCCTCGCCGGCACGCGCCCGGTCGTGTTCAATGTCTGCAACTACACCAGGCCGGCACCCGGCCAGCCGGCGCTGCTGGGTTTCGACGACGTCACCACCATGTTCCACGAGTTCGGCCATGCCCTGCACGGCATGTTCTCGGACGTGAAGTACCCGAGCATCGCCGGCACCAACGTGCCGCGCGACTTCGTCGAGTTCCCGTCGCAGTTCAACGAGCACTGGGCGCTCGACCCGAAGGTGTTCGCCAACTACGCCAAGCACCACGCGACCGGCGAGCCGATGCCGCAGGCGCTGGTCGAACGCATCGTCAAGGCACGCGGTTTCAACCAGGGCTACGGCACCGTCGAGTACCTCGCCGCCGCCCTGCTCGACCAGGCCTGGCACACCCTGCCGGCGGATGCGCCGAAGCAGGATGCGGATGCATTCGAAGCCGAAGCGCTCAAGCGCTTCAAGGTCGACCTCGCCGAGGTGCCGCCGCGCTACCGCACGCCGTACTTCTCGCACATCTGGGGTGGCGGCTATTCGGCCGGCTACTACGCCTACCTGTGGGCCGACGTGATCAACCATGATGCGTACCAGTGGTTCGTCGAGCACGGCGGTCTTACGCGGGCGAACGGCCAGGCCTTCCGCGACAAGGTGCTTTCGCGCGGCGGTTCCGAAGAACTCGGGGCGATGTATCGGGCGTTCCGCGGCAAGGATCCGGACGTCGCGCCGCTGCTGAAGCACCGCGGCCTCGATTGATCGCGCCATCGCGTTCTTTCCCCGCGCCGAACGGGAAGCAGGAAGTGCACGGGCCGACGGCCTGCGTGCACGCAGGCGCTTCGTTGCCGCATCATGGGCGCGCTCCCGCCCATGGTGAACCCCGATGTCGACCCGTCTCCTTGCCGTTGTCCTGCTGTTCGCCGCCGCCGTTGCCACGGCGGCGGCACCAAAACCGACCGACGTGCAGTTCCAGTGGGACGTGCGCGTGCCGCTGCGCGACGGCGTCGAACTCGCGGCGACGCTGTACCGTCCGCTCGGCCAGAAGGACGCCCTGCCCTGCGTCATCACGATGACGCCCTACCTCGCTTCGACCTATCACGAGCGCGGCATGTATTTCGCCGCCAACGGCTACGTGTTCGCCACCGTCGACGTGCGCGGCCGCGGCAACTCCGATGGCGAGTTCACGCCGCTGCTGCAGGAAGCCAAGGACGGCCATGACGCCGTCGAATGGTTCGCGAAGCAGCCCTACTGCAACGGCAAGGTCACGATGTGGGGCGGCTCCTACGCCGGCTACAACCAGTGGGCGACGGCGAAGGAATTCCCGCCGGCCCTCGCCACCATCGTGCCGGTCGCCTCGCCGAAGCCCGGCGTCGACTTCCCGATGCGCAACAACATCTTCTACAGCTACGACATGACCTGGCTGACCCTGGTCAGCGGGCGCACGCCGCAGGATGCGATCTTCGCCGACGAGACGTTCTGGAAGGCGGCGTTCCGCCGCTGGTACGAGTCGCACGCGCCGTTCAACACGCTCGATGCGGTGGTCGGCAATCCGTCGAAGCATTTCCAGACCTGGCTCGCCCACCCGCATCCCGATGCGTACTGGGACCGTTTCAGCCCCACCGCGGAGCAGTACGCGAAGCTCGACCTGCCGATCCTCTCGATCACCGGCCAGTACGACGGCGACCAGCCCGGCGCCATCGCCCTCTATCGCGAGCACATGCGGCACGGCAGCGAAGCGGCGAAAGCGAAGCACTACCTCGTGATCGGCCCGTGGGACCACCCCGGCACGCGCACCCCGCGCGCCGAGTTCGGCGGCTTGAAGTTCGGCCCCGATTCGCTGCTCGACATGAATGCCCTGCACAAGGCCTGGTACGACTGGACGCTCAAGGACGGCGCGAAACCGGAGTTCCTGAAAGACCGCGTTGCCTACTACGTCGCCGGCGAGGAGGCCTGGCGTTACGCACCGTCGCTGGAGAAGGTCACCCAGCGCGTGCAGGTCTGGCACCTCGACTCGAACGATGGCCAGGCAAACGACGTGTTCGGCTCCGGCAAGTTGCTCGACCGCCGTCCCGGCAGCGGCAAGCCCGACAGCTACGTGCACGATCCGCTCGACACCTCCTCGCTCGACCTCGAGGACCTGCCCGCGCCTGCGGGCGGGCTCATCGACCAGCGCGACGTGCTGCTCGGCGCTGCCGGCCAGCTCGTCTACCACTCGCCGCCGATGGCGCGCGACATCGACATCGCCGGCTTCTTCCGCTTCACCGCCTACATCGAGATCGACCAGGCCGACACCGACTTCAGTGTCGCCATCTACGAGATCCGCCCCGACGGCGGCAGCATCCTGGTCTCCAGCGACCTCCAGCGTGCGCGCTACCGCAAGGATGCGCGCACGCCGGAGCCGGTCACCCCGGGCCGCATCGAACGCTACGATTTCGACGGCTTCGAGTTCATCGCCCGGCGGATCGCCAAGGGCAGCCGCTTGCGCCTGGTGATCGGCGCGGTCGACTCGATGCACGTGCAGAAGAACTACAACAGCGGCGGCGTGGTGGCCGAGGAGTCCGGCGAAGAGGCGCGGACGGTGCGCGTGACCCTGCATCACGACGCACGCTATCCGAGTGCACTGGTCGTGCCATTTGCGGCAAAGTCTTCGGTATCCGGGCCAAGGCCCTGAAATCGGGCACTTTCGTTGCGCCGCACCGGCAGCGGCGCATGCCCGTCTCGCCGCGGCCGCTGCCGCGAGGTCCGTCGAGCCCCTTCCGGACGGTCGCCGGAAGCGCCGGCGGACAGCGCATTTTTGTTGCGTTTTCTGCAGGAAAACTGTCGATACGCGGCCGCGGACACGTTATGCTGCCGCCCGCTTGGCAACTTCGCGCGTTTCCTGCAATGCACGCGCCCAAGCGAAACAAGACCATCCACCATTACAGGACCATCGGGAAAGTTATGGCCAAGAAACCCGCAAAGAAGGCAGCCGCAAAGCCGGCCGCTCCCAAGGCGATCAAGGAAGCCCTGAGCAAGTCCGGGCTCGTCGCCCACGTCGCCGAAGCCACCGGCGTCGCCGCGAAGGATGTCCGCGCCGTGTTTGCCGCGCTCGAAGGCGCCGTGCATGGTTCGGTCAGCAGCAAGGGCGTTGGCTCGTTCACGCTGCCGGGCCTGCTCAAGATCACCTCGGTCAAGGTGCCGGCCAAGCCGAAGCGCAAGGGCATCAACCCGTTCACCAAGGAAGAGCAGTGGTTCGCCGCGAAGCCGGCGACCGTCAAGGTCAAGATCCGCCCGCTGAAGAAGCTGAAGGACGCGGCCGCCTGACGTTGATGCGGAGTGCGGCGTGCCACCCGGCCGCCGCATTCCCGCTGCAGGTTCAACCCGTGCAGGGATGCACGTGATCGCGTTTCCCTTTTCCCGCCGTGATGCCGTCGATCGTCGGCGCCGTCCCGCCCGCGGATCGGCCCGGTCCGGTCATTGCCGATCCAGTTCCTTGCGCACGCTTTCCACGCCAGCCGCCGGGCCGGCGCGTTCGTGGAGTGCGGTCAGTCGCTTCGCCACGCGCAAGGTCTGCGCGTCGTTCGGGCCTTTCGACCGGTGCAGCGTCGCCAGCGCTTCCTGCCAGCGCCGGGTCGCCATCCACTCGTCGCCAATGCTTGCGTACGTTTCAGCGGCCTTTTCCTGCAGTCCGGCGCGCAACGCTTCGTCTTGCGTCGACGCCTTCGCCATCGCGTCCAGTTGGCGATCGAAATGTCTCGCCAGGTGCGTGGTCAGGGCGGTGTCGAAGATCTCCGCGTATTCGAGCGGACGCAATGGCCCGACCGGGCCCGGCCGCGATCCGGCGGGCTGCGGCAACGAACGCTCGAGCTTGGCGGCCGCTTCGAACTTCCGGTCGAGGCGCAACAGCAGCACGAGAAACCGCTGCGCGGCTTGCATGCGCGGACTCGTGGCCGCGCTGGCAACCCCGACCGCCTTCACGTAGCGCGACCCGAGCGCGACCGCTTCGCCGGTGTTGCCCTCGCCGGCACGGATCGCGGCGAGATTGCCGAGCGAGCCCAGCAGCACGGCCGAAGGCGCCTCGCCGGAATCCCGCGCTGCGCCGATCCGGTCGAGGTGCGTTTTCGCGGCGCGCTCCGGCTTGCCGATGCGCCACGCATTCAGCGTCAGTCCCTGTCGTGGCGAGAACGTCAAGTCGTCATCGACGCCCCACATCGCCTCGGCAAGCTCGAGCGCGCGTTCGAGATGCACGCCCGCCGCGCCATGATCCTCGCGCTCCGTGAATACGCGAGCCAGCTCGACCTCGAGCCGATCGAGCGCAAGGCGCGCGCGCAGCATCCGCAACGACTGCCCCCGCGCGACTTCGGCGGTCGTGCCCGCCACGATCCTCCACGCGCGATCGGCATGCTCGACGGCGACGGCGACGCGCCGCAACTCGATCTCAAGCCCGCCGAGATCGGCGAGCACGCGCGCACGATCGAGGGAATCGCCGGGATCGCTGCTGGAAAGGATTGCGAGTGCGCGCTCGAGCATCAAGTGCGCCTCGCCAAGATCGCCCTGGCCCAGTCGTGCGAGGGCGAGATCCGCCAATGCCCGCGCGTACTCCGGGCGATGCACGCCATGTTCGCGATGCTCGATCTCGAGCAGCCTGGTGCGCAGGTAGCCTTCGGCACGGACCGGGTCGTTCTCGTCCATGGCCATTTCGGCGAGCTGCTCGAGCTCGTCGCCGACCGGCACGCCGGGCTCGCCTTCCACCGTCGGCGCAGCCAGTTCGACGATGCGCAGCAATGCCTGTTTCAATGCAGTCCTGTCGTCGCGCGACTTCAGGTCCATCGCTTGCCGGCGCAGGTCATTGATTTCCTGCAGATGCGGGTTCGAACCGATGAGATATCCGCCGTCACGGTCGCGATGCAGGATCACCCCGGAAACATCGGCCAGCAGTTCCAGCAGGCTGTCCACCCGGATCGACTCGATGTCGAACCGGATGTGCTGGTCGTTGATGCGCTCGGCGTGGCGCACCTTCAACTTCTTGATGCGCACGAGATCGGCCATGACCTTGCCCACACTGACGCTTTCCGCATGGATCCCGACCACGGCGGGGCCACCCAGAGGTCGCAGTGATACGGCAAGCGCAGGGCCGTCCTCATGGCCGACGCGGCGCAGGGCCGCCTGCCGCGTTCCCGCGGCGATCTGCGCCCTCTCGTAGATGCGCACCGGTGTCTGGTCGCGCAGTTCGACGCGCACGTCGAGCTTGCCGTCGCGACGCAGCCAGGTGATTTCCGGCGGATGTACCTCTCCGGCAAACGAGGGCGCCGGTTCCTCCGGGTATTTCAACTGCATTTCCCGCGTGCCCCGCTCGCTGCAGATATCCAGCGTGGACTCGAGCGGAAAGTCGCCCGCCATCGACACGCCATGCAGTTCCAGGGTCAACGGCTGCGCGCACTCGTCGATCCGGTACACGAGCGGTTCCGCCGCCACGCCGTGCTGCGCCGACAACAGTGCCACGGCGGCCAGTGCAGAGGCGATGCGTCGCCGGGGCGATGTCGGTCCCGGCTCATGCGTGCTGACCACACGATCCGTATTCATGCGTCGATTTCTCCCGCCCACACCCGACATCTTCAAAACACGCAAATGTCGGCAAGCAGGGGCCATCCCCGCCGGCGGAGCCCATGCGCCCCCACCGCGCGTTCGTTTCGCCGCCGCGCGAGCGCGCCGCGTGAGCGGCCGACCCGCCGAACCCCGCATCACGCCGGCAGCCTGGCTCAGCGCACGCCGTGCATGAGCTTGTTGATCAGCGGCGCAAACAGCAGGAAGGCGATGCCGAAGCCGAAACCGGCCCAGGCGATGTGCGTGTAGGTTTCGGCGTACTGGCTCAGCCCCGATGCGGCGCCGCCGCCGGAGGCGACCGAGGCGACCGCACCGGCCACGTAGTTGCCGATCGCGGTGCAGAGGAACCAGGCCCCCATGGCCAGGCCGGTCTCCTTCGGTGCGGCCAGCTTGGTCACCATCGACAGGCCGATCGGCGACAGGCACAGCTCCCCCATGGTGTTGATCATGTAGGCCAGCATCAGCATCTGCCAGCCGATGCGGCCGTCGCCCTGCATGGCCTGCTGGATGGTCAGCACCAGGGTGGTGAAACCGATGGCGACGAGGATCAGGGCGATGGCGAACTTGCGCGGGATCGACGGATTCAGCCGGCGCTTCTCCAGCCGCGGCCACAACCAGGCGAACACCGGCGCGAGCAGGATGATGAACAGCGGATTCGCCGACTGGAACAGGGTGAAGTCGAACGGCGCGTCGACGTGGTCCTTGGCGAAGAAGTTCAGCGACGAACCGGCCTGCTCGAACATGCCCCAGAACAGGATCTTGGCGAGGAACAGCAGCAGCATGGCGATGTAGCGGTGCAGTTGCACCTTGTCGCCGCTGCGCATGCCGCTGCCGACGAAATACACGGTCAGCACGAGCATCAAGCCCATCAGCAGCCAGCCGACGATGCGCGCCTGGCTCAGCATCAGGTAGACGACCGGCACCAGCAGCAGGCAGCCGGCGGTGACCTTGAGGACGCGCAGGGCGTTGCGCTCGGGCAGCGGCGCGCGGCCGACGCCGGCCATCCAGCCGACCAGCCACTGGAACAGCAGCAGGCCGAAGATCATGCCGATGCCGGCGGTGAAGAAGCCCCACTGGTAGCCGAAGTACCGGCCGACCAGGGTGCCGCAGATGAGCGGTGCCAGCGTGGCACCGGCATTGATGCCCATGTAGAAGATGGTGAAGCCGGAGTCGCGGCGCGCATCGTTCTGCGCATACAGCATGCCGACCATGGTCGAGATGTTCGGCTTGAACAGGCCGTTGCCGACGACGATCACGGCGAGTCCGACGAGGAACCAGTTGAGGTCGGGGATCAGCAGCAGGAACAGGCCGAGCGCCATGATCGTGCCGCCGAGCAGGATCGACGGCCGATAGCCGAGGTAGCGATCGGCGATGAAGCCGCCGAAGATGCCGGTCGCGTAGATCAGTGCGGTGTAGGCGCCGTAGGTCAGGCTGGCCTGGGCCTTGGCCTCGCCGTCCGGCAGCAGGGCGAAGAACGTCGAGGCGACATAGACCGCCAGCAGGGCGCGCATGCCGTAGTAGGCGAAGCGCTCCCAGAACTCGGTGGCGAACAGCAGCCACAAGGGCTTCGGGTGGCCGAGAAAGTCCGCACTGCGCGGGAACGGCGTGGGGTCGTTGTCGCGCAAGGCTTCGCTCATCGTCACTCCGGGCCGGGTCGTACGCGGGATCGCGGACGCTGGCAGGCCCCGGTGCAGGCGTCAAGGACGACCGCGACAAGGCCCGGCCGGTCTGCACGGCATGCGACGTGCATGCGTATGGGGGCAGACGACGATGACAGGAACGTCCGCCGTCCTCCGTCTGCAGCGGGAACGGCGGCCGCAACGCCCCCGAGTGTGCGCGGGTTCAGGCGGCATTCGTGATGCAGTCGCGAGAATGTTAAGCACTTGTTATTGCACACTTGCGCGACTATCCTTTTCGCGCGGTTGAGGTTTGTCGCATAACCTCATGCAGGGATTGGAAAAATGTCGGCCCCATTGCTGTGGATCATGCTGGTTTGCCTGGCCGGACTCGGCCTCGCCTCCGTGCGCCGCATTCCGGAAGGCAAGGTCTATTCGCTGCGCCGGCTCGACGGTCAGACCCGCTTCATCGGTGCCGGAACGCATTTCCTCGTCCCCCTGTTCGAGCGCGTCGCCCACGAGATCAGCCTGACCGGAAGCGCGCTGGCCTTCCACGGCCGGGCCGCCGCGGGTGAAGCGCTGCATGGCTCGCTGTATTTCCAGGTCATCGACCCGGCCCGCGCCGATCGCATCATCGAGACCGTCGACACCCTGCTGCGCGAACGCGCCATCGCCCGCCTCGCCGACGCCGACCTGCCGGCCGACCCGCTGCAGCGTCGCCACTGGCTCAAGCAGACGCTCAACGAGGACGTGCGCGAGCGCGGCCTGCTGGTCACCCGCGTCGAACTGCAGCGCGGCGAACCCGCCGCGGCCTGAGTCTGCACGTCCGCACGCGGCTGGATTTACGCCGTCCGGGCGCCGATACTTGGCGCCCTTTTCGTTTCCGGGTCCGGACATGTCCGAGCGCGAAGCGCTGCGGAAGCGTCTCGCTGCGGGCGTGGCGGAACTTTCGCTCGAGCTGGGCGAAGCGACGATCGAGCGCCTGCTCGACTACGTCGACCTGCTCGTGCGCTGGAACGCGGCCTACAACCTGACCGCGGTGCGCGACCCGGGCGGGATGGTCACCCGCCATCTGCTCGATTCGCTGGCCGTGCTGCCGTTCGTCGATGGCCCAAGCCTCGCCGACCTCGGCAGCGGCGCCGGCCTGCCCGGCATTCCGCTCGCCCTGGCGCGGCGTTTCGAGGCGGTTGCGCTGGTCGATTCGAACGGCAAAAAGGCGCGCTTCCTGCGCGAGGCCGTGCGCCAGCTCGGCCTGACCGGGGCGCGCGTGATCGAGGCGCGCGTCGAGACCGTGCAGGGGTCGTTCGATTGCATCACCGCCCGCGCGTTCGCCACACTGGCCGACATGCTCGCCCTCGGCGGCCACCTGCTGGCGCCGGGCGGTCGCTGGCTGGCGCTGAAGGGCCGCGATCCGCAGGATGAACGCGCCCTGCTGCCGGCCGGCTTCGAAGTCGAATCGGTCCGTCGCCTCGACGTGCCGGGACTGGACGCCGAGCGCCATCTCGTCACAATCCGTCGCGGCGACCGCGCGGCGGACGCAGGGAAACCCTCATGACGCGCATCATCGCGATCACCAACCAGAAAGGCGGCGTCGGCAAGACCACCACCGCCGTCAACCTCGCCGCCGCCCTGGCCGAGACCCGGCGCAAGGTGCTGCTGGTCGACCTCGACCCGCAGGGCAACGCGACCATGGCGTCGGGCATCGACAAGCGCGAAGCCAAGCCGAACGGCTGCGACGTGCTGCTCGAGGAAGTGCCGATCGAACAGGCGATCGTCGCCACCGAGGCCGGCTTCGACCTGCTGCCCGGCAACGGCGACCTGACCGCCGCCGAGATCAAGCTGATGGATGCGCTGGCCCGCGAGCAGCGCCTGAAGGAATCGCTCGCGCGCGTGGCCGGGCGCTACCACGTGATCCTCATCGACTGTCCGCCGTCGCTGCACCTGCTCACCCTCAATGCGCTGACTGCCGCCGATGGCGTGCTGATCCCCGTGCAGTGCGAGTATTTCGCCCTCGAAGGCCTGTCGAGTCTGGTCGACACGATCACCGCCGTGCGCAAGCGCCTCAATCCGCAACTGGAGATCGACGGCCTGCTGCGCACGATGTACGACGTGCGCAACAATCTCGCCAACGAAGTCTCCGCGCAGCTGGTCAAGCATTTCGGCGACAAGGTGCTGCGCTCGGTCATCCCGCGCAACATCCGTCTCGCCGAGGCACCGAGCCACGGCAAGCCGATCAACCTCTACGACCGCGAGTCGCGCGGCGCGATCGCCTATCTCGGCCTGGCCGGCGAGATGCTGCGTCGCGAACGCGCGCCGTCCAGCGCGTCCACCACCCGGGAACATGCATGATGGCAGCGAAGAAACGCGGACTCGGACTCGGCCGCGGACTCGACGTCCTGCTCGGCGCGCGCGACAGCGCGGACGCGGCCGAAACCGCCGCCGGCGAAGGCGAACTGCGGCAGCTCGCGATCACCTCGATCACCGCCGGCAAGTACCAGCCGCGGCGCACGTTCGACGAGGACAAGCTGGAAGAACTGGCCGCCTCGATCCGCAGCCAGGGCGTCATCGAGCCGGTGATCGTGCGCGTGGTCGGGCCGGGTCGCCACGAGCTGATCGCCGGCGAACGCCGCTGGCGCGCCGCGCAGCGTGCCGGCCTCAGCGAGATTCCCGCGCTCGTGCGCGGCATCGACGACCGCGCCGCGGTCGCCATCGCCCTGATCGAGAACATCCAGCGCGAGGATCTGTCCGCGCTGGAGGAGGCGCAATCACTGGCGCGCCTGATCGAGGAGTTCAAGCTGACCCACCAGCAGGCCGCCGACGTGATCGGGCGCTCGCGCGCAAGCGTGAGCAACCTGCTGCGCCTGCTCGAACTGCCGGCCGAGATCCGCGCCCTGCTCGACGCGCGCAAGCTCGACATGGGTCATGCGCGTGCGCTGCTGTCACTGGCCGCGCCGCGCGCCCTCGCGCTCGCGCGCGAGACGGTGGCGAAGAACTGGAGCGTGCGCGAACTCGAGGAGGCGGTGCGCCGGGCCGGCACGCCGGCGAAGAAGTCCACGCCGGCGAAGGCGCGCGTCGACGCCAACATCGCCGCGCTCGAATCGGAACTTTCCGCCAAGCTCGGTGCACGCGTCGCCATCAGCCACGGCCGCAACGGCCGCGGCAAGCTGGTCATCCACTACCACAGTCTCGACGAACTCGACGGCATCCTCGAGAAGGTGCGCTGACGCGGCGGCGCGGAAACGGTCATGCCCGAACTGAGTGTCGTCGTTCCGGTCTTCAATGAGGGCGGCAATGTCGCTGCCCTGCTCGACGAGATCGTCGCGGCGCTGCGCGGACGCGTCGATTTCGAGGCGGTGTTCGTCGACGACGCCAGCACCGATGACACCCTCGCCGTGCTGGTCGCGGCGAAGGCGCGCATCGCCGAGCTGCGGGTGATCCGGCATGCGGTGCGCAGCGGACAGAGCACGGCGATCCGCAACGGGGTCAAGACCGCGCGCGCGCCGTGGATCGCCACCCTCGACGGCGACGGCCAGAACGACCCGGCCGACATTCCGCGGCTGCTCGCGCGACGCGATGCCGGCGCGGCATCGCTGCGGCTGCTGGTCGGCTGGCGGGTCGAGCGCAAGGATCCCGGCAGCAAGCGCCGTGCCTCGAAATGGGCGAACGCGATCCGTGCCCGGCTGTTGCGCGACCGCACGCCCGACAGCGGCTGCGGCATCAAGCTGTTCGAGCGCGCGGCCTTCCTCGACCTGCCGTATTTCGACCACATGCACCGCTACCTGCCGGCGCTGATGCTGCGCGACGGCTGGCAGGTGGAGAGCGTGCCGGTCCACCATCGCCCGCGCGCCACCGGGGTGTCCAAGTACAACAACCTCGATCGCGCCCTCGCCGGCATTTCCGACCTGCGCGGCGTGGCCTGGCTGATCCGCCGTTCACGGCGCACGGCCGCCGAGGAAGTCTGAGCACGGCCCCCCGGGCGGGCCGGCGACGGCGGCATCGGCTTGCGGCAAACCGCTGATTCCGCTATAAAGCGCGGCTCGCTCAGGCTTCAGCGTCCCTTCCGGGACCGGCAGATCGCGCTACGCGGTTCGTCCTGCCGCCGGCCCGGGCACTCCAGCACCGCGTGGCGCACCGTCGCCGCTGGGCCGCGTCCGACCTGGCCAAGGTCGGTCACTTGAATCGAGTCGAGGTTCGCATGTCCAAGGTATGCCAGGTAACCGGCAAGAGTTTCCAGTCCGGCAACAGTGTTTCCCACGCCAACAACAAGACGCGGCGCCGCTGGCTGCCGAACCTCCACGACCGCCGCTTCTGGGTCGCCAGCGAGAACCGCTGGATCAAGCTGCGCGTCTCGGGCCACGGCCTGCGCACCATCGACAAGAAGGGCATCGACGCCGTCGTTGCCGAGCTGCGTGCGCGCGGCGAGAAGATCTGAGGAGTAGCGAACCATGGCATCCAAGCGCGACAAGATCCGTCTCGTGTCCTCGGCCGGCACCGGCCACTTCTACACGACCGACAAGAACAAGAAGACGACGCCGGAAAAGATGGAGATCAAGAAGTACGATCCCGTCGTCCGCAAGCACGTCGCCTACAAGGAAGCGAAGATCAAGTAAGGCTGGATGCCCGCGCAGCGCGGGCATCCTTCCTTGCTGCTGGAGCCGGGGTCCCGCCCCGGTCAGAAAATGCCCGCCGCGTGCGGGCATTTTTCGTTCCGGCGCGGCCGGCGCCGCCGCCGCGCCGGCCGTCGGGGCAAGAATGTGAACCAGATCACATCCTGGTGCTACGCTAGGCCGCGAGGGCCCGGTCCAGGATGCCGTGGCGCGGGGAACGCAGATGACGGACCGGCAACCCGACCCGGGTTTCCGCTACTGGGCGTTCATCAGCTACAGCCATGCCGACACGGCGTGGGCGGCGTGGTTGCACCGCGCCCTCGAGTCCTATCGCATTCCCGCACCGCTGGTCGGCATGCCGGTGGCAGCCGGCGTGGTGCCGGCACGCCTGAGTCCGGTGTTCCGCGACCGCGACGAGCTGTCGACGGCCAGCGACCTCGGCTACACCATCGAAGAGGCCCTGCGCCAGTCCTGGTGCCTGGTCGTGGTCTGTTCGCCGGCCGCCGCGCGGTCGCGCTGGGTCGATGCCGAGGTCGAGGCCTTCCGCAAGCTCGGCCGTGGCGACCGCATCCATTGCCTGATCGTCGAGGGCGCGCCCGAATCGCCCGACGCGCCGTGCTTCCCGCCGTCGCTGGCCGGTCTCCTCGACGCCCACGCCGGGCACCGCGGCGAACCGGTCGCGGCCGACCTGCGGCCGCACGGCGACGGTCGCGCGAATGCCCGCCTGAAGCTCGTTGCCGGCATCCTCGGGCTCGGTTTCGACCGCTTCATCCGCCGCGAACAGCAGCGCCGGCATCGCCTGATGCTGGTCGTCACCATGGCCTCGATCCTCGCCGCCGTGCTGTTCGCCACCTTCGCCATCACCACCATCACCGCGCGCCGCGACGCCGAGGCGCAACGTCGCCACGCCGAGGGCCTCGTCGAGTTCATGCTCGGCGACCTGCGCCGCAAGCTCGAGCCGGACGGCAAGCTGGCCACCCTCGATGCGGTCGGCAAGGAGGCACTGGCCTACTACGAGACGCAGAAACCGGCCAACCTCGATGCCGACGCCCTCGCCCGCCGCGCGCGCGCCCTGCAGCAGATCGGCGAGGTGCTGAACCTGCGCGGCCAGCTCGACGAGGCGCTCGGCGTGTTCCGCCAGGCCGCGGCCACCACCGCAGAACTGCTCGAGCGCGAACCCGACAACGGCCAGCGCGTGTTCGACCATGCGCAGAGTGTCTACTGGGTCGGCTACATCGCCTACCAGCGCGGCGACTACGCCAGTGCCGAGCCCGAGTTCCAGCAGTACAAGGCGCTGGCCGAACGCCTCGTCGCCATCGACCCGGCCAACGAGGACTGGCAGGCCGAGGTCGGCTATGCGAACAGCAACCTCGGCACCCTGCTGCTCGGCGAGGGTCGGTCCGCCGAGGCGGCGCGCGTGTTCGCCTCCGAACTCGAGGCGGCGATGGCCTCGCTGTCGCGGCAACCCGGCGATGTCACCCGCCTGCTGCGTGCCGGCCAGGCGCGGGCCTGGCTGGCCGATGCCACTTTCGCGCAAGGGCGGATCGCCGACGCCGCCACCCATCGCCGGGCGGAAATCGCCCTGTACGAAAGCGCGCTCGGCGACATGGCGGCCTCCACCGCGTTGAAGGAGGCGCTGTCGATCAGCGAGCGTTCGCTCGCCCACATCACCGCCGCGCTTGGCGATGGCGAACCGGCCCTTGCGCAGATGCTGCGGGCCGTCGAACTTGCCGAGGGGCTGGCGCGCAGCGATGCGGACAATTCGCGCTGGGCGGAAATCCATGCCGACGCCCTGCTCGGTCTCGCCGAAATGTCGCCGCCGGGGGCGCGCGCCGATGTCGCGATTGCGCAGGCGCGCCGGATCGCCGACCGCCTCGTCGAGCGCGACGGCAGGGTTGCCCGTTGGCAACTGCTGCGGGCGCGCGTGTCGCTGCTCGAGGCACGCCAGCGCGGCGCGAATGGCGAGCACCTCGAAGCGATGCGCATGGCCGAAGGCGTGGCCCAGCGCATCGGCCTGCTGGCGGTGTCGCCGCTGCTGCGCCGCAGCTTCGAGTGGCAACAGGCCCGCGCGCTGATGATCGTCGCCGGCGAGAGCCATGCTCTGGGACGCGAGACCGAATCGATCCAGGCGTGGTCGCGCGTGGTCGAACTGCTCGAGCCCGCGGCCGGGCGCGGCGAGCCGTTCCAGCTTGCCGGTCACGTCAGGGCCCTGCGTGCGCTAGGCAGGCACGATGAGGCCGACGCGTTCGCCAGCCGCCTCGAGGCCACGGGGTACCGCGGCAACGGTCCCTGACCGGCATCGAGAATCAGACCCGGGAATCCCGGACCTTCCAAGACAGGAGCAAACCCGCATGGCTACCGTCGTCGAAATCCTCGTCAAGCTGATCCCGGTGAAGGGAAGCACCGGTCCGGAACAACAGGATGCCGTGGAATTCAGGTACACCGGATTGAATCAGGCCGGCAAGGAAGCGTTGCTCAACCGGGCCGGCGACCTCAACCTGCGGGTGGTCAAGTCCGACGTGATCCTGCGCTTCGTCATCGACGACGACGCGATCAGCTGGGGGGGCGGTTCCACCTGGAAGGCGAGCTTGCCGACTACCGGGGGCGACGCCCTCTGGATCTTCGACAACGTTCTCGACAAGAAGCCGTATGCGGATGCCGACAAGGAGTTCGATGGATTCAAGCACCCCGCCAACTACCAGCGTCCGGCCGTCGAGGTGACGAACCGGAACAAGAAGCTGCATATCTACGACTACGCCCTGGCGGTGGTCCTCACCCCGACTGGCGGAGGAAGGCCGGTCACCGTCCGCGACGATCCGCAGATCAAGAACGGCGGCCTCAACATCGCGGCGACCTGGACCGTTCCACAGCGGGTGCTCGGATTGCTGCTCGGCTTGACCTCGCTGCTGCTGGCAGCGAATCTCGTCGTCCAGATCTTCGGCTTCGGTCGCTAGGCCATCCGGCCAGGGGGTTCGCCCATGGATTGCAGCGAGCCCCTCCTCATCGGCGTCACCAGCCATCGCGATCCGGCGCCGGGGGAGATCCCCGCCCTGCGCCTGCGGGTCGCGGATTTCCTCGCCGCGCTCAGCCTGGAGAACCCGGGACTGGCGGTGACCGTGGTCACCTCGCTGGCCGAGGGCGGCGACCAGCTGGTCGCCGAGGAAGCCCTCGAGCTCGGCCTGAGGGTGATCGCCGTGCTGCCGATGTCGCGGGCCTCCTACCTGCGCGATTTCGTCGCCGACGAGGCGCGCCGGCGTTTCGAGGCGCTGCTGGCGCGCTCGACGGTCATCGAGATGCCCGAGGTCGATGCCGACATGCTGGCCGCCCGCGACAGCGATGCGCACCTGCGCACCTGGCACTACACCCAGGCCGGCATCTACATCGCCAGCCATTGCCACCTGCTGCTGGCCTTGTGGGACGGGCGCCCGGCGCGCGGCACCGGCGGCACCGCCGACATCGTCGCCTTCCACCTCGACGGAGTGAAGCCGGCGCTGGTCGAGCGCCGCCGCCATGCCGCCGTGCTCAATCCGTTCGGCGGCGGCCACGAGCGCTTTGCCTTCCACATCGCCTGTTCGCGGGCGGACGGTGGCGCGCCGGCGGCGCCGTTGCGACCGCTGCAGGCGTTCTGGCGCTGCGGCGGCGACCAGGCGATCGACGGCGACGGACCGGCACCGCCGGAGTTCCAGCGCATGCTCGCGCGCCTGTCGGTCTGGCAGGACGATAGCGCCGGACTGGCGGACCCCGCCGGCGCGCGCGCCGGTGGCGTCGGGGATGCCGCCTTGCCGGCCTCGCCGATCGAGCGCCGCTTCGTGCTGGCCGACCGCCTCGCCCTGCTGCATCGGCGCCGGGTGATCTTCGCCATGCGCGCGCTGTATTCGATTGCCGCACTGATGGGCATCGCCTTCATCGGCTACGAGCAGCTTTCGCAGAATCCGATGATCTTCGTGTTCCTCGCCCTGTTCGCCGCCGGCGTCGGCATCGACCGCCTGGCGCGGCGGCGCTCCTGGCACCGCAAGTATCTCGACTACCGCGCGCTCGCCGAGGGCTTGCGCGTGCAAATGTACTGGCGACGCGCCGGTCTCGCCACCCATGACGATGCCGAGTTTGCCCATGACGATTTCCTGCAGAAGCAGGATGTCGAACTCGACTGGATCCGCAACGTCATGCGTTCCGCCGCGCTCGAGGCGGCCGCCGCACCGGCGCCGGGAGTCGACCTCGACGCCGTCGTCGCCGAATGGGTCGGCGATGCCGAGGGCAACGGCCAGCTCGGCTTCTACCGCCGCCGCGGCATCGAGCGGGCCGCCACCCACCGCCGCACCGAGCGCCTCGGCGCGCTGAGCCTGTGGACCGGCATCGCCATCTGCGTGTTCCTCGCGGCGACCATCCAGGTGCTGCCGGACGCGGCGAAGACCGGCCTGGTGGCCCTGATGGGCGCGCTGTCGGTGATCGCCGCGGTGCGCGAGGCCTACGCCTACCGCAAGGCCGACAAGGAACTGATCAAGCAGTACCGCTACATGCAGCACCTGTTCACCCAGGCCCGCGCGGCGCTCGACCGCGCGGCGGACGACGACGGCAAGCGCAGGATCCTGCGCGCACTCGGCGAAGCGGCGCTGGCCGAACATGCCGAATGGACGCTCATGCACCGTGGCCGCCCGCTCGAGCGCGCGCGCGTGTAAGGCGGCGGCCGGGCCACCTGCCCGGCGCGGCGCGGACATGAAAAAGGCGGCCTCGCGGCCGCCTTTTCCGATTCCTTCCGGGGATGCGCTCAGCGCATGCGGAACAGGGTCGGCGACCAGCCGCCGCCGTATCCGTCGCGACGGCGCCGGCGCATCGCCTCGTGCGCCTCCTGGCGGCGCGTTTCCAGCCAGTCGACGCGACCGGTGCGCAGGGTGGCCGGGTCGACCCCGCGACGCTCGGCCTCGCGCAGGCGGTAGAGCACGAAGTCCGAATAGGCATCGATCTCCGGGCGCAGTTCGCGCACGCAGAGCTCGATCATGATCGCGTCGTCGAGGAAACCGATCACCGGCACGTTGTCGGGGATGATGTCGTGCGGGTCGGCGAAATAGGCCAGGCAGGACAGCACCCGCTGGCGGTCCTCGTCGGGCAGGCCGTAGCCCTCGTCCCGGACCAGCTGGACCATCGTGTCGAGCTTCTCGAGACGGTCGCGGATGAAGGCGGGAATCTTCACTTTCGGCACGTCGACGAGCAGGCTCGAGGCGGCGGAAGTGATCGCCTCGGGCGACATGTGGGCGGCCTTCTCCTGGGCCCGCCGCATTGCGCCGATGAAGTGGTCGAGGTCTTCGTCGCCAAGTTCGATCGTTATGTCCAGGGACATGGCTTGCCGCTCCAGATGTGGGGTGAAACCGGTCGCTGAGACTAGACGGCGGCACCTTGCGCGTCAATCTGGGATCCGGCAGAAAACCGCCCCCGCCTACAGGATGCCGACCGCGGGGGCGCCGAAGGCGGTGGCGATGCGCGTGTAGATCGTCTTCAGCGGCAGGTCGACCTCGGGGAAGTCGCCGACCGCGGTGTAGCAGTCATGGAATCCGGGATCGTTCGGCGGCAGCGGCCGGCAACCCTCGTCGAGCTCGTAGCTGGTGGCATAACGGAACGGCCAGAAGTCGAACAGCGGCAGGGCGGTCGAGAAGTCGGCGATGGCGTTGTTGATGCGGTGGAGGAGGTTCGTGCGCGGACGCTTGGCGATCGTCCAGGCATTCTGCGGCTCGGTATCGCGCAGGATCGCCGCCTCGATGCGCGCGGCCAGCGCCGCGTCCTCGAAGATGAAGCCCGATTCGGTGTTGTAGTCGTCCGAGCGCGGATCGAAGTTGTGCGAGCCGATCAGGGTGGTGCGGCGGTCGATCACGATCGACTTCGCGTGCATGCCGACGCGTACGCCGCGCGAGCTGACCGGCGCGCGACCGTAGCGCTGGTAGCCGTTGCCGCCGGCGCCGCCGGAAAGCTGCTCGTACCCGGCGACGAGCGCGGCCGCGTCGCCCGGGAACGGCTTGAATTCGTAGATGTGGAAGCCGAGCTTGAGGTAGCGCTTCTTGTACTTGTGCGAGAGCGCGTAGACGTAGAACGCATCGGTCGAGGCCAGCGAATTGGTCGAAACGATCACCCGCGGCCGCTCGGGACGCTCGCGCAACTCGCGGAACACCTTGCGCGCGCGCTTGCTGATGACGAGGTACGGCGTCTGCACGACGAGGCGCTCGCGCGTGCCGGCGATCAGGCGGGCGATGCGTTCGCCGAGCTGGCGGTTGACGTCGGCTTCGCCGTCCTGCTTTTCCGGATCGTCGGAGAAATAGTCGACATGGCCGACGCGCAGCGCCGTGTCGACGAAGCGCTCGCCGATCACCGCCGCATCACCGGCATCGACGAGCAGCTGGCGCACGCGTTGCGGGTCGGCGGCGAGGGTCGGTGGCGGCAACTCGAGGCCGGCATCGGCATCGGCGACGATGCGCCGGTTGACGTCGTTCAGGCGGGTCAGCGGCACTGCCCGGCGGTAGGCCCAGAACGTCTCGAACGACACCGCCATCGCCTGCCCGGCGGCCGGCCCGGTGACCAGCACGTCGCGGTCGCGGTAATCGAACTCGTGGTCCCAGTCGAAATAGCGGTTCTGGTGGTTGCGCCCGCCGGCGATGCCGAACTCGCCGTCGACGAGGAACAGCTTGTTGTGCATGCGCTGGTTGAAGCGGCGGAAACAGCACAGCACGCTGGCGGCGAACTCGATCGGCCGCGTCACCGCCTTGTGGAAGGTCGGGTTGTAGATGCGCACCTCGAAGTTCGCGTGGATGCGCGCGAGCCGCGACAGCAGCTCGGTGTCCTCCAGCGAGAACAGCTGGTCGGCGATGATGCGCACGCGCACGCCGCGGCGCGCGGCAGCAAGCAACTCGTCGATCAGCAGGCGGCCGGAGTCGTCGTCGGCCCAGATGAAGGTCTGGATGTCGATGCTGCGGCGCGCGGCGCGGATCAGGTGCACGCGCAGCAGCAGCGATTCCTCGCCCTGCTCGAGCAGGTTGACATGGTGCACCGGCCGCTCGGACGTCGAAGCGGCGCGCGCATCGGCGGCGAGCGCGCGCATCGGCGAATCGATCGCGCAATGGTCGGCGCGCGGGCAGTCGATGGCGGCGGGCCGGGTGTCGGCGACGATCGCATCGGCCTGGCGGGCGAGCTGGCGGTTGACCGAACAGGCGGCCAGCAGCAGCGCGGCCAGGCCGGCCAGCAGGCTGCGCACGACGCCGGCGCTCACGGCGCCCTCGCCGCGACCGCCTCGTCGAGCCACACCGACAGGTGCAACTCGACTTTGTCGGCCAGCGTGCCCTTGCGCGAGCGCATGCCGAAGGCGGCCCGGCGCAGGGTGCCGCTCGCCTCGACCGCGCATTCGATGCCGGGACGGGCGCAGCCGGCCGGGCGCAGGACGAAGACGACCCGGCTGCGGATGCCGCGCAGGCCGAGCGAGCCCGGCAGTTCACCGCCTTCGGCCAGCCGCGCCAGCGGGAACGGATCGGACAGGAAGCGGATCTCGGGGTGGCGGGCGACGTCGAAGAACTCCTCCGACTTGACCCATTCCTCGGTGCCGCTGCGGCGCATGCGGACCGCATTGACATCGATGCGCGCGTCGACGATGCCGGTGCCGGCGGCGGAGTCGATGCGCACATGGCCGTTGACGTGGCCGAAGCTGCCCTCGACATCGAACATCCACAGCACCTTGACGCTGAACTCGGCATGCGAGCGTGCACTGTCGAGCAGGACCAGGCCTTCGTCGGCTGCCGCCGCCCCGGCCGCCTCCTGCGCCGGCAAGCTGCCGGCAAGGCCGCCAAGGCAAGCCAGCCATGCGCACGCAACCAGACGCGGCAGGCGGCGTGCCGCGCCGGCCCCGCGAAGTGCAGGCGCCGGCGCGGCGGGACGGGCGAACGCGGTGTTCATCGCTGCAGCAAGCCGTTGCGACGCCGCCGGGTCAAGGCCACCAGAAATGCCGCAGGTTCGCCGCGCCGGGTTCGAGCGCGCCGTCGGCATCGACATGCAGCCAGGCGATCGCCGCCGGCGGCATGCCGCGACCGTTGTCCGAGGTGCCGTCGGTGAGCAGGGCGACCAGCGTTTCCAGGCCGGGGTTGTGGCCGACCACCAGCACGCAGTCGCGCCCGGCGTGCTCCTCGATCAGGTCGAGCAGGTCGGCCGGGGTCGCTTCGTAGATGCGCGGCTCGATGTGCAGGGCGGCGCTGGCGGCGAGTGCCTCGACGACACGCTCGGCGGTCTGGCGCGTGCGCCGCGCCGGCGAACACAAGACGACCGCCGGCTCGACGCCGTGCGCGGCCAGCCAGTCGGCGGCCGCGCGCGCTTCCTGCTGGCCGTCGTCGGTCAGCGGGCGATCGAGGTCGGCCTGACCCGGCGCCGGCGGTTCGGCATGCGCATGCCGCAGGAGGATGATCTGGCGGATCGACATGGCAACTCCGGCATGCGGGGCGGCCATCATGCCGCAAGCACGCGCTCCGCCCAACCGCCGGAGCGTTCTCAGCCGACCTTCTTCAGCCAGCGCAGCAGTTTGGCCCAGTCTTCCTGATGCGCGCGCACGTTCTCGGAGTGATAGTCGAACAGGCTCTTGCCGAGCCCGGTCAGCAGCACGTAGGCCTGCGAATCGCGCAAGGTGGCGACCAGCGGAAACGGCAGCGCGCGCATCGCCTCGAGCGCGGCCTGGGTCGCGTTCGTCCACGGCCGCGTGCGGTTGGCGACCAGCCCGACCGGCAGCTTGCCGCGCTTGATGCGGGGCACCTTGGCGAGATCGGCGAGAAATGCTTCGGTCGCCTCGAGGTCGATCGTCGACGGCAGCACCGGCACGACGATGGCATCGACATCGTCGATGTATTCGGCGATCTCGCTGGCACGCACGCCGGCGCCGGTGTCGATGATCACGCGCTCGGCGTCGGCGGGAATCCGTTTCAACCAGCCGCTGCGGGTGGCATCGACCGGCAGCACGGCGCTGTCGAGGACCGCGCGGCGGGCACACCAGCGCGAGCTCGAACCCTGCCGGTCGGCATCGGCGAGCACGGTCGCCTTGCCCTTCAGCGCGTAATACGCCGCCAGATGCGTGGCAATGGTGCTCTTGCCGCATCCACCCTTGGAACTCGCCACCAGCACTTTCAGCATGAGCTTCACCCTCGCGTGCCTGTCGGCAGGGTACTTGTGAAGCGGGGGCCAGGGAATAGGGGCTGGTGGAGGGCTAGGGGCTAGGGGCTAGGGGCTAGGGGCTGGCGAGGGGCGAGGGGCTAGTGGAGGGCGAGGGGCGAGGGGCGAGGGGCGAGGGCTCGACAAGCGGACCTCAACACGCGCGGGTAAACCGTACAGCCACCTCCCAAGGACGCTCTGAACCAGCTCGTCATTCCGGCTTCCGCCGGGATGAAGGCGCAAAAACGAGAGTTCCCGAATCTCTTGCAACACCACGCAAGCTTGTTCCGGTCTTCGATCTTCGAGCCCTCGCCCCTCGCCCCTCGCCCTCCACCAGCCCCTAGCCCCTAGCCCCTAGCCCCTAGCCCCTAGCCCCTAGCCCCTAGCCCCTAGCCCCCAGCCCGCCCCTTCCTCCCCAGCTGCGCAATGACCGCGCGCAAGGCCGCCGGCTTGGCCGGCTTGCGCAGCAGGACATGGCCGAGTTCGCGCACCTGGGCGGTCAGTTCGGGGCTGTTGTCGGCGGTGACGAGGGCACCGGGCGGCGGCGGATGGCAGGCCGCGCGCAGTTCGGCCAGGGCGGTCAGGCCGTCCTCGCTGCCATCGAGGTGGTAGTCGGCGAGGATGAGGTCGGGACGCCGCCGGCGCACCGCAGCCAGGGCCGCCTCGGTGTTCTCGGCGAGGTCGCAGGTGACCCCCCAGCGCTTGAGCAGGGCCGCCATGCCCTCGAGGATCGCCGGTTCGTTGTCGAGGCAGAGTGCGTGCAAGCCCTCGGTGAGGCCCGCGGCGCGGCTGCGTTCGGTGCCGCCGGCGACCGGAAGGTTCGGCGCTGCCACCCGCGGCACGTCGATCGCGAACACGCAGCCCTGGCCGGGCCGCGAACGCAGGCTCAGGCGATGGCCGAGCAGGCGTGCCATGCGCTCGCAGATGGCGAGGCCGAGACCGAGTCCCTTCTCGCCCCACGGCGAGGCCTGGGTGCCGCGGCGGAACTCGTCGAAGATCGACGCCTGCTGGTCGGGCGCGATGCCGGGGCCGGTATCGCGCACCTCGATGCGCAGCAGCTCGGGCGACAGCCAGCGCACGCCGAGCAGCACGCTGCCGTGGCGCGTGTAGCGCAGTGCATTGGAGAGGAAGTTCTGCAGGATGCGACGCAGCAGCTGGGCGTCGGTCCTGACCCAGGCCTGGCTGTCGACGAAGCGCAGGCGCAGGCCGCGCGCGGCAGCCTGCACGTTGAACGCGTTCCTCAGCGGCTCGATGACTTCGGCCAGCGACACCGAGCCGACATCGGCGTGGAACTTGCCGGCGTCCAGGCGCGAGGCATCGAGCAGGGCATCGAGCAGGTCCTCGGCGGCCTTGAACGAGGCATCGATGCGCTCGACGAGGGTTTCCGCCTCCTCGTCGAGGCCGGGCTGGTGGTGCAGCGCCGAGGTGAACAGGCGCGCGGCATTGAGCGGCTGCAACAGGTCGTGGCTGGCGGCCGCGAGGAAGCGCGTCTTCGACAGGTTCGCCGCCTCGGCCTGGCGCTTGGCCAGTTCCTGCGCGACCAGCGCCTCGCTGAGTTCATGGGTGCGCTGGTCGACGCGCTGCTCGAGCGTCTCGTTGGATTCGATCAGCGCCTGTTCGGCGCGCTTGTAGGCGGTGATGTCGGTGAACGTGGTCAGGTAGCCGCCGCCCGGCAACGGATCGCCGCGCGTCTCGATGACGCGGCCATCCGGCCGCCAGCGCACGAACACGTGCGGGCGGCCGAGGCGCAGGTGGCCGAGACGCTTGGCCACGAGCACGTCCGCATCCTCGTCGCCGAGCAGGCCGCGCGAGGCGTTGTAGAGGATCAGGTCGGCGACCGGACGGCCGACGTAGACGAAGCCTTCGGGATAGTCGAACAGGTCGAGGTAGCGGCGGTTCCAGGCGACGATGCAGAGGTCGGCATCGACCACGCTGATGCCCTGCATCATGTTCTCGAAGGTGACCGCGAGCAGCTCGCGGTTGAAGCGCAGCTCCTGCGAGGTCTCGTCGAGCATGGCGACCGCCTCGGAGAGGTCGAGGCCGGTACCGCGCAGGGCCGAGGTCAGCATGCGCCGCGCCGAAGCCGCGCCGATCGCCGAGGCAAGCAGGCGTTCGGTGTGCTGCAGCAGGGCGCGGTCGGCCGCGGCATCGGCGGTCAGCTTCTTGCCGGCGCCCTGCTCGTATTCCTCGAAGGCGCGCGCGGCATTGCGCTCGCCGACGATGCGGTCGGCCACCGCGCGCAGGTCGCCGACGCTGACCCGGCCGCGCCATTCGCTGACCTGGCTCGGCCGCATCGCGCCGGGATCGACGAACACCGCCGCGCGCAGGCGTTCCTCCACGCTCGGACGGAAACGCAGGGAAACGAACACCAGGCTGCCGACGTTGACCAGCAGCGACCAGAACGTGCCGTGGGTCAGCGGGTCCCAGCCCTGCAGGTGGAACAGCGCCTGCGGCCGCAGCCAGCCGAAGCCGAACGGACCGTCGCTGAACCATTGCCCGGATACCCAGCCGGCCTGCGCCAGCGACGGCACCAGCAAGGTGTAGGCCCATACCGCGAAGCCGGAAACGAGGCCGGCGATGACGCCGATCCGGCTGGTGCCGCGCCAGTACAGGCCGCCGACGATCGCCGGCGCGAACTGGGCGACCGCGGCGAACGACAACAGGCCGATCGCGGCGAGGTTCTGGTTCTGGGTGGTGAAGCGGTAGTAGGCGAAGGCCAGCAGGGCGAGCAGGACGATGGCGGTGCGGCGCACGCCGAGGACGATGCCGGAGAGATCGTCGCGCTTCTCCAGGTGCAGGGCGCGGATGCGCAACAACGCCGGCATGACGAGGTCGTTGCTGACCATCGTCGCCAGCGCCACCGAGGCGACGATGACCATGCCGGTCGCCGCGGAGAAGCCGCCGATGTAGGCGAACACGGCGAGCAGATGGTCGCCGTTGGCCATCGGCAGCCACAGCACGTAGGCGTCCGGGGCGATGTTGGTGCCGGCCGCGGCCTGCGCGCCGGCATGCACGATCGGCAGCACCAGCGCGCAGATGACCAGCAGGTAGAGCGGGAACATCCAGCGTGCGCGGTCGAGGTCGGCGGGGTTCTCGCACTCGACCACGCCGACCTGGAACTGGCGCGGCAGGCAGAAGATCGCGGTGAAGGCGAGCACGGTCTGGGCGAGGAAGCCGGTCGGCAGTTCGAGCGGCAGGCGCTCGCGCAGCGGCTGGCTGAATGCCGCCAGACCATCGGCATGCAGCAGCGCATAGACGCCGACGGCGATGAAGGCGAGCAGCTTGACCAACGATTCGGCGGCCACCGCCAGCATCATGCCGTGGTGGTGTTCGGTGGCATCGATGCCGCGCGTGCCGAACAGGATCGCGAACACGGCGAGCAGCATGGCGACATACAGCGCGCTGTCGGCGAGCAGCGGCGGCGGCCCTTCGAGCGGACTGGCCGCGGTCAGCACGTGGATGCCCATCGCCACCGCCTTCAGCTGCAGGGCGACGTAGGGGACGATGGCGGTGATGGCGATGATCGTCACCAGCGCGCCGAGCGCGTGCGACTTGCCGAAGCGCGAGCCGATGAAATCGGCGATCGAGGTGACCTTCTGTTCCTTGGCGATCAGCACCAGCCGGCGGAACAGGCCGAAACCAAGCACGAACAGCAGGATCGGGCCGAGATAGATCGGCAGGTACGACAGGCTCGAGCGTGCCGCGCTGCCGACCGCACCGTAGAACGTCCACGACGAGCAGTACACCGCCAGGGCCAGGCTGTAGACGATCGGCCGCAGCCATTCGCGGGTCGGGTAGAGCGGCTTGCGGTCGCCGTAGTAGGCGAGCGCGAACAACCCGCCGACGTAGACGACCGAGACCAGCAGCAGGACCCAGGACGAGATCAAACCGCGATGCTCCGGCGAAAACCCCGAGCCGATTGTAGGTCGTGCCGGCGCGATCCGTCAGGGCGAGCTGGACCGATGCCTGCGCTCGGGCAGCGCGCGATGCCGCATACCGGCGCGCGCCGGCAAGGCCGGCGACTTGACCATGACCGCAATGCCCCCAAGCATGGGCGCATGCTGCACATCGCGGACCACCAGTTCGAGACCGCCGCAACGCCACCGGTGCTCGCCGACGACGAGTTGCACCTGTGGCTGCTGGAGCGACCGGCAGGACTTGCGCCGCGCGCGATGTCGGCCTTTGCCCATGCCGAACTCGGCCGCCTGCTCGGCGCCTACGCCGGCATCGCGCAACCGCCGGCAGTCGGTCGCGACCCCCACGGCAAGCCGTTCGCGCTCGACGCGCAGCATCCGCATTTCAATCTCAGCCACGGCGGCGCGCGCATCGCCCTCGCCTTCGCCCGCCGGCATGCCGTCGGTGTCGATGTCGAGGCGGCCGGGCGCCAACTGGCACCGCTGCAGCTCGCCACGCGCTTCTTCGCCGCCGCCGAGACCCGCGCCCTGGCCGCGATCGAAGATGCCGATGCCTTGCACGCCGCGTTCGTCGACCTGTGGACCTGCAAGGAAGCGGTGCTGAAGGCACATGGCCGCGGCCTCGCCTTCGGCCTCGATCGCCTGCGCTTCGAGTTCGACCACAGCCGGCCGCGCGCCCTCGCCGAGATCGCCGCCGAAGCCGGACCGGCCAGCGAATGGCACGTGGCACGCTTCGACGCCGGCAGCGCCCACGCCGGCGCGGTGGCATGGCGCGGCGATCCACTGCGCGTGCGCGCGTTTCACGGGCTGGGGACTGGGGGCTAGGGACTGGGGGCTAGGGACTAGGGACTAGGGACTAGGGACTAGGGACTAGGGACTAGGGACTAGGGGCTGGGGGCTGGGGGCTGGGAAAGGGCGGGGGGCGAGGGGCGAGGGCTCGACAAGCGGACCTCAACGCGCGCGGGTACACCGTACAGCCACCAAGAATGCTCTGAGCAAGCTCTTGCAGCACCACGGCAAGCTTGTTCCGATCTTCGATTTTCGAGCTCTCGCCCCTCGCCCCTAGTCCCTAGTCCCTAGTCCCTCGCCCCTAGCCCTTCCCTGGCCCCTACGCCGTCCGATGCTGCTCGATGTGCTGCGCGAGCGCGCGCAGGCTGCCGAAGATCTGCCGGTTGTCGGGGTTGTCCGAGCGCAACTGGAAACCGTAGCGTCGGGAGACGGCCAGGGCGAGTTCGAGGGCATCGATGGAGTCGAGGCCGAGGTCGCCGCCGCCGAACAGCGGCGCTTCCGGGTCGATCGCCTCGGCGCCGACCCAGTCGATGTTGAGGCTGCTGACGATCAGGTCGGCAAGCTCGCGTTCGACCGCGGTCTGCGGCGTGGCTGGCTGGGATTCGGTCACGGTTTCGTCCTGGTTGTTTCGAGGCCGCCCGGCCATGCTGCGGGACGGCGCAGTGTATCATCCGCGCCTTTCGACCCAGCCTGCCTCGCACCTCGTGCATCTGCCCGCGAACACCGGAAACTCCGTCGCCCATCTGCCGCGCCTGCGCGTCGGCTACGAGCACGCGCCGGTCGAGGACGTGCTGGCGGACGACGACGTGCTCGCCGTGATCGCCTTCGGCGCGCCGCCGGGCCTCGACGATCCGCGCCGGATCGCGGTCGGCCTCGAGCCGCTCGGCCATCCGCCGCTGGAAGTCTGGCGCGGACGCGCGCCGGTCAGCTCGGGCTTCGACGGCGATCTGCGCTGGAGCAGCGACGGCGACTACCTGTTCTTCGCGGTGGAGGTCGACGAGGCGGTCGCCGGCAGCCTCGCCGCGGCCGCCGAACAGGCCTACCGGGCGATCACCGCGACGCTCGACCGGCACGTCCTCGAGGACGGCGCGCCGGCCCAGGTGCTGCGCCTGTGGAACTACCTCGACGCGATCAACGAAGGCGAGGGCGACGACGAGCGCTACCGGCACTTCTGCACCGGTCGCGCGCGCGGGCTCGGCGAGCGCGCACGCAACGGTTTCTCGGCGGCCACCGCGATCGGCCGTCGCGACGGCGAACGCCGCCTGCAGGTGTACGGCCTCGCCGCGCGCCAGGCCGGGCGCGCGGTGGAGAATCCGCGCCAGATCAGCGCCTGGCGGTACCCGCGCGAGTACGGACCGACCGCACCGACATTCGCCCGGGCCGCGGTCACCGCCGCCGACCAGCTGCTGCTGTCGGGTACTGCGGCGGTGGTCGGGCACGCCTCGCAGCATGCCGGCGACAGCCTCGCCCAGATCGACGAGACCCTGCGCAATCTCGAACAGCTGTTCGCTGCCGCCGGGCGTGCCGGCGACGCGCGCATCCGTGCCTGCACCCTGCTCAAGGTCTACATCCGCGACGTCGGCGAGGCCGACCTGATCGAGCGGCACATCCGCCGGCGCCTGCCGGAACTCGGCGGCCTCGCCCTGCTCGGCGGCGACATCTGCCGGCGCGAGCTGCGGGTCGAGATCGACGGCATCGACGGCTGAGGGCCGCGCCGGCCACGCTCGCCGCAATGCAGCATGAAAGGCGGTGGCCGCGGCCGCACCCGGCAACCCCGCGCGCGGCTGCCGACCGTAGAATGTCGACTGCTTCACGCTTGCCGTGTGAGCCGGGTGGGCCTGACGCTGCGAAACACTGGACGGCCCGCGCGGATTCGCGGTGCTAGCATCGTCACCGAATCACTTCAACAACCGGCGCCTGGCGCCCTGGAGAAACGATGAAGACGCGTCTGGGTCACTACGACATCGTCGCCGAGCTCGGTCGCGGCGGCATGGGCGTGGTCTACAAGGGCCACGAGTCCTCGCTCAACCGTTACGTCGCGATCAAGGTGCTGGCCGACTCGCTCGCCCACGACGAGGGCGTCAAGGAGCGCTTCCTGCGCGAGGCGCGCAGCATGGCCGCGCTCAACGATCCGCACATCATCCAGATCTACTACATCGGCGACGACGAGGGCCAGACCTACTTCGTCATGGAGTTCGTCGAGGGCGAATCGCTCGGCACCCTGCTCAAGCGCGAGCACAAGGTGGCGGTCGGCCCGGCCGCGAAGATCATCCACCAGACCGCGCTCGGCCTCGCCACGGCGCACGACAAGGGCGTGATCCACCGCGACATCAAGCCCGGCAACCTGATGATCTCGACGCGCGGCACGGTCAAGATCGCCGACTTCGGCATTGCCCTGTCGAACCAGGACATGTCGAAGAAGCTGACCTCGACCGGCGAGTTCGTCGGCACTCCGGGTTACCTCTCGCCGGAGGTCTGCCTCGGCAAGGTCGTCGACCAGCGCTCCGACATCTTCTCGCTCGGCATCGTGCTGTTCGAGATGCTGGCCGGGCGCATGCCGTTCACCGACGAGTCGCCGCTCGGCCTCATGCTCGAGGTCGTGCGCGCGGAGATTCCCGACGTGCGCGAGCTGAATGCCGATGTCGACGAGCGGATCTCGTGGATCCTCTCGAAGATGATCGCCAAGGAGCCGGACGACCGCTACCAGAGCTGCCATGAACTGGCTGCCGACCTCGCCGAGCATCCGCTGGTGGCCAAGGGCGGACCGATCACGATCGTGCCGAAGATGTCGGCGGCCGCCGCCACCGTGGTCGGCGGACGCACGCCGGTGTCGGCGCAGCGTCCGCTGTCGGCGGCCGCGGTCACCCCGGCCGCGCCGATGGCGAGCACGCGCATCACCCCGTCGGCGCAGCCGATGCCGCCCGGTTACCCGGCGCAGGCGGCGACCGCGCCGGGCGTGGCGCCGGCCTACGAGCGGCAATCGGTGCTCGAGCGTTCGGCGCAGGCGCCGCGGCGCAGTGCCGCGCTGCCGCTGGCGATCGCCGCCGTGCTGGTGGTCGGCCTGATCGGGGCCGCCTGGGCATTCCGCGACCACCTGCCGGGCTTCAGCACCCTCAACGCCACCGCCAGCACGACCTCCGAGACCCGACTCGGCCCGGACAGCAACCCGCCGCCGCAGACGACGCCGACGACGCCGGTCAACCCGCCGCTGGCGCCGCCGCCGGCCGACGAGCGCGTGGCCACCACCACACCGGTCGACACCACGACCGCGCCGGTCGACACCGTCGCCACCGACAGCACGAGCGCCGCCGACGGACCCGGCCCGCGTGCCTCGCAGGCCGATGTCGAGGCCTTGCGCGACCTGCCGGCCGCACGCGCCGGCGAAGCCGAGGCACCGCAGATCGCCGTCTCCACGCCGCCGAAGAAGCAGACTCCGCCGCCGGCGCCGCGGGTGCCGACCATTGCCGTCGCCGCCGCCGGTGACGACGTCATCGCCGATCCGGCCCGCGACGCCATCGTCAACCTGCTGCAGCGTCGCGGCTTCCGCGTCATCGAGGCCAACCTCGGCAACGGCAACCAGCCGAACCTGCGCTCGATGCAGGGGCGTGCCGACGCCGTGGTGTTCGTGCATGCCAAGCCGGTCGGTTCGCAGGTGATGACCTACTACGGCCAGGCCTCGACCCTGTACACGGTGCAGATGGGGGTCAAGGCGTACCGCGTTTCCGACGGCAGCACGCTGTGGTCGAGCGGCAGCGAGCAGGTCAACTTCACCACCCTCAATGCGGCGGAGAAGGCGCAGGAAGCCGTCGATCCGCTGCTCGACGCGGTCGACCGCAACCTCGAAGAGTTCCGCCCGCGCCGGCGCGGCTGAGTCCGATCTCCCTGCAAGCGGAAAGGCGGGCCCCGGCCCGCCTTTTTCGTTGCCGCGCTCAGGCCGGTTCGAGAGCGGCGTAGGCGAGCACCAGCCACTTCGCGCCGCCGTGCTCGAAGTTGACCTGCACGCGCGTGTGCGCGCCGCTGCCTTCGCAATCGACCACGGTGCCGGTGCCGAAACTGGCGTGGCGCACGCGCTGGCCGAGCTTCAGGCCCGGCGACGGATCGAGCCGCGCATGCCCGCTCGCCGCCGCCAGCGGCCGGCTGACCTGCACGCGCGGCCGCACCTCCTCGATCAGTTCGGCCGGAATCTCGCCGAGGAAGCGCGACGGCCGTCCGTACATCTCCATGCCGTGCATGCGCCGCGATTCGGCGTAGCAGAGCACCAGCCGCTCGCGCGCGCGGGTGATGCCGACATAGGCGAGACGACGTTCCTCCTCGAGCCGGCCCGGGTCGTCGATCGATTTCTGCCCGGGAAACAGGCCTTCCTCGAGGCCGACCAGGAAGACCAGCGGGAACTCGAGACCCTTGGCCGAGTGCAGGGTCATCAGCTGCACGCAGTCCTGCCACGACTCGCCCTGCGATTCGCCGGCCTCGAGTGCGGCATGGGCGAGGAAGGCGGCGAGATCGGACAGGCCGGCCTCGAGGTCTTCCGGCGTGCGCTCGAAGCGGCCGGCCACGTTGACCAGTTCGTCGAGGTTCTCGAGGCGCGATTCGGCACTCGACTTGTCGCGCTCGTGGTACTCGCGCAGTCCCGACAGCGCGATCGCGTGGTCCATCTGTTCGGCCAGCGGCAGCGATGCGGAAGTCGATGCGGAAGGCTGCGCGCTTGCGCCGGAAGCGGCCGCGGCGGCGTCCGCCGGGCGATCGTCCGCCGCCGCATCGACGAGGAAATCGCGCGCCATCCCGTCGATCAGGCCGAGAAAGCCGCGCAGGGCATTCTTCGCCCGCGCCGCCAGCATGCTGTCGACGAGTTCGCCGAGCGCGGCCTCCCACATCGAGATCCCTTCGCGCCGCGCACGTCCGCGCAGCAGGTCGATGGTGCGCTCGCCGATGCCGCGCGGCGGCGTGTTGACGACCCGTTCGAAGGCGGCATCGTCATGCCGGTTGGCGGCGAGGCGCAGGTAGGCCAGCACGTCCCGGATCTCGGCGCGGTCGAAGAAGCGCTGGCCGCCGTACACGCGATAGGCGATGTCGTTGCGGATCAGCTGCTCCTCGAAATTGCGCGACTGCGCATTCGAGCGGTACAGCACGGCGGCGGCACTCGCCGGCCGGCCGCTGCGGACGAACTCGCGGATGCGGTCGACGACGAAGCGCGCCTCGTCCTGTTCGTTGTAGGCGGCGTACAGGGCGATCGGCTCGCCGCGTTCGCCGGCAGTCCACAGTTCCTTGCCGAGCCGCCCCGGGTTGCGCGCGATGACCGCATTGGCGGCGCCGAGGATGGTCGCCGTCGAACGGTAGTTCTGCTCGAGGCGGATGGTGCCGGCGGCGGGGAAATCGCGGAGGAAATGCTGCACGTTTTCCACCCGCGCGCCGCGCCAGCCGTAGATCGCCTGGTCGTCGTCGCCGACCACGAACAGCGAACCGCTCTGCCCGGCGAGCACGCGCAGCCAGGCGTACTGCAGGGTGTTGGTGTCCTGGAACTCGTCGACCAGCAGGTGTCGCCAGCGTTCGCGGTAATGCGCGAGCAGGGCCTCGTCGTTGAGCCACAGTTCGTGGGCACGCAGCAGCAGTTCGGCGAAGTCGACCAGGCCGGCGCGCCGGCAGGCCTGCTCGTAGGCGCGATAGATGTCGATGAGCGTGGCCGCAAGCGGATTGCCGCCCGCTTCCATCGCCTCCGGGCGGCGCCCTTCGTCCTTGGCCGAATTGATGAACCAGGCAGCCTGGCGCGGCGGGAAGCGGGCCTCGTCGATGCCGAGTCCGCTGATCGTGCGCTTGACCAGGCGCTGCTGGTCGTCGGCATCGAGGATCTGGAAGGTCTCCGGCAGGCCGGCCTCGCGCCAGTGCCGGCGCAGCAGGCGGTGGGCGATGCCGTGGAAGGTGCCGACGGTCAGTCCGCGCGCGTCTCCGACCAGCGCGGTCGCGCGTGCGCGCATCTCCGCGGCGGCCTTGTTGGTGAAGGTCACCGCGAGCACCGACCACGGCGACTGCCGCTCGACCTCGAGCAGCCAGCCGATGCGGTGCACGAGCACGCGCGTCTTGCCGGAACCGGCGCCGGCGAGGACGAGGTGGTGCCCCGTCGACGCGGTGACCGCCTCGCGCTGGGCCGGATTCAGCCCGTCGAGCAGATGGGAAACATCCATCGCACGATTGTATCGGCCGCCGCCGCCGGAGCAGAAGCATGAAGACCAGAACACGAAGCTCTGAAATGCTTTTCTCGGTGTGCTCCGTGTGCTCCGTGTTTCAATCTTCCGCCTTCGCTTTCCGCACAAGCGGAGGCCAAGCCTGAAACACGGAGCACACGGAGCACACGGAGGAAAGACAAATCACAAGGTGCTCTTTCTTCGTGTCCTTCGTGTCCTTCGTGTCCTTCGTGTCCTTCGTGTCCTTCGTGTCCTTCGTGTCCTTCGTGTTTCAGTCTTCCGCTTCAGGTTCCATCGAATGCACTCAATGTCCGCCGTTCGCCTTCGCCTTGTGCGCACCCGCCGGGTTCATGATGCGGTCGGTCAGCGCGATGCCGATCGCCGAAAGGATGAACACGCAATGGATGATGGTCTGCCAGAGCACGCCGAGCGGGGTCAGCGTCGCGCAGTTCGGATTCATCGCGGTGACGTCCTTGATCGCCCGCAGCTGCTCGGGCGTGCAGAACTCGAGGCCGCCGAGCGTGCCGGCGGCGATGAAGGTCTTCAGCAGGTGGATCGAGGAGATGCCGATGATCGCCATCGCCAGCTTGACCTTCAGCACCGAGGCGTTGACGTGGCTGAGCCACTCCGGCTGGTCGGGATGGCCGGCAAGGCCGAGCCTGGAAACGAAGGTCTCGTAGCCGCCGACGATCACCATCACCAGCAGGTTGGAGATCATCACCACGTCGATCAGGCCGAGCACGATCAGCATGATCTGCTGCTCGCCGAAGCCGACGGCACCCTGGATCAGGTGCCAGAGTTCCTTGATGAACAGGAACACGTAGACGCCCTGGGCGACGATCAGGCCGAGATAGAGCGGCAACTGCAGCCAGCGCGAGAAGAAGATCAGGCGCGGCAGCGGCCGCATCGGATGGCGATCGATCGATGACATCGGCATTCCCTGGCGTGGGCGAAGGCGGCGATTCTACGCGAGCCGGCCCGCAGCCTGGTCGTGCGTGCGTCTCAGCCGGCCGGGCGATGGCCGAGCAGGCGCGCCGGCAACATCAGGATCGACTTGATGAGCGCGATGATCGCATCCATCAGCGCGCCGACGATGCGGAACGGGATCGACAGCAGCCAGAGGAACGGCCACAGCACGAGCAGCACCAGTGCGACCGGCCAGCACAGTACCAGCACGATGGCCCACAGCAGCAGTACGCAAAGGAAACGCATGGGCATCCCTCCGACGCCGGAAACCGGCCGGAGGGATGGTGGGGCCGGTCCTGCGTGCGGACAAGGATGACCTCTGCCAGGGTGGCCGGCATTCCGGCCGCGCGGGTTCCCCGGCCGTTGCGGAATCGAGGCCCGTCGGCGCGGTGACCGCGGCGATTGCGGCCCGTCGGCGCTGCGCATTCCCCGACCCGCTCCGCGTCCCGACCGTCCGGTGGCCCCCTCTTGCGACGGTTTCCGTTCTGGATTGGACGAACGGGATGCGCCGTTTGCCTGCCGAAGGAGATTCGCCATGTTGCGTCGACGCGTGCCGCGGCCCGGGTATCCGGCCCTCATTCCCTTGCTGCTCGTTCCACTGCTGGCGGCGGCACAGCCCTCCGGCGGTTCCTACACGATGCGCAAGCAGGTCATCGGGGCCGGTGCCGAATCGAGCGCAGGGCCGTACCGCCTGAACGGCACCATCGCCGAGCCGGCGGCCGGCACCCTCGTGGCCGCCAACCTGCGCCTGACCGGCGGTTTCCATGGCGCTTTCATCGGCGCCGCCGGCACGGACCGCATCTACTGCAACGGCTTCGAAGCCACCGTCTGCAACTGATCGCCGCCGGTACCTTGCCGGCATCGCACATCCCTTTCCCGCGGAGGAATCCCATGTCCACGCCACGCCTCGTTCCAGCGCTTCTCGCCATTCTCGGCCTGCTCGCCGTCGCCCCTGCCTTCGCGATGGGGACGGCATTCACCTACCAGGGCACGCTCGAGGACGCGGGGTTGCCTGCCAACGGCAGCTACGACTTCCAGTTCCGCTTGATCAGCTCCAATGGAGCCGACCTCGGCAGCAACCTGCACGAGGATGTCGCGGTCAACGGCGGCGTGTTCACGGTGGTGCTGGATTTCGGCTCAGCCGACCTTTTCCCCGGAACCTTCGTGCGCTTCCTCGAGATCGGCATCCGCCCCGGCGCTTCGACCGGCGACTACCAGATCCTGAGCCCGCTGAGCCAGATCCACCCAGCGCCCCATGCACTGCGGGCCGCCGAGGTCGTCGATTTCAGTGTCACCAGCGCTTCGCTGGCAGCGGCGGCGGTGTCCAACACCAAGCTGGCCGATGGCGCGGTGTCCAGCACCAAGCTGGCCGACAGCGCGGTCACCGAAACCAAGCTCGCCAACAGCGCCGTGACCAACGCGAAAATCGCCAACGGCAGCCTGACGACCAGCCGCATGGCCGGCGCCCTGAACAACTACACGATCGGCGGCGCCACCGTCGCCGCGCACAGTTGCAACGACTACAACGTCACCTTTGGCGGCGACGTGGTCGCCGGCGACTTTCCCATCATCGCCATGCAGCCCGGCGGCAGCCTGCCGGCCAACATGTCGGTCACCGCCTTGCGCGTGCCTGCGGACAATCAGGTCCAGGTGCGCATCTGCAACGTCGGCTCGACCAGCGCATCCCTGCCCGCCAGCCTCGGCATCAAGTTGATGACCCACCGCTGAGGCGTGTCGTGCCGCGGCGGCGCGCGCGCCGGGAGGGGCCGGCCGGCGCGTCAGTGCCTGCCGAGCGGCAGCATCAGGGAGTAGCCGAAACAAGGCGCGCCGTGGCGCGCGTTGCCGACGACGAGGGAATATCGTCCCGGTGGCGCCGATAGGAAAGCCGGCGAGGTCATCAAGTGCGTACATGCCGACGTCGGGGAAACCGTCTCCGAACAGAGTGCGGCACGCGCGCCCTCGGACTGGCCGGCGTCGAAACGCACGTACGGTGCACCTTCCGAGAAGAGCACCGGATGGATGTCGACCGGGCCGAACAGGGCCGTACTGCCGGACGCGATGACCGGAAGCCTGTCGACGCCATCGCAGGTGGTGTAGGCGCCGCCGCCCGGAACGTAGGCGAACGGCGGCCGGTTCGGCTCGACCGGCACGCCGGCACCAAGCTCGAAGTCGCTCCAGAACAGGTGGGGCTCGGACGCGCTGATGCGGTCGAACACCACCGGATTGCCCGCGAACTGTTCGGGCAGCGTGCCGCGCAGGTCCGACAGGCCGAGCGTCACGCGTTCGACGCCGCCCCAGCGCGCATTGTCGAGGTCCCCGACCGAGAACGTGGCCGGCGCCGACGTGTCCTCGCCGAGCCAGAGCGAAAGACGGCCGTCGGCCGCCTCGCCGGTTTCGTATTCGAGCGTGACCTGCAGCGGAAACGGTGCGTCGAGCGGCAGCAGGGTGCTCGTCGCGCACATACCCGCGCCGCCGGGGGCTTCGTCGCAGGCCCAGCGGATACCGAGGTTCATGCGCGTTGCGGGCAGGTTGCCGTACAGCGAGAGGCTGAACAACGAGGCCGCCGGTGGCCCATCGGCCGGAACGCCGGCCGCGGTGCCGCGCAACACGGTGACCTCGGAGTAGGTGTTCCACCCCGTCACGGGCGGCGGCGCGATGCGCACACCGAAACGCAACGGTGCGACCGGCTGCGCGCGGCGATAGTGCGCGACGGCGACGTAGGGCGGCACATTGCTCGTGCCGACGCTCGCCTCGAGCGCGCAGTCGTTGCCGCTGCCGGACCAGGCGATCGTCCCGCCGTTGGTCCAGCTCTCGTTGAACGGCGCCTGGCAGGCCGACGCGTCGACCGGTGCCAGGGCCAGCACGGCGAGGGCGAGCACGCGCGCGAAGGGTGATGTCGACGTCATGTCCGGCTCCCTTTCCCGGGGACCGGCCGAGTATCCCCCCCCCATCCGCGCGCGGATTCCACCGCGGCCGCTTCAGGCCTGCAGCGGTGCGAACAGCTCGGCGAGGTCGTTCTCGTCGAAGCGCAGGCTCTGCGTGCTGCCGCCTTCCAGCACCGCCGCGGCGAGGTCGGCCTTGCGCTGCTGCAGGGCCTGGATCTTTTCCTCGACGGTGCCGCTGCAGATCAGCTTGTAGACGAACACCGGCTTGTCCTGGCCGATGCGGTGGGCGCGATCGGTCGCCTGCGCCTCGACGGCCGGATTCCACCACGGGTCGTAGTGGATGACGGTGTCGGCGGCGGTCAGGTTGAGGCCGACGCCACCGGCCTTGAGGCTGATCAGGAACAGCGGCACCTCGCCGGCCTGGAAGCGCTCGACGAGTTCGGCGCGCTGGGTGCCGGGCGTCTGCCCGGTGAGGGTCTGCCAGTGCTGGCCGCGCGCATCGAGCGCCTCGCCGATCAGGCCGAGCATTTCGGCGAACTGGCTGAAGACGAGGATGCGCCGGCCTTCGGCAACGAGGCTGTCGGTGAGTTCGAGCAACAGCTCGAGCTTGGCCGAACCTTCGACCTTGCGCGCACCCTCGAGCTTGACCAGGCGCGGGTCGCAGCAGGCCTGGCGCAGTTTGAGCAGCGCGTCGAGGACGACGATGCCGCTCTGCGCGAGGCCGCGCTTCTGCACTTCGGCAAGGACGCGCTCGTGCTGGGCGAGGCGCAGCGTCTCGTAGAGTTCGCGCTGGGCGCCCTCGAGTTCGACGTTGCAGGGAATGAAGGTCTTTTCCGGCAGGTCGGCGAGCACGTCCTCCTTGCGCCGGCGCAGCAGCAGCGGCGCGATGCGCCGGCCGAGGCGTTCGCGCCGTTCGACGTCGCCGTGTTTCTCGATCGGCGTGCGGTAGAAACGCGCAAAGTCGCGCTCGCTGCCGAGCAGTCCCGGTTCGACCGCATCGAACTGCGCCCACAGTTCACCGAGGTGGTTCTCCAGCGGCGTGCCGGTCATCGCCAGACGGCGCCTCGCCGGCAGTTCGCGCACGATCCGCGCCGCCTGGCTTCGCGCGTTCTTGATCGCCTGCGCCTCGTCGAGCACGAGCAGGGCGTATTCCCGCGCGACCAGTTCCTCGCGGTCGCGGGCGAGCAGCGGATAGGTGGTGATGACGAGATCGTGATGCGGGATCTCTTCGTGCAGGCCGCCGCGCGCCGGCCCGTGCAGGACCAGCACGCGCAGGTCCGGGGTGAAGCGCTGTGCCTCGCTGCGCCAGTTGGCGACCAGGCTGGTCGGCGCGATCACCAGCGCCGGCCGGTCGAGGCGTCCGCGCTGCTTTTCGGTGAGCAGGTGGGCAAGCACCTGCACGGTCTTGCCGAGACCCATGTCGTCGGCGAGCACGCCGCCGAGTCCGGCGTCGGCGAGGAAGCCGAGCCAGGCCAGGCCGTCGCGCTGGTAGCGGCGCAGGGTGGCGGTGAATCCCGGCGGTTCGCTCGCCGGCTCGCGCGCTTCGCGCAGGCGTTCGATCTGTGCACGCAGGCGTTCGCCGCCGCGCCAGACCAGGCCGCGGGTGGCGGCCAGCTCGCTGATGACCCCGGCCTGGGCGCGCAGCAGGCGCAGGCCGGACGGCGCCGCGTCGCCGGGCCCGGTCGCCGCTGCGGGCGCGCTTTCCAGCCATTCGAGCAGCGGCGCGATCAGCTGGCGCAGGCGCGCCAGCGGCAACGGCACGCGCCGGCGCGCGTCGACCGCCACCAGCCAGACCGCATCGTCGGCCTCGCCCTTGCGCGGCAGCAGCGGGAAGGCCGGATCGGCCAGCAGGTTGCGCAGCACCGGCAGCAGGTCGATGCGCTCGCCGCCGATGTCGATGCCGAGGCTGACATCGAACCAGGCATTGCCGTGCTCCTCGATCTCGGCATGCCAGTGCTCGGGTTCGTCGAGCAGTTCGAACGGGAAACCGGCCTCGCTTTCGAGGCGGAAACCCTGGTCGCGCAGGCGCGGCGCCATGGCGAACAGCTGTTCGGCCGGGGCGATCTGCGCGCGTCGCGGCTCGAGGACGAAATCGCCCGGGCGCAAGGCATGCCGGCCGAGGCCGGGGATCGCCGGCAGCATGTCCGCCTCGATGAAACCGAGCGCCTCGAGCCGTTCGAGAGCGGCGATTTCGGCGGAACGGTCACGCACGATCTCGAGCAGGCGGCCCTCGTGCATGCGCCGCTCGCGCGCGGCCGCCGGCGAATGCGGCAGGCGCGGACCGGCGTAGTCGAAATCGAGCCGCGCCACGCCGGCCTGGTAGCGCAGCGGCGCGCCGCCGGCGTGGGTCAGCTGGGGAAACGCACGCAGGGTCAGCACCGGCACCGGCACGACCCGGCAGGCCTCGGCGACTTCCGGCCGTGCCGGCGCCGGCAGCTTGTGCACGCCCTCGGTCTCGCGCAGGCGGTCGGCCACCAGCGGCGCCTGCTCGGGCAGCAGCGGCGGCGCGCGCAAGGCCGCCTCGACGAGGCGCGCATCGCCATCGACACGCCCGAGCGCACGTGCCTGCTCGTCGAAATACCAGACGCCATCGATGCGCAACAGGCGGGTCTTCGCCGAGTCGCCGTCGAGGCGGGCGATCAGGGTCTGGCTGCCGTCGGCCTCGGTGCGCCAGTCCCAGCCGAGCGAACGCGGCGCGGCCAGCACGACGCGGCCCTTCGACGGCTTGTCGACGAAGCAGGGATGGCTGTTGACGAGGATCTCGAGCAGCGATTCGTCGCGCAGGCCGGTCAGCGTGTACCAGGCGCCGCTGCCGGAGTAGCCGGTGACGCCCATGCGCAGGCGCGCGACATGCTCGAACTGCTCCGGGGTCAGGCGCTCCCAGGGATCGCCGCCGTAGTAGTAGCCCTGGCCGATCGGTTGCGGCGAACCGAGGCCGCCCTTGCGGTTCGGCTTCAGCCAGACCGGCTGCACGAGCAGGCGCGGCAGGGCGCCCTCGCCGAGCCGCAAGAGGATGCCGAACACCTGGGCGGGGTCGGTCGCCGGCGCCCGCGGCAGCGGCGAACGCGGTCCCTCGAGCGATTCGAACCAGCGCTTCCAGGCGCCAAGATCGACCCCCTTGGGTGCGCGCGCATCGCCGGGCTGGATGTCGGGCAACGGCGCGCCGAGCAGCTTCAGGGTGATCGCGGCGACGTGCTTGCACTCGCCCTCGAGCGGGCAGGTGCACTGGGTATCGAGTTGCGGGCGACCGCCCTGCAGGGCGATCCGCACGCCGGCCGTGCACGGCTCGTCGCTGCCGTCGACCATGCCGATGACCACGCCGGCGCTGCCGTTGTCGGCCGAGTAGCGCAAGTCACGCACCTGACCCTGGCGCACGCAATCGGCGCCCTTGTCGAGCGTCACCCGGTCGAGGACCGTGGTGACGCTGCGCGAGAGCAGCTGGCGGAAAACCGACTCATCCATGCCTGGGGACATCCGGAACGGCGGTTGCGAACCGGCAATCGTGCCCTTTGCCCGTACGGGCGTCCAGCCTGCGGGGTGACGGAATCCGCGCAGGATGCGTCGAATGTTGACGCAGGCGGGCAGGATTTCGCCCGCCTCCCCTCAGATCTGGCGGATCAGCGCCTCGGCCTGCTCGTGGATGGCATTGACCTCGGCATTGTCGAGGGTCTTGCGCAGCTGGCGGCGGAACTCCGGCAGCAGCTCGAGGAACTCGCGCTGGCCGTCGCAGCGCTCGAGCTTGAGGGTGAACAGGAACGCACGCAGGCCGAGATGGTTGACCGCGGTGTCGTTCATGTACTGGCGGGCCAGCGCCTGCGCGGTGACGATCTCGCCCTGGGCGACCGGCGCACCCTGCGGCGCATGCGGCACCTGCGCGGCTTGCGCCGCCGCCGGCGCCTGCGGAACCTCGTTCGCCGCCACCGCGGTGGGACCGCTGCCGCTGAACTCGATCAGGCCGGCTTCGGCCAGTTCGCCGATCAGGCCGGCGACATCGCCGAAACTCTCGAACTGACGGCGCACCTCGCCGAGCTGGCGCTGGCCGTTGATGGCGATGAGGACGGTGCGATGGCGCGGGCCGAGGCGCAGGCTGCGCTTCTCGATCTCCAGGCGGCCGGCCTCGGTCTTCACCGGAATGGCATTGTCGAGCATGGTGTTCTCCCTCGTTGAACGGACGCGTCAGGGCGCGCGTGGAAGGAAACAGCAAGTTCCGTGCCGGACGAGGGCGAGGGGCGACGGCCAGGGAGAGGGAGAGGGGCGAGGGGCGAGGGCGCGAAGATCGCGTGCTGCTCCATTCGTGAGTCCGGTACGGCTGTTTTTGTCGCGGCAGGTCGGACTTGCGTCGACCGACGATTGTCGCGCCCTCGCCCCTCGCCCCTCTCCCTCGCCGTCGCGCCCTCGCCCCTCGCCCCTCTCCCCTGCTGTCGCGCCCTCGCCCCTCGCCCCTCGCCCCTATCCCCTGGCCCCCAGCCCCTCCCCGGCCCCTCTCCCGCTTCCGGCGCCTCGAAGCGGTAGCCCACGCCATAGACCGCCGAGACCGGATCGACACCGGCCTCGTCGAGCTTGCGCCGCAGGTTCTTCACATGGCTGTCGACGGTGCGCTCGCTGACCACGCGGTGGTCCTCGTAGAGGGCTCCGATCAGCTGGCTGCGCGAGAACACCCGGCCCGGCTGGCTGGCCAGCTTGCGCAGCAGGCGGAACTCGCTCGGCGTCAGCACCAGGGCGCGGCCATGCACGCGCACCTCGAAGCGTTCCTCGTCGAGCACGATCGCCGCCGCCGGCGCCGCCGCGGTCGCGGCCGCGCGACGCAGCACGGCCTTGACCCGGGCGACCACCTCGCGCGGGCTGAACGGCTTGCAGATGTAGTCGTCGGCGCCGAGCTCGAGGCCGAGCAGGCGGTCGATCTCCTCGACCCGCGCGGTGACCATCAGGATCGGCACCTGCGAGAACTCGCGAACGCCGCGGCAGACCTCGAGGCCGTCGGTTCCCGGCAGGGCGATGTCGAGCAGGATCGCGTCGGGAGCGCCACTGCGCACCCAGTCGACCGCGCCGTCGCCGCGCGCAAGCACGCTGACGCGAAAGCCGGCCGCGGCGAGGTAGTCGCGCAGCAGGGCCGCCAGCTTGGGCTCGTCCTCGACCACGAGGACATGCGCCGGCGCGCTCATGGCGAACTCCGGATCGCCGGCAGGACGAGTTCGATGCGCAGGCCGCCGAGCGTCGAGGCCGAGGCGTCGATGCTGCCGGCATGGGCGTGGGCGATGGCCTGGCCGATGGCGAGGCCGAGGCCGGCGCCGCCGGCCGCGCGGCTGCGCGAGCCGTCGACCCGATAAAGGCGGTCGAACAGGTGCGGCAGCGCCGCCGCCGGCACCCCCGGCGGACTGTCCTCGACGACCACGCGCACCTGTTCCGCGCTCGCCGACACGGCGACGCGGACGCGGCCGGGCGCATCGGTATGGCGGCGCGCATTGGCCAGCAGGTTGTCGACCAGCTGGCCGAGACGGCGCGCATCGGCGCGTACCGGCGGTGCGGGCGCGAAGTCGGCTTCGACCTCGATGCCGGCATCGGCGAAGGCGTGGCGGTGCGCGGCCAGCGATTCGCGCACGATCTCCGCGGCATCGAGTTCCTCGAAGCGGTATTCGAGCGCGCCGACATCGGCGAGGGCGAGCTGGTAGAGGTCTTCGACGAGGCCGCCGAGGCGATCGCATTCCGCATTCAGCGACGCCAGTGCCGCCGCCGTCGGCGCGCGCACGCCGTCCTGCAGGGCCTGGATCTCGCCGCGCAGGACACTGAGCGGCGTGCGCAACTCGTGGGCGATGTCGGCACCCCAGCGCCGGCGTGCCTCGCGATGCTGTTCGAGGGTCGCCGCCAGATGGTTGAAGTCGTCGGCCAGTGCGCCGAGCTCGTCGCGGCGGGTGCGCTCGATGCGGCGCGAATACTCGCCCGCCGCCAGCGCGCGCGTGCCGGAGGCCAGCGCGCGCACCGGCGCCAGCAGCCAGCGCGCCAGCGCGAACGCCAGCAGCATGGCGCCGCCGAGCACCGCAACGGCGGCGACCAGGGCGCGGTTGAACTGGTCGCGTGCAAACGCGAGTTCGGCATCGCCGCGCGGTTGCGGCAGTTCGGCGAGGCGCAAGGTGCCGACCGTGCGCGCGTCGACGACGACCGCCAGCTCGTGCGCGGCGCGGCCGATGCCGGCCATGCCGACCACGTGGCGGCCTTCGGCATCGACGAGTTCGACGTGAGCCGGCAGGCCGGGTGGCGGCGGCACGAAGCGCGGCCCGCCGGCCGGCGGCGCGATCGAGCCGCCGCCGGCCGCGGATGGCACGCCCGGCGGTCGCGGCGGCGGCCGCGCATCCGGATCGAGCAGCTGCAGGAAGCGCCGGGTGTCGCCGCGCAGGAAGTCCCAGTGGCCGTGCTCGGCCCAGGCCGCGGCAAGGCGGACCGTCGCCGGTTGCAGGCGTTCGAGGGCGACCTCGTCGAGATAGCCGCTGAAGCCGCGACGGAATCCCTGCTGCTGCCAGATCGCGAAGCCGGCCAGGGCGAGCGTGCTCAGCAGGGCAAAGGCGAGGAACAGGCGTTGCCAGAGTCGGAACATCGCGTGGACGGGATCGGGCGGACGGTACGGACGGGAGCGCGTGGCCTCCACGCGCGGCAAGCACCACGATACCGCCGCGGCGGTCGGCAGCGGGCGCTTTCCACGCTTTCTCCTTGATTGCCGGCAGGCGCGACGCTGCCGGCGCCGCGCCAGGCAAGCCGCCCGTTCAGGCCCCGCCGGAGCGCACGGCGTGTGCTTCGACGACGTAGCGCAGCGGCCCGCGCGCGTCGATCGCGTCGAACGGCCAGCAGGTGACCAGCAGCAGGCCGTCGAGGCCGGCATCGGTGTCGATGCGCGTCGTGCGCGCGTCGACCACGCGCATCGCGGCGACGCGATAGTGGCGGGTGCCGCCGCGTGTCTCGACATCGAGCACGTCGCCGACGACGAGGTCGGCGAGGAAGCGGAAATGGGTGTCGCGATGCGCGCTGACCACGCCGAGCCCGGGCATGCCGGGAGGCGCGGTCGAACCGCTCCAGCCCGGCGCGAAGGCGAGCGCGCGGCCATCGTCGCCACCGAGCACGATGCGTGTGGTGGCGAGTCGCGGCGCGCTCAGGCGGGCGACCGGGACCGCCTCGGACCACGGCCACGGTGCATGCCGGCCACCATCGACGAGCGTGCGCTGCCAGGCGCGTTCGAGCAGGTGCTGGGCGAGCCAGGCCTTGGCATGCACGTAGCCGGCATCGGCGAGCAGGGCCAGGCCGAGCACGGCGCTGGCGATCGCCAGCAGGCGCGAACCGCGATGGCAGCTGCCGCTCATCGCCACCGCCGTCAGAGCACGCGCCAGTCGGGGCTGGCCTCTTCCTGCACGGACGATCGCGGCGCCTGCGCAGCGCCGCCGCAGGCACCCGCCTGCACGCAGGGCGCCTGCTTGCCGCGCATCGGCATGGACGCAACCGCCGCATCATCGAGATCGAACGGCGGCGTTGCCACGAAGGCTTCGCCGCCGAGCCATTCGAGGGTGTGCAAGGTGTCCGCATGGCCCGGACGCGAGCCGGGACGACGAACCTGGAACAGGCGCTGCATGGCGGTCATGGTGGCAATCTCCCGGGTCGGGTGGTGGGCATCAGCCCCATGCGCAACGACGCGCGTGGGCGGTGAAGGCAAAGGCGACGAGCAAGGCCAGCAAGCCGAGCAGCAGGCTGCGCGGCGCATGCGTGGCGGTGGCGGCGAAGGCGAGCGAACCGGCCGGCGTGCCGTTGGCGATGCGCGTGGAGGCGAGTTCCTCGTCGAGCGCGCGCGCCGGTGCCTGCTCGACCGCGACGAGGCTGGTGTGGCGGGTGACCAGATGGTGTTCGAGGGCGAGGGCGATGACCGCCTTGCGCATGGCGTCGGCATCGGCGCCGAGCTCGACCGATTGTTCGATGGCGTCGATCTTGCGCTGCGCCCACAGCCGTGCGATCCCGCGCGAGGCGCCGTTGCGCACGAGCGGCAGCGAAGCCGTCCACGGCGCGCCCGCCATCAGGCCACTGGCCTTGACCGTGCCGGCTGCCGCGCCGAGACGCGCGACGACGAGCAGCGGTTCGCCGGCATAGAGGTCGGGCAAGCGCGCGGGCCAGCTCTCGGCGCTGCCCGGCCAGTCGAGGGCGAGGTCGCGCAGGGCCGGGCGTTCGAGCTTGTCGAACAGCGTGCGCATGGCCGGGCCGACTTCGTCGAGTCCGCGGATCAGGGTGGCGCTGCCGCGACCGAGCGTGGCCGCGCGCGCGATGAACCGTGCATTCGGCGCGCTGCCGATGCCGATCGGGAACAGGCGTGATTCGCCGAGCTGCGCGTCGATCAGGTTGTACAGCGCCGCCGCGTCGGCGATCGCGCCGTCGGTGGCGAACACCACCTGGCGCACATGGCCGGCCGGTGCCGTGTCGGCGAAGGCGCGGGTCAGTGCCGGCGCCATTTCGGTGCCGCCGCTGGCGACCAGCGCGGCGACCCATTCGCGCGCGAGTTTCACGTCGCCTGGCGTTGCCGGCACGGCGCGCTCGAACAGCGCCTCGGTGGTGGTGTTGAACTGGATGACGTTGAAGCGGTCGGCCGGCGTCAGTTGTCCGAGTGCGAGGTCGAGCGCGGCGCGTGCCTGGCGGATGGATTCCCCTTCCATCGAACCCGAGGTGTCGATGACGAGGATCAGTTCGCGCGGCAGCGGGTTGGCCAGTTCGGCGCGCGGCAGCAGCATCAGCAAGGCATAGGTCTCGCCGCCCGATGTCTCGGTGACCAGCGCCGAGGCCGGCGTGGCGCCGAGGCGCGGCGTCCATTCGAGGACGAAATCGCGGTCGGCCGGCACCGTGCCGTCGGCCAGGGTGACCGTGTGGCGGCCGGCGCGCTCGGCGACGTCGATGCGGTGGCTCGCGCTCTCGACGCGGGCAAGGGCGACGCCGGCATCGAGTTCGACGTGGATGGCGACCTGCGGCGCCGCCGTCGTGTGCGCGTCGCCGGCATCGCCGTGCGTGCCGACGGCGGCGCCCTTGTAGCGCGGCGTGTAGGTCAGCGGCAGGGCGAGGCGGAAACGCTCGTCGCGGTAGTCGACCGTCTGCCACCAGCGCACGTCGACGGCGATCGTCTCGCCGGGGGCGATGTTGGCGACGGCGGTACGGAACAGGTTGGCGCGATCGTTCTCGACGAGGGCGGCGCGACGGCCACTGGCGGCGGCATCGACATAGGCCGTGCGCGCGGCCTCTTTCTCGCGGATCTCGCCGACGATGCGGCGCTCGCCGACGCGCAACTCCATGTGATGCACGGCGGCGCCGTCGGGCAGCGGCAGCAGGTACTGCGCCTCGATCCACTGGTCGGAATCGTTGCGGAAGCGCTGGCGGATGGCCGCCTCGGCGACGAGGCCGGCAATCGCGTAACGCACTTCGCTGTCGAGCGCGACCAGTTCGAAGCGACTGCCGTCGCGCGCGCTCGCCGCCAGGGTGGCGAAACCGCCGTCGTCGGCGCGCGCGGCGGCGGCGAAGCCGAGCAGGAGGACGAACACGGCGAACAGCGTGCGCAGCGGCTCGAGGCCGCGCTGCAGATCGGTATCGGAATCGCGTTCTCGCGGGTTGCGCATGACGGGTCTCCTCGATGGCGATGCCATTCGAAGCGTGCGCGCGGGCACGGCGGCGCAAGCGCACGGCCACGACGCTGACGGCTTGTGGCGATTCGCGGGCAGCGGCCGCGCATGCATTGCGCCGAGCGCGCGGCGCTGCGTAAGCTGCCGCGCAAGCCACGGGCTTGCGCCCCGTGCAGGCACGCAAGCCCGTGGCGTACTGCACGAGCCAACGGAGAACCCGCATGCCACGCCGCATTGCCATCGTCGAGGATGAGCCGCTGATCCGCGCCAACTACGTCGAGGCGCTGACCCGCATCGGCTACGAGGTGCGCGGCTACGCCTCGCGCGGCGACGCCGAATCCGCGTTCGCCCAGCAGATGCCCGAGCTCGTCATCATCGACGTCGGCCTCGGCGACGAGCCCGAAGGCGGCTTCGATCTCTGCCGCCATCTGCGTGCGAAATCGGCGACCCTGCCGATCCTGTTCCTGACCGCGCGCGACTCCGACTTCGACGTCATCTCCGGCCTGCGCCTCGGCGCCGACGACTACCTCGCCAAGGACGTCTCCCTGCACCAACTCGCCGCGCGCATCAGCGCACTGTTCCGGCGCATGGAGGCCCAGCGCAAGCCGGCGCCGGCCGACAGCGTGCACGAGCAGGGCCCGCTGCGCCTCGAAGCCGAGCGCATGCGCATCCTCTGGAACGGCAGCGAGGTGCCGCTGACCGTCACCGAGTTCTGGATGGTGCACACCCTCGTGCGCTTCCCCGGCCACGTGAAAAGCCGCGAGCAGCTCATGCGCGACGCCCAGGTCGTCGTCGACGACCAGACCATCACCTCGCACATCAAGCGCATCCGCAAGAAGTTCATCGCCATCGATCCCGGTTTCGACGCGATCGACACGGTGCATGGGGCGGGATATCGGTGGAGGGGCTAGCGCTAGGGGATAGGGGCTAGGGGATAGGGGCTAGGGGATAGGGGCTAGGGGCGAGGGGCTAGGGGCTAGGGGCGAGGGGCGAGGGCGTGCTTTTATGCTTCCACTCACCCATGAAGACTTGCGCCGAAGCAGTGCGTGAGGGACTAGGGGCTAGGGGCTAGGGCGCATTTTTCGTGCTTCAGCCAAGCCACGAAGTCTTGCGCCGAAGCAATGCGTGAGGAACCAGGGGCTAGGGGCTAGGGCGCATTTTTCGTGATTCAGCCAAGCCACGAAGGCTTGCACCGAAGCAGTGCGTGAGGGGCTAGGGGCTAGGGGCGAGGGCGCATTTTTCGTGCTTCAGCCAAGCCACGAAGTCTTGCGCCGAAGCAATACCATGCACCCTGATCCCTGGCCCCTAGTTCCTAGCCCCTAGTCCCTAGCCCCTAGTCCCTAGCCCCTAGTCCCTAGCCCCTAGCCCCTACCCCCTAGCCCCTGACCCCATGCTCCTGAGGAACAAACTCCTGCTCGTCGCCCTGGCCACGCTGAGCCTGCCGTGGGCGGGCTGGCAGTTCGTGCGCCAGACCGAGGCGGTGCTGCGCCAGGGGCAGGAACAGACCCTGCTTGCCTCGGCGAGCACGCTGGCGCGCGCGCTCGCCGCACTCGACGTGGAGGTGCCGGCGGCCGGTTCGACGCTGTACGTGCATCCGCGCAGGGAGAGCCTGCGCATCGACGGATATTCCGGCGACTGGCAGGCCCTGCGGCCGTTCGCGCAATCCTTCGGCGACGACGGCCGCATCGAGCTCATGCTGGCCGGCGATCCGCAATGGCTGTACCTGTTCGCGCGCGTGCGCGACGCCACCCGCGCGCGCGCCGATGCGCGCGATCCGGGCGGTCTGCGCGCCGACCGCATCGAACTCGTCCTCGTGCGCGGCGGGGAGACAAGCCGCTATCGCATCGCCAGTGCCGCACCCGGCAGTTTCGACGCCGTCGCGTCGGCGCCGGTCGGCCAGCTGCCGGACCGCCTGCTCGGCGAGTGGCAGGAGGACGGCTCCGGCTACAGCATCGAGCTGCGCCTGCCGCGCGTGTTCGCACCCGAGCGCATCGGCCTCGACGTGCACGACGAAGGCGCCGCCACGCCGCTGGCGGTGGCACCGATGCACCTGCTCGGCTACAGCGACGACGATGCGCGCGTGCTCGCGCGCCTCGCTCCGGAACACGTGCGCGCGCGCCTGCTCTCGGCCGACGGCTGGGTCGTCGCGGCCGGCGGCGAGCTCGATGAGGGACCGGCCGAGGCTCCGCGCGAAGGCTGGTTCGCCGCGGCGGTCTATCGCTGGCTGCTGGCGCCGCCGGCGGCCGCGCCCGACGACGCCGGCGCCGACGTGCGCCTCGCCGACGACGGCCTGCGCGCCGCGCTCGCCGGCACCCCGGCCACGCTCTGGCGCACGGCCGCCGACGGCCGCGTGCGCCTGGCCGCGGCGGTACCGCTCGGCACCCCCGCGCAAGCGCACGGCGCGCTCGTCCTCGAGCAAGCCAACCCGGCGGTGCCGGCGCTGGCCAACCGCGCCCTGCTGAGCCTGCTCGGCAGCAGCCTCGCCGCCTTCGCGGTCAGCGCGATCGCCCTGCTCGCCTTCGGCGGCCTGCTGTCCTGGCGCATCGCGCGCCTGCGCAATGCCACCGAGCGCGCGACGGGCGCCGGCGGCCGCCTCGAAGGACCCTTGCCGCTGGTCGACGCCAAAGACGAACTCGGCGACCTCGCGCGCAGCTTCGCCGCGCTGTTCGACGAGATCGAGCAGTACACCGACTACCTGCGCACGCTCGCCGCGAAGCTCTCGCACGAACTCAACACGCCGCTGGCGATCGTCCAGTCCTCGCTCGACAACCTCGACCAGCACGGCCTGCCGGACGGCGCCCGGGCCTACCTCGAGCGCGCCCGCGACGGCGCCGCGCGGCTCGGCGGCATCGTGCGCGCGATGAGCGAGGCCAGCCGCATCGAGCGCGCGATCGATTCGGCCGAAGCCGAAGACTTCGACCTGCACGCGCTGGTCGAAGGTTGCGCCGAGGGCTATCGCGCGCTCGCCGGCACGCGCACGGTCGTGGTCGACGCCGCTGCCGGCCCCCTGCCGTTGCATGGCGCGCCCGACCTCGTCGCCCAGGCGCTCGACAAGCTGTTCGACAACGCACGCTCGTTCACCCCCGAACACGGCACGATCACCATCCGCCTCGCCGCGCGCGCCGACGGCGTGCGCCTCGCCATGGCCAACGACGGCCCGCTGCTGCCGGTGGCGATGCAGGATCGCCTGTTCGATCCTCTGGTCAGCGTGCGCGAAGCGGGCGCGCGCAGCGGTCCGCCCAACCTCGGCCTCGGCCTCAGTGTCGTGCGCCTGGTCGCCGAACTGCACGGCGGCCGCGCGCTGGCGCGCAACCGCGACGACGGCACCGGCGTCGAGTTCATCCTCGACCTGCGCGGAATGCCGCGGCGCAGGCTCTGATCGGTCCCACGGACAAGGTCGTCGCGGCTGAAGCCGCCCCCACAGAAGCGGTTGAAGTTGAATCTGGGAGCGGCTTCAGCCGCGATCGGATCCGGCTCCGAAGGACGGACAGCGTCAACTCGCCTTGCCCTGGATATCACAAAATGTGATATTACGCCCCATGCGGGTGATATCGAACCGGACCTTGCTGGCCTTTGCCGGGGATCACCCCGACGCCGCCCAGCCGTTGCAGGCTTGGCGCAAGACATTGGAAACACAGTCGTTCGCGCACTTCGCCGCGCTGCGCACCGCGTTTCGCAGTGTGGATCGGGTCGGCGAGTTCCATGTGTTCGACATCGGCGGCAACAAATGGCGTGTAGTGGCCTTCATCCACTATCCCGCGCAAATCTGCTACGTGAAACACGTATTCACGCACAAGCAATATGATCGGTGGACACAATGAACCTCGAGCGCATCAACGCTTCCTTTTCCACGTTCCGCACCGCGGCTGGACTCGGCGACTACGATCGCCTGGTCGCGCTCGCGGACGAAATCGCGGAGAGCGGCAAAGCCGGGCCGGGTGGCGAGTTCGAAGGCTTGTTCCTGCTGCTGGCCGACCTGATCGAGGCTCACGACAAGCGTGACCACCCCGTTCCCGACGTCACGCCGGCGCAGGCATTGCGGTTCCTCATGGAGCAGCACGGATTGACGCAATCGCAGTTGCCGGAGATCGGTGGGCAAAGCGCCGTGTCGCAGGTGCTCTCGGGCCAGCGCTCGCTGACGGTGCGGCAGATTGCGCGGCTGTGTCACCGCTTCGGCGTAGGGCCGGGCTTGTTCATCCCGCGCGACGCCGGAGCGAGGCACTGAATCGCAGGATGGGTATGTCCTCGAAATGGATCGTCGCCCTGCTCGGCCTGACCGTCCTGGGCGCGCAGGCTGCGGTGGTACCCGTCACCCCGGGCTTCAGCGACTACCAGCCGTCGGTGATCCGCACGCAGGACGGCACGCGCCTGCTCGTGTTCGAGCGCCTCGACGCCAGCAACTCGGGCGACTTGTGGATCACCCGCTCGGGCGACGGCGGCGAAACCTGGAGCGCGCCGCAGTCGATCATCGCGACCTCGGCGAACGAACGTCACCCGGCCCTGCTCGAACTCGCGCCGTCGAGCTACGCATTGTTCTATTTCAAAGGCACCGGCTCGAACGCCTCGTACCGCATCCTGCGCGCGACCAGCAGCGACGGCATCACCTTCACCGAACAAGGCGCGCTCGACCTCGGCTGGGCCAGCGGCGGCGAAATCAATCCGCACGTCATCCGCCATGCCGACGGCACGCTGACGATGAGCTACCAGCGCATCGGCGCCGGCTCGTACCTCGCGCGCTCGTTCGATGGCGGCGCGAGCTGGGACACCCTGCGCACCGCCATCGCCACCGGCAGCCAGTTGCCGCGCATCGCCTTCCGCGAAAGCGACGGCCTCTACCTCGCCAGCTACCAGGTCGGCAGCAATCCGCTCTCGATGCACGTGAAGGTCACCCACAACCCCTACGACTGGAGCGCCCTGCCGCAGGACTTCGCCATCGACGGCAACCACCACGACTCGTTGCCGGTGGTCATGCCGGACGGTGCCTTCGCCCTGTTCTGGATCGTCGCCACCGGCAGCCAGTTCGACCTGCGCGTGCGCCGCTCGTCCGACGGCCTCGCCTGGGAACCCGCACGCATCATCACCGCCACGCCGGCCGAGAACGACGTGCAGCCGCATCCGCTGGTCGGCGATTCGCCGGGCGTGGTCGAACTCTATTGGGGCCGCGCCGCGCCGGTCGGGCAGAACAACTTCCGCATCGTGCGCGACCCGGCGGTGGTCGTCCTCGACGCGGTGTTCGCCGACGGATTCGAGTACCCTGCTGCGACGGCGGCAGGTTCGATCGTTCGCGGGAGTGCCGTGGAGGGCAGGCCATGAATCGCTGGATACTCGCCGGTTTCCTCGTGCTGCAGGCCGCACCGGCCGCAGCCCACGTCACCGTCGCGTCGCTGGCCGCGACGCCGAGCCAGCCGGTGGCCCTGCACGATGCCGGCGAAGGCCGCATCGAGGTCGTCTACACGGCATTCAGCCTGCTGCCCTCGGCGATCGTCTGGGAGTTGTGGCAGACGCAGTCCGCCGACGAGGGTGCGTCGTGGTCCGCGCCGACCCGGATCGAACCGGCGATCGCGCCGCACATCGTCGCCGTGCAGCGCATGTCGGCGAACCTCGTGCGCAGCGCTGGCGAAACCCTGCTGGTCTACCAGTGGTACACGAGCGCGGAAACAGGACTCTGGCTGGCCCGCAGCGCGAGTGGGCTGCAGTTCCCGTCCGCCTCGCCGATCGCGCTCGGCTGGAGCATGGTGGCGGAACGCGACGCCCGCGTCGTCGCGGTCGGTGGCCAGCGCCTCGCCATGCTCTACCGGCGTCCGATTGCCGAAGGCGATCTTCCCGCCGGGCTGTATTTCGCCGGCTCGACCGATGCCGGTGTTGCCTGGGACCACGCGCGCACGCTGGTCGCTGCGGATGCCCTCGGCCTCGATCGTCCCGCGTTCGCGGTGCGTGCGGCCGATGACCGTCACCTTGCGGCCTACACCGTCGACAGCGGCGCCGGATCGCGCATCCTGCTCGTGCGCACCACCCTCGATGCCACCGACTGGAGCGCCGCCCCGCTCGCCGTCAGCGCGGCCGGCGATCATCTCGATCCCGACCTCAGCGTGCTCGCGGACGGTTCCTTCCTGCTGGTCTGGGCACGCGGCGACGGCGCCGGTGGCCACGATCTCGTCGCGCGACGCTCGAGCGACGGATCGACCTGGAGTCCGGAAATCACCCTGGTCGAAGGCAATGGCGCGCTGCTCGGATCGCCGTTCGCGCTCGGTCGCGGTTCGCCGGGCGTCGTCGACCTGTATTGGTCACGCATCACCAGCACCGATCCGCTGGCGCCGGCCGGCGTGATCGAACACGATTCGGTGGTCGTCCTCGACGCGGTGTTCGCCGACGGCTTCGACTGAGCGGGTCGCACGGCGCCGAACGGCCGCGCGGTTCAGCGCAGGTGTCGCCGCAGCCGGATCGCAAACGCCATCCGCTCCGCCCTCACAGCGCCAGCGGCGGCTGCTCGTGCAGGCGGTCCTTCTGCCCGCCGATGACGCGCAGGCCGTAGTGGTAGCCGGCCTCGACCGTGCGCTCGTAGGCGCGCCAGTCGAGCAGGCCGGTCTCGCGCACCGGCGGTGACAGCAGCACGGTGGCGAGCGCGCGGCGTTCGTCGCTGGCACGTTCCGCGTTGACCATGCCGGAGCGCACGAGGATGTCGAAGATGCCGGGGCGGCGACCGCTGCCGCGTTCGAGCAGCTGGCGCCACCATGTCGGCGTGGCGTGTTCCTCGGCGGTCGCATGCAGCACGTCGCCGGCGCCGATGTCGATGGCGGCGATGGCGCCGGCATGGTGGGCGGCCATCACGTCGGTCGGCAGGTTGTTGATGACGGCGCCGTCGACGTGCACCTCGCCGCGATGGAGCAGCGGCGGCAGCACGCCGGGGATCGCGCAGCTGGCGCGCAGCCACATCCACAGCGGTCCGTCGCGGTGGCTGTCGAGACGGCCGCTGCTGAGGTTGGCCGAGCAGCAGTAGAACGGCAGCGGCAGGTCGGTGATGTCGCGCGGGCCGAACTGCTCGCGCAGCAGCCGGGCGACGCGCGCGCCGCGGGTCAGCGCGACCAGCGGCAGCGTGTAATCGGCCAGCGGGCGGCCGGCGACGAAGGCGCGCCGGTAGTTTTCGAGCATCTCCTCGTCGCTCCACTGCAGGGCGACGCCGGCGCCGATGATCGAGCCGATGCTGGTACCGCCGACGCAGTCGATCTCCATGCCGGCCTCGCGCAGCGCGCGCACGACGCCGATCTGGGCGAAGCCGCGCGCGCCGCCGCCGGACAGCACCAGACCGAGGCTGCGTCCGGTCAGCAGGCGGGCCAAACGGCGCACGTCGCCGGCATCGCGCACGTGGTGATGGTCGAGGCCCGGGGTGAACGCGAGCCAGCGGCGGGCGGCGCCGTCGATCAGGTTCGGCGGGTGGCGCAGGACCAGCTGGCAGCGCCGCGCCAGCACGCCGGTGGCGTCGGCACAGACCACCGGCGGCCACGCCGTCGGCGTGCCGGCCGCGTTCGCCAGCAGCAGCAGGGCATCGGCCTGGCGTGCGCACAGCGCCTGCCATTCGGCGTCGCCCTCGCCGATGTAGAGGATGAAGTCGGAACCTTCCTCGAGTTCGCTGAACCAGCTGCTGAGCCGGCCGCGACCCTCGTCGGCATCGACCACGCGGGTGGTGCCGAACGGATGCAGGGCCTCGACCAGGGAGGCCGCGAACGCACGCGCATCGACGCCGTCGTCGTGCGGCAGGATCGCCAGCGTGCGCGGCGTCGCGTGCGGCTTGCCGCCGTCGCGCGTGTTCATCCGGCGCAGCGCGTGGCGGGCCATCTCCAGCATCGCGCGCGGATGGCGTTCGACCAGGCCCTCGAAGGCGCTGCGCGAGAGGCGCAGCAGTTCGGAGTCGCGCAGCGCGCGCGCGGTGGCATTGCGCGGCATGTCGAGCATGAGGCCGACCTCGCCGACGGTTTCCCCGGCCGAAACGATGCCGATCAGGCGCGCCGGGCCATCGCCGTCGCGGCGGAAGGCGCCGAGACTGCCGCTGCGCAGCAGGTACAGTGCATCACTCGGCTCGTCCTGCTCGAACAGCAGCGCGCCTCCCGGCAGGGCGAAATACTGCAGCTCGTGCTCGAGCCCGGCCAGGGCGGTGTCGTCGAGCGGCCTGAACAGCGCCAGCGATCGCAGCATTTCGCGCAGCGGAACCGGATTCACGCAGGATCCCAGGGAGGCGGTCGATGCGCTTGATTTTGCGCCATTGACCCGCCAAGTTCACGGATTCCACCGGCACCGTTCCGGCCCACCGGCCTCCTGGAATTCCCGCATGACCAACCCGCTGCTCGAAGACGCCGCGCTGCCGCGCTTCTCCGCGATCCGCCCCGAACACGTCGAGCCGGCGATCGATGCGATCCTCGCCGACTACCAGACCGGCATCGATGCGCTGATCGCCGACCGCGCACCGCGCACGTTCGCCTCCGTGGTGCAGGTGGCCGAACGCCTCGACGAGCGTCTGGCGCGCGCCTGGGCGCCGGTCGGCCATCTGCACGGGGTCAAGGATTCCGACGAACTGCGCAAGGCGTATGCCGCGGCACAGGACCGGATCGTCGAGTTCACCACCGCCCTCGGCCAGAACCGCGAGCTGTACGCGGCGGTCAAGGCGGTCGCGGACTCGGCGGATTTCGCCGCGCTGCCGCGCGCCGCGCGCACCCTCGTCGAGCACGAGCTGCGCGACTTCGAGTTGTCCGGCGTCGCCCTCGAGGAGCCGGCACGCACGCGCTACCGCGAGATCTCCAGCGAACTGGCCCAGCTGTCGACCGCGTTCGAGGAGGCCGTGCTCGATGCCACCGATGCCTGGAGCGAGCATCTTCCCGAGGAAAGTGCCCTTGCCGGCGTCCCCGCCTCGGGTCGCGACGTGCTGCGCGCGGCGGCGCAGGAAATGGAACTCGACGGCTGGCTGGTCACCCTCAAGCAGCCGAGCGTGCAGGCGGTGCTGACCTACGCCGACGACCGCGCCCTGCGCGCCCGCGTCTACCGGGCCTACGGCACGCGCGCATCGGAGAATTCGCAGGAAGGTCGTCACGACAACAGCGCGCGCATCGAACGCATCATGGCCCTGCGCCATGAAGCCGCGCGCCTGCTCGGCTTCGCCAACACCGCCGAGGAATCGCTGGCGACCAAGATGGCGCCGTCGGCGGACACCGTCATCGCCTTCCTGCGCGACCTCGTCGCCAAGGCGCGGCCGATGGCCGAGCGCGACCTCGCCGAACTGCGTGCATTCGCGCGCAGCGAACTCGGCCTGGCCGAACTCGAGCCCTGGGACATCGGCTATGCCTCGGAAAAGCTGCGCATGGCCCGCTACGCGCTCGCCGAGGAGGAACTGAAGCCGTACTTCCCGCTGCCGGCGGTCATGGACGGGCTGTTCGCCATCGTCCATCGCGTGCTCGGGGTCGGCTTCCGCGCCCGCGACGAGGTCGACACCTGGCATGCCGACGCGCGCTACTACGACCTCGTCGATGCCGACGGGCGCGTGTTCGCCGGCGCCTATGTCGACCTGTACGCACGCACCGGCAAGCGCGGCGGCGCCTGGATGGACGTCTGCCGCACGCGCCTGCGCGATGCCGACGGCGTGCATCCACCGGTCGCCTTCCTGACCTGCAACTTCGCCCCGCCGACCGGATCGACGCCGTCGCTGCTTACCCACGACGACGTCATCACCCTGTTCCACGAGTTCGGCCACGGCCTGCACCACCTGCTGACCGAAGTCGACTTCGCCGGCGTGTCCGGCATCAGCGGCGTCGAATGGGACGCGGTCGAACTGCCGAGCCAGTTCATGGAGAACTTCGCCTGGGAACGCGCCGGCCTCGATCTCGTCGCCCGCCACTGGCAGACCGGCGAGCGCCTGCCCGATGCGTTGTTCGAACGCATGCAGGCCGCGCGCAACTTCCAGTCCGGCCTGTTCCTCGTGCGCCAGCTCGAGTTCGCCCTGTTCGACTTCCGCCTGCACCACGAATACGACCCGGCACGCGGCGCGCGCGTGCTCGACCTGCTCGCCGAGGTGCGCCGCGAAGTCGCGGTGATCGTGCCGCCGGAATGGCACCGCTTCCCGCACAGCTTCACCCACATCTTCGCCGGCGGCTACGGCGCCGGCTATTACAGTTACCTGTGGGCCGAGGTGCTGTCGGCCGACGCCTTCGACCGCTTCGAGCGCGAAGGCGTGTTCAATGCCGAGGTCGGCGCGGCCTGGCGGCGCTCGATCCTCGCCGTCGGCGGCTCGCGTCCCGCGCTGGAATCCTTCATCGAGTTCCGCGGCCGCGAGCCTTCGCCGGAAGCGCTGCTGCGCAGCTACGGCATCGCCGCCTGAGCATGCGGGCGAAAGCCGAAGCGGAAGATGGAAACACGGAGCACACGGAGCACACGGAGAAGAGCGTTTCAGGGGAACCTCGAAAACCCGCCCCGATCCGTCATTCCGGCCGAAGCCGGGGTGACGAGGAGATGAGGTGTTCTTGGAGGCTCCCCTCAGTGAATTTTCTTTTCCTCCGTGTGCTCCGTGTGCTCCGTGTTTCACGGCTCTTGGTTTCAGGCTCCTGCCGTCGTTCCGGTCTGGACATAGCGTGATGAACGATTCCACCGCCGATCCGCTGATCGTCACCGCGCGCCTTGCCCTGCGTCCGCTCGATGCCGGTCGTGCCGGCGATGCCGCGTTCATCCTTGCCCTGCTCAACGATGCGGATTTCATCGCCCACATCGCCGACCGCGGCGTGCGCACGCTCGCCCAGGCGCAGGCCTGGATCGCTGCCGGTCCGGTGGAGAGCTATGCGCGCCACGGCTTCGGCCTGTGGCTCGTGGAGGAGCGCGCCAGCGGCGCGGCGATCGGCATGTGCGGCCTCGTGCGCCGGCCGACCCTGGCCGACATCGACATCGGTTTCGCCTTCCTGCCGGCCTGGCGGGGTCGTGGCTTTGCGCGCGAGGCGGCGCGGGCGGTCTTCGACCACGCCCGCACGCGCCTCGGCCTGCGCCGCCTGGTCGCCATCGTCGCCCCGGCCAATGCCGCCTCGGCGCGCGTGGTGGAGGCGATCGGGCTGCGCTTCGAGGGCATGATCGAGCACGGCGATGCCGGTGAACCCCTGCGTCTTTTCGGCTGGCAGGCCTGAGCCGGCGCGGCGCATCCGGCGGGCGGGCGGCGGCGGCGGTCGCGTGCGGACCGGCCGCGCCCGTGGCGGCTTTCGGCGATGCCCGCCATGCCGCGCGGTGGCGCGACGCATCCCTCGGGTAAAGTAGGCGGATGTACCTCGAATACTACGGCCTGCGCGAGGCCCCGTTCTCGATCACGCCGGACCCGCGCTACGTGTTCCTGTCCGAACGCCACCGGGACGCGCTCGCGCACCTCTTGTACGGCATCGGCAAGGGCGGCGGCGGCGGCTTCGTCCAGCTCACCGGCGAGGTCGGCACCGGCAAGACCACGCTGTCGCGCCTGCTGCTCGAGCAGCTGCCGGAGAACACCCGCGTCGCCCTGCTGCTGAACCCGCGGCTGTCGCCGATCGAGATGATCGAGACCGCCTGCGAGGAACTGAAGATCGACATCGAGGGCCGTCGCGGCAGCCTGAAGGCGCTGACCGACGCCCTCAATGCCTACCTGCTCGACGCCTATGCGCAGGGCCTGCGGGTGGTGCTGATCGTCGACGAGGCGCAGAACCTCTCGATGGATGCGCTCGAGCAGATCCGCCTGCTGACCAACCTCGAGACGCCGACCCAGAAGCTGCTGCAGATCATCCTGCTCGGCCAGCCCGAACTGCGCAGCATGCTCGAGCGCCCGGAACTGCGCCAGCTGGCCCAGCGGATCACCGCGCGCTACCACCTGACCCCGCTCGACGCCGCCGAGACCGAGGCCTACGTCAAGCACCGCATGGCCGTGGCCGGCTGCACGCGGGCGCCGTTCTCGCGACTCGGCCTGCGCGCGCTGTACCAGCGCTCGGGCGGCATTCCGCGTCTCATCAACGTGGTCGCCGACCGCGCCCTGATGGCCGGCTACGCGCGCGAGCAGCAGAGCATCGGCGAGCGCCTGGTCGACCGTTCCGCCGACGAGACCCTGCCCGGCCATGCGCGCTACTGGCTGCGACGGCTGTCGCGGGTCGGCCTCGCCGCCGTGCTGGTGGCGGCGATCGCCGCAGCGGCCTGGCTGATCGAGCAGCGTGGCGAAAGCGCGCCGGTCGAGGCGGCGGCGCCGGTGGCCGCGACCACCGCGCCGGTCTCGCCCGACCCGGGCCTGGCCGCACTGGCCACCGGCATCGGCGCAGCGGCCGAGAGCGAGCTGTACGCGGCCACCCAGTTGCTGGCGCGCTGGCAGGTCGGCTCGAACGAAGCCTCGGTGCGCGACGCCTCGCGCTGTCCGCCGACGATCGCGCCGGGCCTGCACTGCCTGCGCGGCCGCGCCTCGCTCGAACAGGTGCTGCGCTTCGACCGCCCGCTGATCCTCGTGCTCGCCGACGGCGAGGCGCGCGCGCACGTCCTGCTGCAGGGCGCCGGACGGGACCGCGTGCGCCTGGACCTCGCCGGGGAAACCATCGAACTGCCGCGCGCGGACCTCGCCAGGCACTGGTCCGGCGACTTCATCGCCGTGTGGCGTGCGCCGGCGTCGATCGCCGGTCACCTGCGTCGCGGCGATGCCGGTCCGGCGGTGGCCTGGGTCAAGGACCGCCTGCATCGCCTCGACGGCGGCGCTGCCGGCGAGGTCGGACCGGCCTTCTTCGACGAGGCGCTGGTCGAACGCGTGCGCAAGCTGCAACTCGCCTACGGCATCCAGGCCGATGGCATCATCGGCCCGGAAACCCTGTTCGCCCTGTCCGCGCTCGACGAAGCCGGCCCGCACCTGATCCGGAACATCGAGTAGTCCATGTCGCTGATCCTCGAAGCCCTGAAGAAATCCGAGCGCCAGCGCCGCCTCGGCGAGACGCCATCGATCGGCTCGCCGGTGATCGTCGTGCGGCGACGGCGCAGCCTGCTGCCGTTGCTGGTCGGCCTGATCGTGCTCGCCCTCGCCGTCGGCTGGTGGCTGCGCCGCGAACCGGCCGCGGATGCGCCGGCGCTCGTGCAGGCGCCGACTCCGGCCACCGCGCCGGCCAACGCGCCACCCCCCGTGGCCGCCCCGGCCGCCACCACGGCGCCGGCCGCCGATCCCGGTTTCGACATGTCGGCACGCATGAAGGCGTCGACCCAGGCGCCGGCGGCGGAACGCGTGACCAGCCAGGCGGCGACCCGCCAGCCGGTCAGCAAGGTGCCCGCGGATGCCAACGCCGGCCTGCCGGCGTCGGTGCGCGAGAAGCTCGAGAGCGGCGAGCTGGTGGTGGCCAACCCGGCCCTGCTGAAACCCGGCCAGCCGGCCACCATCGACGCGGGAGCGCCCGCAGCCGCGGCCGCGCCGCCGAGCGAGCCGGTTGCCGCGAACGAAGTCCCGGAAGAGAAGTACTACCCGCCGGGAACCCTCCCGCAAGCGGTGGCAGTGCCCGCGCCGACGCCGGCGCCGGCATCGACCGCTTCCGCCGCGCCGGCCGACGGCCGCGCGGTCGCGCTGCTGTGGGAACTGCCGTTCGCGGTGCGCCGCGAGATTCCCGAGCTCAAGGTCAGCATGCACGTGTTCGCCGCCGAGCCGGCCAGCCGCTTCGTCATCGTCAATGGCGAACGGCGCGCCGAGGGCGACGAGTTCGAGGGCCTCAAGCTGGTCGAGATCCGCACCGACGGCATCGTCTTCGAACGCCAGGGCCAGCGCTTCCTTTATCCGCGCGGCGGCCGCTGAGCCGCCCGGGCCGCGCCGGTGTTCATCCACCTCGAGAGCCGCCGGCGCGCACGCGGACCGTGGGCGACGGTGCTGCTGGTGGCCACCTGCGTGGCGATGTTCCTGTGGATCGCCTCCGGCGATCCGGCCTCGCGCGCACGCCTGCTGACGGTCTGGGGCACGGTGCCTTCGGCGATCATCGACGACGCCGCGCCATGGCTGACCCAACTCGCCGAACTGCGTTTCGCCCGCCTCGTCACCGCGCTGTTCATCCATGCCGACTGGCTGCACCTGACCACCAACCTGCTGTTCCTGGTGATCTTCGGCGTGCCGGCCGAGCGTGCGCTCGGGTTCCGCCGCTTCCTGCTGCTGTTCGTGCTCGGCGGCGCGCTCGCCAACCTGGTCGGCGCACTGACCCTGGCCGGCACGCATGCGCCGATCGTCGGTTCGAGCGGGGCGGTGTGGTGCGTGGTCGGCGCCTATCTGGCGCTGTTCCCGCGCGCGCGCCTCGGCCTCGTCCTGCCGCTCGGCGTGTTCCTCGAGTTCGTGCGCATCCCGGCACCGCTGCTGATCGGCTTCTGGGTCGTGCTGCAGGTGCTGTTCACCTACGTCGGCCCGACCTTCGGCGCGGTCGCCTGGTGGACCCACATCGCCGGCTTCTTCATCGGCATCGCCTTCGCCATCCTCTCCCGGCCGGCGATCGGGCGACGGCTGCGCAACTGAGCAACGCCGATGTCCGCCGGCACGGATGTCCGCCGGCACGGGCGGATCGCCGCGGCGCGGGCGATCGCCGGCGAGCTGTGGAACACTCCCTCCCATGCAACGCCTGGTCCTTCCGCTGCCCGGCAACGAGGCCTTCGCCGCCGATGCGGCGCGCGAACCCGGCGCGCGCGAGGTCAACCTGATCGCGCCGTATCTCGCCTGCATGCGCCAGGACATGCGCTTCCAGCACGGCGAAGCGGTCAGCTCGCACAGCTTCGCCCGCCTGCTGACCGTCGACCCGCACCTGCACCGCCACCCGGCGCTGGCCGGGCTCTACTCGATTCCGACCACGTGCGTGGTCGTGTACGCATTGTTCGCCGACGATGCCTGGAACAAACTGCAAGCGCTGTTCGCGCGCATCACCTCGACCGACGCCGTGGCGCACGCGAGCAACCGCATCGCCCTGGCGCCGCAGTTCGCCGATGCCGTGCGGCACGGACGGCACGACTGATGCCGGGCCGCAAGCCATGTCGTCCGCCGCGCGACCCGGCCGGCGCTCCGGATCATCCACGGGGAATCCCATGCTCTCGCTGACCTGCCTCGGTGGTGCCGGTACCGTCACCGGATCCAAGCACCTGCTGACCCACGGCGACACCCGCATCCTCGTCGACTGCGGCCTGTTCCAGGGCCTGAAGAACCTGCGCGAACTGAACTGGCAGCGCCTGCCGGTGGAACCGCGCGACATCGACACGGTGGTGCTGACCCACGCCCACCTCGACCATTGCGGCTACCTGCCGCGCCTGCTGCTCGACGGTTTCGCCGGGCGCATCCTCGCCACCGCGGCGACCCGCGACGTCGCCGAGCTGATCCTGCTCGACAGCGCCTGGCTGCAGGAAAAGGACGCCGAGTACGCCAACCGCACCGGCACGACGAAACACAAGCCGGCCTTGCCGCTGTACCGCGTGGCCGATGCCGAGCGCACCCTGACGCGCTTCTCCAATGTCGAGCTGCACCGGCCGACCCGCTTGCCCGGCGACGCCACCCTGCTGCTGCGCCGCGCCGGCCACATCCTCGGCGCGACCAGCGCGCAGATCGACATCGGCGGACGCCGCATCGTTTTCTCCGGCGATCTCGGCCGCTACGGCGACCGCGTCATGCACGATCCGGAAAGCGTGCCGGAAGCCGACTACGTCGTCATCGAATCGACCTATGGCAACCGCCGCCACGATCCCGCCGATGCCGTCGACGCGCTCGGCGAGGTGATCGAGCGCACCGTGCAGCGCGCCGGCACGGTGGTGATCCCGGCCTTCGCGGTCGGCCGCGCGCAGACCCTGATCCACGATCTCTGGCTGCTGCGCGAGGCCGGCCGCCTGCGCAACGTGCCGGTCTATCTCGACAGCCCGATGGCGGCCAGCGCCACCGTGCTGCTGCACAAGCACGCCGGCGAGCACCGCCTGTCGCGCGCCGACTGCGAAGCCGCCTGCGGCGCCGTCACCTACGTGCGCGACGTCGAGGAATCGATGGCGCTGTCGGCCAACCGCTGGCCGAAGGTCATCATTTCGGCCAGCGGCATGGCCACCGGCGGACGCGTGCTGCACCACATCGCCGCCTTCGCCCGCGACCATCGCAACACCCTGTTGTTCGCCGGCTACCAGGCCGCCGGCACGCGCGGGCGCAAGCTGCTCGACGGCGAACGCGAGACGCGCATCCACGGCCACTGGGTCCCCGTCCACGCCGAGGTCACCGAACTGCCGATGCTCTCGGCCCACGCCGACAGCGACGAACTGATGCGCTGGCTGTCGGGTTTCCGGCGCGCGCCGCGCCACGTGTTCATCGTGCACGGCGAGGACGATGCCTCGGAAGCGCTGCGCACGCGCATCCAGCGCGAGCTCGGCTGGGAGGCCAGCGTGCCGCTGCCGCAGCAGAGGCAGGTGCTGTGAGCACGGTGCTGCGCGCACGGCCGCCATTGCTGCAGGCGACGCGCCTGCACCTGCATGCGCATCACGAGGCGATCGCGGTGATGCGCACCGATTGCCACGTCTGCCATGCCGAAGGACTCGGTTCACGCCCGCAGGTGCTGCTGGTCGCCGGCGACCGCGAAGTGCAGGCGCGGCTCTTCCAGACCGGCGACCGCGGCTTCGGCGCCGGCCAGGTCGGACTTTCCGAGGCCGCCTGGAAGGCGCTGCGGATCGCCGAAGGCGATCTCGTGCAGGTGCGCCATCCGCCGCTGTCGGCCTCGCTGGCCAAGGTGCGCCAGCGCATCCACGGCAGCCGCCTTGCCGCGGCGGATCTCGCCGCCATCGTCGGCGACGTCGTCGCCGGCCGCTATACCGATGTCCATCTCGCCGCCTTCCTCACCGCCACCGCCGCCCTGCCGCTCGACGAGGCCGAGACCGTCGCCCTGACGCGGGCGATGGTCGAGGTCGGCGAGCGCCTGCACTGGGACGCCGCGGTGGTGGTCGACAAGCATTGCGTCGGCGGCCTGCCGGGCAACCGCACGACGCCGATCGTGGTCGCCATCGCCGCCGCCAATGGCCTGGTCATGCCGAAGACCTCGTCGCGCGCGATCACCTCGCCGTCCGGTACCGCCGACACGATGGAAACGCTGACGCCGGTCGATCTCGATCTTGCCCGCCTGCGCCGCGTGGTCGAGACCGAAGGCGCCTGCCTGGCCTGGGGCGGAGCCATGCAGCTGTCGCCGGCCGACGACCTGTTCGTGCGCATCGAACGCGAACTCGACATCGACACCGAAGGCCAGCTGATCGCCTCGGTGCTGTCGAAGAAGATCGCCGCCGGCGCCACCCACGTCGTCATCGACATCCCGGTCGGCGCCACCGCCAAGGTGCGCAGTGCCGCCGCGGCGGAGCAGCTGGCCGCGCGCCTGACCGCCACCGCCGCGCAGTTCGGCCTCGCCGTGCGCTGCCTGTTCAGCGACGGCAACCAGCCGGTCGGCCGCGGCATCGGGCCGGCGCTGGAGGCGCGCGACGTGCTCGCCGTGCTCGGCAACAGCGCCGACGCACCGCCCGACTTGCGCGAGCGCGCGCTCGACGTGGCCGGCGCCGTGCTCGAACTCGGCGGCGCCGCCGCAGCCGGCGATGGCTTCCGGCTTGCCCGCGACACCCTCGCCAGCGGTCGCGCCCTGCAGCGTTTCCGGCGCATCTGCCATGCCCAGGGCGGCCTGCGCGAACCGCCGCGCGCCGCCCATGTGCAGCCGATCCCGGCCCCGCGCGACGGCCGCGTCGCGCGCATCGACAACCGCCGCATCTCGCGCCTGGCCAAACTCGCCGGCGCCCCCGAAAGCCCGGCCGCCGGCGTGCGCCTGCAGGTCCGCCTCGGCGACTGCGTCCGCTTCGGCGAGCCGCTGCTGTTCCTGCATGCGCAATCGCCGGGCGAGATGGCCTATGCCCTCGACTACGCGCAATCCGTCGGCGAGCTCGTCGCCATCGAGGACCCGGCCGGGAGTTTCGCTTCCTGATCGCGCCGAATCCGGCTCGGCCGAGGCGCTTTCCCCGTTGCAGACACCTGACAATTCGAGCCGACCACGTCGCGGTGCGGCGCAATCCGGACGCTGACAGGAGAAAGACCATGAAAGCAGTCATCATCGCCATCCTGCTCGCGGCCATCTGGCCCGCGACGTCGCGCGCCGACGAGTTCGCCTCGCTCGAAGAGGCGAGGAAGATGGCGGACAAGGCCGTTGCCTTGTTCGCGGAGGAGAAATTCGCCGAAGGCTATGGCTTGCTGAAGCCGTACTGGCCTCTGCCTGCGGTGGAGATCGACAACCTGGCGAACCAGACCAACACGCAGTGGCCGATGGTGCGACAGCGGTTCGGTGCGACCGTGGGCACCGAGTTCGCCGAACAACTGGTGGGCGGGTCGTCGTTCTCGCGGATGATCTACCTGCAGAAGTTCCAGAATCACGCCATCCGCTGGGTTTTCACCTTCTACAAGCCCAAGGACCGCTGGGTGATCAATGCGGTGTCGTTCGACGATCAGATCGCTCAGTTGTTCCACTAGGGATGTTCTGATCAAGCCTGCACATGCGTCACCGCACCATCAGCGCCGGCCGGGCACCCGCGCCAGCGCCCAGGCATCGACCCGTTGCACACCGGCCAGGCGCAGCACGCGCGCGCACTCGGCGAGGGTCGAGCCGGTGGTCATGACGTCGTCGAACACGGCGACGTGGGCCGGCAGATCGCGGCCTGCGGCGATGGCGAAGGCATCGCGCAGGTTGCGCCGGCGCGCGCCGGCGGCGAGGCCGGTCTGCGCTGCGGTGGCGCGCGTGCGCACGAGGACGTCGGCGGCGAACGGCAGGCCGAGCGCGCGCGCGAACGGCCGTGCCAGTTCGAGCGCCTGGTTGTAGCCGCGTTCGCGCAGGCGCTGGCGATGCAGCGGCACGCAGACGACGAGTTCGGGCCGCGCCGGCGGGTCGGCGGCGGCGGCTTCGGCGAGCAACTCGGCCAGCACGCGGCCGGCGGCAAGATCGCCATGGAACTTGAAGCGCGCCTCGAGCAGGTCGAGCGGGTGGCCGTAGCGCCATGGCGCCCACGTCGCATCGAACGGCGGCGTCCGGCGCAGGCAGCGACCGCACAGGTCGCCGGCACTCTCCAGGGGCAAGGCGCAGCGCGTGCAGCACGGCCGGTTGCGCTGCAGGTCGGCACGGCAGCCGGCACAGAGATCGCGGCCGCCGGCACCGGGGTTGCCGCACAGCAGGCAACGCGGCGGCAGCACCGCCCGCAGGGCCGCGCGCAGGAAACCGTCAACCCGTCGAGCCCCGCTCAAGTTGACAGCCTCCGATGCCGAATCCAGACTCGCGCCGGCATCCTGCGGCGCCCCCGGCGGCGGCGCAACCTGCCCGCCCCTTCCACGGAATGCCCCGCATGACCGCCAGCCTCCGCCACGACTGGAGCCGCGAGGAAGTCCTCGCCCTGCTCGACCTGCCGTTCTCCGACCTGTTGCATCGCGCCCACGGCGTGCATCGCGCGCACCACGACGCCAATGCCGTGCAGGTCTCGACCCTGCTGTCGATCAAGACCGGCGGCTGCCCGGAGGACTGCGCCTACTGTCCGCAGGCCGCGCGTTACGCCACCGGCGTCGAGGCGCAGAAACTGATGCCGCTGGATGCGGTGATTGCGCGCGCGCGCCAGGCCCGTGCCGCCGGGGCGACGCGCTTCTGCATGGGCGCGGCCTGGCGCTCGCCGAAGGACCGCGACATCCCCAAGGTGGCGGCGATGATCCGCGAGGTGCGCGCGCTCGGCATGGAAACCTGCGCGACGCTCGGCATGCTGAGCGCCGACCAGGCCACTGCGCTGAAGGCGGCCGGCCTCGACTATTACAACCACAACATCGACACCGCGCCCGAGCACTACGGCGAGATCATCCACACGCGCGAGTTCGCCGATCGCCTGGAAACGCTCGGCCACGTGCGCGATGCCGGCCTGAAGACCTGCTGCGGCGGCATCGTCGGCATGGGCGAATCGCGCGCGCAGCGCGCCGGCCTGCTGCAGGCACTGGCGACCCTGCCCGAACATCCGCAGTCGGTGCCGATCAACCGCCTCGTGCAGGTCGAGGGCACGCCGCTGGCCGGTACCGCCGTGCTCGACCCGTTCGAGTTCGTGCGCACGATCGCGGTGGCGCGCATCCTGATGCCGGCGTCGATGGTGCGCCTGTCGGCCGGGCGCGCGGAGATGAGCGACGAGTTGCAGGCGATGTGCTTCTTCGCCGGCGCCAATTCGATCTTTTACGGCGAGAAGCTGCTGACCACCGGAAACCCGGACGTCATCGCCGACCAGGCGCTGTTCGACCGCCTCGGCATCAACGCCATGCCGATCGACGGCGGCCACGACGATGCGCACACCGTGCACGCCGACATCGTCGAGACGTGCGTGCATCGCGAGCCGGTGCCGGCCTGAGCGCGCGGCGTCCTTGCGGGCGCGGTCAATGCAATTTGAGGCGGCCCGATACGCGCCGTTGCAGCAGGCGCGCGAGCGCGAGCACGGCCGTGTTGCGGATGCCGAGGATCGCGCGATGGTGATCGAGGTGCAGAGACATGTAGGCCCACTTGGCGAGCAGGCCTTCGATGAAGAAGTTCGGCCCGCCGAGCCCGCCCATCAGCGAACCGATGCCGCGCTTGTCGCCGAGCGAAACCAGCGAGCCGAAATCGCGGTAGACCCAGGGCTCGTCGATCGGCCGTTCGCGCAGCGCGGCGAGCAGGACGCGCGCGAGATAGCTCGCCTGCTGGTGCGCGGCCTGCGCGCGCGCCGGCACGAAGCGATCGCCCCACGGGCATTGCGCGCAGTCGCCGAGCGCGTACACGTCGGTCGCCGAGGTGCGCAGGCGGTCGTCGACGACGAACTGGTTGAGACGATTCGTGGCGAGGCCGAAATCCGCGTTCGCCTCGGCCGCCTTGATGCCCGCGGCCCAGACGGCGAGGTCGGCGCGCACGTCGCCGGCCTTCGTCAGCAGGCGGTTGGGCTCGATCTCCGTCACCGGCGTCCCGATCAGCACGCGCACGCCCTTGCGCTCCAGCGCGAGCTGCGCCTTCGCCGAGATCTTCCCGGGCAGCGCCGGCAGCAGGCGCGGCCCGGCCTCGACGAGCGTGATGTCGAGGCGGAAGCGCTGTTCCGCACCCAGGCCTTCGAGCAGCAGCGCGTGGGCCTCGAGCAGCTCGGCCGAGAGTTCGACGCCGGTGGCGCCGCCGCCGACGATCGCCACGGCGAGGCTGCGGTGTTCGGAAAAGGCCGCGCGCGTGAACGCGCCGAGCAGGTGGCGCTGGAAGCGTTCGGCGTCGGCGGCCCGCTCGAGTACCCAGGCATGCTCGGCCGCGCCCGGCGTGCCGAAGAAGTTCGAACCGCTGCCGAGCGCGAGCACGGCGCGCGTGAAGCTGATCGTGCGCGCCGGCACGAGCACCTCGCCGTCCTCGCCGGGCAGGTCGCCGAGCGTGAGCCGGCGGGTCACGGGGTCGAACGCGACCAGTTCGCCGAGCGCGAATCCGAAGTGGTTGCGCCGCGCGAGGATCATGTAGGAGAGGCCTTCCTGGTGCGCGTCGAGCGTGCCGGCGGCGACTTCGTGCAGGGTCGGCTTCCACAGGTGGAACACCTGGCGGTCGATCAGCAGCACGCGTTCGCGCCCGGCCTTGCGCCCGAGCTTGCGGCCGAGGCGGGCCGCCAGTTCGAGCCCTCCGGCACCGCCGCCGATCACCACGATGTCGTAATGCATGCGCGCTCCGGGACCGAGGCCGGGTCGTGCAGTTTAAGCGCGCGTCGCGCGCCCGCCCATCCGCCGCGACGCGACGCGCGGCAGGGGCCGGCGTGGATCGCGCGCGGGCCCGATGGGCGTCGTCGTCCTGCTTGTCGCACACGCGGGCCGATACGATGACGACACATCCCTCCCGTCCGGACCTGCTTGCACGTCTCGCCGCGGCGCGCGCGCAGGTCGAGGCCGCGCTCGGTCGCCGCCTGCGTGCGGCCTCGCGGGAGACGGGCGAACCGGGCACGCTGGTCGTCGATGGCCGTCGCCTGCTCGACTTCGCCAGCAACGACTACCTCGGCCTCGCACGGGAAGAGGCCGTGGCCGATGCCCTCGCCAACGCGGCGCGCCGCTACGGCGCCGGCGCCGGTGCCGCCCACCTGCTCGGCGGCCACCACGATGAACATGCCGCGCTCGAGGAAGACCTCGGCGAATGGACCGGCCGGCCACGCGCGCTGCTGTTCTCGACCGGCTACATGGCCAACCTCGGCGTGATGCAGGCCGTGCTCGGCGCCAGCGAAGGCGCCGTGTGCGTGCAGGACAAGCTCGACCACGCCTGCCTGATCGACGGCGCGCGTCTCGCCGGTGCCGAACTGCGCCGCTATCCGCACGGAGACTTCGAGGCGGCGCGCCGCCAGCTCGAAGCGCGTCCCGGCGCAGCGGCGCTGCTCGCGACCGACGGCGTGTTCAGCATGGATGGCGACGTCGCACCGCTGCGCGCACTCTCCGCGCTCTGCACCGAGCAGCAGGCGCTGTTCATGGTCGACGACGCACACGGCCTCGGCGTGCTCGGACCGCGCGGCGCCGGCAGCCTTGCCGAAGCCGGTCTCGATACCGCCGCAGCGCCCGTGCTCATGGCCACGCTCGGCAAAGCGCTCGGCGTCGCAGGCGCCTTCGTCGCAGGACCGGCTGCCCTCATCGACGGGCTCGTGCAGTTCGCGCGTGCCTACGTCTACACGACCGCGATGCCGCCGGCGCTGGCGGCGGCGACGCGCGTTGCGCTGGCGATCGCCCGCGACGATGCATCGCGTCGCGAGCGCCTCGCGCGCCATGTCGCGCAGTTCCGCGACGGCGCCACCGCGCGCGGCCTCGCCCTGCTGCCGTCGCGCACGCCGATCCAGCCCGTCGCGATCGGCGACAGCGATGCGGCCGTGCGCGCCGCAACCGCGCTGGAAGAGGCCGGATTTTTCGTGCCGGCGATCCGTCCGCCGACCGTTCCGCGCGGCGGCGCGCGCCTGCGCGTGACGCTGTCGGCCGCGCATGCCGAGGCCGACATCGAACGCCTGCTCGACGCGCTCGCGCGCTGCGTGCCGGCGGGAGGTAGGGCGTGATCGAGGCGCGCGACGATCTCGTCCGCCGGCGGCCGGTGTGGACTGCGCTGTCCGAGCTCTACCTCGACAGCGACGAGCCGGGCCTGCTCGATCGTTGCGCCCGCACTCTGGCGCGCTCGGACTACGGCCCCGACGAACTCGCGGAGATCCTGCGCCGCGAGATCCATCCGCTGCTGCACGCGAACCTGCTCGCGACAACCGGCGTGTGGCAGGGTTTCGATCCGGACTGGCTCGAGGGCGAGATCGTGCGCCGGCAGGCGCGGCCGCGCTGGCTGCGACCGCGCGGCTGGATCATGCGCGGCCTTGCCGAAGCACTCTGGCAGGAACTCGCGCCGCGCATCGCTGCCGCGCGTGCGGCCGCCTCCGTCAACACCCCGATTTCCGGCACGATCCGCCCATGAGCTTCTCGATCACCCCGCGCGGCGACGGCCGCGACCTCGTCCTGATCCACGGCTGGGCCATGCACGGCGGCATCTTCGCGCCGCTCGTCGACGCGCTGGCCGCGCACTGGCGCCTTCATCTGGTCGACCTGCCCGGCCATGGCCGCAGCCGCGACGCCTGGACATCCGGTGCGCTCGACCCGGCCGACTGCGCGCGGCGCATCGCCGAACGCACGCCGCCCGCGCCGTGGCTCGGCTGGTCGCTCGGCGGCCTCGTCGCGCTGCACGGCGCGCTGGCGCGGCCCGACCACGTGCATGGCCTCGTCGCCATCGCCAGCAGCCCGCGCTTCATCCTCGCGCCGGACTGGCCGCATGCGGTCGACCCCTCGGTGTTCTCCGGATTCGCCAACGAACTCGAGACACGCTTCGAACACGCGATCGAACGCTTCCTCGCCCTCGAGACGCTCGGCTCTCCGCACGGACGCGAGGAGCTGCGCGCCCTGCGCGCACAGGTGTTCGCCGCCGGTGCGCCGCGCATCGAGGCCCTGCGCGAGGGCCTCGCCGTGCTCGCCCGCGAGGACCTGCGCGGCGCCGTGTCGGGACTGCGCGTGCCGAGCCTGTGGATCGGCGGCCGGCGCGACCGGCTCGTGCCGTCCGCCGCACTGGCCTGGTGTGCCTCGCAGGCGCCCGACGCACGTCATCTCGAATTGCCGAGCGGTCACGCGCCGTTCCTCGCCCACGCACGGGAGATCGCCGAAGCGATCGCCGCGCTCGACGCCGGAGCCGCCGCATGAACCTGCCGTTCGACCGCCAGCACGTGCGCCGCGCCTTCAGCCGCGCGGCGAACGGTTACGAGGCGCATGCCGTGCTGCAGGAGGAAGTCCAGCAGCGCCTGCTCGAACGCCTCGACGATCACCCCCTCGCGGCGCAGCGCGTGCTCGACGTCGGTGCCGGCACCGGCCGCGGTACCGCATTGCTGCGCAAGCGCCATCCGCAGGCGCAGCTGGTCGCCCTCGACATCGCCCTGCCGATGCTGGTCGCCGCGCGCCGCCATCGCAGCTGGCGGCGACCGTTCGCCCGCGTCTGCGCCGATGCCGAGGCGCTGCCGTTCGCCGATGCCGCGTTCGACCTCGTGCATTCCAACCTCTGCCTGCAATGGTGCGGCGATCTTGCCGGCGTGCTCGACGGCTTCCGCCGCGTGCTGCGTCCCGGCGGGCTCCTGCTGTTCAGCACCTTCGGTCCGGACACCCTGCGCGAGTTGCGCGCGGCGTTCGCCGAAGTCGACGACGCCCCGCATGTCAGCCGCTTCCTCGACATGCATCCGATCGGCGATGCGATGCTCGCCGCCGGCTTCCGCGATCCGGTGCTCGAACGCGACCACTTCACCCTGACCTATGCCGGCGCGCTCGACCTCATGCGCGAACTGCGCGGGCTTGGCGCGACCAATGCCGATCCCGATCGCCTGCGCGGCCTGACCGGACGACGCCGCCTGCAGCGGGTGATCGCCGCCTATGAAGCGTTCCGCGTCGACGGCCGCCTGCCGGCGACCTGGGAAGTCGTCTACGCGATCGCGCGCGCGCCGGAGCCCGGCCAGCCACGCCGCAGCGGCTCCGGCGAGGTGGCGAGTTTTCCGCTCGAAGGCCTGCGCGGATCGCGCCGCAAGCTGCGTTGACGGCACGTCGCGATCGACCGCAACGGTCGTCGTGCGAAGGCGGCGATATACTCGCCCGCTGCCATCGAAGTCCGATTCCACGTGCCGAAACCCTTCGCGCCGGTCTGCATCACCGCCCACACCGCCACCTCGGCGCTCGGCCACGGCCGCGCGGCGCACCTCGCCGCCCTGCGCGGGCGCCGCAGCGGCCTGCGTGCCAACGACTTCACCCGCGAGCCGCTGGCCTGCGCGATCGGCCGCGTCGACGGACTCGAGGACCTCCCCCTGGCCGACGGCTTCGAGCGCTTCGACTGCCGCAACAACCGGCTCGCCTGGCTCGGCGCGCAGGGTGACGGCTTCCTCGCCGCCGCACACGCGGCGGTGGCCCGCCACGGCGCCGAACGCGTCGCCGTGCTGGGCGCCACCTCGACCTCCAGCATCGGCGCCAGCGAGGAAGCCTATGCGCGCCTCGACGACGGCCGCATCCCGGCCGACCTGCGCCGACCCGAAGTGCACACGCCGCATTCGCTCGGCCTGTTCCTCGCCGCGGTCAGTGGCGCACGCGGACCCTGCCTGACCACCGCAACCGCCTGCTCGTCGAGCGCGAAGATCTTTGCCCAGGGCGAACGCATGCTGCGCCTCGGTCTCGTCGATGCGGTCCTCCTCGCCGGGGTCGACACGCTGTGCGGCAGCGTGCTGTACGGCTTCAATTCGCTGGAACTGGTGTCGCCGGAAGCCTGCCGGCCATTCGACGTGGCACGTCGCGGCATCTCGCTCGGCGAGGCCGCCGGTTTCGCCCTGCTCGAGCGCGACGGCGAAGCGTCGGCTCCGCGCCTGGTCGGCTGGGGCGAGTCGAGCGATGCCCACCACATGTCGAGTCCGCATCCCGAAGGCCTCGGCGCGCAGCGGGCCCTCGAGGACGCCCTCGCCCGCGCGGATCTCGACGCCGGCGCGATCGACTACATCAACCTGCACGGCACGGCGACGCCGAAGAACGACGAGGTCGAGGCCGCCGTCATCGCCCGCAGCTTCGGCGCACGCACGCGCGCGAGTTCGACCAAGGGCTGGACCGGCCACGCACTCGGCGCGGCCGGCATCCTCGAGGCAGTGATCTGCCTGCTCGCGCTCGAACACGGCTTCGTGCCCGGCACGCTGAACTGCGAGGTGCCCGATCCGGCCTGCGGCCCGCAACTCGCCCTGGCCAACGAGGACGCCGACCTGCGCCACGTGCTGAGCAACTCGTTCGGCTTCGGCGGCAGCAACTGCACGCTGGCGTTTGCCCGTGGAGGCGCGGCATGAACGCGCTCGAGGTGCAGATCGAAGGCATCGGCCTGTGGGCCCCCGGCTGGCCGGACTGGGACAGCGCCTGCCTCGGCCTGCGTCGCGGCGAGCCGCCGCGCGCCGATGCGCCGGCGCGGCCGGCGCCGGCGCTGCTGCCCGCGGCCGAGCGGCGGCGCGCGCCGGATCCGGTGCTGATCGCCTGCGAGGTCGCCGCGCAGGCCTGCGCCGCCGCCGACCGCGAACCGTCGGCGCTGGCCAGCGTGTTCACCTCCTCGCACGGCGATACCGCGATCACCGATTACATGTGCTCGACGCTGGCGCAGGCACCGCGCGAGCTGTCGCCGATCCGTTTCCACAATTCGGTGCACAACGCACCGGCCGGCTACTGGACGATCGCCGCCCGCTGCCATGCCGCCTCGACCTCGATCAGCGGCTACACGGCGAGTTTTGCCGGCGGCCTGCTGGAAGCGGCCGTGCAGGCGCTCGCCGGCGACGAGCCGGTGCTGCTGGTGGCCTACGACACCGTCTCGCCGCAGCCACTGGCCGAAGTCGTACCGAGTGCCCCGGCCTTCGGCATCGCCCTCGTGCTGGCACCGGCACGTGCCGGCGACGGACTGCCGGGTCTGCTCCTGCTGCCCGACGCGCAGGCGAAACCGACCCCGCTGGTACTGCCGGACGCCTTCGCGGCGATCGCCGCCGGCAATCCGATGGCCGCCTCGGCGCTGCCGTTCGCCACCGCCCTCGTCAGCGACGCGGCAGCGACCCTCGTGCTGCCGCTCGGCACGCGCGGCGGCCTCGGCGTGGTCCTGCGCTGAACGGATGCGCACGATGAACACCGGCCATTCCGGATCGGGTGCGGCGGCAACGCGCATCGTCGTCCTCATTCCCGCGCTCAACGAGGAGCTGGCGATCCGCGCGGTGGTGACCTCCGCGCTGGCGGTCTGCGCCGAGGTCATCGTCGTCGACGACGGCTCCACCGACGCCACCCTCGAACGCATCGCCGACCTGCCGGTCCAGGTGATCCGCCACGCCGTGCCGAAGGGCAAGGGCGAGAGCCTGCGCGCCGGATTCCGCGAGGCGCTGCGGCGCGGCTTCGACGCGGTGGTGACGCTGGACGGCGACGGCCAGCACGACGCCGCCGACATCCCGCGCCTCGTCGCCGCCGCATGCCAGTATCCCGACCACCTCGTGATCGGCGCGCGCCTGCGCGGCCGCGAGCAGCAGCCGGTCGCGCGCCGGCGCGCCAACGCGGTGGCCGACTGGGGCATCTCCTGGGGCTGCGGCATCCCGGTCGCCGATACCCAGAGCGGCCAGCGCTACTACCCGCGCCGCGTGCTCGAACTGGTCGACCTGCCGGCCCAGGGTTTCGTCTTCGAGGCGGCGATCCTGATCGCCGCGGTGCGCGAACTCGGCGTCGGCGTCGTCTCGGTGCCGATCGACATCCGTTATCAGGCGGATGCGCGGCGCAGCCACTTCCGTCCGGTGATCGACGTCACACGAATCACCTGGTACACGATCCTGCGGGTGATCCATTACGGCCATGTCGTGGCAAGCTACCGGCGTTCGCACGGGCGTGCGCCGTGCGTGACCGATCCGCCCCCCCTCGCCGGGATTCCCGCGTGAACCATGTGCCGCTGCTGTTGTTGCAACTGGTCGCGATCCTCGCGGTCGCCCGCCTGTTTGCCCTGCTGCTGCAGCGCTTCGGCCAGCCGCCGGTGATCGGCGAGATGCTCGCCGGCATCGCGCTCGGGCCGATCGTGTTCGGTGCGCTGGCGCCGGATTGGCAGGCGTGGCTGTTCGCCCCGTCGAGCCTCGGCGCGCTCGATGGCCTCAGCCAGCTCGGCCTGATCCTGTTCATGTTCATCGTCGGCGCGGAACTGCGCCTGCCGCAGGGTGCGCGGCGCACCTTGACCGCGGCGAGCCTGGTCGGCGTGCTCGGGGTGGTGTTGCCGATGGCGCTCGGCCTGGCCATTTCGCCGATGCTGCATCCGCGGTTCGCACCGGCCGGGGTCGGCTTCTGGCCGTTCGCGCTGTTCATGGCCGCGTCGATGGCGATCACCGCGTTTCCGATCATGGCGCGCATCCTCAAGGAGCGCGGCATGACCCATACCGCGGTCGGCCAGCTCTCGCTGGCTTCTGCCGCGATCGCCGATGTCTTCGCATGGATCGTGCTCGCCTTCGTCGTTGCCCTCATCTCGAGCGGCCAGGGCTGGTCGGGATTCCTGCTCACGCTCGGCGGCACCACCGTGATGGCCGCGGTGATGTTCGGCATCGTGCGCCCGCTGCTGGCGCGCAGCCTTGCCCGGCATGCTCCCGACGGCAGACCCTCGCGCGCCCTGCTGACCGCATTGCTGCTCGGGATGCTGGCCAGCGCGGCGGCGACCGATGCGCTCGGCCTGCATGCGGTGTTCGGGGCCTTCCTGTTCGGCGCAGCGCTGCCGCGCGACAACCGCCTGCTGGAGACCCTGATCGAGCGCATCGAGCATGTCGCGGTGATCGTCATGATGCCGGTGTTCTTCGCCCTCGCCGGACTCAACACGACGCCCGACGCCTTCGCCGACACCGGCATGACCGCGCTGGTGCTGATCTTTGCGGCCGCCGTCATCGGCAAGATCCTCGGCGGCGCCGCCGGCGCCCGCCTCGGCGGCATGCCGTGGCGGGAATCGTTCGCGGTCGGCTCGCTGATGAATGCGCGCGCCTTGATGGAACTGATCGTCATCAAGGTCGGCCTCGATGCCGGCGTGATCGGCGCCGAGATCTTCACCATGCTGATGATCATGGCGATCGGCACGACCCTGATGACCACGCCGCTGCTGATCGCATTCACGCGGCCTGAACCGGCCGCGCCCTCCGCCGACCGCGTGCCGGTGCCACGGACCGGCGCATGACGAGCCCGGCCCGGCCCGATGTCGTCATCCTCGGCGGCGGTCTGGCCGGCCTCTGCCTCGCCCTGCAACTGCGCCGGCGCTTCGCCGATCTCGACATCGTCGTGCTCGAGCGCAAGGCGCATCCGGTGCCGGTCGCCGCGCACAAGGTCGGCGAATCGACCGTCGAGATCGGCGCGCACTACTTCGCCGAAACGCTCGGCCTGCGCGAGCACCTCGACGCCGAACACATCCGCAAGTTCGGTTTCCGCTTCTTCTGGTCGGAAGGCCGCGACGATCTCGAAGGCGTGACCGAACTCGGCGTCAGCCAGGTCATGCCGACGCCGGCCTGGCAGATCGATCGCGGCGTGTTCGAGAACCACCTCGGCGAACGCGCACGCGCACTCGGCATCCGCTTCCTCGACAACGCCCGCGTGCGCGGCATCGAGCCCGGCACCGGCGAGGCGGCGCACCGTGTGCGCGCAACCGTCGCCGGCGACGAGTGCGAATTCCACGCGCGCTGGCTCATCGATGCCTCCGGGCGAGCCGGCCTGCTGAAGCGCAAGTTCGACCTCGCCGAGGCGAACGGCCACGACGTCAACTCGGTGTGGTTCCGCATCGACCAGCGCCTGTCGATCGACGACTGGTGCGACGACGACGCCTGGGGTGCGCGCTGCTCGCCGCCGGAACGCTGGCGCTCGACCAACCACCTGTGCGGCGAGGGCTACTGGGTCTGGCTGATCCCGCTCGGCTCCGGCGCGCATTCGGTCGGCATCGTCTGCGACGCGAAGCTGCATCCGCTCGAACGCATGAACAGCTTCGACAAGGCGCTCGACTGGCTGCGCGAGTTCCAGCCGCTGGTCGCGCGCCATTGCGAAGCCACGCGCGACCAGCTCATGGACTTCCTGTTCCTGCGCGGTTTTTCGTACGGATGCAGGCAGGTGTTCTCCGGCGACCGCTGGGCGCTGACCGGCGAGGCCGGCGTCTTCCTCGACCCGTTCTACTCGCCCGGCAGCGATTTCATCGCCATTGCCAACACCTACATCTGCGAACTGATCGGCCACGATCGCGCCGGCCAGCCGCTGGCGCCGTACGCGCGCCTCTACGAGCAGCTGTATTTCTCCTTCTACGAGAACACGCTGAGCCTCTACCACGGCCAGTACGCGATCTTCGGCGATGCCGGGATCATGGCGATCAAGATCATCTGGGACTACGCCTACTACTGGGGCATCCTCTGCCCGCTGTTCTTCCAGCAGCGTCTCGCCGACCTCGCCGTGCTCGGCGACCTGCGCGAGGACATGCTCGCCGCCGCCGCGCTCAATCGCGACCTGCAGGCGCTGTTCCGCCGCTGGTACGCGCACGCCACGCATGCCAGCCCGCCGGTCATGTGGGATCAGGGCAAGCTCGACTGGTTCCTCGAGATGAACCGCGCGCTGCGCGACCCCCTCGACGACGCCGGCGTGCGCACCCGCGTGCGCGAAGGCCTCGCCCGCCTGCGCGATCTCGCCGCCACGATCGCCACGCGCGCGGCGCGTGCCGGGATCGACAGCGACCTGCCCGCGACCGCCACGCCCGGCACGACCCCGCTGTTCATCGAAGCCGCCTGAACCTTCGGCATCGACGGACGCGCGGGAACGCGGGGGCACGAAGGAACGGCCCTTCGCCGCTCGGTTTCTCCTCCGTGTGCTCCGTGTTTCGATCTTTCGCTTTCGAGGGCAAAAGCCTGAAACACGGAGCACACGGAGCACACGGAGGAGAAGCCGAATACGGAAGAACTTCTTCTTCGTGTTTCCGGCGGATGCTGCGTGCGTTTCAGCCCATGCCGCCGTTGACGCCGATGACCTGGCCGTTCACGTATCCGGCGACGTCGGAGCAGAGGAAGGCGACCAGGGCGGCGACTTCCTCCGGCGTGCCGGCGCGGCCGGCCGGCACCAGCGCCTTGACCTGCGCCGGATCGAACTGCTCGCCGAGCATGGCACCGGCGACGAGACCGGGAGCGACCACATTCGCGGTGATGCCGCGCGAGGCCATCTCGCGCGCGAGTGACTTCGTTGCCCCGTGCAGCGCCGCCTTGGCCGCCGCGTAGTTGACCTGGCCGCGGTTGCCGAGCACGGCAGCGACCGACGACACGCTGACGATGCGGCCCCAGCGCTGGCGCGCCATCGGCAGCAGCAGCGGCCGGGTGACGTGGAAGAATCCGTGCAGCGAGACATCGATGACGCGGTGCCATTGCGCATCGCTCATGCCGGCCATCGGGGCGTCGTCGTGGATGCCGGCGTTGTTGACGACGATGCCGATCGAGCCGGCACCGAGCAGGCGCTCGAGCGCGGCAGCCGTCGCCGCCGCATCGGCGACATCGAACGCCACCGCTTCGGCCGAACCGCCGTCGGCGCCGATCGCCGCCACCACCGCCTCGGCACGCTCGATGCGTGCGTTCGCATGCACGATGACGTGGTGACCCGCCCGTGCGAGTGCGTGCGCGATGGCGCCGCCGATATCGCCGCTGCCGCCGGTGACGAGGGCGCGCCGTCCAGTCGTGGTCATGGGTTTTCCTCCCGCAATGCGCAGTGGAAGCATGAAGGGATTGAAACACGAAGGACACGAAGGAAAAGCAGGTTCATGGAAGCGCTTTCCTCCGTGTGCTCCGTGTGCTGCGTGTTTCGATCTTTCGCTTTCGATGGAAACGAGGGGAAAAGCCTGAAACACGGAGCACACGGAGGAGAAGCCGAATACGGAAGAGCTTCTTCTTCGTGTTTCAGGCGTTCGCTTCTGCGCCCGGCGCCGCAGCGTCCCGACGCAGCATCACCGCCGCGCGACCGCTGGCGATCACGCGGCCGGCGTGTTCGATGCGGAACGCATATTGCCAGCTGCCGTCGCCGCCGAGCAGGCGTTCGGCATGCACGTCGAGTTCGCCTTCGAGATCGTCGATGCGCGTGCACGCGAGTTCGACGCCGCGCAGCGAAACCAGATAGCCCGGCGCCGCCGCACCTCCGGCCGCGCGCGCGAGCAGGGCGCCGTGCACGGCCATCGCCTGCGCGCCGTACTCGCACAGGTGCACGGCGCGCAGCATGCCGTCGCTGCGCAGCGGATTGTCGGCGCGCCGGTGCGATGCGCTGCGCGCATGGATGCGCACCTCGTCCCAGCCCACCACCGCATCGAGCAGGCACATCAGGCCCTGGTGCGGGATCAGGTGGGACCAGTCGGAGCTGGGGGCGAGGGCTGAGGGGCGAGGGCTCAAGGACGTGGGCTCGATGCGGTCTGCAGGCTGGCGACGGAAAACCGGAAAGCGAAGTGCGATTGTCGTTCAGGACATGACGCGCGAGGCATTACGTACTTGCGCCCTCGCCCCTCGCCCTAGCCCTGTCCCCTGGCGCGCTCATGCCGCGCCATCAGGATCGACAGGCAGAAGTGAAAGCCCACGCCGAGACTCACCGTGAGGCCGATCGCGCGCAGCACCGGCAGCGACGACCACGCCAGCAGGGCGAACACGAGCAGGGCCGAGACGATGCAGACGAGGGTCGCATGCAGGGTGCGCCGCGCCTCGGCGACGTCGGGAACCTCGCGTTCGAAGAACAGCGCGTAGTGCAGGCCGAGGCCGGCGGCGAGGGTCAGGGCGACAAGGTGGAACAGCGACAGGGCGACACCGCCGAAACGCAGCACGGCCAGCACGAGGATCGTCGCCAGGGTCATCGGTGCCAGCACGTGCCAGGCGCGCCGGACATCGCGGAAGGCGACGAGGACGGTCACGGCGAGCAGCACGATGGCGATCGCGAAGGCGTGCAGGATGCGTTCGCGATAGGCGACCACCAGCGATTCGGTGGCGCCCTTGAGATCGAGCAGGCGCACGCGACCGTCGGTGGCGGCGCTGAGCGCATCGAACGCGGCCGCATCGTGCAGGCCGGCCACGGTGCCGAGACCGAGCCAGCGGCCGTCGCGCTCGACCAGCATCGCCGCCAGGCGCGCGCCGAGCGGTGAGTCGGCGAAGCCTTGCACGGTCAGCGGTTCGAGCGCGCGCGCGCGCTCGACATCGTCGAGGAACGGCGTGAACAGGTCGGCGCGGAACGGCAGGTCCTGCTGCGCTTCGGCCAGCGCCGCGGAGAGCGTGGCGCGATCGGGCAGGCGCTGGCGACGCTGCTCCTGGGTGGCGAGGCTCGGCAGGTAGCGGCTCGGCAGTTCCACCGCCTCGGCCGCACCGGCGGCGACGCGCGCCTCGACTTCGGCGCCGATGCGTTCGGACAGCGCCAGCACGCCGTCGGCGCTGTCGGCCTCGAGCACGACCAGATAGCGCACGTCGGGTGCGCCGAGCGCGGCGCGCAGGCGTCCCTCGCGTTCGAGCAGGTCCTGCGGCACCGGCGTCAGCGCGGCGAGGTTGTTCTCCCAGAACGGTCCCGGCGCGAACCACAGCATCGCGCCGGCGACGACCAGCAGCAGCGGCGGCAGCCAGCGCGGGCGCGGCACGCGCTCGACGAAGGCCCAGGCGCGCGCGATGCCGGGCGCGCTGGCGGCATCGCGGAAACGTTCGGGCAGCACGCGCGGCAGCAGGTGGCGGGTGGTGAGTCCGGCGACGACGAGCCCGGCGATGGTGAACACGGCGAGTTGCTCGAGCCCGGTCACGCCGGAAGCGAAGAAGGCGAGGTAGGCGATGCAGGCGGAGGTGATCGCGGTCAGCAGCAAGGGCCACAGCGCGCGCACGCTGGCGAGGGCGCTCTCGCCGGCGCGCCGGTGGCTCAGCACGCGGATCGGATACTCCTGGGCGACGCCGAGCAGGGTGAAGCCGAAGGCGAGGGTGATGCCGTGCATCTCGCCGAACCAGGCGGCGATCGCGCCGACGCCGGCGAGCGCACCCGAAGCGATCGGCAAGGCGGCCAGGCCGAGCACGGCGAAACTGCGGTAGGCGAGCAGCAGCAGGAGGATGAAACCGATCGTGCTGAGGTGGCCGAGCCATTGCGCTTGCGCGCGCGTGTTCGCGTTGACCAGCGTCGTGAAGTACCCGGGCCCGCTGACCACGAGCCGCGCGCCGGCGGCATCCGGCAAGGCGGCGAACGCGGCCTCGATCGCCGCGATCGCCTCGCCCTGCGCGGCCGGATCGAAACCCGGTGCGCGCGTCTGCACCAGCAGCAGGGCCTCGCCCTGCGGCGAGAACCACACGCCTTCGCGCATGCGCGGCGGCTTCGGCGGCGACCAGCGTTCGGCGAGTTTCATGATCTCGAGGGTCGGATCGCGCGGCAGCAGGGGTTTCAGCAGGGTCGCCGCCGGCGAACCGAGATCCTCCACCCGCGTGGCGAGTTCGTCGGCGAGCAGGTCGGCATCGAGCGCCTCGGCATCGAACGACGGCGTCAGCAGATAGCGGTACGGCAGCATCGCGTCGGCGAGCACACTGTCATCGAAGGCGCCGTTGACGACTTCGTCGAAGCGCGCGTCGGTGCGCAGCGCGGCGACGAGGCCGCGACTCAATTCGGCCGCGCGCGCTTCGTCGGCAGCGTCGATGGCCAGCAGCAGGAGGCGCGAGCCGGGGCCATCGCCGATCTGCTCCATGATGAGCTTCTGGTCGGGCGTCTGCGGTGGCGGCATGAAGCTGCGCAGATCGGTGCCGACGACGAGGCTGCGCTGCACGAACATGCCGAGCGCGACCAGCACGAGCACCCAGGCGGTCAACAGGCTCCAGCGGCGCGCGCGCGGGCTCATGCGGTCCCCGTCGCGCGCCGGCCAGGGCGCAGCGTGCGGCAACCGCGTCGGCCGCGAGCACGGGCGCGCGCGTTGGTGGCGGTCATTGCTTCAGCGCGCCGCGGCAGGTCAGGTCGAGATTGTGCGGCGTCAGCGGTTTCGGCAACTCGATCGCCGCCAGTGACTCGACCAGCATCACGCTGGAGTCGCCGTCCGCATCGCGGATGGTGAAGCAGCGCGCGGCATTGCCGCTGCCGTCGACGACGATCGCGGCGATGCGCCGCTTCAGGCGTGCGTCCTTCGGCGCCAGGCTGAGGCGCCAGCGTTCGCCACGCTCGGCGATGTCGAGGTTGAAGTCGTGTGCGAGCGTGGCCGCATCGCCGCCGAGCAGGGCGCTGAAGCCGCGCAGGAAACCCTCGAGCTCGGGAATCTGGCCGAGTTCGATCTCGCGCGGCTTGCGTTCGCCGCGCTGCACCTTCACCTGGCCATCGGCGATCGTGGTGGTTTCCCTGTACGGCGCGTCGACGCGCTTGCCGAGCTTGCCGGGGCCGAGGTACTCGAGCTCGCCGCGGGCGACCAGCGGGCGATCGAACATCTGCGCGAAACGCACCTCGGTGTACGGCGTGCGCGCCGGCAGTTCGCGCTTGAGGCTTTCGACCAGCGCCGCCGGGCCGGGCTCACTGGCTGCGACCGGCAGCGACGCCAGCAGGCACGCCGGAAGGATCGCTCTCAGGCACATCGAGATTCCAGAAATCATGGAAGTTGAACCAATTCCAGGGGTGGGCGCGCACATGATGCTCGAGGCGTTGCGCATAGAGCTGAACGATCGCCTTCAGTTCGGCCTCGCGCGCGCGCCGCGGCAGTTCCACCTCGGCGGCGAGCGTCTCGAAGTGCAGATCGTAGCGCGCGCCGCCGCGATACAGGCCGACGCAGAACACCAGCGGCACCTTCAACAGGCTGGCGAGCAGGAACGGCGCCACCGGAAAGCGTGCCGGCGCGCCGAGGAAATCGACGACGACGGTCGCCTCGCCGGGGCGCGCGCGGTCGCCGAGCAGGGTCGCCAGCGCGCCGTGCTCCATGGCGTCGCGCAGGGCCAGCACGACCTCGTGGCCGGGCCGCGAGGCGTCGATCACGCCGGCGGCAACCTTCGGATTGAGCGCATGCAGCAGCTCGGTCATCACCGGCGTCGCCTGCGTGTCGAGCACCACCCGCACGTCGACATCGTCCCGGCGCAGCGACAGCACGCGCAAGGCCTCGAAGCTGCCGACGTGCGCACCGACCAGCAGCACGCCGCGACCGCGTTCCATCTGCGCATGCAGTTCGTCGAGGCCGCTCACGCGGATGTCGAAATCCTTCACCCGTTGCGACAGCAGGTAGATGCGGTCGAGCGTGGTCGCCGCATAGGCATGCATGAGGCGCATGACGCCCCAGGTCGTCGCCGGCCGGCCGAACATGCGTTCAAGGTAGTCGCGCGCGGCGCGGCGTTCGCCGCTGCGGCGCAGGAAGAAATACAGCGTGATCGGATACAGCAGCAGGCGCGACAGGCGGCGCCCGCACAGGATGCCGATCTGGAAGATCGTCCACAGGCCGGCACGGCCACCGCCCTCGCTGCGCTCGTTCCAGTGCGTGCTCATGCAAGCACCGACTCGCCGGAGAGGATCGGCGTGCCGTCCCTTTCGATGCGGAAGCGCAGGCGCGTGGCGTCGCCGGCGAAGCCGAGCATCGCTTCCTCGCCCGGACGCAGCGGGGCGAGGAACTTCACCGCGGAAAGTTTCACCAGGGCGAAGCCGGCGCGTTCGAGGCGGGCGGCGACCTGGTCGAGCAGGACCACGCCCGGCACGATCGGATCGCCGGGGAAATGGCCCGCCAGCGAGGGATGCGCGGCGTCGATGCGCAACGGTCCGCCCAGCATGGTGAAATCGGTCGGCATCGCTCAGCGCACCATGTCGCGCACGAGGCGCGGCCAGTTCAGCACGAGGCGCTGCAGGAACACGCGCGGCGGATCGTGCGGTACGTGCGGCAGGCGCCAGCGGCGGAAGACGAGCTCGCCGGCCATGAAGGCGAGCGGCACGCTCCAGCCGCCGACCATCAGCCAGGCCTCGGCGAACGCGGCCGGCGGCCAGGCGAGCAGGCCGTGGCGTGCCCCGAGCAGCACGAGGAAGACGAGCGCCTGCGCCAGCATCAGCAGCGTCCAGGCCAGGGTGAGCGAACGCGCATAAGCGGCGACCCCGGGCAGGGCGAGGCGTTCCTCGCCTTCGATCGCGAGGATCACGCGTGCGATCAGCGGCCGGCGCGCGCCGACGAGGGTGTGGCCGAACAGCCAGGCGAGGGCGAGGCTGACCGCAACCGGCAGGGTTTCCAGCGCGAGCAGGCCGTTGCCGCGCCAGGCCAGCACGCCGAGTCCGAGCGCGGCGAGCGCCAGCACGAGCCAGGCGCGCCGGTTGTGCGCGGCGAGCCGGGGTGCCAGCACGAGGGCGACGAGGAGGAACGCGCAAACCGCCGCGAGCACGCCATCGCCGCACACGAGCGCGTACGCGGCGAGCGCAAGCCAGCCGCCTGCGAGGAGCACGAACGGCGCGCGGGTCGCGCGTGACGGAGCCGGTTCGCTGGACATGGCAATCGGAGAAGCCGGGCGATGCATGCGCCTGTGCATGGGCGACGGGCGCCCCCTGGGGATGCTCTGAACCAGTCTACGCATGCGTCACCGCACTGCCTGCGCGCAGATCGAGGTGGGGCGACGAAGGCAGACTGGCCGTCTGTCGAGTCGACCCGCCGCGGAGCTGCGCGCAGGCAGTGCGGCCCCAACCGCTTGATCCAATGACGGGGTGATGTCCACGAGGCCCTCCCGCCGGCGCGCGCGGCTTGCCCAGGCAACCAGCCTGGGCGGCGCCACGCACACCACCGGGCGAGCCTCGTGGACATCATGCCGCATGCGCAGACTGGTTCAGAGCATCCCTTGAAAGGCCGCGAATGTACCATGGCGCCCCTTGCCGGAATCCCGCGGCATGCATGGAGAGATGGAAGAGTGGACCCGGCGGTGGAGAAGCTCGAATGCGACGTGCTCGTCATCGGCGGCGGACCGGCCGGTTCGACCGCGGCCACCCTGCTCGCGCGCAAGGGCCATTGCGTGCTGATGCTGGAGAAGGACCGCCACCCGCGTTTCCACATCGGCGAATCGCTGCTGCCGGCCAACGTGCCGATCCTCGAGGAACTCGGCGTGCTCGAACGCGTGCGTGCGCTCGGCGTGCTCAAGCTCGGTGCCGATTTCCCGAAAGACGACGGCCACGTCACCTTCCACTTCGAACGCGCCCTCGGCGACACGCCCGGCTACGCCTTCCAGGTGCGCCGCGACCAGTTCGACCAGGCCCTGTTCGAGCATGCACGCGAAAACGGCGTCGACGCGCGCGACGGCTGCAAGGTGACCACGGTCCGGGTGAGCGGCATCGGCAGCGTCGAGGCCGAGGTCGACGACGGCAGCGGACGCCTCTCGACGGTGAGCGCGCGCTACCTCGTCGATGCCAGCGGCCGCGACACCGTGCTCGGCAACCGCTTCAAGCTCAAGCGCAAGAATCCGAAACACCAGAGCGCGGCGATCTTCGCCCACTTCCGCGGCGTCGAACGACGCGCCGGCGAGGACCAGGGCAACATCAGCATCTACCGCTTCGAGCACGGCTGGGCCTGGTTCATCCCGCTGCCCGACGGCCTGATGAGCGTCGGCTGCGTGTGCTGGCCGGATTACCTCAAGCAGCGCCGCGGCAGCCCCGAGACCTTCCTCATGCAGACGCTCGAACGCATGCCCGCAGCCATGCGCCGCATGCACGGCGCGACGATCGAAGGCGGCGTGCACGTCACCGGCAACTATTCCTACGCCTGCACGCGCATGGCCGGCCCCGGCTGGATCATGGTCGGCGATGCCTGGGCCTTCGTCGATCCGGTGTTCTCCTCGGGCGTCTACCTCGCCATGCACGGCGCCCGCCGCGCCGCCGCGCTGATCGACACCAGCCTGCGCGAACCCGCGCGCGAAGCCGCCCTGCAACGCGCCTTCGATCGCCGCCTGCGCCGCGGTGTGCGCGTGTTTTCCTGGTTCATCCAGCGCTTCAACTCGCCGGTCATGGCCGGCCTGTTCGCCCAACCGCGCAACATCTGGCGCATCGAGGACGGCATCGTCTCGATGCTCGCCGGCGACGTCTTCGACAACCGCGAAGTCATGAAGCGCGTGCACGCCTTCAAGTTCATCTACTTCGCCAAGGGCAGCTCGATGATCCGCCGCTGGATCGCCGACTGGGGCGAACGCCGGCGCCAGGCGCGGGCAAGATTCAGCGGCGGCAACACGCCGCTGGATGAAGGCGGGCACTGACGCCCGCGGAGGCAGACCATGCTGCAAGTCGCCGCCGTCCTCCTCGTCCTGCTGGGCGTCGCCCACTCCTGGCTCGGCGAGCGCTGCATCCTGATCCGGCTGTTCCGGCGCGACGACCTGCCGAAGCTGTTCGGCGGCAGCGCGTTCACCGTGCGCACGCTGCGCTTCGCCTGGCACATCACCACGATCGCCTGGTTCGGTTTCGCCGCGATCTTGTGGAAGGCTTCATCGGGTCCGCTTGAGCAGCCGTTCGTGCTGGCGGTCATCGGCTGCACGTCGATCGCCAGCGGACTGCTGCCGCTCGTCCACACGCGCGGCCGGCACCTGTCGTGGATCGTCTTCTTCGCGGTCGGCGGATTGTGTCTCTGGGCCGGCGCTGCTTGACCGTCCAGGACGAATTGTTCCGCCCTCAACTTGCCATGATTGCGGAGTCCAGAACCGGGCAAAGTCGATTTTCAACGGCAGGAAAGACATGGTACGAATCGACGCGAACGACATCATCGACAGGGACTCGCTCCATGCGGTCTTTTCCTCTGCGTTCGGATTTCCTTCGTACTACGGACGCAACATGGACGCGTGGATCGACTGTCTTTCGTGCCTCGACGATCCGGCTGCGGGGCTGACCACGGTACACGTGAGCCCGGGGCAATGCCTGCCCCTCGTCGTCGAGCATGCACGTGACTTCAAGGCTCGATGCCCAGAACTGTTTTCCGATCTTGTGGAATGTGCCGCATTCGTCAATGGGCGGCGCATCGAGCAGGGACGTCCTCCGGTCGTAGCCCTCGCGTTCATCGCATGAATCGCCACGTCATGCGGTTGAAGGATCAATACCCCGCCGCCTGCCCGTCCTTGCGCCCTTCGGAGGCGCCGGCGTACACGCCGGTCTTCGCATCGAAACCGATCGCCTGGTAGCCGCCGAAGCTGCCGTCGGCGTAGCGTACGCGATGGCCCTTGCGCATCAGCGCGCGCACGGTGGCGTAGTCGAAGCCGGTCTCGAGTTCGACGGTGCCGCCGTCGGTCATCGGCGTGGCCTGGCCTTCCGGCGAGGTCGAGCCGTCGTGCTGGATGCGCGGGGCGTCGCCGGCTTCCTGCAGGTTCATGCCGAAGTCGATCAGGTTGATGACGATCGCGGCATGGCCCTGCGGCTGGGTGTCGCCGCCCATCACGCCGAAGCTGAGCCAGGGCTTGCCGTCCCTGGTGATGAAGGCCGGGATGATGGTGTGGAACGGGCGCTTGCCGGGCGCGTAGCTGTTGGCGTGGCCTTCCTTCAGCACGAACATCTCGCCGCGGTCCTGCAGGATGAAGCCGAGCCCCTGCGGCGCCACGCCGGAGCCCATGCCGCGGTAGTTGGACTGGATCAGCGAAACCATGTTGCCGAAGCGGTCGGCGGTGGTCAGGTAGATGGTGTCGCCCTGGGTCGTGAACTCGCCCGGCGCGACGCGCGTCGCCGCCTTGTCCATCGAGATCAACTTGCGCCGCTCGGCGGCGTACTCCTTCGAGATCAGGCGTGCGACCGGCGCGCTGGCGAAGTCCGGGTCGGCATACCAGCGTGCGCGGTCTTCGAAGGCGAGCTTCTTCGCCTCGACGAACAGATGGATGTGCTCGGGACTGCCGAAGCCATACGACTTGAGGTCGTAGCCTTCGAGGAGGTTGAGCATCTGCAGCGCGGCGATGCCCTGCCCGTTCGGCGGCAGTTCCCAGACCTCGTAGCCGCGATAGTTCGTCGACACCGGCTCGACCCATTCGCCGCGATGCGCGGCGAGGTCCTCGTAGGCGAGGAAGCCACCGGCGGCCTGTACGCTGGCGCCGATCGTGCGTGCGATGTCGCCCTTGTAGAAGGCGTCGCGACCGCCGCGCGCGATCGCATCGAGCGTGCGGGCGAGATTCGCGTTCTTCCAGATCTCGCCCTTGCGCGGCGCGCGGCCGTCGAGGGTGAACTGGTCGAGGAAGCCCGGCTGGTCGCGCAGGCGCGGCACGGACCGGTCCCAGTAGTAGGCAATCAGTTCGCTGACCGGAAATCCCTCGCGTGCATAGCCGATGGCCGGCGCCAGCAGGTCCTTCATCGGCAGCCTGCCGAAGCGCCCGTGCAGGGCGAACCAGCCGTCGACCGCGCCCGGCGTGCTGACCGGCAGCGGCCCGTACGGCGGGATCTTCTCGTAGCCGTTGTCGCGGAACCACTGCAGGGTGAGCCCCTTCGGCGAACGGCCCGAGCCGTTGTAGCCATGCAGCTTCTTCGTCTTCGCATCCCAGACGATCGCGAACAGGTCGCCGCCGATGCCGTTGCCGGTCGGTTCCATGAGTCCCAGCGCGGCGTTCGCCGCGATCGCCGCATCGACCGCGCTGCCGCCGCGCTTGAGGATGTCGAGACCGACCTGGGTGGCCAGCGGTTGCGAGGTCGCCACCATGCCCTGCGTGGCGAACACTTCCGAGCGCGTGGCGAAGGCGGCGCCGGTGACCCTATCCGCCGCCGTGGCCGCGATCGGCAGCAGCACCAGCAATCCGTTCAGCACGACGTTCAGCTTGCGTGTCATCGATCCTCTCCGGCGGGAACCGTCGACGATCATACGCGCGGCGTTTTCGACGATCATGGGCGCCATGACCACGATCCCGCCTCCCCGATGAGTCCGAGCCTGCGCGAGCACTGGCGCCACTTCAGCGCACGCCCGGCCGGGCGCCGCTTCCAGATGCGTTGGCGCGCCAACCGCGAGAAGCCGGCCGGACTGGCGCGCAAGCTGCTGCTGATGGGTCTCGGCAGCCTGCTGCTGCTCGCCGGCACGGCCATGCTGGTGCTGCCGGGCCCGGGCGTACTCGTCATGATCATCGGCGCGGCGCTGATCGCGCAGGAGTCGCTGTTCGCCGCACGCCTGCTCGACCGCCTCGACCAGTGGCTTGCGCGAATGTTCCAGCGCTGGCGCGCGCGCCGGGCATCGCGCTAGGAACCGGCGCATCGCCGTCCCCGCGCGACCGCATGATCCCGACGCTCAACCTTCCCCGCCGAACGACCCCGACCCTTCCCCCTTGCCCGCTATCCACCCCGGCGCACGCCCGAACAGATCCTCCTGCACGTCCTCGCCGGCGTCCCTGAAATTGGCCAGGCCGACGCCGACGAGGCGGTAGCGCGTCGCCGCCGGCAGGTCGACGCGCAGACGCAGGTCGCAGGCGATCGCGGCCAGCGCCGCCGCCGAGGCCGGCGCAGCCGGCAGGGTCTGGCTGCGCGTGAGGATGCGGAAGCCGGCGGTCTTCAGCTTCAGCACGACGGTATGGCCGACGCGGTCGAGCGTGCGCGTCTGCGCCCACACTTTGCCGGCGAGGCGTTCGATCGTCGCCCCGAGCGCGTCCAGCTCCAGGTCCTCGGCGAAGGTGTCCTCGGCCGACACCGACTGCGTCGGCCGGTCCGGCGTGACCGCGTGTTCGTCGATGCCGCGGGCCAGCTCGTGGAGGCGGCGGCCGTAGCGACCGAAGTGTTGTTCGAGTGCCGGCTGTGACCAGCCGCGCAATTCGCCGACCGTGCGGATGCCGAGCGCGCCGAGCTTCGCCTCCATCACCCGCCCGACACCGGGGATGCGGCCGACCGGCAGCGGCACGAGGAAGTCGAGCACTTCGGCCGGGCGGATCACGAACAGGCCGTCCGGCTTGCGCCAGTCGGAGGCGATCTTGGCGAGGAACTTGTTCGGCGCGACGCCGGCCGAGGCGGTCAGCGCGGTTTCCGCGCGGATGCGCGCGCGGATCGCCTGCGCGATCGCCGTCGCCGAAGCCGGGCCTCCCTTCGGCTCGGTGACGTCGAGATAGGCCTCGTCGAGCGACAGCGGTTCGACGAGATCGGTATGCGCCAGGAAGATCGCGCGGACCTGGCGCGAGACGGCGCGGTAGCGCGTGAAGTCGGGCGGCACGAACACCGCGTCGGGACACAGACGCTCGGCACGCAGGGCCGGCATCGCCGAGCGCACGCCGAAGCGGCGCGCCTCGTACGAGGCCGCGCAAACCACCGACCGCGCCCCGCGCCAGGCGACCACGACCGGCCGGCCGCGCAGGGCCGGGTCGTCGCGCTGCTCGACCGACGCATAGAACGCGTCCATGTCGACGTGGATGATCTTGCGCACGTGGCACTTGCCCCCGAAGGGGTCCATGCTACCTCGCGTCGACATGCAAGGATGTCTTGCAAAGCCCCGCGCGGGCTGGTTTCATCGCCGGACGCCGGTCGGGGCGGCGCTCGCACCGCAACCCTCGCACACCGGCGTGATTGACGTTTTGGGGTACTGGGGCGCGCGCTCGTCGCGCGATCGTTTGCGTAGCCGGTGTCGAGGCATTCCTTGGGCGGAATCCTGCTCGTCGAGCGTTCGACCACGCTCAACCATCTGCTGCAGCGCACGCTCGCCGCCGCGGGCCTGCCCGTGCGCAGCGAGATCGGCGGCTATCTCGAAGCCCTCGGCCACCTGCGCCAGGTCGGCGAAGCGCACTCGCGGCAGCCGCCGTACGCGGTCGCCATCGTCGGTGCGCCGGCGCGCGCGACGCGCGAGTTCGTCGCCCTGCTCGAATACCTGCGCGACGCCCCCGAGGCGCCGCCGACCGTGCTCGTCGCCCACGAGGAAACGCCGGAGATCCGTGCCTGGAGCAGCGACTCGCTGCGCGCGCGGTTCCTGCTGTGGTCGCAGTTCAGCCGCATCCCGGCCAGCGTGCAGGAACTCGCTCCCGACGAGGTCGCCCCGTCCGACGCGCCCGGCGGCGGCGACCGCAGCGATCGCCTGCGCGTGCTGTTCGTCGACGATTCGCAGAGCGTGCGCCTGGCCTACGCGCAATCGCTCGAACGCGCCGGCTATCTCGTCGACGTCGCCGGCGACATCGCCGAAGCGCGCGCGCGCGTCGAGGAGAACCGTCCCGACCTTGTCGTCGTCGACTATTTCCTGCCGGACGGCAGCGGCGACGAACTGTGCCGCCAGCTCGCCGCACTCGATGACCCCCCGGTACTCGCCGTCATCACCGGCAGCTACCGCGAGGACATCATCAAGCGCTGCCTGCAGGCCGGCGCCAGCGAATGCATGTTCAAGAACGAGGCGCGCGAGCTGTTCCTTGCCCGCGTCGCCACCCTGGCACGCACGATCGAGATGCGCCGCTCGGCCGAAGCCGGACGCCTGCAGCTCGACGGCATCCTCGGCTCGGTCGGCGACGGCGTGTTCGGCGTCGACGCCGAGGGCCGCGTGAGCTTCGTCAATCCGACCGGCCTGCGCCTGCTCGGCTACACCGACGAGGCCGACCTGATCGGCCTGCTCGCGCATGCCGCGGTCTATCCGAACGAGTCGAGCCGCGCCTCGCGGCTCGCCCGCGCCCATGTCGAAGGCGAAGGCGTGCGCCATTTCGAGACCATGTTCCGCCGCCGCGACGGCAGCGGCGTGCCGGTCGAGTGCACGGTGTTGCCGCTGGCCGCGCAACGCCACCGGCATGGCGCGATCATCGTCTTCCGCGACATCGCCGAGCGGCGCTCGGCCGAACGCCTGCGCTGGGAACTCAACAACGATCCGCTGACCGGCCTGCCGAACGCGCGCCACCTGCGCCAGCGCCTGATCCAGGAAATCACCCGCCTGCGCGAGCGCGGCGGCTACTCGGCCCTGCTGCACATCGAGGTGGCCGGCGACGACGATGCCGGCTCGCCGCGCGGCGACGAGCGCCTGCGCACGATCGCGCACACGCTGACGCGCCGCCTGCGCGAGGGCGATGTGCTCGCGCGCGGCGACGGCGACGTCTTCCAGCTCGTGCTGAGCGGCGTGCAGGTCGACAACATCGATGTGCTCGCACGCAGCTTCCGCGACCTCCTGCAGGGGCGCACCTACTCCGTCGGCGAAGCCGAACACGTGATCCAGGTGAAGGTCGGCGCGGTGCTGCTGAGTCCGCGCACGGTCAGTGCCGACGAGGCCATCGAGCAGGCGCATGCCGCGCTGGTGCCGGCGGCCGGAAGCGAGTCCGCACAGGCCTCCGATGCGCCCGCTGCGGCACCCTCGCCGTCGAGCGAGCGCCTGCGCATCGCCCTCGAGCAGGCCCGCTTCGTCATTCTCGCGCAACCCTTGCTGCCGATCGGCGGCGAGGTCGGCGCGCAGGCCGGCTGGCAACCGCTCGGCGGCGACGAGCCGCGCCTGTACGCGGTGCGCATCCGCATGGTCGGCAAGGATGGCCAGTTGATCCTGCCGCGCGCCTTCGTGCCGCTGGCCGAACGCGTCGGCATGATCCAGCGCATCGACCTGTGGATCGTGCACGGCCTGCTCGCCACCCTGGCCAGCGAACGCGGTCGCGCCACGCCGGTCGGCCTGGTGACGCGGCTGTCGCCGGCCACGGTGGCCGACCCGGACACCCTGGCGGCGATCGAACAGGCCATCGTCGACGCCGCGGTGCCGGCCAGCCAGCTCGTCTTCGAGATGGTCGACAGCGGCGAGCTGGCCCACCTTCCGGCCGCGCGCCGCTTCATCGCGCGCCTGCAGGCGATCGGCTGCCGCTTCGTCCTGCGCGGCTCCAGCCACGGCCAGGGTTCGCTGCCGTTCCTCAGCGCGCAGCGCCTGCCGGGCGACTTCGTCCGCCTCGAACGCAGCCTCGTCCAGCGCATCGTCGGCGACCCGCGCGAGCGGCGCCGCATCGCCTCGATCACCGACCTCGCGCAGTCGCTCGACATGCGCGTGATCGCCGGCGGCGTCGACGATGCCGGCACCCTTGAAGCCCTCGCCGAATCCGGCGTCGACTTTGCCCAGGGCGATCACGTCGGCGAGGCACGCCTGCTCAAGCGCGTGGATTTCGCTGCCTTGCATCTGCAGGGGCCAGGGTGAGGGGTGAGGGGCGAGGGGCTAGGGACTAGGGACTAGGGACTAGGGGTGAGGGGCGAGGGGCGAGGGCGCGAAAATCGACGATTGGTGCGAACAGGTAACGCCACTACAAGAAGCGGCTGTACAACGTTTCCGTCCGCGACGACATCCGGTTGTCGCGCCTTGGTCCCTGGCCCCTAGTCCCTAGCCCCTAGTCCCTAGCCCCTCCCCCAATGACCCCCCACGAATTCGCCGCACTCGCCGCCCAGGGCTACAACCGCATCCCGGTCGTGCGCGAGGTGCTTTCCGACCTCGACACGCCGTTGTCGGTGTACCTCAAGCTCGCCGATGGCCCGTATGCCTACCTGTTCGAATCGGTCGAGGGCGGCGAGCGCTGGGGTCGGCATTCGATCATCGGCCTGCCGTGCCGGCGCGTGTACTCGCTGCGCGGGAACACGCTGACCGTCGAGGATCATGGCGAAGCGGTGGAGACGCGCGAACTCGACGACCCGCTCGCCGCGATCGAGGCCCTGCGCGCGCAGTACCGCGTGCCGGCGCTGCCCGGCATGCCGGCCTTTTCCGGCGGCCTGGTCGGTTACTTCGGCTTCGAGACGATCGGCTGGATCGAACCGCGCTTCGCCATGGACGACAAGCCCGACCCGCTCGGCACGCCCGACGCGGTGCTGATGCTGAGCGAGGAAGTCGCGGTGTTCGACAACCTCAAGGGTCGCCTGTACCTGATCGTGCATGCCGATCCCGCGCAACCGCAGGCGTTCGCGCGCGCGCACCGGCGCCTCGACGAACTCGCCTTCCGCCTGCGCCATGCCGGCTCGAGCTATCCGGAAACGCTCGACCCGAAACCGCTCGACGAAGCCGACTTCGTTTCCGGCTTCACCCGCGAAGGCTTCGAGGACGCGGTGCGCCGCGCGCAGGAATACATCCGCGCCGGCGACGTCTTCCAGGTGGTGCTCTCGCAACGCCTCAGCGTGCCGTTCCGCGCACGCCCGGTCGACGTCTACCGTGCGCTGCGCGCGCTCAACCCGTCGCCCTACATGTACTTCATCGACCTCGGCGGCACGCAGATCGTCGGCTCGTCGCCGGAGATCCTCGTGCGCCGGCAACACGGCCGCGTCGTGCTGCGACCGATCGCCGGCACGCGCCCGCGCGGCGCCACGCCGGCGGAAGACGCCGCGCTCGAAGCCGAACTGCTGGCCGACCCGAAGGAACGCGCCGAGCACCTCATGCTGATCGACCTCGGCCGCAACGACGTCGGCCGCGTCAGCACCACCGGCAGCGTGCGCCTCAGCGAGAGCTTCCTCGTCGAGCGCTATTCGCACGTCATGCACATCGTCAGCCAGGTCGAGGGCGAACTCGCGCCGGGCCTTTCCTGCACCGACGTGCTGCGCGCGACCTTCCCCGCCGGCACGGTCAGCGGCGCACCGAAGATCCGCGCGCTGGAAATCATCCGCGAACTCGAACCGGTCAAACGCAACATCTATGCCGGCGCGATCGGCTACATCGGCTGGAACGGCGACACCGACACCGCCATCGCCATCCGCACCGCGGTCATCCAGGACGGCCGCCTGCACGTGCAGGCCGGCGCCGGCATCGTCTTCGACTCCGACCCGGCGAAGGAGTGGGAGGAAACCATGAACAAGGGCCGCGCGCTGTTTCGCGCGGTGGCGCGGGCGGCGGCGGGGTTGTGAGGCAAGAACGCGGAATCAGCGTCATGCGGCGGCGGGCGCGGGATCGCCAGCAAGTTCTGCAAGGTCACCCCTGTCCCCCATCAGGAACACGACGGATCCGGTCAGCGCGTCATGCAGGAAAGCCTCACTCTTTCGCGCGCGTGCATTGAATTCTTCCGGTGAATACAACACCGCATTGACCTCGCGCTGCAACGCCTGCTGCGCCGGGTGCAGCGCCTGCACCCGGTCCGCGAAGCAGGCCGTGCCGGCCACCAGCAGGTCGATGTCGCTGCCCGCCGACTGCATCCCGCGTTCCACCGAGCCGAAAATCAAGGCGGCCCGGATTCGTCCCGCCCGCGGCGCCAGCGCCTCGCGCAACATCGCCGCCGCGCCGTGGGTCTTGCGGAAGGTCACGGCCAGCTCATCGTACAGCGGGCAGGCCCGATTGGCCTGATAGCGCACCTGGTTGGCCGGTTCGCTGCACAGGAGCAGGCCGGGCCCGGAGCTTGTCAACGATACCAGCCACTGGCGTCATCGAGAACGAGGGTAATAAAGGTGTCCGAAAACCGAAACCGGGTTCAGGCTCAATTCCCTGGTTTCCAGCGGAAGTGAATCTGACCCTGTTTCTCCGTCAGAAAGATGTCAGGAAAACTCGCCCGCCTTCGTATGGGCCAAGGCAACGGAACCATCCGCGGGACGATCAGGCGGATGCGAGGTTGCGGGGAGCGGAGTCCCGTGCAGCAGGCCCGGAGCCGGGTTGGCGCAATCCGCCCATGGGAGCGGCAACGTGGCAGCGACGCCACATGCATTGGAGAACATGATGGTGCAGCGGATGATGTGGGCGATGGTGCTGGGTTTTCTCCTGGCGTGGACGATCGGACCGGTGATCGCCGCCGAGGGAGTGCAGTCACCGCCGATGCTGGCAGGCGATGAAGCGCCGGGCGATCCGGGGAATCCCGGAACCGACCCCGTCGACGACGACCCGCCCGGCGACGACGACGATCCCGGCGGTTTGCCGACCCGGCCGCCCGGCGAATCCGAGGCCTATCAGGAATACGGCGAGCGCCTGCGCAGCTGGCAGGAAGTCTCGCCGCTGTCGTCCGATGTGTTCGGCGACAGCGTCAACCTGCACGACGGCCAGACCACGTTCTCGAGCGTCGATGTCGACGTCCCGGGCAACGGATTGCCGCTGCAGGTGCGTCGGCGTCTCGCGATCACCCTCGAGAACGCCTTCGAGCAGACGTATGGCGGCTTCGGAAACTGGGAGATTGACGTCCCGCACCTCACGGTGATGCTTCCAATCGATGGTCCATCCGCTGCGTGGAGCCAGCGATGCAGCACGATGTTCCAGCCGCCCGAGGGAAGCTACAACTCCAACTTCTGGCTGCAGGACATCTGGTCGGGCGTGCGTGTCCATGTCCCCGGTGGCATCGACAGCGAGCTTTACTACCTGCCCGGCAGCGCCTCGTCGATCCATCCCACGGGCGATGGCCACATCTATCGGTGGACCACCAGCGATTACAGCGTGTTCCGCTGCCTCGGCTCCGGGACCAACGAAGCGTTCCTCATGACCACCCCGGAAGGCGTCAAGTACACCTTCGACGTCCTGACCCCGCGCACGCTGGGCACGATGCGAGCGCCCGTGTCCGGTATTCCCGGCGCCTCGGTGCCCCAGGGCCGCAAGCGCGTCTATCTTCTTGCGTCTGAGGTCGAGGATCGGCACGGCAACCGGATCGTTTACACCTACAACAACAACGGACATCCGGAGTTCATCCGCGCCTACCCCGCCGGGTCGGGCACCGCAGACCGCGAGATCGCGTTGACGTATGCGGGAAGCGGCGTCAGCGAGCGGGTCAGCACGGTAGTGGCCCACGGACGCACCTGGACTTACGACTACGTGTCCTCCTCGGCCCTGCTCCAGTACGTCAACCTGCCGACCGATTCGGATATTCCAGCTTCACTGAAGCCCCGCTGGCAGTATCAATATGCAGGCACGCGCATCATCCAGCCGCAAGTATGGAGTGACGGCGGAGGCGACAATTGCGTCGGCGCTCCCAAGGATAACGGCAGCTACACGTTGACGATCACCCATCCCGGTGGTGCCACCGGCCAGTTCGAGTTCGCCTACCACCGCCTGTACCGGTCGGGCGTGCCCGAGCACAGCGCCTGCGTACTGGATGACCACTCCTCGATGGGCGGCGACTACAAGCTCGTCATCCCCAATTTTGCCGACAACTTTGCCCTGCAGACCAAGACCGTCACCGGCGCGGGGCTGTCGCCGATGACCTGGCAGTACGGCTACGACATGTCGCACGGCGGCTCGCCCGGGGCAGGCCCGCTGCCGTTGTGTGATGACCTGACGATCATCTGCGCAACCCAGCGGGCGCATCGCTGGGTATCCGTCCTCGAGCCGGACGGCTCCGCAACCCTTCACCAGTTCGGCATCAAGTTCCAGCAGAACTTCGGCCGCCTGCTGGCGACCGAGACCTACGACAAGCCGATCTCGCCGACGATTCCTGGTCCCCTGTTGAGCACCGCCGCGACGACCTACTTCAGCGGCACGCCCTCGGTCTTCCCCAACCGCTACGGCCTGCAGAACGGTGTCGACGACGACATCCACGGCTACATCCGCCCGGTGACCATGCAGTCGCAGACCCGCCAGGGCGTGACCTTCAGCGCGACGAACGACAGTTTCGACGGCTACGCCCGCCCGCTGCAGGTGACCCGGTCGAGCACGCTGGGTTACAGCCGCACCGAGACGACGGTCTACAAGGACAAGACCTCGCCCACCGGCGGTGCGGCGAACGTGTGGATCCTCGGCCGCATCCAGTCGGTCCAGGTCGACGGCGCCCTGCCGCTGGCGGAGGCCTACACCTACGACCCGGCCACCCTGGACCGCTGGACCGAGACCCGCTTCGGGAAGCTGCGTCGTTCGCTGAACTGGAACGGCGACGGCACGCTGCACACGGTGCAGGACGGCGCCAGCCAGCCCACCACGTTGACCAACTACTACCGCGGCGTGCCGAGGAAGATCACCTACGCCGACACGACCTTCCAGGAAGCCGGGGTCAACGCTTTCGGCCAGATCGAGTGGGTCAAGAACGAACGGGGCGACACGACGAGCTACGCCTATACCGCCGACGGACGCTGGTCGGGCATCGCCTATCCGGGCGGCGACAGCGTGGCCTGGAACGCCACGGCGGTGTCCTTCCACCCGACCACGGACGGCAGCCTCGGCGTCGGCGGCACGCATTGGCGCCAGACGATCACCACCGGCACCGGCCGCAAGACCACCGAGTTCGATGCACTATGGCGCCCGCTGGTGACACTGGAAGAAGACACCACAAACCCGGCGACGAAGCGCTATCAGGCGCGCGCGTTCGACCATGCCGGCCGCGAGACCTTCGCCTCGTACCCGCAGGCGAGCCTCGGCGCGACGACCACGGGCACGAGCACGGACTATGACGGCCTCGGCCGGCCGACCCAGATCCTCGCGGCGAGCGAACTGGGGGCGCTGTCGACGACGTTCGCCTACCTGTCGAACTTCCGGACTCAGGTGACCAACCCGCGGAATTTCGACACGACGACGAGCTTCAAGGCCTTCGACACCCCCAGCGAAGACTGGCCGGTGGAGATCGACGACCCGGTCGGCTTGACGTCCATCGACCGCG
>CAKSZY010000008.1 GCA_934526015.1 uncultured Dokdonella sp.
TCGTTGCCATGCTGTCCACCTCGGTTTGCGATAGTGAATCGCTTAACCGGGTGTCCGTCGAGCGGGAGCAAGATCAATCGTGCGCTGCCAACGAGCCCCGGACGGCTCGGTCCAGGCGCGCACCTCGCCGAAGGGCTGATACTCGACCTCGCGGACCAGGACGACACCGTTGACGGTGATCGTCAGCACCCGGCCATCGGCGCCGTAGCCGTAGCCGATCACCGCGCCGGACGGCAGGGTCACCGCGTCGAGGCGACCGGCGCTGTCGTAGTGCGGGCGCGTGACCTTTGTGTGCGCGGCCTCGCCGCTCCCGAGCGCCTGCGTGCGCTCGATCACTTAGCATGGTATTGTCTTTTGCGTTGCATATCCAAGCTTGACATATTCCAGCAGAGCAATTGAACATCCGCCTTGGTTTGCATCAAGAAAATAGGCAATGCTTGCAGATTCTTCTTGAAATAATTGGAATGCTGCAGCTGTTGCCGCTGATATTAATTTAATATCCGACGCAAACTCATCCTTTGATATCGCCTAGACGTCTTGCAAGACGACGGCCAGACACGCTCACGTCAACTCCCGAAGCATGGCGGAAAGACAACCGATTCGAGCTCGGATTGGTCCGCGCATGCCAAGACCTCATCCACGGTGGTGGAGCCACACAGACTCAATAGCCTTTCCGAAAATATCGGGTAGGACTCCCTAGTCATGGTGCTTTCCAGTCGCGCGGCATATGCGAGCTCCTCACGCAACTTGTCCTCTTGACCAAAGAAAGTACGAAGGAAGCACCTCGCCATATCGACTGGATATACGACAGAGTATTTCAAATATGGCTCAATCAATATCAACGACTCATCACTTGCCGCTTCTGCAATAACATCATTAATAGGGCAAAGAACTATGGACAGTCTATCCTTGATTGCCGCCTTTACTGCAATAGCGCTATCTTCCAAATAATCATACACAGAGTCTCTAGACACAAAGCGGTACCACGCATTTCCGAATGTCATGTGACGATACCATATACTCTTCAGATCACCCGTTCTCATTCCCGACCGGTGAAGGTCGGCGATGGTTTTATCGATTAAGAATTGATGTCTCCAACTATACAAACCAACCGCGCAGTCAAATACAACCGATCCATATCTTGAATATAATTCAGGTTCCACTACAAATCTGAAACCCTTATTCATTTCAATCCAAAAGCAACCTTTTATTTTTTTCATACCAGCATCAGTAAGGCCCGCGCTGAATTCATCTCGAGCAAGCGAAAGAAGTTTGTTCATGGTCAATTCCACCAGAACAGGATGACGTCTGCGATTCCAGGCTTTCCACCTTTTGCAAGACTTGGATACGTTTTCTTCTGATTCTTTGTCATCCCGGCGCAAGGCCCACATTTCGAATCAAGGGCATATCTCGCTCCTGTACTGGGATCTACAGCAAAACCATCTGGAATTACTTTTGGGAGCCCTGGAATATTTTGTGCTTTTTTAGGTTCAAAGATGTATCCCAAGCTCTTAACTACAGCTTCCATAGCCAACTCACCGGCCCTGCCCTTTTGGTTGGAGGTCATTCCCGGCTTGCACGGGGCATCGATGGGAAGGGTGGAAGAAAGCCCGGTTCCGAGAGACTCGATTTTTACGACCAATCCATTTGGGTCGATGGAGCGGAGCGGGCTTTTGGCCGCATAGCGATAGGTCTGGAAGTCGCCCCATAACCCAATCGGATCGGACTGCACATAGCGCCCGGTCCCAGGCTCGTAGTCACGGAAGTAGTTGTAGTGGCTCTGCGTCTCCGGGTCGTACTGCTGGCCGGGGAATCGTAGCCCGTAGGCGAACGCCGGCGCACCGGTCGGGGATTCGTTCGCCGGGCTGTCGCCGAACGGGGTGCTGTCCCAGCGCCAGACCGGGGTGCCGGCGGCGCTGACGATGACGCGCGGCGTGTCGAGGTGGTCGGGCTCGACCAGAAACGCCGCGTGGGAGCCAGCCGCGAGGCCGCCGTGGCTGGTGACGTAGCTTGCGGGCTTGAGGACGGCGACCGGGGTGTCGTCGAGCCAGACGTGTTCGGCGATCAGGGCGCCGGTGTCGCTGTACTCGCCGAGCAGGTGGCCTTCTTCATCGTAGATGTACTGGATGAAGGGGCCGCTGCCGGCATCCGGTGTGCCCCCTCCCGGTCCACGCGGGCAGGTTCCGCTCGCGCTCGCCTTGCATACGCGCTCGCCGAGGGCATTGGTCGCATAGCGCGCCACCACCGCGCTCGTGCTCGCCAGACGCGTCTGCGTGAGGCGGTTGCGGGCGCCGTAGGTCCAGGCATAAGTGCCGTCGCTGGCGGTGTTGCCGGCCGCGTCGTAGCTGCGGGGCGTACTGCCGATCGCGGTGAGGCGATTGCTGGCCGGGTCGGTGGTGTAAAGCGTCGGCGTGCCGTTGCGCGTCTCGGCACGGCGATTGCCGGTCGCGTCGTAGCTCCAGCCGAGGGTGAGGCCGGCCAGCGGTCCCTGGGTCGCCGCATTGGCTGCGCCGCTCAGCCGGTCCTGGCCGTCGTAAGCGAAAGCCCAGTGCGCCGCGCCGGGAGAGGCCGGCAGGCCGCTGCCCGGAACGGCCGTGTCGAGGAACCCGCTGAGGCGATCAGCCGCGTCATAGGCGAACTCGCGCGTGGTCGATCCGAGCGTGACCGCGGCCACGCGGCCATCGGCATCGATCGTGCGCTGCCAACGAGCCCCGGACGGTTCGGTCCAGGCGCGCACTTCGCCGAAGGGCTGATACTCGACCTCACGGACCAGGACGACGCCGTTGACGGTGATCGTCAGCACCCGGCCATCGGCGCCGTAGTCGTAGCCGATCACCGCGCCGGACGGCAGGGTCACCGCGTCGAGGCGACCGGCGCTGTCGTAGTGTGGTCGCGTGACCTTCGTGTGCGCGGCCTCGCCGCTCCCGAGCGCCTGCGTGCGCTCGATCACGCGGCCGTGGCGGTCGTAGACCAAACGACTGGTGCCGGACCCATCCGTGAAGCGCGTCAACCGTCCGCGCGCCCCGTCACCGCCTTCGACTTCGTCATGGTGGAAGCCCAGCGTCTCCTCGACCGAGGCCAGACCATCGGGGCTGCCGGCCTGCGCGGGACCGTAGCGTGTCTCCACGAGGCGACCGAGCGCGTCGCGGCGCGCGACTGCCCGCTGGCCCCGCGCATCGGTGCGCACCTGCAACTGGCCAGCTGGATCGTAGCGGTGCGTGGTCACGCCCGTATCCGGACTGACGAGGGTCTCCAGTTCATCGAAACCGCTGTACGCATACGTCGTGATGCGCTGGCGCGGGTCGCTGACCGTCGCCAGGTTGTCCTGCACGTCGTAGCCGTAGGCGATGCGGGCGTGGTCCGGATCGGCGGCATCGAGCACGTCGGTCTGGCGCAGGCGGTTCAGACCGTCGTAAACCTGGGTCGTGACATGGCCCAACGCGTCGGTGACGGTCTGCTCGTTGCCGGTGGCGTCGTAAGTGAAGTGCGTGGCCTCGGCTTCGTCGGTGCCGAAGACCGCTTCCAGGCGACCCAGCGCATCGACCCGGCGTTCGACCACCTCGGCCCGGCTGCCGTCGGCCTCGAACGTCTCGTCCTTGATGCGCTGGCCGAGCGCATTGGGGGTGTAGACGACATGGCGGCCGGCGCTGTCCTCCACGCGCACCTGCCGACCTGCTGCGTCATGCGTGTAGGCGATGAAGCTCGCATCGGCGAAGGTGATGCGCTCGACCCAGCCGGCAGGGTTCCAGGTGATGGCCGTGATCTCGCCGGGGTCGGCGGCCGAATTGCGTTCGATGACGTGGGTGAGGCGACCGCGCGGATCGTAGCGGTACTCGCTGCGGAGCCCGTTGGGGTCGATGCGCCCGGTCAGACGGCCATCGGCGTCGTAGGCCGGGTACTGCGTCGCGTGGCCGGCTGCATCGGTCATGAGGCTGCGGTCGCCGCTGACCGGATCGTAGGCGAACGTCTGCACGTCGCTGACCTCCGTGCGCGGTCCGTCGATGCCGGTGAGCTGGCCGTGGCTATCGACCGTATAGGTCGTTGTGCGTGTCTCGCCGCGTGCACTCACGCTCACCGACTGGGGGTTGCCCTGGCTGTCGTAGGCGATCGTGGTGACACGCGTGCCGCCTTCGATCGGTTCCTGCCGCTGCGTCGGCACATGCCAGAGCGGGTGCCAGGTCGTGCGGGTGATGCGCGCGAGCGGCGTGCCGTAGGCCTCGGTGAGCGTCTCGACCAGGCCGCGGTCGTTGCGCGCGTAGCGCGTCTCGCGGCCCTCGAAGTCCTTCCTCGACACGATCAGGCCGCGGCTGTCGTAGGTCGTCTCGGCGACGCTGCCTGCCCCGCAACTGCCGCAGGGCTCGGTGACCGCGCGCAGGTAGGGGCGCTGGAAGCGCATCTCGAACAGGTAGGTGCGCGTGGTGCCGAGCGGGTCGGTGACGAAGGTGCGCTCGCCTTCATAGCGGAACGTGTAGCGCTCGGTCCCGCCCGCGCGTTCGCCGACGACGACGCGGCCCTGATGATCGTACTGCCAGGACGAGACGCGGATGCCGCGTTCATCGGTGAGGCCGGTGAGGTGGAAGCGCTGGGTGATGTCCTCGTAGTGATACTGGCGCGAGAACGTGTCCGGATAGCGCGCGGCGGTGAGGTTGCCGACGTCGTCGTGAGCGTAGGTGATCTCGCGCAGGGCGGGATCGACGAGCGTGGCGAGGTATCCGGAATCCTCGTCGTAGGCGAAGGACAAGGTGCGCCCGAAGGTGTGGGTCACGCGGATCGGCCGGCCGAGATCGTCGTAGGCAAGCGTGTGCGCCAGCCCGGAACGGTGCGCGATCGACAGCAGGCGGCCGTGGGCGTCGTAATGCTCGATCGTGTCTTGCGCGGTATGCAGGCGCCAGCCACTGGTGTTGGTTCCGCTGGTCAGGCGTTCCAGGCGGCCCGGCACGTTCGCCTCGCCGACGTAGGCGGTGCTGCGCCAGTCGAACTGTGCCCAGCCGCCATCAGGACGCATCGCCAGCACGCTGTCGGGGCGCCGATCGGTCGGGAATGGTGAGCCATCAACCGACGGCGGCAGGCGCAGACGCTGAAAGTAGGTGGCCGTCCACTTGGCGCCGATGAAACTGCCGGCATTGGGGACTGCCGAGGCATACACGCGCTCGAACCGCAGCGGAAACGCACCCTCACCCTCGTAGTCCACTTCCACCTGCCATTTGCTGCCGGTGCCGATGGCGATCGGGTTGCCAACGAGCGGGCCGCCGGCACCGCGGTCGTCTTCACTTCCTGCGTCACCTTCCTCATCGTCACCGAAAAAGGAGCCGGCCAAGCCGAACAGGAATCCACCAATACCGCGCAAACAAGGGGGGAGATAGCTGCAAGCAATCTCGTTCAGCCCGTTGATGCCGAGCTGGGCCAGTTCTTCAGGCGTCAACGTTTCCCAGCCATCTATGATGCTGCGCACCCACATGGTGACTTCGTAGACCGCATAGGCAATCGAGATCGCCGTTGCGACCGCAGCAATGATCGGCAGGATGACGGCGAGCGCGGGAGCGATCGGTCCGAGCAAGGCGGTGATGGCCCCCATCGCGAGCGCGCGCAGCCCCAACCGAGCCCCCAGCGAAAGCAGGTAGAGCTTGGCCTTCGCAAGCAATTTCGTCTGACACAGAAAGCTGAGGACGATCGCCATGGCGATGCATCCGACTTCGATACCACCCGCATAACCTCCTTCGACGCGTTGAAGCGAACTTCCCGTGCTGGGGTCATAGACGACGTAGCCCGAGCCGCTCCAGCTGCCTTGCCGAACTTCCCGTTCGTGCGCGACGACAACGAGCCCTGCATTGACCGAGCGTCTGATCTCGTCCTCCGCATACGCGGACAGTTGCAGTTGCGCAAGCGCGACGTCGGCGTTCTCGTGGTTGATCTGGAATATCCGTTGACCGCCATCGATGGCAAGTTTGAGTGCCGTTGCCGCCGACATTCCGATGCTTTGCCTGCCGGTCCCGCCCAGAAGGGCCCAAGTTGCCCCCTCCGGTGCGGAACCTGCGGAGCCAAGGTGCAATGCCAGACGAGCATGGTCGTCCGCGTTCGGAATCACCGAACCGATGCGCGAAGCCTTGATGTCCGTCACCCGCCCCATGACGGTGCCGGTTCGGGGTACGCCGAAGAAGTACGACACCTGGTAGGGAGCCGCGAATGCGCCAATCGACGGCAGTCTCACGACGGCACCAAGCGCAGACTTTCCCGCCTGTTCGCGCAGGTGATCGGCCATGGCCCAATAGAAAATGCCGCCGTAGTAGAGCGCGTCGCGCGCGGGAAGCAGCGCCGTATCCGGCAGGCCCGCGCTCTCCCTTTCGACCCGGTCCGGACTCACGCCGGCCAGATCCGGCACCAGCGCGATCGTCGAGCCGGCGGCGAACTGGTAGGCCTCCGTCGTCGTCCTGCGCCCACCCGCATCGCGGATGTCGACATGCCAGTAATGCATGCTGCCCATGCGCGTGGCGCCCGCCTGCCAGAGCACGTCGTCACCGAGAAGAAGGCGCGGAATGACGTTGATCTGGCCGAGTGGCAGGCTGGCCGCGTTCGTTGCGGCATAGCTGGCCAACGTGCTCGCATCGGCCGCCGTGGCAGGGGCGTAGTCGATGCCGAAGCGACGCGTGCCGAGGCGCGCGAGCGGCACACTGATTTCGGCGCTCGGCGAGCCGTAGTTGAGGTCCGATATCGTGGCGTAGAACTTGATTTCGGCGGTCTGGCGCAAGGCTGCCGGAATCTCCGCGTAGCGCGCGATCGTGGTGGAGCGCAGCGGATACGGCAGGGAGCCGGCGAGGATCAGGCTGTCGATCGGACGGATCGTGTGACGTTCGTAGAACTGTTCGGGTGTCGCATTCGGGTCGGAAGTGATCATTCCGTTGGCGATCTGCTGGGCCAGCGTGCCCATCGAACGATTCATCGTGTCGAAATCGAAGCCGGTGATGCCACCGGTACTGTCGACGCTGATGCCTTCGACAAACTCGCGGACGATCTCCTGCCGCTCGACGAACGAGTCCTGCAGCCAGGGATAGGCGGCAACATGGTCGAACTGCTTGAAGGCGGTATCGAACGGCACCCACTGGTCGGGCACGCGATTGATGGCGCCGCGCGAAGGCACGAAGTCGACCCAGGCCTCGACCCAGACGTGCTCGAAGCGCACGGCCACGATGCGTCCGCCGGCGATCACGGCCGCTGCCGGAATGCCGCCCTTCTGCATCAGCTCGACGGCCATCTGCGGCGTGGACAGGTTGCCGAGCCAGTTCTGCGCCTGGGCGATCGGAATCTCGATGACGCTGCGCGCATAGCGTGCGGGGACGTTGGACGCGCGCAGCATCGCGATCGTGAGGCTGGCGATGTCGAAAGCGTTGCCGCGACGGCTCAGCAAGGTGGTGTCGGCGCCCTGCACGGAGCCGAAGGACGGGTGGAACTCGATGTTGTCGTAGACCCAGTTGCGGATCGCGACGGGCTGGCCTCCGAGCGATTCGGCGAGGGCGCGGATGGCCGGCGTGAATGGCGCGTCGAGGGTTTCGGCAAGTTCATCGGCGCCGGGAGGGTCGCCTGCGGCCACTGCAAGGCTGTCGCCCGGGTCGGGCTCCTGCGGTGCGGGCGTATCCCCGGCCTGGGCAAACGAAAGCGGGAGAGCAGCCTTGTCGATGGCGCGCCAGGCGCGCGCCTGCGTCTGCGATGCAAAGAAGTCGGAGAGATTGGCGAGGGCGGCACTGACTTCCTCGGTTGCGCCACGACCGCGCGCATCGCGCAGCGGCACGACCAGTGTCCGGAACGTCGCCGCGCGCGCGCGCACTTCGTCGAGCAGGGGCACGCGCCGCGCGACGATCTCGGCGGGAATGTCTGCCTCCCGCATCGCTTCGGACTCTGCTTCCCAGTCCTCCTCCAATGCCTCCTCGAAGTCGCCGAGGGCATCGATCTGCTCAAGCACACGGTCGCCCAGCCTGTTGGGCTCGGCGTCGCCGCGACCGGCGAGCACTTCGGCGGCGGACGGCTTGGCGGCGCCGACGGGTTGGATACGCGCCATTTCGCTGGCGATCTTCTCGAGACCCGCCGCCATCGTGCGCACGCGCTGATCACGGTCTCTGGCCTCCATCGCCGCGATCTGAGCCTGGGTCGGCGCTGCCGCTGCCTGGGCTGCGACAGCCGTTGCCATGTCGAGATGCGAGAACCACATCACCCCGGCCGTGCCGAGTGACAGCAGTGCCCGCCGGGCATGCTTGAGGACGGAATCGTTGGTCATGGGCATCAGGCCCTCCGTGGCTGGCGGTGCCTCGATGCGCCTGCGGCAAGCAGGGCGAGGCCGAGGATGAGAAGAACGAGGATTCCCGGAGCGTCGACCGGTACGGCGACGACGGTCTGTGCCGCGGCGTCGTCGAGGGTGACGTCGACCGCGTTGGAGGTGGCCGAGGCGTAACCTGCATCGTCGCTTTCAATCGAATCGACGTGGACGGCAATCACGCGCCGCCCGTCCACGACGCCGTTGTCGGCCGTGCGCAGAACGAACGGCAAACCGGTGCTCCACTGCGCGGGCTGGATCGTCAGCGTCGCGGGCTCGAGCGCGACGATGGCCGAGCCGGGCGAGGCGGGTGGCCTGACCGATGCGATCAGGTGGAGCACGACGGCGGCGGCCGGTCTCGAACCGAGCCGTGCGCGCACGCCGGTCGATGCGCCTTCGACGAGATTCGCCGGTCCGGTCAACGAGAGCGTGATGCTGCGCCCGTCGTCATCGAGATTGCTTGCCATGATGTTCTGCGGCGACAACGCGGCAAACTGCGGATCGGCCGAGGAGATCACGCGGATGGTGATGCCGACGTCGCGCGTACCGTCGACGACGTCATCGTCGAGTCCGCGCAGGACAACAGCTTGCGGGGTCGTCGCATCGGTCGGGCTGAACACGAGTTCCAGCGGATCGACGACGATTTCACTCGGATCGCTCGATTCGATGCCGACGCGGACATCCGCGTTCGGCATACGGTCGAAGGCAATGCGCAGCAGGCCGGTGTCACCGGCTTCCGAGGTCTGGACATCGACCGGATCGATGACCCAGGCGACATCGAGCGGACGATCGTCGTCCCGGTTCAATGCCGGGACGTCGGCGGGATCGAGGCCCTGGTAGACCGGATCGTCGCTGACGATCGGCCGCAGCACGATCGTGCCGGTGATGTCGCCGTCGATTTCGTCATCGTCGACGCCGGTGACGACCAGCGTCTGCGCGGCGGTTCCGCCCGCCGGGAACTCGAGGAAGGTCCCGTCGAGCACCCACTCGGTGGCATCCGGGTTGACGACATCGATACGCACAGGCTGCGTGGGCGGCGTGCCGAGTCGCACGGTGATCGTGGCGGTCGTGCCGGTTTCGCTGGTTTCGATGGCGCCGGCTGGGTCGACGATGACCTGCACGGTCTCGTTGTCGAGATTGGTGACGACGACGTCGGCCGGATCGATGCCGGCGTAGCGCGCGTCCGTGCTGATCGCGGATTCGAGCACGATGGCGCCGACGATGTTGCCATCGACGAGATTGTCGTCCACACCGGTGACGACGATCGTGCGCGCGTTCCAGTCGAGCGGGGTGAAGACGATAACGGTTTCGGCAATGGCGAACTCGGTCGTATCGCCGCTGTTGACCGGAATGCGAACTTCGGCCTCCGGGGCTGTGGTCAGTGCAACGAGGAAGCTGGCCGTGGCACCGTTCTCGTCGACGATGAGCCCGCCGGTGGGGTTGACGAGGATGCGGGCGCCGTCGTCGTCGAAGTTGACCAGGGTGACGTCGGTGACATCGACGCCGTTGAACGCGGGATCGGCGCTCTGGGCGATGCCGAGGCTCAGCGTTGCCGACTGGTCGCCGTCGGGGATGTCGTCATCGACGGGCGTGACGACGACGGAATGACCGGCCTGCCAGTTCGTCGCATCGAGAACGATGTCCGTTTCGAGGATCTGCCATTCGCTCGCGTCGACCGGACCGATGGGGATGGTCACCGTGGCAGCCGGAGCATTGTTCAGGCGTACGACGAAGGCGCTGGCGGGCCCGCCTTCGCGCGTGGTGACGACGAGGGGCTCGACGATGATGTCCGCCTGTTCGTCGTCGGCATTGGTGAGGCTGACATCCGCCGGATCCAGGTCATCGAATGCGGGATCGGCGCTTGTCGCCGGTTGCAGCACGAGCAGACCGGCTTGCGTGCCGTCGAACAGGTCATCGTCGACGCCGGTGACCGTGAACGACTGCCCGCCCTGCCAGTTGCCGGCGTCGAGGGTCAAACTGGTCGCCGAGAGCAGCCATTCGCTGCTGTCCGGATTGACCAGGGCAATCTGCACCGGTGCCACGGGAGCCATGTTCAGGCGCACCGTCACGCTGGCTGATGTGCCCGTCTCCGAGGTGCTGACGGCGGTCGGTTCGACGAGGATCGCGGCCCCGTCGTCATCGAGGTTGGAGATCGAGACATCCGCGGCGTCGAGGCCGGCGTAGGCCGGGTCCGCCGATGCGGCCGGCAGCAGGCGGATCGTACCCGACTGGTCCCCATCGACATCGTCGTCGTCGACGCCGGTGACGGTGACGATGCGGGTGACGTTCCAGTTCGTCGGCGTGAAGACGAGCTGATCCACGACGAGCAGCCACTCGGTGGCATCGCCGCTTTCGATCGGTATCGCCACTTCGGCATCCGGCCGGCGCGTGAGCGAGACCTCGAAGCTGGCGCTTTGTCCGCTTTCCGAAGTGACCAGGCCCTCCGTGGGAGCGACACGAATGCCGGCGCCGGCCGGCGCACGGACATGGAAGGGCTCCGCGTCGAGCGGGCTCCACGTGCCGCCATTGTCGATGTCCAGGGTGCAGGCATGATCGACCGCCGCGAAGCCCGTGGTGGGAATCGTCTGGCTGGTGACGTAGTCGGAGCCGGCGACGAGGTCGGCCGTGGCGATGTGCTCGAAACGCACCGCACCGGAGTCGAGTTCGACGACGCGCTGGCGCAGCGACACGCCCGGCATCGGTACCGAACCGCGGTTGCGCGCGGTGAACAGGCAGGTCTGGATCTCCCCGGCGACGACGCTGGCGAGGGCCACGTCGACAAAACCCTGGATCGACGCGGTGGCATCTTCGAGGCGACGGAAGTGGAGGGTGTCGACGGCGTACTCGATCCCGGTCAGGCGCGAACGCAGGCGCGCGGTTGCCGTGTATTCACCGGGCACATTCGCGCCCTCCACCGGCATTTCGCCGACGGCCGATGCGCCGCTGAAAAGGTCGTCGTGGGTGAACGTCTGGCTGCGCGCGTAGCCGCCGGGGCCGTCAATCGAAATGACGACTTCCGGCAAGCGCAGCACCTCGGACGAGGACACGTTGCGGGCGACGTAGTCGATGCGTATCGCCTCGCCGGCGCCGTACTCGGAGCGCGGTGTGCCGAGAACCAGCGTGCCGGCCGGCCCGGACGCGTCGCCGGTGATGGCAAAGGCAGCTGTCGCGGTATCGATCACGCTGCCTTGTGCGTTGCGCAAGCGTGCATTGAGCACGTAGTTGCCGGCGAGCACGCCTTCGGTCGACCACGGCAGCGCCAGCGCGGTCGACGCTCCGGCCGCGACCATGGTGAAGGAGAGCGAGGCGAGTTCGGCCGTCACCGCACCCTGACTGTTGCGGATCGACCATTCGACCGTATAGCCGGCGGCCAGCGCGCCCAGGTTGGCGACCGTAGCGGTCAGCGTCGCGGTCGCGCCGGGTGCGTAGACGAGGTGATCGGTAGCGACCTGCAGATCGCCGCGACCGTTGGTGGCGAGGAACGGCACCCTGCGCCGGTTGTTGTTCTCGCGGCATTCACGCGCGCGCGAGCGCTGGTCGACGATTGCGAAAAGCTCTCCGCTGCCGGCGGTGTCGACTTCGCCGAGATTGACGATCTGGAAGCGGTTGGGGCGCAAGGTGTCGAGGCGGGTCTCGGCGAGCAGCACGCCGCCGGCCGCTGGGTCACCTCGATAGACGCCGATGTAAGGCGGCTCGTGCGCATCGACGGGGCCGGCATTGCCCACGCGGACCTGCACGGCCGGATTGTTGCCGGCCCCCTGGTCGATCAGCCGCAGGTCGCCGACGGTGAAATCGGGCATGCCGAGCGGATCCGGCAACGGGCTGCGCTGGACGCGATAGGTGTTGTGGGTGAGCCAGGACGGTGTTTCGACGAGCGGCAGCGTGCTGTCTTCGTTGAGCTCGTTGACGTGGAAGGCCTGCGATGACCACACCGATCCCGCATCGGCCCAGGCGCCGTTGCGCGCCTTGAATACGCGGATGCCCGGCGAACGCAGCGCCAAATCATCATCGTAACCGGTGATGATGATCTCGGCTTGCTTGTCGCCGTCGAGGTCGGCGACGACCGGAACTTCGTACACGGTGCGCGACGAATTTGCCGTGATGAAACGCTGCACCAGCGTGCGCGCGTCGAGGATGCGCAAGTTGTCCTCGTCCATGTGCACGACTTCGAGAAGACCGTCGTTCTCGAAGTCGAACACCGTGGCGCTGGTCACACCGGATACGTCATTGATGTCGAAGGTGCGCTTGACCGTGCCATCAGTCTCGAACACGGTGAGCTTGCGATTGCTCGAGACGATGATCTCGGGCAGGCCATCGTCGTCGATATCGACGACGCTCGGCGCACCAAGGTCACCGAAGTCCGGGGCGTATTTCGGCCCCCAGATCGTGGTGCCGTCGTGGTTGAGCAGCCACAGCTCGTCGTTGGCGGAGAGCACGATCTCGGCCTGGTCATCGAGGTCGAAATTGCCGATGGCCACGTAGCCGGAAGTGTTCATCCAGTTCCCGCCGAAGTCCTGGTAGGGAACCGGCTTGATGTCGTCGCGGTGCCAGCGCGTGCGACCTTCGAAGTCGTAGACCGTGCGGCCGGCGATGATTTCCACGCGTCCGTCGAGGTCGATGTCGGCGGCGACCGAGGCGACCGAGTAAGCAACCCGCAACGACCGATTGAGCGGCACGCCACCATCGCCCCCGGCGTCGAACTCGCCTTCCCACAGCTGTTCGCCGGTGAGGCCGCGGAAGGCCTCGCGCCCGAGCACGATCTCGGCTTCGTTGTCTCCTTCGAGATTGACGATGATCGGCATGTCATAGACGTGCGGCGGCGGCGGAATCAGTGGAACCGGCACGCCGGGGCCATTGAGTGGCGCGCGCCATTTCAGCGTTCCGTCGTTCTCGAAAGCGATCAGTTCCTCGCGATAGCCGCGCACGACGATTACCTCGGCGACGCCATCGTTGTCGATGTCGCCAGTGGCGGGCGAGGAGAACTGGGACAGGCGGATGTCCGTGCGCGACCACAGTTCCTGGCCTGTCCGTCCGTCGAGGGCGACCAGCGCGGTCTGCGCGGGCGCGCTGCTGTTGCGCCGACCCGCGACGAAGACGAGATCGGGGATGTCGTATTCGTTGATGACGCCGTCGCCGTTGTCATCGGTAAGCTGGACGACCGATGGCGTCGCATTCAACGAATTGATCTGCGGATTCGACGACAGGCCTTCCCAGCGCCAGAACTCCTCGACCGTGTCGTTGCCGACGAAGGCGGGCGTGACGCGACACCCGAGCAGGCTCGTGCCGACATTGTTGCCTTCGTCCTGCTCGGGAACTTCATTTTCGGCATCGACCTGGAAGGCAACGGGCGCGTCGCGGAAGGTCATCTGCGCGGACACCGCGATGCCGACTTCGCTGCTGGCGCCGATCGGCAGGTCCGTTTCGACGCGCGTGCTTCCGATCTGCGGTTCCAGGCCGGGGTCGAAGGCACCATTGGCGTTCGCGTCGATGAAGGCGATGACGGTGAAGTCCTGTGCCACCGATGCGGTGCCTCGGTTGGCTACGGTCAGCGTGAAAGCCTGCTCGAGCGTGAAGGTGTCCGGGTCCGTTTCCGCCAGGCTGCTGTCGGTGATGACGAGATCGGGGAAGTAGAAGTCGATGGCGACGGGTTTGAGCCCGATGTCGCCGACATTGCGGATTTCCAGCGGCTGGATCGGCACCGCCAGGGTCGCCGGATCGAAGGCATCGGCGCTGATCGCGAGCCGTGTGGTCGGCCCGCTGACGCCAATGACCGAGAAAAGGCCGGCGGAATCGGAGCGTGCGACGCGTTGGCCACCCGCGTCGGTGGCGACGATCAGCGCATTCTCGATCGGTTGGCGATTGGCCTGGTTGACGATCCTGCCGTGGATGCGCGCATGGTTCGCGTCTTCGGGCGTTTCGCCAATCGGATACATGCGCGGCGAGAACGGCAGCACTTCGTTGTCATTGAGTGGAGCAAGCACGGTGACGCTGTCAAAATCCGGGCGCGAGGCGACGATGGTTGCCAGCGGGCTCGCCTCCGACAGCAGGCTGTAGTTGCCGGCGGCATCCGTCAGCGTGCTGACCGGCGTCGCGCCGGCGGTCACGGCAACGGTGACGCCGCCCAGTGGTTGCCCGTTCACGCCGTGCACGATCGTTCCGCGGATCGTCGCACCGGTTGTCGGGGATTCCGGGTGCAGCTGGGGCGAGAACTCGAGGATCGCCCCCGGCTCCATGTCGGCCTCGCCATACCGGCTCGAATATCCGGCTGCGGTGACGCCGATGCGGACATGGCCGGCAGGAACCTGCAGGATCTGGTAACTGCCGTCGGTACCCGTGGTCACTTCCATGGGCGGCGTTTCGATGAACACCCGCGCGCCCGCGACGGGCGTGCCGGTTTCGGCCGAGGTGATGACGCCGCGCACGATGCCGAGGTTCGAGCCGTCATCGCCCTGGTACATGCGCAGGTCGCCGAGGTCGAGCGTGCGGCCATCGACGAGATTGACCTGGAACTCGATCGGACGCATGCCGGCATAGGTGAGGCGCGCGTTGTACGGACCAGCCGTCAGGGTGTTCGAATGGAGGCGGCCGAAGTCATTGCTGACCAGGGCGGCCGTGCTGACGCCGGTGAGCGCAAGCGTCGCACCGCTGATGAAAAGGCCGGTATCGGCTGCGAGGACCCGGCCGGTAATGCCGGCCTGCTGCGGATCGATGACAGGCTGCTCGAACTTCCACAAGGCGCGCAACGCGATCGAGGTCACGAAGGCATCGTTCTGGAAGCTGCCATCCGCAGACTGCGAACCCGCGAGGGCCACGGCAACGGGAGCGAGACTTACACGGTCGACGCCAAGGGCGACCAGTGCCTCGAGGGCATAGGCGGTCTCGAAAACTTCGCCGAACGTATCGTTTGGCAGACGGGCCTGCAGCAGATGGGCCAGTACACGGCCGATCGGCTGGGTGAGGACATAGCGATTGCGGTAGTCGTGGAGTACGCGGGCCACCTCGGCACTGACGACGACATGGCTCGTGTTGCCGATGGCAGCGAGCCAGCCGCCATCGGCCTGCTGGGCGGCAGTCAGGTAGCCGAGCGCGCGGGCAGCCTCGGTCTGCCCGCCGCGTCCGGCGCGGTCGAGCGCGCGCAGTGCCCATGCCGTAGTCAGAGCCTCGCTCTGCAATCCCGGCAGCGGCGGGAAGCCGCCATCGGCGCCCTGTACGGCGAGCAGGACGGTCAGGTCGTCGGTGGCCGATTGGCCTTGCGCAATACGGTTGTGGATGAGGCGGGCCAGCGAGAGCAGCGTCTCGTCACGCTCTGTCCGGGCCGCTGCCAGCGTGCCCGGAAAATCCGCCGTGCTCGACAACGCCGCGGCCGTGATGTACGTCTCCGCGTTGGTGTCGGCGGCGTTGGCCAGATCGTCCGGTCGGTGTACGCCCGTCGCACTGTCACGCGCCTGCAACCATTGCAGACCGGTGGCAATGTCAGCCGTTGCCCGCGAAGGCCATGCCGCTGACAGCATGACGACGAGCAACAGACCTGCGGTGATTGGAAGTCGGGATACTCGCTTCATGGCGTCTCGAATCCATTCGTGAAAATGGGGTCGCTCGCGGAGTCGCCGCCGAGGTCGATCACGACTTCGGCTTCGGCGGCCTGGTTTGCGGAATCGCGTGCCCGATAACGGAAGCCGTCACTCGCGGGGCGTGGGGTGCCGGGGCGATAGATGAACGAGCCATCGAGACCCAGATCGAGGGTGCCGTGGGCCGGAGTGCGCACGAGTTCGGCGACCAGGGCGTCGCCGTCGACATCGAGATCATTGGCGAGGACACCGGCAGCGGCATCCACCGCCAGCACCGACTGGTCTGGAGCAAGCAGGTAGAGGTCGGACTGCGCATAGGGTGGATCCTGCACGGGCAGCAAGGTGATGCGGACCTCGACCGCTTCGGATTCGAGCACGCCATCGCTCACCGTGTAGGGCATCACGACATCGCCGACGGCATCCCGCTCGGGCACGTAGCGGATGTGGCCATCGGGGAACACTTCGAGCGTACCGGCGGGTGGCGGTGTCGGCATCACGAGCGTCAGCGGCATGCCTTCGGGGTCGTGGTCGTTCGCGAGCAGACTCTCGAGCGCACGCGTGTCGAGCACGCTGTCTTCGGCGATGGCGAAGACTTCACCGATCGCCAGCGGACGCTGGTTGGGTGCGGGCGTCACATCGATGACCGCACGACCGATCGTCGCGGCTTCGCCGTCGCTGGATCGATAGGAAAACTCGTCACGACCGTTGAATCCCGCCAGGGGGACATAGCCAAACCCGCCATCGGCGCGCAGATCGAGCACGCCATGCGCAGGCGCCGAGGCAAGCTGCGCCGAGAGGGATTGCCCGTCGACATCGAAGTCGTTCGCGAGTACGCCTTCGCCAGCCTCCACGGTCAACGTCGAGCCCTGCACGACGGCATAAAGATCGGTGACGGCCACGGGGACGTCATTGACCGGGCGAACCTCGATCGTGGCGGCGACCGCATCGCTCGACAACTCGCCGTCCGTGACCGAATAGCGGAACGCGTCGCTTCCGAAGAAATTGGCGGAAGGTGCGTAGGCAAAGCGGTCGCCGTCGATCTCGAGCGTGCCATGCGCCGGCATTTCGACGATGTTGACGTGCAGCGGGTCGCCATCCGGGTCGGAATCGTTGGCGAGCAGCGAACCGACCTGATCGCTGTGCAGCACGGAATCTTCGTCGATGCTGAACACCTCGCCCGTCGCAACCGGTGGGCGATTCGGCGCCGCGGCAACGGTCAGGGTGACTTCCGCGACATCGCGGGCGAGGCCGTCGGTCGCCGCATATCGGAACAGGTCGCCACCGACATAGCCTGGCGCGGGAGTGAAGACGAAGCTGCCGTCGACATTGACCTGGGTCTGTCCATGCTGGGGAGCATCCACGAGCTCCACGTCGAGCGCATCGCCATCCACATCGTGGTCGTTGGCGAGCAAGCCGAGCGTCGCCGTCACGGTCAACGGCGTATCGCGCGTTACGCGGTAAAGATCGTCGTTCGCGACGGGCGCATCGTTCTGCGCGAAGACGATGATCGTCGCAGTCGCCGGCTCCGACAGGCGCTCGCCGTCGCTGACGCGATAGATGATGCGATCGCTGCCGTTGTAGTCGCGAACCGGAGCGTAGACGAAATGGCCGTCGCTCCGGGCGGTGAAACTGCCGTGTTCAGGCACTGAATCGACGACGAGCGTAAGCGGTGCATTTTCATGGTCGCTGTCGTTGGCGAGCAGGCTCCCCGACGAGTGCGAGTCGAGAATGTGGTCTTCGAGCATGCCGAACTGTTCGCCGACCGCCACCGGCGGAACATTGTCGGTCCTGCGCACATCGAGCGTGACGCGCGCAAGCTCGCTGACGCCGGCGGCGGACGCCGCGTAGGTGAATCCGGTAAGTCCGCTGTAGCCCGCCGGCGCCGTGTAACGGAAGCCGCCGTCGGCATCGAGCTGCACGGCGCCGACGTCCGGGGCAATGACCAGGCTGGCGACAAGGCTCGGGGCACCGGCGACGGCGTCGTTGGCAAGCACGCCCGGCGCGGCGATCGTGACCGACGGGCCCTCGAATCCGAACAGGTCGTCCTCCACCGTGATGATGACGGTCGGGTCCACCGGACGCACCACGATGGCGGCCACCCCGACCGCGACGGCGCCGAGCCCGTCGTCGACCTGGTACTGGAAACGGTCGACACCGGTGAAAATTCCGTCCGGTTCGTAGATGAAACTTCCGTCCGCCTGCAGATCGACCTGCCCGTGCTGGGGCAGGCCGATCAGCGAGGCCGTCATCTGCGGACCATCGACGTCGTGATCGTTGGCGAGCACCCCCTCCTCGGCCGGCACGGCGAGGATTTCATCCTGATCGGTGGCGTAGCTGTCGTCCTGCGCATGCGGAGGATCGTTGACCGGCGTCACCAGCACTTCGACGTCTTCGTCCGAGTACAGGCCGCTTTCGTCATGGACGCGGTAGCGGAACGTATCGCGTCCGTTGAGGTCGACTTGCGGCGTATAGGTGAAGCTGCCGTCCGGCATGACGACAACTGCGCCGCGGTTCGGTGGCTCGATCAGTTGAGCGTCGACAAGTTGCTCGCCATCGACCTCACGGTCGTTGCGCAGGATGCCTTGTGGCTCGGGAGCGACGAGGACTTCGTCCTCGCGTGTACGGTAGGTGTCCGGCTCGGTATAGGGCGCGTCGTTGACCGGCAACACCGTGAGACTGACATGGCCGACATCGCTGCCGGCGACGCCATCGCGCACGGTGTAGTAGAACTCGTCCTGCCCGAAATAGTTGGCGTTCGGCGTGTAGCGGAAGCCGCCATCGGCGCGGATTTCGATACGGCCGTTGCACGGGGCGCATCCCGCACCGGGATTGGCTACCGCGGCATGGAGCGCATCGCCATCGATGTCGGAGTCATTGGCGAGCAGGCCTTCCGTCGCGGTGACGACAAGCGGAACGTCTTCGATGACGGCATAGGCATCGTCCGCCGCGGCCGGCGGCGTGTTGACGCGGATCCTCGCCGTTGCGGGAGCGCTTGCGCGGCCGGTCACATCGATGGCGCGATAGACGAAGCTGTCGCTGCCCGAGTAGTCGGTGTCCGGGGTGTAGGTGAACGTGCCGACAGGACCCAGGACAAGAGCGCCGTGTGCCGGCGGCGTCACCAGCTGTGCGGTGATCGGCAGCAGATCGACTCCGGTCGCGGCTTCCCAGACCGGCCCGTTCGGGTGCGGTCGCGTGTCGGGATCGAAGTCGTTGTAGAGCACCGACTGCGCCGTCGTGGTGACGACGAGCGGTGTGTTGCGGGGAGTGATGTAGTCGTCATTGGCGGCGATGGGCGCCTCCGGCACTGGCGTCACCGTGAGCGTGATCGTGCTGAACGATTGCTCGGTGCCATCGTCGATCGTGTAGCGGATCGGCAGGCTTCCATAGAAGTGGCGACTCGTCGTTACCGTGGTGACGGTCGGGTGGGTTTCATCGTCCACGACGACCTCGCCATAGCCGTTGCCGTCACGGAAATCCCGCCGGACGAGTCTGGGCAGATCGCCATCCGGGTCCGAATCATTGGCGAGCGGACTCGGCGTCACGTTCTCGACCGAATCCTCGACCACCGTATAGACATCCGGGTTTGCCACAGGAGCGCCGTTGGTCCGCAGGGTGACGACAGCGGTATCGCCGATGCCGGTGGCGATCTGGAAGACGTGGTAGGTGAAGGTATCGGTGCCGGCGAAGTCCTGTGGCGGCGTGTAGCGGAAGTGCCCTGTTACGGCATTGAGTTCGATCGTGCCGTGCTGCGGCGGAACCGCCACTTCGAAGTTGACCGGATAGTCGCCGTCGTAACGGTCGTTGTAGCTGATGGGACGACCCGTCGGCTCGAATATCGTGTTTCTGCGCACGCCGTACTGGTCATCCTCGGCGATCACCCCATCGTTCACGGGCCCGACCGTGATGTGGACCATGGCCGCATTGCTGACGCTGGTGCCGTCGTAGACCTGGTAGACGAAGTACGTTTCGCCGGTGAAGTTCGTCGCAGGCCGGAAGCGGAAACTGCCGTCGTCTTCGAGGGTGACCGATTGGATGTTCCAGTAGTCGTAGCCGACGATGTAGGCTTCGAGTTGTTCGTGCGGCGTGTCGGCATCGGTGTCGTTGGCGAGCACGCCATCGATCGCGTCGACGACGAGTTCCTGGTCTTCGTCCATCGCATAGGTGTCGGGATTCGCACGCGGCAGGCTGGTGACGCCGACGGCCAGAGTGACGTTGCCGAAGTTCGACAGCGAACGCCCATCGGTTACCTGATACGTGAACGTATCGATCCCCTGGTATCCCGGGTTCGGCGAGTAGGTGAACGTGCCATCGGCGGCAAGCGCCACCGTTCCATGTTCGGGTGGCGCGCCCATGACGGCGGAAAGGTCGTCGTCCTCCGGCGCATCGTGGTCATTGACGAGCAGCCCTTCCAACGGGTCGGTGATCTCGAGGGTGGTGTCGACATCGACGAGATAGACGTCATTGGTCGGGGTCGGCGGCTGGGTGATGTCGATGCGCACGACACCCGCCGTCGCCGCACCTTCGGTGTCGACGGCTTCGTAGGTGAAACTGTCGGTGCCGCGATAATTCGTCTCGGGGACATAGGAGAGCGAACCGTTCGCGCGCAGTACGACATTGCCATGGACGGGCGGCGTCACCAGGCGTGCCGTCAGGCCGGTGCTGTCGATGTCACTGTCGTTGCCGAGAACGCCGGGTGCGGCGATCGACAGTTCGACGTTCTCGTCGGTGAGATAGCGATCGTCGCTGACTCGCGGCGGATCATTCACGGCGTGGATGGTCAGGCGGACATCGACCGCGTAGGAAACCGTCGCCGCATCCTCCAGCCGGTAGCGGAAGATGTCGATGCCGTTGATGTCCGTCGATTGCGGCGTGTAGACAAAGCTGCCGTCGTTGGCCATCTGCACGCTGCCGTGGTCGGGCTGCTCGACCACGACCACGCGCAGCGCTCCTTGCGGAATGATGCTGTCGTTGCCGAGTACGCCGGGAGCATCGACGAAAAGCACTTCCCCTTCGTTCAACGAATAGGCGTCGGGGGCCGGCGCGAGATGATCGTTGACGTTGATGGTCACGGCGGCCTGCGCGCGAAGTCCGCGCGGGTCACTGATTTCGTAGATGAAGTTCACCTGCCCCGTGAATCCCGCTGGCGGCGCGTAGGTGAAGCCGCCCGATGCCTGGAACACGAGTGTGCCGACGACCGGCGAGCTGACGGCACGGGCGGTCAGCGGGTCTCCGTCCGGATCGCTGTCGTTGCGCAGGACGCCGGGTGCGTGAACGACAAGCGTGCTCCCCTGGTCCACGGCGTAGTGGTCATCGACTGCGACCGGTGCTTCGTTGAAGTCGATGACTGCAATCGTCACCTCGGCGGCCGCAGAGCGCACCCCATCGGCGACGATCCGGTATCGGAAACGATCGGTTCCCGCGGTTCCGTTGGGCACGTAGCGGAATCCGCCATCCGCAGCCAGGGTCAACTGGCCCAATGCGGGCGAAGATGCCAGTTCGACCGTGACGGTTGCTCCCGCCGCAATGATGTCGTTGGTCAGCAGACCGAGAGTGGCCGGCACGTCGAGCGGCTGGTTGTCGTTTGTCGTGTAGTGGTCGTCGACGGCATCGTGGATCTGCGCCACATTCAGCGTCACGATCGCTGAAGCGCCGACGAGTGCGCCGCTGCCAGCCGAGTACTCGAAGCGGTCGAGACCGACGAAATCCTCGTTCGGCGTGTAGAGAAAGCCGCCGTCGGCCGCCAGGCTCACGGTTCCGAACATCGGCAAGCGGCGCAGCACCGCGTACATCGTGCCGCCCTGCGGGTCGTGGTCGTTCGCCAGCACGCCCTGGTCCGCACCGACCGACAGCGGCAGGTTGGTGACTACCGCGTAGGTGTCCGGTTCGGCAACCGGACCCGCCACGATGTTGTCGTCGATGGTCACCAGAGCGGCGCCGGTCGGCGAAAACGGAACCGGAACTCCTGCGGCACTTGCGGTGATTCGCCGGTGGCCGGTCGCGGCATCGACGGCGACATCCACATCAAAGGCCACGCTGGTTCCGTCCGCCGAAGGGGTGATGTCGGCGATCGCGATGCCGTCCGCTGCGACAATCCCGACGGCGTCGACGCCGGCCAACTGGTGCCCGTGCACGGTAATTCGCGTGGTGGTGCCACGGGCGATGCGCGCCGGAGCGACATCGGTGGCAACGCGGCCACGCGAGACGCCGAGCACGGGTGAAGCGAGGAACACGTCGCGGGTCGAAACCGGCGGTTCTCCACGACGCACGCCAAGCACGGGTGAGACGAAGGGCGTCAACACTTCGGTACGGTCGGCGACATGAATCGTATTCGCCGGAGACGGCACAGCGCTGCTGCTGCCGGACGGACTGGAAACGGTGATGACGCGCGGACCGGACGCGGCGCCCGGCGAAGCCCGCATCACGAAGCGTGCATGCGCGTCGTCGAGAACCGTGAACGACTCGAGAACCAGATCCGTATCCGGTATGACACTCGCCGCGACGGCCTGGCCGAGGTGGGTCCCCTGCAGCAGGAAGGCCTGGCTGCTGTCGTCGCGCAACAGATAGGTCGGCGTGACGGCGTGCAGTTCCGGCGCGGCATCGCGGACGAACAGCAACGCAGGAGCATCAACAGCCGTGGTCGCATTGCGCGCCGTCACTCGGCGCGGCAGCAGCGGCACGTCCGTCGACACGGCGATGTCGACGGCGATTTCCGTATCGCTTGCGATGAACGATGTCATGTCGATCGCAATTCCATCCGCCGGTGCCAGGGTGATTTCGGTCATGCCGGAAAGCCCGCGACCTTGAAGGCGCAGGCGAACGGCGTCTCCGGGCGAAATTTCTTCCGGTTCGAGCGAAGTGATGGCCGGTCCGCGCGAGACTCCCAGGGTCGCGGAAGTCATGAACCGATCGATGACGACGCCCGGCGCATTGCGGCGGACACCCAGTGGAACCGACACGAAAGGTGAAAGCGCATGCAGCGGAGAGTCGGAGAGCCGCAATGTGTTCGCCGGCGACGCGACAGCCGTGGAACTGCCGCTCTCGGTGACGACTTGCACGAGCCTGTCGACGAGCGGTGCGGATCCATCTACATGAACGGGTACCGTGACAAGCGTTCCATCCTGGTTCGCAACCGGATTGCTGCCGATCGTGAAGCCATCCACAGGCGTCACCCGCACGATGGGCTGGTCCACGAATTCGCCGGTCTGCCCCCAAGGCAATCCGCGCAGGTTGCTGCCACGGATCTCGAGTGAGTAACCGGCACCGCGTTCAAGCAGGTTCGGCACCACGCTGTCGATGTGCGGCAGTCCGGCGGCGAGGAGAACCTGACTCGCGCCTGGCACCGCTTCGGGAATCGGGCGTCCGCCGGCGCCCAGGATGCGCATGCGGCGAAGGCCTGGCTGTGCATCCGCCTCGACATCGACGACGACATCGATGCGACCGCCCGATCCCTCGACCGTGAAGCTCACGATCGAGACATTTTCTGCGGGTTCGAAGTTGACGGACGTGGTCGCGTCGAGTCCAGTCCCGAGGATCGCCACGACCTGCGAGGTCACGCCGATTTCAAGCGTATCGGGCTCGATGGAGCGGATCGCACCGCCGCGGCCAACGCCCAGCAGCGGCGAGGCGAAGAAAACCGGATTCGCCGGCATTGGCGTCGGTGTGCGTATCACGCCGAGCGGGGTGGAGACGAACAGTCGTGCAACCGCGTCCGGCGCCGGCGTCCGGCGCACGCCGAGCGGCGCATTGACCAGCACGTCGCCCGGACGCATGACGTAAGGAAAACCCGACGGCTCCGCTGGAGCGTCGGCGGTCCCGAGGTTCGCATCGGCGGCGCGAGCAGGGTTTTGCTGCCCGAGGAATATTGCGAACGCGAACGCGAGTGCTGCGCCGCACGAGCGGAGCCAGGGGATTGGAAGCTTCGGTCGCACCGCCGTCTCCCGCGTGGCCGCGGAGGCTAGAGCGCTATCCGCCGGCCAGTTGCGGTGACAAGAATCGTTCGTTGCTCGCCGTTGGCGCTTGCGGCCAGCTCGACGGACATCACCGGCTCGCCATTTGCATAGCGCGACAGCGCCTGCTGTTGGGTTTGGGTCGTCGAGAAACTCAGCGTGGCAAGCAGCACGCTCGGTCCTTCCGGCAGCGACACACTGGCCGTTGCGGTGGAAAAATCAAGGCTACCTTGCAAGCCTCCCGATACCGTCGTGACAGGTGCACCATGCGGTGGAGACACGGTGACCGAAATGGTGGTGCCCAGAGGAATGTGGGTCGCGGCAAGACCAACCGCCACAGGATTCGGCGCATCCGTGGGCAGGATGATGTCGCTGTTTCCTGTCGGTTCGGCGGGAGCATCATGCCCACCCACGCTGGCGATGCGAATGGTGGGGATGCCAGTGACAACGAGCGAGCCCGGAGCTCCCTGGGTGTAGGGAGGGTTGGTGGCAGCCGTGCGCGTGAACGTTTCCGCTTCGAGGCGGATGCGGCCGACACTACCGAAGACATTGGTAGCGCTGTTTCCCCATGCTCCCGTTCGTCCTCCGGTCGCAGTGATGGCGCCGTTTCCACTCAGCGTCGTTGCGACGAGGCGAATACCGCCTCCACTGCCACCACCGCCGGGAGTTCCACCTTCGTTGTAGTTGTTGCCAACGATGCCGCCGGCGCCCCCATTGGCCGAAATGCTGCCTGTGACTTGAAGTGTCCCACTGACCGCGATCAGCAGCGCACCGCCACCGCCACCACCGCCGCCGCCGCCCGTATTGACATGGGCATTGCCGCCGGCGCCGCCGGAACCGCCGACCATCGGCAGCAAATCCGGATTGCCATAGGCAATGGACTGCAGGGAACTGCAACCGGACGACGCGCCCCGTGCACCGAAGGAGCCGCTGCCGCCATAACAACCCGCGGTCGTCGTCGGACTTGGCAGGCCACCGCCCGGACCGATGCCGGCCTGCGCGACGCGGGCGTTCGCGGGAACCGAGTCGGGCTTGCCACCGTTGCCGCCCGGAAAACCGCCGGGGCCACCACTTCCGGGCAGGCCGTCGTCGGCGATGTTGCCGTTGCCGGCGCCATTGCTGTCGGGCGCGGCGCTGCCGCCGACATCGATCGAACCGGCGATCGTGGCATTGCCGCTGACCAGCAGGGTCACCGGGGTGTTGAGCCCGTTGCGCAAGAATCGAACGGTGACACCGGTCGGGATATTGATCGAGGTGTAGTTGAGGATGCCGTCCGCAGGCAATGCCACCTCGGTGTCGACATTGGGGACAAGTGCGCCATCACTGCCCGTGCTTCCACTCTCGAAAGCAAGTGCGGGCGTGGCAAGAAGGTGCAGCACAGCAACTGCGGCGAGGCCGGATGCTTTCATGTCCATGATTCCTTGCAAAGTTCGACGCCGAGCATCTTTGGAGAACAACTTCCAAAGAGGATTCGTCTCGGATTTCCAATTTCCCTGACATCCGTCGAGATGTCGCTTTTGAAATTAATTCATCGCCACTGCGACTCGCAAGCCGCAACGAAGCCGAAAAACGTGACGTACCGCACGCTGTGGACGGGCGGACCGCTGGGCTGCCCTTGTTCGATCGACCGCAATGTTCAATGCAGAACGGTCGGCCGACCGTCCAGGGCCGACTCGCGGCAATCGTTGCAGTCCTTGCCCGCAGAGGGAGCAGAACCCCTCAGCGATAGATCTGATACAGCATCAGATACACCACCACCCCCGACAGCGAGACATACATCCACAGTGGCCAGGTCCAGCGTGCCCAGCGGCGGTGGCGGCTGTCGCGGCGGCGCAGGCCGAGCACGGCGGTGACGAGGATCATCGGCAGGGCCAGCGCGGCGAGCACGACGTGGCTGATCAGCAGGGCGTAGTAGATCGGGCGCACGAGGCCGGTGCCGCGGAACACGAAGATCGGCGAGGTGACGTGATAGATGATGTAGCCGACGAGGAACAGCGCCGAGACGGTCAGTGCGGCCAGCATCATGCGGCGGTGGGCGTCGATCCGGCGTTGCGCGATGAGGATGCGCGCGGCGACCAGCAGCACCACGCTGATCGCGTTGAGCGTGGCATTGACGTGCGGAAGCACTTGGGCGGGTTCCATCGGTTTCCCGGATGCGTTGGCGGGCGCGCAGCGGCGTCCGGATGATCGCCGTGGCGGGTGCCGCGGTTGATGACCTGGATCAAGGAACCTGCTGCCATCGGCCCGCATGCTGCGGCGATCGGTGCGCCGCCGCACGGCGGTTCGGGCGGGAGGTTTGCATGGCATCTTCGCGCAGGAAGTGGTTGCTGCTGATGGCGGTGGCCGGCACGGCCACGCTGGCCCTGCATTTCATCGGCGATCGCGGGCGCGTGGACACCGGACTCTGGCAGTCGGCGCCGGCCGACGTGCAGGCGGTGATGTGGCCGGTGCAGAAGCCGGTGGCGGCGTTCACCATGCGCACGCAGCATGGCGGGGACTTTGGCCGCGAGCAGCTGCTCGGGCAGTGGAACTTCGTCGCCTTCGGTTTCCTGCAGTGTCCCGATGTCTGCCCGACCACGCTGCAGACGCTCAAGCAGATGCGCCGCCTGATGGCACAGCCGGGCCAGGAACCCGGCGAGCGCTTCCTGTTCGTCACCGTCGATCCGCACAACGACAGCGCCGAACGGCTCGGCCCCTATCTGGCGTACTTCGATCCCGCCTTCGTCGGCCTGGTCGGCGACGACGAGCAACTGGCCGGCTTCGCCCGCTCGACCGCGGCCATGTACGCCGAAAGCCGCGACAGCCGCGGCGTGCGCAGCATGGACCACACCACTTCGATCATCGTCATCGATCCGGCCGGCAACGTGGTCGCCTCGTTGCCGATGCCGGCCGAACCGCAGCGCCTGCTCGACCAGTACCGGCGCCTGCGCGCGCATCTGGAAGGCGCAGCGTCCGGCCGCGGCGCCTAGGGATGCTCTGAACAAGTCTGCGCATGCGGCATGATGTCCACGAGGCTCGCCCGGTGGTGTGCGTGGCGCCGCCCAGGCTGGTTTTGCCTGGGCAAGCCGCGCGCGCCGGCGGGAGGGCCTCGTGGACATCACCCCGTCATTGGATTCAAGCGGTTGGGGCCGCACTGCCTGCGCGCAGCTCCGCGGCGGGTCGACTCGACAGACGGCCAGTCTGCCTTCGTCGCCCCACCTTGATCTGCGCGCAGGCTGTGCGGTGACGCATGTGCAGACTTGTTCAGAGCATCCCTAGCCCTGATCCATCCCTGGTCACGCCACGGCCGCGCGCAGGCCGGCGGCATCGCGGGCCGGCAACGCCGCGCACTCGTGGGCCAGCAGCAGCACGGCGCTCAGCAGCAGCACCGCACCACCCTGGTGCAGGGTGCCGACGCTGACCGGGACGAACATCAGCAAGGTGGCGATGCCGAGTGCGACCTGCAGCAGGGCGGCGCCGAGCAGCAGGTCGAGGGCCAGCCGCTGGCGACGGTCGGCGACGCGGAAGCGCCAGCCGATCCAGCCGCCGATGACCACCGCCAGCGTGCCGATCGCCAGGCAGCGATGCACGAATTGCAGCAGGGTCGGGTTCTCGAACAGGTTGCGCCAGGCGGGCTCGAGGTTCGCGAGGCCTTCCGGGATCCAGCGGCCGGCCATCAGCGGGAAGGTGTTGTAGGCATAGCCGGCACGCTGGCCGGCGACGAAGGCACCGTAGAGGATCGTCAGCGCCAGCAGCGCGAGCAGCCCGCGGCTGAAATGGCGCAGCGCGGCATCGCCGGGCAGGGCCTGGCGGCGCGGTCGCAGCAGGCGCAGGGCGAGGCGCAGCATCGAGGCGTAGATGAGCAGGGCCAGACCGAGGTGCGCGGCGAGCCGGTAGGCGCTGACGCGCGGCATGTCGACGAGGCCGCTCTTGACCATGTACCAGCCCATGTACCCCTGCGCCGCGCCGAGCAGCAGGATGCCGAGCAGCGGCAGCCCGGTGCCGGCGGGGATGCGCCGACGCAACCAGAACCACGCCAGCGGCAGTGCGAACAGCAGGCCGAGCGCGCGCGCCAGCAGGCGGTGGCCGTACTCGAACCAGAAGATCGTGCGGAACTCGTCGAGCGACATGCCGCGGTTGACCTGCAGGTACTGCGGGCTGTCGCGGTAACGGTCGAACTCGGCCAGCCAGGCGGCCTCGCCGATCGGTGGCAGCACGCCGGTGACCGGACGCCAGTCGACGATCGACAGCCCCGACTCGGTCAGGCGCGTCGCGCCGCCGAGCAGGATGAGGCCGAACAGGGTGATGCAGCACAGCAACAGCCAGGTTCCGACGGCGCGGGCATCCGCACCGCTTCCACGCTCCGTTTCCATGTCCACCCGCATCGACGCCGCGTCGCGGCCAGTCCCCGATGTTGCGCCGTGCCAAAGCCCGCGTTCAATGCCGGCGCCGCTTCATTCGCGACAAGGTTGACCTGGATCAAGGACGCGCGAGTACGATTGAACGGAAATACCCGGCAAACCGCCGCGAGGACACACCGATGAGCCAGGCGCACGACGAGAACGAACCGATCCCCTTGATGCAGCGGCTGCTGGACAACCCGTTCCTGCTGTTGTTCATCGGCGTGCTGGTCCCGACCGTGGTTTACATCCTGTGGGGTGTCATCGACATCCTGACGATCCCGCTCGCGAAGTAGTCAACGACCCGTCACCAACTCCTGGGGATTTCCGATGAGCGCCATACTGCCGCCGTCCGAACGGTTGTGGTGGAAACATCCACTCGACCGCGTCGAAGGTACCTGGATCGCGATCGCATTCGTGTGGTGCCTGATCATGTTCTTCATGATGGTGTTCTGGCACATCTACGGCAAACAGAACCTGTCGACCGAAACCTACAAGACCACGCCGGAAGCCTTCGCCGAGAAGGCACAGGCGATGGTCGACAAGTACACCGTGCGCACCGAGACCGACATGCAGACGCCGGTGGTCGCGCCGCCGGCCGGCAGCGACGTCTACATGCTGGCGCGGCTGTGGGCGTTCTGGCCGATCCTCGAACTCGAGAAGGGCCAGACCTATCGCCTGCACCTGACCGCGATGGACTACAACCACGGGTTCTCGCTGCAGCCGAACAACATCAACATCCAGATGGTGCCGGGCTACGAGCACGTGGTCACGGTGACGCCGAACCAGAGCGGCACCTATTCGGTGGTCTGCAACGAATTCTGCGGGCTCGGCCATCACATGATGGTCGGGCGCATCTACGTGAATGACGGGGAGCAGGTCGATGTCGAACGCTGAAGCCACCCTGCCGCCGGCCAGCATGCCCGCCGGCAAGCACCATTACCGCACCTGCCCGCGATCGGGCCTGCAGTTCGAGCGCCAGGCCGAGCGCCTGATGCTGGCGAACGCGGTCGCCGCGGTGGTGTTCCTCCTGATCGGCGGCATCCTCGCGATCGGCATCGTGCTGACCCGCTGGCCGGCCGTGCACTGGCTCGAGGCGCACACCTTCTACCAGGTGCTGACCGCGCACGGCCTCGACATGCTGGTGTTCTGGATCATCTTCTTCGAGGTCGCGGTGCTGTACTTCTGCTCCTCGACCCTGCTGCGATGCCGGATCGCGACGCCGAAGATCGCCTGGCTCGCCTTCGCCCTGATGGTGATCGGCGCGATCGTCAACAACGTCGCCGTCTATCAGGGCGGTTCGAGCGTGATGATGACCTCGTACGTGCCGATGATGGCGGCACCGTCGTTCTACCTCGGCCTGATCCTGTTCGCGGTCGGCGCGCTGATCGCGGTGTTCGTGTTCTTCGGCACGCTGGTCGTCGCGCGCCGCGACCGCACCTACCAGGGTTCGGTGCCGCTGGTGACCTTCGGCGCGATCACCGCGGCGATCATCGCGGTGTTCACCATCGCCTCGGGTGCGGCGATCCTGATCCCGACCTGGCTGCTGTCGATCAACCTCATCGAGGCAGTCGACCCGCTGATCTACCGCACGATCTGGTGGGCGTTCGGCCACTCCTCGCAGCAGATCAACGTCGCCGCGCACATCTCGATCTGGTACCTGGTGGCGGCCGTGGTGTTCGGCGCGCGGCCGATGTCCGAGCGCGTCAGCCGCGGCGCCTTCCTGCTCTACATCCTGTTCCTGCAGCTGGCCAGCGCGCATCACCTGCTCGCCGACCCCGGCATGAGCACCGAGTGGAAGGTCGTCAACACCAGCTACTTCATGTACTTCGCCGTGCTCGCCTCGATGATCCACGGCCTGACCATCCCCGGTGCGATGGAAGTCGCGCAGCGCCAGAAGGGCTATACGCGCGGCCTGTTCGAGTGGCTGCGCAAGGCGCCGTGGGGCAACCCGGTGTTCTCCGGCGTGTTCATCTCGCTGGTCGGTTTCGGCTTCCTCGGCGGCATCTCCGGCGTGATGATGGGCACCGAACAGCTCAACATGATCATCCACAACACGATCTACGTGCCGGGCCATTTCCACGCCACGGTCGTGGTCGGCACCACGCTGTCGTTCATGGCGCTGACCTACTACCTGATCCCGACCCTGTTCCGCCGCGAGATGATCAACCCGGGCCTCGCCCGCATCCAGCCGTACCTGTTCGGCCTGTCGATGTACTTCTTCTGCCTGGTGATGATGGGCGCCGGCACCCTCGGCGTCGCGCGTCGCCACTGGGACATGGCGTTCAGCGGCGCGGCCCACGCCTACGAATGGCCCGGCGCGGCCTACCTGATGATGGGCATGGTCGGCATCGGCGGCATCGCCGCGATCGTCGGCGGCGCCATCTACATCTACATCACGGTCGGCTCGCTGCTGTGGGGCAAGCGCCTGGAGAGCGGCAACCAGAGCCACGCGCCGACGCCGATCCCGCCGACCGCGCCGGCTGCGGTCGTGCAGAACTACGGCTCGCTCGGATTCGCCGCACCCGGCACTTTCGTGCTGGCGATGGTGTTCCTCGTCGCCTTCGTGCTGTATTACTTCGTCAACTGGAAGTACCTGTCGACGGTGTGGGGCCTGAGCTGAGCCGGGCCATGCCGCGATCGACGCGCCGACCCACGGGGGTGCCGCCATGACCGTCGCCACCAGCCTCCCGCAAACCGCCCTGTCGAGCCGGGTGCGGGACGTGCTGGGCCTGTTCAAGCTGCGCATCGGCGTGCTGATCATGGTCACCGCACTGGTCGGCGCCTTGGTCACGGCGGGTCCACGGCTGTCCTTGCTGCAATGGACCGTGCTGGCGCTGTCGGTGCTGACCGCATCGGCCAGCGCCGGCGCCTTCAACCAGTACCACGAGCGCCACAGCGATCGCCTGATGAAGCGCACGCGCGAGCGCGCCTTCGTCACCGGCGCACTGGTCGCCTCGCCGTTCTGGCTGTGGGTGATGGCCGTGATGCTGGTGGCCGCGGTGGCCACGGCGGCGGTCGTGCTGAATCCGGTCAGCGCGCTGTTCGTGTTCCTCGGCGCGTTCTTCTACGCGGTCGTCTACACGGTCTGGCTGAAGCGGCGCACGTGGTGGAACATCGTCATCGGCGGCATGGCCGGCAGTTTCGCCGTGCTGGCCGGAGCGGCGGCGGTCGATCCGCTGCCGGGCGCGATCCCGCTGCTGCTGGCGCTGGCGCTGTTCCTGTGGACGCCACCGCACTTCTGGGCACTGGCGATCGCCGGTCGTGCCGACTACGCCGCGGCCGGCGTGCCGATGCTGCCGGTGGTCGTCGGCAACCCGCGCGCGGCGCGTGCCGTGCTGGTCTCGACGGTCGCCCTCGTGCTGGTCTCGCTGCTGCCGCTGCTGTACGGCGCCGGCATCGTCTACGGCATCGCCGCCTGCGCCGGCGGCGGCTGGTTCGTGCACAAGGCTATTTTGCTGGCCCGCTCCCCGGAACAGCGTCCGGCGGCGATTGCCTGCTTCCTCGCCTCGCTGGTCCAGCTCAGCACGCTGTTGCTGGCCGCCGGCATCGATGCGCTGATGAGATGAAGCGCGACTCGCCTCCAGCAGGCGGCCTGCTGCGGACCGGATTCCTGCTTGCCTGCCTCGTTGCCCCGCTCGTGCTGCAGGCCGCAACGGAACCGGCCCCGCGGGCGACGTTCGGGCTCGACCAGGAGGAAGCGTTCGCCTTCAGCCGCGCGACGATCGGCACGATCCCGCGCGATCACGTGCTGCTCGACCGCCAGGGGCGCGAGGTCTCGCTGTCGGACTACCGCGGCAAGCCGCTGCTGCTCAACTTCGTCTACACCAGCTGTTTCCAGATCTGCCCGAACAGCACGCGCTCGCTGTTCGCCGCCGTGCGCGCCATGCGCGACCGCTTCGGCCACGAACAGTTCAATGTCCTCAGCATCGGCTTCAACCAGCCCGAGGATTCGCCGCAGGCGATGGCGGCCTTCGCCCGGCAGCAGCGCATCGACGATCGCAACTGGGAGTTCCTCAGCCCGCGTGCCGAGGACGTCGCCACGCTCGCCGCCGATTTCGGTTTCCGCTTCGCGCCGACGCCGGCCGGTTTCGACCACACCCTGCAGGTGACCGTGCTCGACCGCGACGGGCGCATCTACCGCCAGGTCCTCGGTGACGGCTTTGCCGCCGATTCGCTCGGCGAGCCGATCAAGCAACTGGTCAACGGCGCATTGATCCGCGACACCGCCAGCCTGGCCGACCTGCTGGGCCGCGTGCGCATCCTGTGTTCGGTGTACGACCCGATCACCGGCACCTACCGCATGGACTACACCCTGTACTTCGAGATCGCCGGCGGGGTGACCTTTCTCATCGCCGGCCTGTTCTTCGCCGTCGGCGAATGGCGCAACCGCAAGCGGCGGCAAGCCGCCACGGCAGGCAACGCATGAGCACGCTGCCGCGCTCGCTGGCCTGGCTGCTGCAGGGCGTGCTGTATGCACTGTTCATCGGCGTGCTGGGGTTGTTCTCGCACTGGCCGCAGTACCGCCACCTCGACGACGACCAGGCCGTGCTGAAGCTCAGCATCGTGCACCTCGGCGAGCGCCTGCACCCCTGCGTGGAACAGAGCGCCGAGGAACTCGCCCGCCTGCCGCCGAACATGCGCGCGCCGAAGCGCTGCCCGCGCGAGCGCGCGCCGCTGGCGATCGAGGTCGACCTCGACGGCGAGCCGCTGCTGCGCCGGACCGCCGAGCCGGGTGGCCTGTCGAGCGACGGCAGTGCCTCCATGTACGAACGCCGCGTGATCGCCGCCGGTGAGCATCACCTCGCCGTGCGCTTGCGTGACAGCGCGCGCGAACAGGGCTTCGACCATCTGGGCGAGGCGCGGGTGAACCTTCGGCCTGCGCAGATCCTCGTCATCGACTTCGATTCCGAGAATCGCGAGATCACCATCCGATGAACAGCGCTTCCGACGGCGTGCGGCTCGCGGCAGCGGTGGTGCCGGCGACGCCCCGCGGCCATTGCTACGAACTGGAACTTCCGGGCGGCGTGCTGCGGCGGCAGGCGCGTGCCTGGCTGTGGCTCGGCATGTTCGCCCTGATCGGTTCCGGCCTGTTCTCGATCCTGCTCGTGCTGTCGCGCACGCCGGGCCTCAACGAATGGCTGCCGGTGGCCGACTTCTTCCGCGTCGCCCTCGTCGTGCACGTCGATCTTTCGGTGCTGGTCTGGTTCGTCGCCCTCGCCGGCCTGTTGTGGACGTTGAACGGCTCGGCGCGCGCTCTTGCAGCGAACTGGCTGGCGACCGCGCTGTGCGCGACCGGAACCCTGCTGATGGTGATCGCGCCGTTTACCGGCAGCGCCGCGCCGGTGATGGCCAACTACATCCCGGTGCTCGACGGTCCGGTGTTCCTCGGCGGCCTCGTCGTGTTCGCTGCCGGCACGCTGCTGCTGGCCTTGCGCAGCATGTGGGCGGCACCGCGGCTCGGTGCCGGTTTCGATGCCGGCGGCGCCCTCCACTTCGGCCTCAATGCGAGCGCGGTGGCGACCGCGGTCGCCCTGCTCGCCTTTGCCTGGTCGCTGCATGCAGTGCCGACCGGGATCGATCCGCTGACCTACTACGAAGTGCTGTTCTGGGGCGGCGGCCATGCGCTGCAGTTCGTCTGGACACTGTTGATGCTGGTCGCCTGGCTGTGGCTGGCCGGTGCGCTCGGTGCGCGCGTGCCGCTGAGTCCGCGTCTGACCGTGCTGATGTTCGTGCTCGCGCTGGCCTGCGTGTTCGTGACGCCGTATGCCTACCTGGCGCATCCGATCGCCTCGGTCGAGCACCGCCACCTGCACACCTGGGCGATGCGCCTCGGCGGCGGCGTGTCGATCGTGCCGATCGGCCTCGCCGTGCTGGTTGCCCTGATGCGTTGCGATGCGCCGCGCACCGCCGCCGGGGGTCCGCTGCGCACCGCCCTGCTCGGCTCGATGCTGCTGTTCGCGGCCGGCGGCATGATCGGCGTGTTCATCAGCGGCAACAACGTGAAGATTCCCGCCCACTACCACGGCTGCATCGTCGGCGTGACGCTGGCCCTGATGGGCCTCGTCTACCTGCTGCTGCCGAAGCTCGGCTACCGTGCACCGGGCGGGCGGCTCGCCACCTGGCAGCCGGCGCTGTACGGCTTCGGCCAGCTGCTGCACATCATCGGCCTGGTCTGGTCCGGCGGCTACGGCGTGCAGCGCAAGGTCGCCGGTGCCGAGCAGGTGTTGCGCACGCCCTCGGAGATCGCCGGCATGGGCCTGATGGGCCTCGGCGGCCTGATCGCCATCATCGGCGGGTTGCTGTTCGTGGTCGTGGTCCTGAAGGCGGTGCGCGGCACGACACCGGCGCAGGCATCGGAGGCAGGATGATCGGCTGGCTGCAACGACCGCTGCGCGCTGCCTTCATGTTCGTCGAGGGCGTGTTCAACCGCGCGTTCGGCGACAAGCTCAATCCGTTCTACCACCTCGGCGCGATCGCCTTCTACCTGTTCTGGCTGGTCGCCGCGAGCGGACTGTACCTGTACGTGTTCTTCGACACCGCGGTGCCGGGCGCCTACGAATCGGTGGAGGCGCTGACCCATCGGCAGTGGTGGCTCGGCGGCATCATGCGCAGCATCCACCGCTATGCCTCCGACGGCATCGTCGTGGTCATGCTGCTGCACATGCTGCGCCATTTCGCATTCGAGCGGATCCACGGCTACCGCTGGTTCGCCTGGGTCACCGGCGTCGCCCTGATCTGGTTCGTCTACGTCTGCGGCGTCAACGGCTTCATGCTGCCGTGGGACCGCCTCGCCCAGTTCACCGTGGTCGCCACCTTCGAGTGGATCGACTGGCTGCCCGGATTCGGCGGCGCGCTGATGCGCAACTTCATCTATGCCGACAGCGTCACCGACCGCTTCTTCTCGCTGCTGGTGTTCGTCCACATCGGCGGCCCGCTGCTGATGCTGCTGCTGATGTGGGTGCACGTGCAGAAGGTGCCGAAGGCGAGCACGCTGCCGCCGCGCAGCATCGGACTCGCCCTGCTCGCCGCGCTGCTGGCGCTGTCGCTGCTGCTGCCGGTGACCAGCCAGGGCGGCGTGGCCGATCTCGGCGTCGCGGTGGACTCGCTGAAGCTCGACTGGTTCTACCTCGTGCTGTATCCGCTGCTGTACCGCTGGCCGCTCGGCACGGTCTGGTTGCTGGTCGGCGCATCGACCTTGCTGCTGCTGGCGCTTCCGTGGCTGCGCCGGCGCGGCGGCAAGCAGGCCGAACGGCGCATCGAATTGCATCCGGGTGCGCATGCGGCGACCGCGCATGCCGGCGAGACCCTGCTCGACGCCGGCCTGCGTGCCGGACTCGTGCTGCCGTACGACTGCCGCAATGGCGGTTGCGGCGTCTGCGTCTGCAACGTGCTGCAGGGTCGCGTCGACCACGGACCGTACCAGCCGGCGACCCTGACCGAGTCGATGCGCCAGCGCGGCCAGGCCCTGCTGTGCTGCGCCACCGCGCTGGACGACGTGGTCGTCTCGATCGACGTCGCCTCGCTCGATCCGGCGGTGGCGGTGGCGGTGCGCAGCATGGATGCCCGCGTCGAGCGCATCGAGCGCCTTTCCGCCGACGTCATCCGCCTCATGCTGGCGCTGCCCGCCGGAGCGAAGATGCCGTTCGTCGCCGGTCAGTACCTCAACATCGTGCTCGAGGACGGCCAGCGGCGCGCGTTCTCGTTCGCCAATCCGCCGCACGAAAGCGGCAGCGAGCAGCATCCGCAGATCGAGCTGCACGTGCGCCTGGTCGAGGGCGGACGCTTCACCACGCGCGTGTTCACCACCCTGCAGGTCGGCGACGTGCTGCGCATCGAAGGCCCGTTCGGCCGCTTCGTGCTGCGCGAAAGCGAACGACCGATCCTGATGATCGCCGGCGCCACCGGCTTCGCGCCGATCAAGAGCATCGTCGAGGATGCCTTCGCCCGCGGCATCCAGCGGCCGATCCAGCTCTACTGGGGCGTGCGCCGGCGCAGCGACCTGTACCAGATGGAGCTTGCCGAGCGCTGGGCGCGCGAGCATGCGAACTTCCGCTTCGTGCCGGTGCTGTCCGAGGAGCCCGAGGGCGCGGACTGGAACGGCCGCCGCGGCCTCGTCCACGCCGCCCTGCTGCACGACCACCCCGACCTGCAGGGCGCGGAGGTGTATGTCTGCGGCTCGGTGCGCATGGTCGAAACCGCGGTGCCGGAGTTCCTCTCGCACGGACTCGACGGCGATGCCTGCTTCTCCGACGCCTTCCTGCCGAATGCGCTGACATCGGGTTCCGCCAACGCGGCGGCCGACGCCGCGGATCCCGCCGGCGATGGAGCGCCTGCCCGTCCGCAGTGAGGCATCCGCAGCGGCTGCGGTCGCCGGCGCAGGGCTTCGGTGCTATCGTCGCCGGCTGCCATCGCCGGGCCCGACCGCCGCGCGGTCCGGCCCGCCGGCGACGGGTCGCGATGGCCGCTGCCGATCCCTCCTTTCCGCGCGAGCGCTCGCGCACCGCGAGAACGCATGCAGATCTTCAAGGTATTCCGCATCGAGGCCGCGCACCGCCTGCCGAACGTGCCGGAGGGGCACAAGTGCGCGCGCCTGCACGGCCACTCGTTCGAGATCGAGGTGCATCTCGCCGGTCCGGTCGGCGAGCAGTCCGGCTGGGTCGCCGACTTCGCCGACATCGGCGCGGCGTTCGCACCGGTCCACCAGCAACTCGACCACCGCTACCTCAACGAGATCGAAGGACTCGACAACCCGACCAGCGAGAACCTCGCGCGCTGGATCTGGCAGGCCCTGCAGCCGCGACTGCCGCTGCTGGCCCGCCTCGTGGTCCGCGAGACCTGCACCTCGGGCTGCATCTACGAAGGCCATTGAGGGTTCTTGTTGCGCCGCGACGGGCCCGATTCGGGGACGAATAGCCCGAAAACCCAACGCGGGATGAATTGCCGCACCCGATTCTTGTTGCAACGCAACAAACGCTTTGCTAGGGTATCTCCACCGTGAAACCACCCGAGGGAGAGACCCCATGTACGAACAGTTCAACACGCAGCTCCTGGCGCTCGGCAAGAACTTCGCCGACGCGACCGTCAAGGCCCAGGGCCTGACGCTCGAAGGTTTCGAGCGCATCGCCGACCTGCAGATCAAGTCGATCGAGAGCCAGGTCAGCGCCGCCAACGCGTTCTGGTCGGAAGCGGCCGAAGTGCGCGACTTCGACGGCGCCAAGGCGTTCTGGCCGAAGGGCGTGCAGCTCGCCCGCCAGTCGGCCGAGAAGCTCTACAGCACGAGCCAGGAAGTCATCGGCGTCACGCTGAAGACCAACGAGGCGCTCGGCAACCTCATCAAGGGCTCGCTCGACGCGACCAACGAGACCGTTGCCAAGCAGGTCGGTGCCGCCCGCAAGGCTGCCACCGGCAAGTAAGCTCCACCCGCGACAAGGCGCTGCGGACTCCCCTCCCCTTCGTGGTCCGCAGCGTTCTTCGAAACCGGACGGCTCGCCGTCCGGTTTTTTTGTGCCGGCGACCGGGCGGTTTCGGCGCCGGTCGCCCGTGCCTGCGCGGCGGGCGCGTGCGACACTCCGCGCATGCCGCGCCTGACCATCACCGACGGCCCGCTCGCCGGGCGCCAGTACAGCTTCGACGACACCGTCACCGTCGGTCGCGGCGCCTATTGCGACGTGCGCCTGGATGATTCGACGGTGTCGCGCCGGCATGCGCAGATCCGCCGCAGCGACGACGGCAACTGGCACATCGTCGATCTCGGCAGCGCCAACGGCACCACCAGCAACGGGCGTCCGATCGGCGGCGAAGTCGCGCTGCCGGCCGGCACCGCACTGGTCTTCGGCGAGGTGCCGGCGCGCTTCGAGACCGCCGCCGCGGAAGCACCGAAGGCTTCGCCACGCATGCTCGAAGCCTGGATGGCGCGCCACGAGGGCCTCGCCGCGCTGGTCGCCCTGCCGGCACGCCGCGAGGATCCCGCGCGCCTGCTCAACCAGGCATTGACCAGGGTCCTCGACCTGTTCCCGACCTCCGCGCGCGTATCCCTGTACGCGACCCGTGCCGGCACCACGCGCCTGGTGCTGGCCAACGAACAGGTTCGCGAAACGCTTTCCGTCGACTTGCGGGCGACCCTTGCCGAAGCCAGCCTGCGCCATGTCGACGGTCTGGCCGGTGACGGCGAGGTGTTCAACCGCGCCGGCGTCGCCGGCGTCGCCAGCGCACTGGCGATGCCGGTCGTGTTCGCCGGAGAAACGCTCGGCGCGCTGGTCGTCGAGTCGGCGCGCGAGGGTTGTTTCAGCGAGGATGACCGCGGCGTCGGCAAGGCGATCGCGGCGACCCTCGCCGGCCTGGTCGACACGCGTCGCAGCCAGCACCCGGAGCGCCGCCTGGCCGAACGCGACCTCGTCCTCGCCCGGCGCATCCAGCAGCACTTCCTGCCGCAGAACACGTTGTCGGTGGACGGCTGGTCGATCGCCGAAGCCTACGAACCCGCCCGCGCCGTCGGCGGCGATCACTACGACTGGTTCCAGTACGCCGACGGCCGCCTCGGCATGGTCATCGCCGACGTGTCCGGCAAGGCGGTGTCGGCGGCCCTCGTCATGGCCCGCTTCGGCATGGCCCTGCGCCTGATCGCCGGTCAGGCACCCGATCCGGCCAGCCTGCTGGTGTCGCTCAACATCCTCCTGCTCGACGAACTCGAGCCGGGCATGTTCGTGACCGCGCAGGCGCTCGCGCTCGACCCGCTCGGCGGCCACATCGAGCTCGCCAATGCCGGGCATCCGCCGCCGCTGGTGCGCCGGCACGACGGCACCGTCCTGCCGCTCGCCGTCGACGAAGCCGCGGCGCTCGGCGTCGACGGCCGCATGTCGTTCCGCTCGACGCGCTTCGAACTTGGCAACGGCGACGCCCTGCTGTTGCACACCGACGGTCTCGAGGAGGCCCAGGATGCCGACGGCAACCTGCTCGGGCTCGATCCGGTGTCGGCCATCCTCGCCACCACGCGCGGCGCCGCGGCCATCGTGCAGGCGATCCAGCAGACGGTCTCCAGCCACGCCGGCGCCAGCGATCCGGCCGACGATCTCACCCTGATCGTGCTGGAGCGCGCTGGGGGCTAGGGGCTAGGGGCTGGGGGCAGGGCGAGGGGCGAGGGCGAGGGCGCGAAAATCGACGACCGGGATGAGCAGGCGATGGTGCAACAGGATGCGGTTGTACAACATTCCCATTTGCGACGATGCGCGGCCGTCGCGCCCTCGCCCCTCGCCCCTAGTCCCTAGTCCCTAGTCCCTAGCCCCTTGTCCCTAGTCCCTAGTCCCTAGTCCCTAGCCCCTAGCTCCCAGTCCCTAGCCGGCCAGCACGCGCGCCACGCGGTCCACCAGGCCGGCATCGGCCGGGGCGGTGCCGGTGGTGCCGGTGCTGGCGCCGAGCAGGCGCGACACCGCCGCGACCACCGCATCCAGCGGTTGCGGTTCTGCCGGAGCCGGCGGTGACGGGCTCGGGCGTGGCGCCGCCGGCGCTTCGCGCGGGGCGACGGGCGGCGCTGCGGCGGGCGACGCGGGTGCCGCCGGCGCGACACCGGCCGGCGGATTGGCCAAGGCGGCCTTGCGGTCGGCGTAGATGGCGAACAGGCGGGTAAAGCCGGCGACGTCGAACACCTGGCGCACGGACGCGCTGAGCCCGGCGAGGCGCACGTTGCCGTTGCCCTCGACCGCCTTGGCCAGCGCCAGCAACACGCGCAGGCCGGCACTGCTCACATAGCCGATCCCGGCCAGGTCGAGCACGAGGTAACGCTGACCGGCCTGCAGCAGGTCCTGCACGGCAAGTTCGAGGTCGGCGGCCGTCTCGGTGTCGAGGCGCCCGACCAGCACGAGCACGCAGAACGGCTCCTCGCGCTGCTCGCGGATCTCCAGCGCCATCTCATCCTTCCCGGAACACGAAGCGCGCCATGCCGATCTGGATGACGTCCTCGTGGCGCAACAGCGCCTGCTGGATGATCTCGGCGTTCACCCGCGTGCCGGCCTTGCTGCCGAGATCGCTGAGGGTGTAGCCCTTGCCGTCGACGGTGATCTGCGCATGGCGCGCATCCACGCCGGGTCCGCCGATGCGGATGTCGTTGGCGGCATCGGCGCCGAGCGCGACCGGCTTCGGCGGCAACGGGATCGCCGTGCGCCCGGCTTCGGGGTTCTGCGGCACCAGCCGCGCGGTGCGCAGCGACATGGTTGCCGTCGCCCCGAGGGTCGCCGGTGCAGCGCCCGGCGGCGGCGGCACGCGCGGCGGCTCGGGCAGCTTCAGCACCTGCAGGATCTGGGTCTGTGCGGTCGGCGGCGGGCCGGGCGGCAACGGCGGCAGCGGTGCAGCGACGGTGGGCACCTGCGACGGGTGCGGCGGCGGCTCCGCGATCGGCATCTCCTGCGTGCTGGCCGGGCCGGGAATGTCGAACACCGGCGCCCCGCGCAGCAGTTCCTCCTCGTTGGCGAACACCTCGAGGAAGCGGCCGCGCAGCTTCTCGCCCTGCTTGTGGGCGGCCGCGCGTTCGGCCAGCTGCGCCTCGATCTCCTTGATGCGGCCGGCGAAATCGGCGGCGTCGAACTCGCCGAGCTTGTGGCGCAGTTCGATCTCCTGGCGGTCGAGCTTGACCGCCTCGTGGGCGGCATCGATCTCGGCCAGCACCCCGCGCAGGCGCGCGTAGGTTTCCCGCGCCGTCCGCCGCAGCGGCTCGGCCTCGGTTTCGAGGGCGGCCAGTTTCGAGGAATAGTCCGCGCTGACCCGCGAGTAGACGGACGGATCGAAATCGGCCTTGACCGACTCCAGCCCGGACAGTCGCTCGCGCAGGACGTCGGCATCCTGCTTGAGTGCCTTCAGCGCATCGATGACACCCAGGTCGACGCTCGACAGGGCGTCGGATGCTCCCGCGTTCTTGACCATGTTTCCCTCCGGGCCGCGTTCAGGCGGCGGTGAACAGGACTTCGACGGCACCGAAGCGCAAGGAGTCGCCGGGCTTGATCGGCACGTCGACTCCGGTCTTCACGCGCACGCCGTTGACGAAGGTGCCGTTGACCGTGCCGGTTTCCTCGCGCACGAAGTAGAGGCGCCCCTGGCGCACGAGTTTCGCATGGCGGCGGCTCAGGCTGCGCGTGGCATCGAGGCCGCTGAGGTCGATCTCGGGGCGGATGCCGGCGGCAGGGTCCGGCCGACCGACGAGGAACTGCTCGATGGCCGGATCGAGGGCAAAGGATTCGCCGCCGGCATGGCGCAACACGCAACTTTCGGCGGCCGGGGCGGCCGGCGCCGGGGCCACCGCGATCGAGGTCGGCGGCGGCTCGTCGGCCGGTGCCGGCTTCGCCGCGGCCGGACGGGTCGCGGCAGGCTTCGCAACGGCGGGTCGGGTCGGTGCCGCCGCGGGGGATTTCGCCGGCGCGCTGCGCAGGCGCGCCAGCTCGCCGAGGGCTTCGCCGAGCTGCTCCTCGCTGCGGCGGTGGCGCGCGGCCAGGGCGCGCATGATGCGGATCGCGATCTCGATGTTCTGCCGCAGCAGGTCGGACAGCTGGGCGCGCTCGATGCGCAACAGGCGGGTGGCCTCGCGCGCACTGGCGCTGGCAAAGCGCGGGCGGTCCTCGAGCATGGCCATTTCGCCGAAGAAGTCGCCCGGGCCGAGGGTTGCCACCGGTTCCGCGCCGCGCGCGGCGCGGAACAGCTCGACCGCGCCGCTCTCGATGATGAACATCGCCTGCCCGGCGTCTCCCTCGCGGAACACGAACTGGCCGGCGGGAACGTCGAGGGTGAGGGCCGCGAGGGTTTCCATGGGCGCGCTGCTGGCGTGGCGGAGGCCGCCATTCGGCCTTCGATTATGCCGAGCGGTGCACGAGCGCGGCAACCCGCCGCGGCGGCGCCGGCGGGCGGCGTGCGACATATCGACGCGAAGCCGACGACCGCTGCCGGCAGTGCAGCTGCGCAGGCCTTGCCGCGGCCGCTTCAGGTTGCAGTGCCAGAAAGCGTGCTGGTATCATTTTCAGGCTTTGTCGACACCTTTTTCCCGCGGTGTCGATGCCGCCAGATGGGGCCGGCCCGGTGCGCAACTCGATCGCCCACGGATGGCGTGTGGCTGTCCGCACCACGCTGCTGCAGACCGGCGCCTCGCTCGCGGCCGCCGCGATCGCGGCGGCATGGGGCTGGCGCACGGGGCTTGCAGCCCTCGTCGGCGGGCTCGTCGTGGTCGCGGGGAACTTGCTGTTCGCGTTGCGCCTGTTCGGGCGCGGCGTGGTGCCGGTGCGAACCGCGGTGCGCTCGGCCTATGCCGCCGAGGCGCTGAAGTGGCTCTGGCTCTGCGTTGCCTTGTACCTGGCCATCGCCGTGCTGAAGTTGCCCTTCCCGGGCCTGGTCGCCGGCATGCTGGCGGCACAGGTGTCGTTCTGGATCGCTTTGATTGCAATCAGGTAGCACGATGGCCACAGAAGAAGCCGGCTCGACCGACATGACCGGGTACATCCAGCATCACCTGCATCACTGGCAGGTGTCGGTGGGTGACAGCGCGTTCATGACGATCAACGTCGACACGCTGATGTTCTCGCTGGTCTGCGCGGTGGTCTTCATGTTCCTGTTCGTGCTGCTCGCGCGGCGCGCCACGCCGGGCGTTCCCGGCAAGCTGCAGTGCGTGGTGGAGATGATCGTCGGTTTCGTCGACGGCCTCGTGCGCGAGACCTTCCACGGCCGCAGCAAGCTGATCGGCCCGCTGTCGCTGACGATCTTCGGCCTGATCTTCTTCATGAACTTCCTCGACCTGATCCCGATCGATCTGGTGCCGTGGCTGTGGGCCAAGGGCTACGAGGCGACCGGCGGCGATCCCGCGCACGCCTACCTGCGCATCGTGCCGACCGCCGACCTCAACACCACGCTCGGCATGGCGCTGACCGTGTTCCTGGTGATCCAGTACGTCGGCATCAGCCAGAAGGGCATCGGCAAGTTCTTCGGCGAATTCCTCACCGCGCCGTTCCACGCGGAAGGCCCGATCGGCAAGGTGCTGCTGGCGACCCCGAACCTGCTGCTGCGCCTGATCGAGGAATCGGTGCGCCCGGTTTCGCTGAGCCTGCGACTGTTCGGCAACATGTACGCCGGCGAGCTGATCTTCATCCTCATCGCGGTGATGACGCTCGGCGCCGCGCTCGGCGACATCTCGACCTGGATGCTCGGCTTCGGCCAGATCGTCGCCGGTTTCGGCTGGACCGCCTTCCACATCCTGATCATCACGCTGCAGGCGTTCATCTTCATGGTGCTGTCGATCGTGTACCTGAGCATGGCCGCCGAAAGCCACTAGTCACCCGTCTGCACCTCCACCCTCCTGTCCCATCCATCACCAACCAACTTTTCTGGAGACAAGCATGGAAACCATCGCCAACATCGCACAGATCGCCGATGTGCTGAGCATGACCGTCATCGCGGCCGCGCTGCTGATCGGCTTCGGTGCCCTCGGTACCGCGATCGGCTTCGCCATCCTCGGCGGCAAGTTCATCGAGGGCGCTTCGCGCCAGCCGGAACTGACCCCGATGCTGCAGACCAAGATGTTCATCGTCGCCGGCCTGCTCGACGCGGTGCCGATGATCGGCGTGGCGATCGCCCTGCTGCTGCTGTTCGCGAACCCGCTGCTGTCCACGCTCGGCGTGAACTGAGTTCCAGAGGTCCGGCATCCGCGCGGCGGCCGCCTGCGGCCGCCGCCACGCATGAGCTAAGTCCCCATGAATCCCAATGTCACTCTCGTGATCCAGGGCCTGGCGTTCTTCGCCGTGGTCCTGCTCGTCATGAAATTCGGCTGGCCGCACATCCTCGCGGCCATCGAGGAGCGCCAGGCGAAGATCGCCGAGGGCCTCGCCGCGGCCGACCGCGCGCGCCAGGAGCTCGCCGATGCCGACGCGCGCGTCGCCGACGAGATCCGCAAGGCACGTGTCGAGGCGGCAGCGATCGTCGACAAGGCACAGCAGCAGGCCAACCAGATCGTCGACAAGGCGCGCAACGACGCCATCGTCGAGGCGACCCGGCAGAAGGCGATCGCTGCGGCCGACATCGAGGCGCAGGCGCACAAGGCTCGCGAGGAACTGCGCACGCAGGTCGCCGCGCTGGCCGTCGCCGGCGCGCAGAAGATCCTCAAGCGCGAGATCGATGCCGGCGCCCACAAGTCGCTGATCGACCAGCTCGTCGCCGAGATCTGATGCCATGTCGAGCGCACTGACCCTGGCACGTCCGTACGCCCGCGCCGCGTTCGAGAGCGCGCGCGCCGGCGCCACCCTCGCCGACTGGTCCGGCAAGCTCGCCTTCGCCGCGCAGGCCGCCGCCGATCCGCGCGTGACCGCGCTGTTCGGCGACCCGCGCATCGGCGCACACGACCTGGCGGCGCTGTTCATGCCGTCCGGCGAAGCGGGCGATTCCGGTTTCAGTGCCTTCATCCGGCTGCTGGCCGACAATCGCCGCCTGCCGGTGCTGCCGGAAATCGCCGCCCTGTTCGAGGAGCTCAAGCTCGAGTCCGAGCGCGTGCTCAAGGTGAACATGCGCGCCGCCAGCCCGATCGCCGAGGCCGAGGTCGCCAAGCTCAGGGACGCACTCGGCCGCCGCTTCGGCCGCAGCATCGAGATCACCCAGACGCTCGACGCCGACCTGCTCGGCGGCGCCGTCATCGATGCCGGCGAAGTCGTCATCGACGGCTCCGTGCGCGGTCGCCTCGAACGCCTCGAACACGCCCTCTCCCACTGAATTCGCACTCGCAGGGCGGGCCGGACCCGTCCTCCAGGAAGACAACCATGGCCACCCAGATCAACCCGTCCGAAATCAGCGACCTCATCAAGAGCCGCATCGAGAAGTTCAAGCTCGGTGCCGACGCGCGCAACGAAGGCACGGTCACCAGCGTTTCCGACGGCATCGTGCGCATCCACGGCCTCACCGATGCGATGTCGGGCGAGATGATCGAACTGCCCGGCAACACCGTGGCGCTGGCGCTCAACCTCGAGCGCGACTCGGTCGGCGCGGTCGTGCTCGGCAGCTACGAGCACCTGCGTGAAGGCGACGTCGCCCGCACCACCGGCCGCATCCTCGAGGTGCCGGTCGGCCGCGAACTGCTCGGCCGCGTGGTCGACGCACTCGGCAACCCGATCGACGGCAAGGGTCCGATCAACGCGACGATGACCTCGCCGATCGAAAAGGTCGCCCCCGGCGTGATCTGGCGCAAGTCGGTCGACCAGCCCGTGCAGACCGGCTACAAGTCGGTCGACTCGATGATCCCGATCGGCCGCGGACAGCGCGAACTGATCATCGGCGACCGCCAGACCGGCAAGACCGCGCTGGCCGTCGACACGATCATCAACCAGAAGGATTCCGGCATCAAATGCGTGTACGTGGCAATCGGCCAGAAGCAGTCGTCGATCGCCAACGTCGTGCGCAAGCTCGAGGAGCATGACGCCCTCAAGCACACCATCATCGTCGCCGCCTCGGCCTCCGAGTCGGCCGCCATGCAGTACATCGCCGCCTATTCCGGCTGCTCGATGGGCGAGTTCTTCCGCGACAACGGTGAAGACGCCCTCATCATCTACGACGACCTCACCAAGCAGGCCTGGGCCTACCGCCAGATCTCCCTGCTGCTGAAGCGCCCGCCGGGCCGCGAAGCCTACCCGGGCGACGTCTTCTACCTGCACTCGCGCCTGCTCGAGCGCGCCGCGCGCGTCAACGAGGACTACGTCGAGAAGTTCACCAACGGCGCCGTCAAGGGCAAGACCGGTTCGCTGACCGCGCTGCCGATCATCGAGACCCAGGCCGGCGACGTCTCGGCCTTCGTGCCGACCAACGTGATCTCGATCACCGACGGCCAGATCTTCCTCGAGACCGACCTCTTCAACGCCGGCATCCGCCCGGCCGTGAACGCAGGCATCTCGGTGTCGCGCGTCGGCGGCGCCGCACAGACCAAGATCGTCAAGAAGCTCTCCGGCGGCGTGAAGCTGGCCCTGGCCCAGTATCGCGAGCTCGCCGCGTTCGCGCAGTTCGCCTCCGACCTCGACGCGGCCACCCGCGCCCAGCTCGAGCGCGGCCAGCGCGTGACCGAGCTGATGAAGCAGGCGCAGTACGCGCCGCTGTCGATCGCCGAACTCGCGCTGTCGATCTACGCCGCCGAGAAGGGCTATCTGGACGACCTGCCGATCGGCAAGATCCTGCCGTTCGAGGCCGCCCTGCACGCGCACTTCCACAGCAACCACGGCGACCTGATGAAGAAGATCGTCGACTCCGGCGACTGGAACAACGACATCGAAGCGGCCTTCAAGAGCGGCCTCGACGAGTTCAAGAAGACCGGCAGCTGGTGAAGATCCAGCAGGAGCAGGGACCAGGGGCCAGGGGCGAGGGCGCGAAAATCGCGTCTTGCGCGAGAATCGGTTGCCACGCCCACCCCCTGTCCCTAGCCCCTAGACCCTAGTCCCTAGTCCAAGTCCCAAACCCCCCAGACTCCAGACCCTATCGATATGGCCGGCGGCAGAGAAATCAAAACCAAGATCAAGAGCGTGCAGAACACCCGCAAGGTGACGCGCGCGCTCGAGATGGTCTCGGCATCGAAGATCCGCAAGGCGCAGGACCTGATGAAGGCCTCGCGTCCGTACGCACGCCTGATGCGCCAGGTCATCGGCCACATCGCGCGGGCGAACTCGGAGTACAAGCACCCGTTCATGGTCGAGCGCGAGGAGATCCGGCGCATCGGCTTCATCGTGGTGTCGACCGACCGCGGCCTCTGCGGCGGCCTCAACTCGAACCTGTTCCGCCGCCTGCTCGGCGAGATCCGCGAGTGGCAGGCGAAGGGCGTCGAGGTCGAACTGGTGTGCATCGGCCAGAAGGCGGTCACCTTCTTCCGCCGCCTCAAGCTTTCCATGGTCGGCAGCGTGACCCACCTCGGCGAGCGCCCGGAAGTGGCCGAGCTGATCGGCATCATCAAGGTCATGCTCGACGGCTACACCGAAGGCCGCCTCGATCGCGTCTCGCTGGTCTACAACGACTTCGTCAACACGATGACCCAGCGCGCGACGGTCGACCAGTTGCTGCCGCTGCCGCCGTCGACCGAGATCGCCTCGGCGCATGCCTGGGATTATCTCTACGAGCCGGATGCCGAGGTCGTGCTCGACCACGTGCTGACGCGTTACGTCGAGTCGCTGGTCTACCAGGCCACGCTGGAGAACCTCGCCAGCGAACATGCCGCGCGCATGGTCGCGATGAAGGGCGCGTCCGACAACGCGACCAAGGCGATCGGCTCGCTGACCCTGATCTACAACAAGGCGCGCCAGGCGGCGATCACCCAGGAAATTTCCGAGATCGTCAGCGGCGCGGCGGCGGTATGAGTGCGATCGTCCGTGATCGCGTGAATCAAAATGCGGCCATCCATGGCCGCACTATTCAAATACGGCACGGCTTCGGCCGGACGATTGCAGCATTGATAGAGACATCCGGAGCATTCCAATGAGCCAGGGCAAAGTCGTACAAATCATCGGCGCCGTCGTCGACGTCGAATTCCCGCGCGATTCCGTGCCGAAGGTGTACGACGCGCTGAAGATCGACGGCATGGCGATCACCCTCGAGGTGCAGCAGCAGCTTGGTGACGGCGTCGTGCGCACGATCGCGCTCGGCTCGACCGACGGCCTCAAACGCGGCCTCGTCGCCGCCAACACCGGCGAAGGCATCAAGGTGCCGGTCGGCAAGGCCACCCTCGGCCGCATCATGGACGTGCTCGGCAATCCGATCGACGAAGCCGGCCCGATCGGCGAACAGGACCGCTGGGTCATCCACCGCGAAGCGCCGGCGTATGCCGACCAGGCCGCGGCCAACGAACTGCTCGAGACCGGCATCAAGGTCATCGACCTGGTCTGCCCGTTCGCCAAGGGCGGCAAGGTCGGCCTGTTCGGCGGTGCCGGCGTCGGCAAGACCGTCAACATGCTCGAACTGATCAACAACATCGCCACCCAGCACGCCGGCCTGTCGGTGTTCGCCGGCGTCGGCGAGCGCACCCGCGAAGGCAACGACTTCTACCACGAGATGATCGATGCCGGCGTCGTCAAGCTGGACGACAAGACGCAGTCGAAGGTGGCGATGGTCTACGGCCAGATGAACGAGCCGCCCGGCAACCGCCTGCGCGTCGCCCTGACCGGCCTGACCATGGCCGAGTACTTCCGCGACGAGAAGGACGAGCACGGCAAGGGCAAGGACGTGCTGTTCTTCGTCGACAACATCTACCGCTACACGCTCGCCGGCACCGAGGTTTCGGCGCTGCTCGGCCGCATGCCTTCGGCGGTCGGCTACCAGCCGACCCTGGCCGAGGAAATGGGCGTGCTGCAGGAACGCATCACCTCGACCAAGACCGGCTCGATCACCTCGATCCAGGCCGTCTACGTGCCGGCCGACGACTACACCGACCCGTCGCCGGCGACCACCTTCGCCCACCTCGACTCGACCGTGGCGCTGTCGCGCGACATCGCCTCGCTCGGCATCTACCCGGCGGTCGATCCGCTGGCCTCGACCAGCCGCCAGCTCGATCCGCTGGTGATCGGCAACGAGCACTACGAGACCGCGCGCCGCGTGCAGGGCATGCTGCAGCGGTACAAGGAACTGAAGGACATCATCGCCATCCTCGGCATGGACGAACTCTCGGAAGACGACAAGCTCACCGTCTCGCGCGCGCGCAAGATCGAGCGCTTCTTCTCGCAGCCGTTCACGGTCGCCCAGGTGTTCACCGGCGCGCCCGGCAAGTACGTGTCGCTGAAGGAAACCATCCGCGGCTTCAAGATGATCTGCGACGGCGAGTGCGATCTCCTGCCGGAACAGGCCTTCTACATGGTTGGCGGCATCGACGAGGCCTTCAAGAAGGCCGAGGAAATGGGCGTGAAGAAGGCCGCCTGAAGGGCTAGGGGTTAGGGGCTAGGGACTAGGGATGGCTTATGAGTACCGTGCCCTGTTCTCCCATTCCTGGTCCATCGCTCGATTGTCGTGCCCTAGCCCCTAGCCTCTAGTCTCTGCTAGTCCCTAGCCCCTAGCCCCTGCCGAGGTTTCCATGACCACCATCCGTTGCGACATCGTCAGCGCCGAAGCCGAGATCTTCCACGGCGACGCCCGCATGGTCGTCGCCACCGGCGAGATGGGCGAGCTCGGCATCGCGCCGCGCCATGCCCCGCTGATCACGCGCCTCAAGCCCGGCCAGGTGCGCGTCATCCTCGAGAACGGCGACGAGCAGTTCTTCTATGTCTCCGGCGGCATCCTCGAGGTGCAGCCGCAGGTCGTCACCGTGCTCGCCGATACCGCGATGCGCGCGGCCGATCTCGACGAAGCGCAGGCTCGCAAGGCCAAGGACGACGCCGAACGGGCGCTCGCCAACCGCTCCGAGGCGCTGGAAGTCGCCGAAGCGCAGGCGCGGCTCGCCGAAGCCACCGCGCAGTTGCAGGCGCTCGAACGCCTGCGTCGCAACCTCAAGCACTGAGGCCACCGCGCGGTTTCCCCGACGGCGCCGGCAAGACGGCCGGCGCCGCGTTCCCGTCCGCATCACCCACCCGCGCGCACGCCGCGTGTCACTCGCGAGCGCCCGGCGAAGCCCGATCCGCCGTCGCCTGCCCGTGCACCGTCCACCGGCCCGCTTCGGCCTTGCGTCGCGGCGCAATGCCCGGCGTGTTCTCCGCTTCGCGGATTTCCGTTAAGGTTCCCCGCTTGCACCGGGGAGAATGTCCATGAGCGCTGCGCCATTGCACGTCGTCGTCCTCGCCGCCGGCGAAGGCAAGCGCATGAAGTCGGCGCGGCCGAAGGTGCTGATGCCGCTGGCCGGCAAGCCGATGCTCGGCCATGTGCTGGCCACCGCGCGCACCCTCGAACCGGCCGCGATCCACATCGTCTACGGCCATGGCGGCGACCAGGTACGCGCGGCGTTCGCCGACCCCGACCTGTCCTGGGTCCTGCAATCCGAACAGCGCGGCACCGGCCATGCGGTGCGCCTGGCGATGGCGGCGATTCCCGAGGACGCGCGCGTGCTCGTGCTGTATGGCGACGTGCCGCTGATCGGCAGCGAAACCCTGGCCAACCTGCTGGCGTTCGCCTCCCCGCTGGTCGCCCTGGTCACCCAGCTCGACACGCCGTACGGCTACGGCCGGGTGATCCGCGACGGCATCGGCCGCGTGCGCGCGATCATCGAGGAAAAGGATTGCACGGCCGAGCAGCGCGCCATCACCTGGGTCAACAGCGGCATCCTCGCCGCCGACGCACGCCGGCTGCGGGTGTGGATCAACAATCTTTCCGACGACAACGCCCAGCACGAGTACTACCTGACCGACGTCTACGCGCAGGCCAACGACGAGGGCGAGCCGGCCGAGGCCAGCCTGTGCATGAATCCGCAGGAGGTGTTCGGCGCCAACGATCCCTGGCAGCTGGCCGCCCTCGAACGCCTCTACCAGCGCCTGCGCGCGACCCGTCTCGCCGCCGCCGGCGTGCGCTTCGCCGATCCGGTGCGCTTCGATGTGCGCGGCAACGTGACGGTCGGTCGTGACGTCGAGATCGACGTCGACGTGATCCTCGAAAACGATGTCGTGCTTGGCGACGAGGTCTCGATCGGGCCGTTCTGCCGCATCGCCCACTCGCGCCTCGCCGCCGGCACCGTCGTGCGCGGCCACTGCGACCTCGAGGGCGTGGTCACCCACGGACCCTGCGTGATCGGCCCGTTCGCGCGCCTGCGTCCCGGCAGCGAACTGGCCGCCGGCACGCGCATCGGCAACTTCGTCGAGACCAAGAACGCGACCTTCGCCACCGGTGCCAAGGCCAACCACCTGAGTTACGTCGGCGACGCCACGGTCGGTGCCGGGGCGAACATCGGGGCCGGCACGATCACCTGCAACTACGACGGCGCCAACAAGTACCGCACGGTGATCGGCGAGCAGGCCTTCATCGGTTCGAACAGCGCCCTCGTCGCCCCGGTCAGCATCGGCAACCACGCCACCATCGGCGCCGGCTCGGTGGTCACCCGCAATGCCCCGGACGGCGAACTCACCGTCGCCCGCGCGCGCCAGGCGACCGTGCCGGGCTGGAAGCGGCCGGAGAAGGGTGGCTAGGGGCTGGGGCGAGGGGCTGGGGGCTAGGGGCTAGGGCGAGGGGCGAGGGGCGAGGGCGCAAAAACCGGATCTTGTTGAACCCGTGCACCCTGTACGGCTGCTGTTTCGGACATTCCCGCTCGCCGCTGTCGCCCGATTATCGAGCCCTCGCCCCTCGTCCCTCGCCCTGCCTTTGATGCCCTAGCCCCTCGCCCTAGGCCCTAGCCCCTAGTCCCTAGCCCTCCCCTAGCCCTCGAAGCCATCCGCGAACACGGCGTCGACCTGCGCGGCTGCCGCCTGCATGGCCCAGCCGAGGCCGGCCGAGACGCGGTGTTCCCAGCCGAACTTGCGCCACGGCGAAGTGCGGTAGGCCGGCAGGCCGCTGGCCGGGCCGTTCGGGCGGATCCAGTAGTTCACGCCGGTGTCGTAGGCGAAGTAGAGATCCTCGGCGGCATCGGCGAGGCGCGGATCGGACTGGCCGGTCATCTCGGCGAAGTAGTGGGCCCAGGCGATGCCGGCGGCCACGTCGAGCGCGTGTTCGATGTCGGCGCTGTTGACCTGGCCATCGGCGCCATTGGACAGCATCGCGTAGCGCGGCACGGCAAGCGCGCCGGAGTGGTTGCTGTACATGTGCGCGGTCGTCATCACCGTCGAGGCGCGGAGGAAGTTGCCCATGCGGCGGATGAAACCGGCGATCGCCGGATCCTCCGAGGTCGAATACGCGCGCAGCATGGCGTCGACGACCAGCATGCTCATCCAGCTCGACGCGCCGAGCGAGCCGCTGGCCCAGTCGCCGTCGTGCTGCGAACCGTAGTGGTAGAGGCCGCCGTCGACGTAACCGCTCGGCTGCGGAATCTGCCCGTTGGCGCCGTTCTGGTGACTGACCAGGCGGCCGACGATGTTGCCGACCCGGGTCGCATGGCTGCCACCGAGGAGCTCGTAGGCGACCTGGTTGGCGAGCAGCTTGTAGGCGGCGTGGCGTTCGGTCCAGAACCCCGTGGACGGCGTCCAGGTCTCGTTGAAGCCGTCGTGCGCGCCGACGATCGCGGCGAGGCGGTCGAGCGCGCTGTCGTCGCCGGTCAGCCAGTAGCGGTAGGCCAGGTTCTCGGCGTACACGTACTTGGTATCGCCGTTGCGCAGGTCGAAGTAACCGCCCGCATTGACGTGGTCGGTGTAGAAATCCGAGGCGCGCACGGCCTCGCGCAGGGCGGAGGCGAAACCGCTGCGCGCATACAGGGCGAACATGGTCGAGGCGCGGTCGTACAGCCACGGCTCGTAGTCGGTCTTGTAACGGCACTGGTTGGCCGCGGTGACGCGCGGATCGTCCTCGTTGATCGCGCTGTAGAAATTGTTCTTCATCGCGCGGTCGGCTTCCTGGTAGCCGGCCCAGTGCTGGGTTGCCGCATTCGTCGCCGGGTTGTCGCGCGGCTCGGTGTTGCCGTCGTCGAACGCGAGGTTGCGCGAACCGCGCAGCGCGCCGAGGCTCAGCCAGGCCTTCGGCAGCACGGCATAGACATCGGGCTCCTGCACGCCGTCGGCGGCGAGGTAACTGCCGCTGGTGACGGTATGCCAGCCGTTGCGCACCGGCACGAGGCTGGCGACGTTCTGCTGGCGCGGCGGGCCGCCCCAGCTGACGGTGACGGTTTCCGCCGCACTGCCGGCGAAGCTGTGGTGGATCTGCACGCGGGCGACGCGCACGGACGTGCCGTCGAGGGCCGGAACCAGGCGGTGGCGCCACGGGGTCAGTTCGTGCACGTGGGCCGGAATCTCGTTGCCGTTGCGCATCACGCGCAGGCTGGCGAGGCCGGCCGCGCTGATCGACCCGCGCGGAAACGGCACGCCGAAGGTGACCAGACGCTGGCTGCCGGGCGTGGCGGCGGAGGTCGGCACCAGTTGCACCTCGATGGCACCGGCCGGCACCGGGCCGGCGAAAAACGCGTCGACGGCATGCGCCGACAGGGGTACGGACAACAGGGCGAGCAGCAGGAACAGGCGGATCACGACAGGCACTCCTTCAGGGAGCGCGATCATGGACGCCGGGTGATGGACGATTCTTGAATGGGATCACAGGCTTGCGTTAATTTTCGTGGACTTGTGGAAAGTCCGACACAGGCCTCGTTTGCCACCCCGGATAACGTGACGCAGGTCCGCCGGAAGGGTCCGCGATGCGCCGTCGGCGGTGGCCGGAGCGGGGAATCCACGCGCGGAATCGGCCGCACCGGGCGGAGCCTGCCGTCCATTGCGCGCGCATCCACGGCCGCGGAATGGCCCCTGGCGCACGCCCTGCGCAGCGTCCGCCCTTGTGGAATGGATCACGGCCTCCCTAGACTCGCGGGCTCGCTCGCAGGAATCCTCCGATGCCCGTCGCCGCACTGCCGCTTCCGCAAGAAACCCGGGTCTGCGTGATCGGACTTGGCTATGTCGGGTTGCCGCTGGCGGTCGGTTTCGGGCGCGTGCTGCCGACCCTCGGTTTCGACATCCATGCCGGGCGCATCGCCGAACTGTCGGCCGGCCGCGACCACACCCTGGAAGTCTCGGCCGAGGAATTGCGCAGCACGCCGCAGCTGCGCTTCAGCGCCGATCCGGCCGAGCTGGCCTCCTGCAACGTGTTCATCGTCACCGTGCCGACGCCGATCGACGACGCCAAGCGGCCCGATCTCGCCCCGCTCGAATCGGCCAGCCGCACGGTCGGCCGCGCGATCCGCCGCGGCGGCGTCGCCATCTTCGAATCGACCGTGTATCCCGGCGCGACCGAGGAAGTCTGCGTGCCGATCATCGAGCGCGAATCGGGCCTGCGCTTCAACGAGGACTTCTTCGCCGGCTACAGCCCCGAGCGCATCAACCCCGGCGACAAGCAGCATCGGCTCGAGACGATCCTCAAGGTGACCTCGGGTTCGACGCCGGAAGCCGCCGACTTCGTCGACGCGCTGTACCGGCGCATCATCACCGCCGGCACCCACAAGGCCTCGAGCATCCGCGTCGCCGAGGCGGCCAAGGTGATCGAGAACACCCAGCGCGACCTCAACATCGCCCTCGTCAACGAACTGGCCCTGATCTTCCATCGCCTCGGCATCGACACCAGCGAGGTGCTCGCCGCGGCCGGCACCAAATGGAACTTCCTGCCGTTCAAGCCCGGCCTCGTCGGTGGCCACTGCATCGGCGTCGATCCGTACTACCTGACCCACAAGGCACAACAGATCGGCTACCACCCGGAGGTGATCCTGTCGGGCCGGCGCATCAACGACGGCATGGGCGGCCACGTCGCCCAGCGCGTGATCAAGCTGATGACGCAGCGGCGCATCCATGCCGCCGGCGCCAACATCCTCGTCCTCGGCCTCGCCTTCAAGGAAAACTGCCCGGACCTGCGCAACACGCGCGTCACCGACGTCGTCGACGAGTTCAGGAGCTACCACGCCAACGTCGACGTGCACGACCCCTGGGTGAGCGCGAGCGAAGCCGAACACGAGTACGGCCTCTCGCTCGTGCCGAGCGTCGAGGAAGGCAAGTACGACGCGATCGTGCTCGCCGTCGCGCACCGCCAGTTCGTCGAGATGGGCGCGGCACGCATCCGCGCGCTCGGCAAGCCCGGCTGCGTGCTGTTCGACGTCAAGAACGTGTTGCCGCGGGAGAGCGTCGATGACAGGCTATGAGGCCGGCAGCGGCGAACCGCGTACGGGAAGGCTCGTCCGGATGTAGCCGACCCCGATCCGCATCGCTCGTTGCCGCATTTCCCGTCCCCATTGCCTGCCCGAATCATGCGCATCCTCGTCACCGGTGCTGCCGGCTTCATCGGATCCGCCCTCAGCCTGCGCCTGCTCGCGCGCGGCGACGAAGTGCTCGGCTACGACAACCTCAACGACTATTACGATCCCTCGCTCAAGGAAGCGCGCCTTGCCCGGCTGACCCCGCACCCCGGTTTCCGCTTCGTGCGTGCGGCGCTCGAGGATCGCGCGGCGATGAACGCGGCGTTCGCCGATTTCCGCCCGCAGCGCGTGGTCAACCTCGCCGCCCAGGCCGGCGTGCGCTACTCGCTGGAGAACCCGCAGGCCTACATCGACAGCAACATCGTCGGCTTCACCCACATCCTCGAGGCCTGCCGCCACGGCGGCGTCGAGCACCTCGTCTATGCCTCGTCGAGTTCGGTGTACGGCGCCAACCGCAAGCTGCCGTTCTCGGTGCGCGACGCGGTCGACCATCCGGTCAGCCTGTATGCGGCGACGAAGAAGGCCAACGAACTGATGGCGCACACCTACAGCCACCTGTTCGGCCTGCCGACCACCGGCCTGCGCTTCTTCACCGTCTACGGCCCCTGGGGCCGGCCCGACATGGCGCTGTTCCTGTTCACCCGCAAGATCCTCGCCGGCGAACCGATCGAGGTGTTCAACCACGGCCGGCACACGCGCGACTTCACCTACATCGACGACATCGTCGAAGGCGTCATCCGCACGCTCGACCGCGTGCCGGCGCCCGACCCGGCCTTCGACGCGCTGGCGCCGAACCCCGGCTCGTCGGCGGCGCCGTACCGCGTCTACAACATCGGCAACCACCAGCCGGTCGAACTGGCCCGCTACATCGAGGTGATCGAGGAATGCCTCGGGCGCAAGGCCGAGAAGATCCTGCTGCCGCTGCAGCCGGGTGACGTGCCGGACACCTGCGCCGACGTCGAGGAACTCGCCCGCGACACCGGCTATGCGCCGTCGACGAGCGTCGAGGCCGGCGTGGCAGACTTTGTCGCCTGGTACCGTGAGTATCATCGGGTATAGGAAGGACCGGCGGCGGCCGGACCGGGTCGCGGACCCGGATCGGGAGGCCCGGCATGCAGTGCCCGCGCGGGTTGCGCGCCGGCCGGATCGACCCGGGAAGCGCCGGAAACTGTGATAGGTTTCACATTATTCGACGAAGGGACAGGGGGACTTGGCATGAAAACGCTCTGCTTGGCGCTCTTCTGCGGTGCATTCCTGCTGCTCGCCGGCTGCGCAAGCGGCCCGCGCCCCGGCAGCGCGCCGGTCATCAACCCGCAGGCGCAGGCCGTCGAGGCCTATCGGATCGGCGTCGATGACAGCGTCCGCGTCGCCGTCTGGCAGAACCCGGACCTCAACGTGACCGTGCCGGTCCGCCCCGACGGCCGCATCTCGGTGCCGCTGGTCGGCGACGTCGAGGCCGGCGGCAAGACGCCCGAGGAGGTCGCCGCCGACATCAAGGCCCGCCTCGAGGCCTACGTGCGCAACCCGCAGGTCACCGTCATCGTCGACCAGCTGCGCAGCCACGAATACCTTTCCCGCGTGCGCGTCACCGGCGCCGTGCGCACGCCGATCTCGGTGCCGTACCGCCAGGGCATGACCGTGCTCGACGCCGTCCTCGCCGCCGGTGGCACCAACGAGTTTGCCGCCGCCGACCGCACCGAGCTGTACCGCAAGGACGCTGCGGCGACCCGCGCCTATTCGGTGCGCCTCGACCGCATCCTGCAGAAGGGCGACCTCGGCACCAACTACGAAGTGCAGCCGGGCGACGTCATCACCGTGCCCGAGCGATCGTTCTGAGCACGTCCGCCGAACGCAGCACGAGGCCGATCCGGGAATGAACAGCGAGATTGCTCCGGTCGCGGAGATGGTGCCGGTTTTCGTGCGCGAACTGCGCCGCTACGGCATCGGCATGGCGATCGTGTTCGCCCTGATCGCCCTTGCCAGCCTGGTGGTCGGCATCCTCTGGCCGCGCAGCTACGTCGCCTCGACGACCATCCTCGCCCAGGGCAGCGACATCATCCAGCCGCTGCTCGAGGGCCGCGCGGTGCCGACCGGGGTGACCGACCATGCCGGCATGGCGCGCCAGGTCGTGTTCAGCCGCAAGGTACTCGAGGATGCACTCCAGCACGGTGGCTGGATGGACGCGCAGCCGAGCGCGCTCGAGCAGGATCGCCTGATGGAGCAGATCAAGGACCGCACCCTGGTGACCAGTCCGCGCCCGGAACTCGTGCAGATCAGCTACCGCGATTCCGATCCGCACCGCACCTTCGAGGTCACCCGCCGCCTCGGCGAGAAGTTCATCGAGCAGAGCCGGGCGGCCAAGGAGCGCGAGAGCCGCGAGGCCTTCGAGTTCATCGACAGCCAGGTCAACGACTACCACAAGAAGCTGACCGACGCCGAGGAAGGCCTGCTGCGCTACCGCTCGGCCAATGCAGACGCCCAGCCCGGCAGCGCCACCGACGCCAATGCGCGCATCAGCGCGCTGCGCACCCAGGTCGAACAGGCGCGCCTGTCGCTGATGGAACAGCAGTCGCGCGAATCGGCCCTGGTCGCCCAGCTTTCCGGCGAGTCCGAAGTCACCGCGGTGCAGACCCGCGCCGGCCTCTACCGCGCGCAGTTGATCGAACTGCAGGCGCAGCTCGACCGCCTGCTGCTGACCTACACCGAGCAGTACCCCGACGTCGTGCGCACGCGCATGCAGATGCAGGACGTGCAACGCCAGCTCGCCGAGGAGGAAGCGCGCCGCAACCAGCCGGGCGCCGGCGCCGCGCAGACGCCGTTCGACAACGCCCAGTTCAACCCGCTCTACCAGGAACTCAAGCTGCGCCTCGGTGAACTTCGCCGCGAGATCGCCGCGACGCGTTCGCGCATGGGCAGCAGCGAAGGCATGCTCGCCGCCGAACTCGACCGCAGCCGGCGCATCGCCGCTTCCGAGGGTGCGCTGGCCGAATTGACCCGCGACTACGAGGTCAACCGCGACATCTACCAGGATCTGCTGCGCCGTCGCGAGAACGCGCGCGTGTCGATGGTGCTCGACCAGGAGCAGCGCGGCCTGACCTTCCGCATCCAGGATCCGGCGATCCTGCCGCTGCGTCCGTCGGGGCTGCGCCTGGCCCACTTCGCCGGCGCCGGACTGCTGCTCGGCCTGGCCGTTCCGTTCGGTCTGCTGCTGGCGCTGGTGCGCTTCGATCCGCGCGTGCGCTCGGCGCGCCAGCTCGAGCGCACCACAGGCATCAGCGTGCTCGCCACCGTGCCGACCTACGCGACCGCACGCGAACGCATGCGCGACCGTGCCCGCATCGGATTCGCCTTCCTCGTCATCGTCGGCGTGCTCGCCGCGTATGCCTTCACCTACTGGATCAGGCTGCAGCACTCATGACCATGCCGCCCCCCGACGACCTGCCCGACCACGTCGGCGCCGCGCTGAGCGCCGCCGCCGGCGACATCGCGCGCCGGGCCAATGCCTCGCGTTCGATCGCGAAGATCGTCGAGCCGCATGCGCTGACCCGGCGCGTGCTCGAGGAGCGCCGGATGATCCACCGCGAGGAATCCGCGCGCCACCACGCCGATGCCTTCCGCGAGATCCGCACGCGCCTGCTCGCACTCGGCGGCGAGCGCAACTTCATCACCATGGTGGCGCCGATCAGTTCGAAGTCGGGCGGCAGCTTCGTCGCCCGCAATCTGGCCGCCGCGTTCGCCTTCGACGAGTCGAAGACGGCGCTGCTGATCGACTGCGACCTGCGTCATCCCTCGCAGCACGGCTCGCTCGGCATCGAGGCGTCGGGTGGCGGCCTGATCGACTACCTCGACCACCCGGCGATCGGCGTCGAGAAGATCCTCTACCACACCGGCATCCCGCGCCTGCGCCTGATTCCGGCCGGGCGCGAACGCGAAATGGGCGGCGAGTACTTCTCCTCGTTCCGCATGCGTGCACTGCTCGACTCGCTGCGCAGCCGCTATCCGGACCGCTACCTGTTCCTCGACGGCCCGGCGGTGAAGGGCTCGCCGGATGCGCGCATCCTTGCCGACCTCGTCGATTTCGTCGTCCTCGTCGCCGGCAGCGGACGCGACACGCCGGGCGCGATCCGCAAGGTCATCGCCAATTTCGATCCCGCCAAGCTCGCCGGTGTCGTCCTCAACGAGTTGCCCTGACAGGCTCCCGGAGGTTCCGCCATGCGTACCGTGATCCGCGCGCCCCTTGCCCTGCTGCTCGCCGCGGCCTGCGACGATGCCTGCGCCCTGCGCCTCGACTACACGCTCGAGCTCGGCCTCATGCACAGCGACAACATCGCCCTCAGTCCGGTCGATCCGGTCGACGAGACGGTGCTGATCCCGCATCTCGACTTCAGCCTCAGCGAGACCGGCTCGAACGTGCAGGCCGCGGTCACCGGAATGCTCGAGTACCGCAACTACCTCGACGGAACATTCGGCAGCGAGTTCCGCGGCTCGCTCGACGGCACCGTCAACTGGGAAATCGTGCCGCAGCGCTTCGCCTGGGTGTTCGCCGACAACCTCGGCCTCTACCCGATCAGCCTGCGCGACCCCGACGTTCCCGGCAACCTGCAGCAGACCAACGTGTTCACGACCGGCCCGACCCTACGCTTCCGCCTCGGCCCGACCGTGCAGGCGCAGACCGAGGCACGCTTCATCGACAGCCATGCCGAGGACACCGCGGCGTTCGATTCGCGCCGTCTCGGCCTGGCCCAGCGCTTCCAGTGGGAACTGGCGCAGACGCGCCACCTCAGCGTGAACTTCGAGACCCAGGACGTCGACTTCGACGAAGCGTTCGCCCGCGACTATCGCCGTCATGCGGCCTATGCCGGCTACCGGCAGACGCTTGCCCGGGTCGACCTCGATGCCTCGTTCGGCTATTCGCGGCTCGACTTCGATGGCGGTGGCGACGTCGGCGGGCCGCTCGCGCGGGCCGCGCTCGACTGGCGTGCAAACGAGCGCAACACGCTCGGCATCGCCTTCGCCTGGCAGTATTCCGATGCGGTCAGCGCGCTCGCCGAAGGAGCCGCGGCCTTCGACCTCGGTCTCGGCGGCATCGGCATCGGCGGCGAGGCGATCTCCGCCGAGGTCTATCGCGAACGCCGCCTCGAGGCGAACCACCTGTTCCACGGCACGCGCCTGAACCTCGCCTCGAGCGTGCACGTCGCGCGCTATCGCTACGAGGAAGAAGCCGTCGTGCTCGCCACCGACCGCAACGAGGTCGGCGCCGGCATCAACGCCGGCTACCTGTTGCGCCCGCTGCTGACGATCGGCGCGACCGCCGAGGTGCTGCGCCGGCGCTACCTCGATGACGATGCCACCGACCGCACCCACCGCTACGGGATCTACCTCAGCCAGCAGCTCAGCCGCCATTGGCGCTGGCGCATCGACCTCAGCCGCCACGAGCGCGACGCCGGCGCCGGTGCGGATTCGTTCGACGAGAACGCCGCTTACCTGCGCTTCGCCTACACCCGATGACCCCGATGCCGCCGCCGGCCACCCGCGCATGAGCCCGATTCTCGTCACCGGCGGCGCCGGCTACATCGGCAGCCACGTGGTCCTGCAACTCGTCGAGCGCGGCGAGCAGGTCGTCGTGCTCGACAACCTCGCCAGCGGATTCCGCGAATCCCTGCTCGGCGTCGAGCTCGTGCACGGCGACGTCGGCGACCGCGACCTCGTCGAGACGCTGCTGCGCGAACGCGGCATCGGCACCGTCATGCACTTCGCCGCGCACACGATCGTGCCGGAGTCGGTCGCCGACCCGCTCAAGTACTACGGCAACAACACCTGCGCGACGCGCGCCTTGCTGGCGAGCTGCCAGGCCGCCGGCGTGCGCGAGTTCGTGTTTTCCTCGACCGCGGCGGTCTACGGCATGCCGGCCTCCGGCGAGGCCGCCGAGGACACGCCGACGGCGCCGATCAACCCCTACGGCATGTCCAAGCTGATGAGCGAGCACATGCTGCGCGACCTCTCGGCGGCAACGCCGATGCGCCACGTGATCCTGCGCTACTTCAATGTCGCCGGCGCCGATCCGGACGGGCGCATCGGCCAGTCGACGCGCAATGCCACCCTGCTGATCAAGGTGGCCTGCGAACACGCACTCGGCCGGCGGCCGGCGCTGTCGGTGTTCGGCAGCGACTACGCCACGCCGGACGGCACCTGCATCCGCGACTACATCCACGTCAGCGACCTCGCCGATGCGCACCTGCGCGCACTCGACCATCTGCGCGACGGCGGCGCTTCGGCGACGCTCAACTGCGGCTACGGCCACGGCTACAGCGTGCGCGAGGTGATTGCCGCCGTCGAGCGCGCCTGCGGCCACGCGCTGACCGTCATCGAGCAACCGCGCCGCGCCGGCGATCCGCCGAACCTGATTGCGCGCAGCGAGCGCCTGCGTGCCATGCTCGGCTGGCAGCCGCGCCACGACGACCTCGATTTCATCGTGCGCACCGCGCTGGCATGGGAGCAACGCCTGGCCTCCCCTCCGCTTCCGTGAGTCCGCGAGAGATCCGATGACACGCACGCCCCGCTCCGCCGCCCTCGCCCTTGCCATCGCCGTGGCGGCTGCACCCGCCACCGCGGCGAGCCTCGTTCTCGACTACGCCCACGTCGATCAGAAGTCCGCAGCCTGGAAACGCTTCAAGGGCTGGGTCGACCAGGCCGTCTCGGGCCGTCCGGGCTACGAGTTCTCGGCCACCGACGCGGTCGCCGCGTACCGCGTCACCTCGTTGGGCCGCTACTGCGACACCGCGGTCGCCCTCGTCCAGCAGCAGGTCGACGACGCGCGCGCGCGGATTGCCCAGGCGCAGCGGCCGGCGGTGGCCGGCGATTCCTATCTCGAGGTCGGGCCGATGATCGGCGCACTGGCGCAGACCTGGTCGACCTGCGGCGAGCGCCTCGCCGACGAGCAGCGTGCGCAATGGAAGGCCTACGCCGACCAGGCCATCGCCAACGTGTGGAATCCGCGCTCCGCACGCTGGGGCGAGACGCCGGCCGAATGGACCGGATGGTCGATCGACAACCCCGGCAACAACTACTACTACAGCTTCGTCGAGGCGACGATGAGCTGGGCCCTGGCCAGCGGCAACACCACCTGGCTCGACTTCCTGCGCAAGGAAAAACTGCCGCCGCTCAAGGCCTACTACGCCGAACTGCCGGGCGGCGGCAGCCTCGAGGGAACCGGCTACGGCGCCGCGCACATGCGCCTGTTCGCGCTCTACCGGTTGTGGAAGGACTCCACCGGCGAGGATCTCGCCAATGCCAGTCCGCATCTTTCCGACAGCATCCGCTTCTGGGTCCACGCGACCATGCCGACCCTCGACCGCTTCGCGCCGATCGGCGACCAGTCGCGTTCGTCGCAGCCGGAACTGTTCGACTACCACCGCCGCCTCGTGCTCGAGGCACGCACCTCGAGCAACGACGAGGACGCGCGCGCGATGGCCTCGTGGTGGCTCGGCGCGATCTCGATCCGGCAGATGACGCAAGGCTTCAACTACCGCCACGACCTGTTGCCGGCCGGCGAGTCGAAGACCCCGCCGGCCGAGCTCGCCTGGCACGCCCGCGGCACCGGCCGGGTGTTCGCGCGCACCGGCTGGGACCGCGATGCGATGTGGTTCGGCTTCGGCGCCGGCCCCTATCTGGAAAGCCATGCCGCGCAGGACCAGGGTGCCTTCACCCTGTTCGCCGGCGACTGGCTGGCCGTCACCGAGAACATCTGGACGCACAGCGGCATCCAGCAGGGCACCGAGGTCAACAACGTGGTGCGCTTCGAGCGCGACGGCAAGCCGATCCGCCAGCGCGAGGGCACGGTGTCGAAACTCGAGGTGCGCACCCTCGACACCGCCACCGGCGAGGTCGAGGCCACGGCCGACCTCACGCCGGCCTATGCGCAGGGTGCCGGCGTCGGTGCATGGCAACGCAGCGTGCATTTCGCCGATCGGCGCCTGCGCGTCGAGGACACGTTCCGCGTCAGCCCCGGCACGCGGGCGGTGTTCCAGGTCAACCTGCCGGTCCGGCCGGTGATCGAGGGCGCCGAGGCGCGTGCCGGCAAGCTCCACATCAAGGTCATCGAGCCGGCCGACGCCCGTCTCGAGGTACTCGAATGGTCGAGCCTCGACGCCGCCGAGTTCCGCTCCGGCTGGCGACTCGACGTCAGCGGCAGCGGCGAACGCTTCGTGGTCGAACTCGGCGAGGGCGGTCGCTGAATGCGCCGCCTTCCCGACTGTCCCGCGACGAACACGGCGGCGCCATGCACTGGAAACTGAAGGGAACCGTGCAGAAGGTGCTCGGCGTGCTGCCGGGCGGTGCGGCCATGCACTACGCCCTGCAGCGCCGCTTCGGTGGCCTCGGCGACTTTGCCGGCGAGTTCGACAGCAAGATCGAGGACTGGCGCATCATGGTCGGCCATCTGCGCAATGCCGCGATGCCGGTGGCCGGCCGGCACCTGTTCGAGATCGGCAGCGGCTGGTATCCGACCTTTCCGCTCGCCCTGCATCTCGCCGGCGCGGGGCGCGTCACCACGCTCGATCTCAACCGCCATCTCAAGGCCGACCTGCTGCGCGCCTGCATCGAACGTCTCGGTGGCGTGCTCGACGTGATCGCGACGGCCGCCGCGGTCGACGGGGAAGCGGTTCGCGCCCGCCATGCGCGGCTCGCCGATGCCGCCACGCGCACGCTCGACCTCGGCGAACTCAGCGGCGGCGTCATTGCCTACCGGGCGCCGGCCGACGCCACCCGCAGCGGTCTCGCCGACGCCAGCGTCGACGCGATGTTCTCCAACAGCGTGCTCGAGCACGTGCCGGCGGATGTCATCGACGCCCTCTACGTCGAGGGCATGCGCATCCTCGTGCCGGGCGGCCTGATGTTCCATTCGGTCAACTGCGGCGACCACTACGCCTACGTCGACCGCCGGGTCGACCAGCTCAACTACCTGCGCTACTCGGATGCGCAGTGGAAGCGCTGGAACAACGCCTTCCTCTACCAGAACCGCCTGCGTGCGCATGTCTTCGTCGACCGTGCCCGCGAAGCCGGTTTCGTGATCGAGCTCGACACCGCCAAGGCCAGCGAGCGGCGCCTGCGCGAACTCGCCGCCACGCCGGTGCATGCGCAATTCGCCGCGATTGCGCCCGAGCGCCTGTGCATCACCAGCGTCGATTTCATCGCGCGCAAGCCAACCGGGTAAGCGCGCTCTGCCGGGAGCGACACCATGCAGCGAAGCCCGCAGCCTTCACCGCAACGCCCTCGCCGTCCGCGCCAGGCCCGCCGGCTCGCCCGGTTCGCCCTGCCCGGCCTGCTGGCCGCATTCGCTATTGCGCCCGCACGGGCCGCGCCCGATCCGGCCCTGACCCGCATCGACCTGCACGTCACCGCAGCCAGGCCCGCGGCGGACGTGCGCGTCAGCTTCGGCATCCCGTTCGCACCCGGTGAACTGACCGACGCCGCGCACGTGCGCATCCTCGATGCGAACGGTGACGAAGTGCCGGCAGCGGTCACCCCGACCCTGCGCTGGCATTTCCGCGACGGCAGCATCCGCGCGGTGCGCGTGCAGGTGCGCGCCGATGCGGCGGCGCCGCTGCGCTTCGTCGTCGGCAGTCCGCGCACGGCCATGCTCGAAGCGGCGCCGTATGCCGAGGGCCTGGTCGACGGCGCCCACGCCCTGCGCATGCCGGCCGTGCTGGCCACGCTCGATCCGCGCTGGCTGGCGCGTTCGCTGATCGCCGGACCGCAGCAGCCGGTCGAACCCGGCAATGCGTATGACCGCTACGTCGAGACCCAATTCGAATGGGCAGGCGCCTTGCCGACCACCGATTCGACCGCGTGGCTGTTCGACCGCCCCACCACCCTGTTCAAGCTCTACGTGCGCAGCGGCCGCATCGAGCACCTGCGCGCCGCGGTCGAGAGCTACCGGTTCTACATGGCCAAGCTCGTCCGCGACGGCGCACGTTGTGCCGGCGGCTGGCAGTTCGGCAAGGCCAACCCCTGCGATGCCAAGTACGTCTATGTCGAGCCGATCCTGCTCGCACTCGGGCTGACCGGCGACGACAGCCTGCACGACGACGCCCTGATCGCACGGATGATGGCGATCTGGCAGACCGGCGGCTGGAGCGGGCTCAGCGGCGCCTATGCACGCGCCGACCAGGCCTTCACCGAACGCCATGCCGGCCTCGGCCTGCTGGCCACGGTCAGTGCATTTGAACTGACCGGCGAGGCTACCTACCGCGAGCGCATCGGCGCGCGCATCGGCTGGCTCGACGCGCACCAGCGCGACAATCCCGACGGCCTCGGCAACGACGGGGCCTGGCGGCACAGCTGGCAACGCCACGAAGGCGCCGACCACGACCCCGCCAGCGACATCCGCGGTGCCTCGCCGTGGATGAGCGAGAACATCGCCGACGGCCTCTGGCATGCCTGGCTGGTGACCGCCGATGCGCGCATTCCACCGATGCTGACCGCGTTCGGCGGCTACCTGGAGAAGCACGGCTGGATCGCCCCGGCCACGCTGGCGCGGGCCGGCACGCCATGGCGCGACGACTGCAGCGACGCCGGCGGCCAGATCGCCTGGTACTGGTCCTCGTCGCAGGCCACGCTCGAGCGCCTCATCGCCCTGCAGGACAGCGACGGCGCCTACAGCGATGCGCATACCGTCGAGCTCGGCCTGCCGGTTGCGCTGGCGCGCTACTTCGAGACCAATCCCGCGCAAGCGGCACGACTCGACGCCCGCCTCGACGCGATCGCCGCCTCGTATGCGCCGGCCTGCGCGCGCACGCGCTCGACCGCGCGCCGCTTCAACTGGAACAACCGCGGTGCCGCGGTCGTGCCGTGGCTGCGCAAGGCCGCCGCTGCGGCCGACCCGCCCGGCATCCCGCCACGGCCGCGCTGAGGCGCGACCGCGGATTCGTCGTTGCCGGAAGCGGCTTCCGCCGCGATGCTCGCCGGATCGCGAGCGCACAGGCGCGCATCAAAGCGGCTCGAAAGCACCCTTGAAGATCTGCTCGCCGGTGGTCAGTTCGACGATGAAGCCGGTGTTCGTCGCCGGACCTTCGATCTCGAGCTTCCAGCCGGAATTGAAATCGCTGCCGACACTGCGCCAGTCGACCACGCTCAGGGTCGCCTGGGTCGGCTCGATCACGCGGATCTTCAGGGCGCCGGCGGTCGCCTCACGGCCGTTGACGACCGGCTGCGCGGGCGTGTTGAGCTGGAAGATCGCCCGCGTGCCGGAGAGCACGGCGAACTGGTCGCTGACGACGAGCTTGCTGCCGGTGAAGTCGAGCCGGCGCGTCCACGCGCTGACGCCGCCGCCGGCCGGATAGGCCGCGGTCAGGTCGCCGCTGACGTGCACTTCGCCGGCGCCGGGGCCGATCTGGTGCACGGTCATGGTCGAACGCGTGCCCTCGCGCTGGCGCACGTTGGCGTTGTTGCGCACGAAGCGCACGAGATTGTGCACCTCGGTACCGCCCTGGATGCCGCTGCGGCTCCAGATGTTCTCGGTCACCGCCAGCCAGTTGCCGGCAAACAGGGTGAACGAGCCCTGGTCCTGGTGGGCATGGCTCTGGTCGTAGGAGCCGGCCGTGAAGGTCAGCCAGGTCGCCGCCGGACTCCAGGCCGTGCGCGTGAACAGGTGGCCGATGCCATCGGCCACGTACGTCAGCGGCGCACCGCCGCCCGGCTGGGCCGGGGCGGTGCCGGCCGGCAGCAGGTCGTCGCGGAAGTTGAAGCCGCTGGTCATCGCCGGCACCGAACTGTTGCCGAGCCACCACGAGGCCAGGTCGCGCGCCGTGGCGCTGCCGGTCATGCGGCGGGCCTCGAGCAGCAGATGGCGGTGGTAGTCGAAGAACTCCGGATTGGAGTTGCGCGACTGGTCGCCATAGGGCGCAAACCGGTTGAGGGTCGGCACCGTCGCGTGCAGCCAGTACGAAATCGTGTCGGTCAGGTGCGGACTGGCCGCGGCGAGATCGGTGCCGGTCGAATCGCGCCATACGCGGTAGAGCTCGAACAGCTTGTGGTGGGAGGTGCCGTAGCCGGTGCCTTCCTCGCTGCCGCCACCCGGCAGCAGGGAGAAATACGCCTGCAACGGCGGCAGCTTCTGCGTCTGCAGGTAGTTGATCCAGTTCGCGCTGTTGGAGGCGAGTCCCCAATACATCGTCGCCCGCAGGAAGCTGTAGTAGTAGTTGTTGGCCGGATCGTTGGTGCCCCAGCCGGTCCAGGCGGCCGCACGGCCACCCCATTGCGCCTGCGACGGCGTCCAGATGTTGGCGATCGTGCGTTCGGCGTAGGCGGCCCAGCGCGTGCGCTGGCTGGCGCTGACCTGCGACGCACACCAATCGTAGGTCAGTGCGAGGTCGCCGATCATCGGCCCGGCCTGCAGGTACGAATCACCGGCCACGACGGGGTTCTGGTTGGCAGCGATGCGCGCTTCGGCCGCGCTGACCTGGGCTTCGACCATCGAGACGGCGAGCGTGCAGTAGTTCGCCTGGCCAGTGATGCGCGCCGCCATCGCCGCATCGGTTGCCGAGAATTCGTAACCCGGGTTGCCGGCAAGGGCCTGGTTGACCCAGTTGCGGAAGCGCGTCCAGGTGGTGCTCTGGGTGTCGACGTAGGACAGGTCGATGGTGATGGCGGCCTCGACGGTCGGGGCCGATGCGGCAAGCGCAGCCAGACACAGAAGGGACGAAGCAATGGAGCGCGAGCGGATCATGGGACAGGGTTCCGGAACGGGGACACGGCGCCGCAGGGGGCGGCTCGGGGAGGTTGGACGGCCGCCACGGTAGGAAAGAAACGCCGCGGATATTGCGGACCAGTCACGGTATTCCGCACGCACCGCCCGCCAGCTGTGATGCAGAGCGCATTCCGGCGGCAAAAGCGCTCATGGATCCAAGTGAAAAATGGCAACAAGGCCACCGGAGCGGTGACCGGCCAGGTGCCCTCGCCGGCCCGCCGCGCCCGCGGCGGGGGCATTCAGCGCCGCTTGGCCAGCGCGTGGGCGATGTAGGCCGCCATCAGGCCGGCCGCGCGCCAGACCGGCAGGCCCTCGACCTCGCGGTAGATGCGCCACTGCCAGCGCGCGGCGCGCAACTTGTTGGCCGACACCGAGCCCGGACGCACGAGGTAGTCGGCCAGCGGTTCGCCGTCGTCGGCACGCACCGCGAAACCGGCGCGGCGCACGAGTTCGAGCCAGAACACGTAGTCCTCGTGGCCGATGCGGCGGAATCGCACCTCGCCGAGACTGCGCTCGTAGATCCCGGTCAGGTGGCCGATGTGGTTGCTGCGCAGCAATGCGGCATGGTCGACGCGCGCCGGCGGCCGCACCACCGAAAGTTCACGGCCGTCCATGTCGACGCGCCGGTAGGTGGTGCAGGCCACCCGCGCGCCGGCCGCGCGCATGCCGGCAAGCTGAAGTTCGAGCTTGCGCGGATGCCAGCGGTCGTCGCTGTCGAGGAAGGCGATCAGGCCGCCGCGGGCGGCATCGAGGCCGGCATTGCGCGCGGCGGCGACGCCGGCATTGGCCTGGCGCAGCAGGACCACGCGCGCATCGCGCGCGGCGATCGCCTCGACGAGGGCGGCCGTGTCGTCCCGCGAGCCGTCGTCGACCACGACGAGTTCGACTCGCGCATGCGTCTGCGCCAGCACCGACTCGATCGAGGCGGCAATCGTCGCCGCCGCGTTCCATGCGGGCATGATCACGCTGACGAGGTCGCGGTCGTCGGCGGGCGCGGACGCTGTCGTGCTCACGCGCCGGCCGGCTGCTTGCGATGCGGCGGCGGCGGCAGGATGTAGTCGCGCCAGTCGTTCGGGTTGCCGGCCTTGCCGGCTTCGGCGGCCTTGACGATGTTGTAGACCTCGCGCGCGGTCACGTAGTGCAGCACGTAGCGGCTGCCGTCGTTGTAGACGCGCTCGAGATGGTCGTGCATCGCGTCCATCGCCGGCCCGAGCAGGGTGTCGATGTCGCGCTCCTGGGTGCCGTGGGTGTGGATCTTGACGAACACCCATTCCGGCCGACCCTCGACGTGGATCCCGGTATTCACCCAGGCGTCGACGCGGGTCGGCGTCGGCGGGCAGGAGCGGCGCACGTCGGCGTTCTCGATGCGCGGCACGATTCCGAAGCGGCGTTCGCGCCAGTTCAGGCCGAGCGGTCCCTGCACGATCATCAAGTCGCCCTCGGGCGTGCCGCCGACGCGCACCGGCGTGCCGCGGTCGTGCGATTTCGGCCGCAGCGGATCGTCGGTCGCGTAGTAGATCGCGTTGACCGTGCTGGTCTGCGTGTCGCTCGGCGCCGACGGCAGGGTGAAGTCGGCATAGCAGCCGAGCTCGCGCAGCAGCACCAGTTCGTTGTTGATGCCGCACCAGCGGCCGTCCGCGCGCGAGTTGTCGAGCGACCAGTTGCCGTGGATGAAGGCGAAGGCGAGTTCGCCGCTGCGCGGATCGCGTGACAGCGCGCCGTGGCGTTCGTGCAGGGTCGTGCAGAAGCGGCGCATCGACGCGGTGAAGTTTTCCGCGGTGTCGTCGTCGTGGTGCAGGTGGATCTCGATCTCGCCGAAACCGTCGGCGCAGAGCGCGGCGATCTTGTCGAGATGTTCCTCGACGTACTCCTCCTCGGGATAGAAGAAGCCGTGTTGCGGCGGCCGGCCGTCGGCATCGCGGTGGCGCGAGGCCATCGCCCGGTAATCGCGGCACCAGCGGTCGACGCGGCGACGCTGGGTATCGAGGTCGGCCTTGCCCCACATCGGCTCGTAGTGGTCGACGAAGCAGAACATCACGTGGGTCGGACCATCGACGCGCGGACGCGGCGGGCGCGCGAGATGGTCGCGCAGCCAGATGTGCATGTTGCGCGAGCGCGCGGCCATCCACAGCGCGGCGACGCCGGCGAGGCCGAGCACGAGGACGGTCGTGGCGGCGACCAGCAGCAGGTTCATCGGCAAGGCACCTCGGCGGTCATCGGCACGGACTCAATCGGGCAGCGCGCGCAGCGAGAAACCCGCGGCGCGCCATTCGGGCAGCAGGAGCGCGAGCGCCTGCGTGGTCAGTTCGCTGTCGTCGTGCATCAGCACGACGTCGCCGGCAACCGGCGGCTGCGAGCGCATGGTCTCGACCATGCGCTCGACCGGCGCGCGCCGATAGTCGAGGCTGTCGTAGGACCAGTAGGCCATGCGCCGGCGCGCGCGCACGAAGCGCAGCAGCAGCGCGGGCGGGAAGCGCCCGGACGGCGGCCGGAACGAAATGCGCCGGCCCTCGTTGTACACCGCAATGACGCGGTCGGTACGCTCGATCTGGGTGGCCTGCTCGGCCGGAGTGATGCGCGGGAACGAGGGATGGTCCCAGGAGTGGTTGCCGAGCGCATGGCCTTCGGCGGCGATCCGGCGCATGAGTCCGGGGTGGCGTTCGGCCTGTTCGCCGAGGACGAAGAACGTGGCCCTGGCGTCATGCTGGGCGAGCAGGTCGAGCACGGCTTCGGTATGACCGGGGTTCGGACCGTCGTCGAAGGTCAGGTACAGCGCCTTGCCGGCGGCGGGGCCGGTGGTCAGCACGAGGCTGCGCGGCAGCCAGCGCAGCAGCTTGAGCTTCCTCGGTCTCGGATTCATCGCTTTCCTCCAGTGGACACGCGAAGCTCGCGCCGATCCCTCGTGCCCGGCAGTCTGCCGGCCGCGCGCAGCCATCTCAAGCCGCGCGCGCTTGCCCATCAGCGCGCGGCCCGCGCATACAGCGCAGCGTAGCGCTCGGCCATCGTCGCGACCGAACCCTCGGCCATCACCCAGTCGCGCCCGGCCTGGGCGAAACGCGCGGCGAGGGCGTTGTCCGCGAGCACGCGCCGCAACGCCTGCGCGAGCGCGGCGCGGTCGCGCGGCGGCACCAGCAGGCCATTGACGCCGTCGCGAACGATCTCGGCATTGCCGCCGACCTGCGTGGCCACGATCGGCAATGCCGTCGCGCAGGCTTCGAGCAGGGCGATCGAATAGCCCTCGCTCAGCGAAGGCAGCACGAAGGCGTCGAAGCCGCGCAGCAGGCGGGCGACGTCGCTGCGGTCGCCGAGCAGGCGCACCTGTCCCGCCAGCCCCCGGGCCGCCACGAGGGCTTCGAGTTCGCCACGCAGCGCGCCGTCGCCGGCGATCACCAGGGCGGCATCGACGCCGCCGGCACGCAGTTCGGCGAAGGCGTGGATCAGGCCGGCGTGATCCTTGACCGGATTGAGCCGGCCAACCGTGCCGAGCACGCGCGTGCCGGCGGCAAGCTCGAGCTCGGCCCGCAAGGCTGCGCGTGCGCTGGCGTCGGCCGCGGTGAAACGCTCGACGCGGATGCCGTTCGGCACGGCGACGAGCTTGCCGGCCGGCAGCGCCGCACGGCGCGCGAGGTCGCTGCGGGCCGCTTCGCAGACCGTCGCCACCGCATCGGTGAACGGCATCGTGCGCCGGTACAGCGCCTCGCGACGGCTCGACGCATCGAGCGCGCCCATGCCGTGGCGGGTGTTGACGCGCCGGCGCAACGGCAGGCCGAACGCGGCGGCGATGGCGTGGTAGTGCGCGCCGGCATTGTGGGTGTGCAGGATCTCCGCCCCGCGCAGCTGCCGGCGCAGCCGCCACAGCACGCCGGGATCGAAACCGCCGCGCTTCCCGCAAGCCTGCACCGGCACGCCGGACGCCTCCGCCTCGTCGGCGAGCTGGCCGCGCTCGAACAGGCAGACGATGCGCACGCGATCGCCGCGCGCGACCTGGGCGGTGGCGAGGTCGATCACCGCGCGCTCGAGACCGCCGCGCTCGAGGTTCTCGACGACGTGGACGATGTTCATGCCGGTGCCTGCCTCACGGCAGTTCGCAGATGGCGACGCGGAACTTGCCGCTGGCGCTGGCCGGGATGTCGTCGACGACATGGAAGCGCAGCTTCATCGCGTCGCCGACCGCACTCGCCATCTGCCCGCGGATCTGCTCGAGGGTGGCCTCGCCGAAACCCTCGCCCGGCACCAGGGTGACATCGAGGGTGTCGGCTTCGCGCTGCACGACCTGGTAGCGCTTCACCGACAGCACGCAAAGGAACGCGTAGACGATGTATTCGCCCGGCAGCAGGTGGCCGGACGGCGTGCGCAGGGTGTCGAGCCGGCGGCCGTCGATGCGCTCGAGCAGCGGCAGGCCGCGCCCGCAGGCACAGCTGCGCGTCGACGGCGTCGCCATGTCGCCGTTCGCGTAACGCAGCAGCGGCATGCCGGCATTGTGCAGGTCGGTCACCACGACGTCCCCGGATTCGCCTCCCGCATGGCAAGGCTGCAGGTTGGCGACCTCGACGTGCAGGTGATCGGCGGTGGTGTGCAGGCCGCGGCGCTGCTCGCATTCGCTGGCGATCAGCATGAATTCGCGGCAGCCGTAGGTGTCGTAGGCGGGTGCCCCGAACACCTCCTCGAGCAGGGCGCGCTGTGGCGCGTGCAGGGCTTCGGCGGCACCGAGGATGGCCTGCGGGCGATGCGGCCTGCGGCCCTCGGCGCGCAGCCATTCGGCCAGTCGCACCAGCGGGCCGACATAGCCGACGATGACTTCCGGGCGCGCGCGTTCGATCGCCGCGGCGTACTCCGCCATGCGTTCCTCGCTCATCAGGAAGGCATTCAGCATGCGGCGGTTGAACGCCGCGTGGTAGAGGCGATCCTTCCAGGCCTGGCGCGGAGAGGCCTGCACGATCGGTGCGCCCCACAGGTACAGCGTGCGCCGGCCCATGCGCGCACCGGCCCAGGCATAACCGCGCCACATCGCGGCGATGCGGCGCTCGTAGCTCTCGCGCGTGTAGCCGAAACGCAGGGGCTCGCCGGTCGAGCCGCCCGTCGTCTTGTAGCTGAGGCGCCCGCGCCACGAACGCGCATGCAGATCCTCGAAGTTGGCGCGGATCTCGTCCTTGCCGAGCATCGGCAGGCGCGCGTAGTCCGTCTCGTCGCGGATGTCGCCGGGCTCGAGGCCGAGTTCCTTCCAGCGGCGCCGGTAGTACGGCACCTCGTCCCAGCAATGGGTGAGCAGGCCGGCAAGCTTCTTCCAGCGCAGCGCCGCCAGCTCGTCGGCCGACCGCCACTGGTTGCGCTCGGCTTCGGCGAGATGACGCAAGGTGCCGCGCCGGTGCAGCCCGCTTTCGTAGAGCGGGAACAGCACGTGGCGGAACAGCGGTTCGTAGAGGCCGCTCACGGCGCGATCTCCCGCGCCGGCAGGCGCCCCGACCAGGCCAGCAGGCGGGCGAACGCGCGCGGACGGCCGCGTGCGTAGCGCTGGTGCAGAAGCAGCAGGTGCTCGATGTCGCCGCGACTCCAGCAGCGCAGCACGACGCTCAGCAGCGCATAGGCGCCGGCCATCAGCGGTGCGGCAACGAGCAGGGTCGGCAACGGCCGCCAATGGCCGAGCAGCGGCAGCAGCAGCGCCGCCGCGACCCCCGCCGCGACGAGGATGCGCAGCAGCCGTGCCCACTCCAGGCGCGCCTCGACCGTGCGCATGGCGACGAGGATGTAGGCGGCGGCACTGACGATGCCGACGACCAGGTAGGCGGCGGTCGCGCCGGCAAGGCCGCGGGCGTGGATCAGCCATACGTCGAGCACGATCTTCAGCACGCCGCCGGCGACCGCAACGACCAGCACGGTGCCCTGGCGGTCGGCGCTGACCAGCAGGCTCGAGCCCCCCTGCGACACCGCCGCCAGCGCGCAGACGGCGAGGCAGACCGCGAACACCGGGATCGCCGGCGTGTAGGCGGATCCGTACATCAGCAGGATGATCGGCCCGCTGAACACCGCGCCGAACGTGGCCAGCGGCGCCGCCAGCAGCAGCAGGTAGCGGGTCGAGGCGACGAACCGGCGTCCGGCGATGTCGCGCCCCTGGCTCAGCGCGCCGGCCATCATCGGCAGCAGCAGCACGCCGATCACGCCCGGCACCAGGGTCGCCGCCCCGGCCGCGAGCTGGTAGGCGACCTTGAAATGGCCGGCCGCGGCGGCGTCGGTGAACATGGTGAGGAAGAACACCTCGACATCGCTGGCGACGAAGAAGCCGACGGTGACGGTCACCGCGACCAGACGCATGTGCCGGCGCAGGCGCAGGCGCAGTTCTTCCGGCAGCACGAGACCGGGCGGCGACGGCGGGATCAGCGGGCGCGTGCGTGCCCGCGACATGCCGTGGAAGACGATGCCGGACAACACGAACACCACCAGCAATGCCTCGACTTCGGCATCGAGCCACCACGCCACCACGACCATCAGCAGGTTGAGCGGCGTCGCCACCAGGGCGACGATGGCGATCGCGCGGAAGTCCTCGAAGCCCTTGGCGATGCCGACGTTGAACATGTACTGCGCGCGCAGCGCGATGGCGAGGACGAAGAAGCCGTACAGCACGAGGTGGTTGAAGTCCGGCGCGAAATGGTCGCCGGCCACCGCGAAGACGACGCCGCCGACGACCAGCACGGCGAGCATGAACCAGCGCTGCGCGCGGCGCAGGTAGCCGATCGTCGCGGCGATCAGCTCCTCGCGTCCGCCACCGCGCAACTCGGCGACGAACTTGATCACCGCGCTCGCGGTGCCGGCATTGGTCATCGCCACGCCCATGGCGACGAGCCAGATGATCGCGCTGTAGGTGCCGAAATCGCCGGGCCCGAGATGGCGGGCGATGAAGATCGAGGTGAGCATGCCGAGCACGTACTCGGTATAGATGCCGACCGTCGAGAACATCGTGTTGCGCAGGGCCGTCGAGCGGGTGTTCATGAGGTTGCCAGCAACACTTTCACGATCAGGTAGAAGCCGAGGATGCTGGCCACGGCCAGCGCCGGCCAGCGCACGAGGTCACGCGAGAGGGCGAATGCCGGCAGGTCTGGCCAGCGCCGGCGCGCACCGGTGTACCAGCCGAGGACGAGTGCGGAGAGAAGATACAGCAGGATCACGTAGCTGCGACTGAGGAAGAAGGCGGTGGCGAGATAGCCGGCCTGGGCCAGCAGCAGGGTCATCGCCAGCGATCGCTCGACCTTCCAGTCGGCCGCCAGCTGCGCGTCGTCGCCGGCCGGTGGCGGCTGGCGCAACACGGCCAGCGTCATGCGCAGGCCGTAACCGAGGAAGGCCAGCCAGATCACATAGCCGACGAAGCCCATCTCGGCCATGACGAGGACGAAGGAGTTGTGCGCGGTCAGGTTGGCATTGTTGTCGGCGAACAGGCCCGGACCGATGCCGAACAGCGGGTTGTACAGGAACATCTCGAGACCGCTGAACCAGGCATCGACGCGCCCGGCCGCCGAGGATTCGCCGGCGTCGATCTCGGAAAGCCGCGACGGCAAGGCGAGCAGCGCGGCGAGCGCGCCGATGCCGAGCAGGCCGGCCCAGACGATGCCGCGGCGCTTCCATACCCAGATCGCGGCGACGACCAGCAAGGCGACCACCGCACCGCGCGATGCGGTCAGGTAGATCGCGTGGAGGATCGCCGCCGCCGCGCCCCACCAGAACAGTCGGCGCAGGCCGCCCCAGCCGCCGCGCGAGGACAGGAACAAGGCCATCGGCAACACGATCAGGAACAGCATGCCGAGATCGTTGGGATCGTTGAAGATGCCGACGTACTGGATGCGCGTGCCCTGCGACAGGCCGATGCCGGTCCAGCCCTCGCCGAGTTCCGCCTGTTCGATGCCGTGCGCGGCGAGGACGAGCCCGCACAGGGCAAACACGCCCATCAGCGACAGCAGGCGCTCGCGCGTCGCGGCGACATGGCTGAGGACGAGGAAGGCCAGCACGGCGGGGCCGAACGTCGTCAGCTCCTCGAGTGCGCCACCGGCCCAGCCGTTGACGAGGTGCGAAAGCATCTGGGCGACGAGGAAGGCCGGCAGCAGCAGGTTCTGCGGCGCCGACAGGTCCTTGTCGCGCGCCGGCAACCAGCACAGGAAGGCCAGCACCAGCGCGATCGGCTGTACCGGAATGCCGAATCCGGCCCATTGCGGATAGTCCTGCGGCCGGATCAGCACGAGCACGATGTAGACGAGGATGAAGAAGTACATGCGCGACGGCAGCTCAACCGATGCGCTGGCGCGACGGATAGCTGAAGGCCTCCGGCCAGCCGAGCAGGGCGGCGAACCAGGCATCGTCCATGTGCCGCTCGACGGCCAGCCGGCGCAGCGCGAACGGTTCCGCCGGCGGCCAGCGGTTGGTGCCGGAGACGTAACTGCAGCCGAGCACGTAGCCGGCCGCACGGGCCGCGGCGATGACGCGCGCGTCGTAGGCATCGACGCCGCCGACCGGATAGGAGATGACCGTGCACGGCGCACCGAGGGCTGCCTCGATCGCCTGCCGCGATCCGGCCACCTCGGCCTGCAGTTCGCCGTCGTCGAGACGCGCCAGCATGTGGTGCCAGATGCCGTGCGAACCGATCTCCATGCCGGCCGCATGCATTTCGCGCAGCTGCTGCCACGTCATCGGCCGGCAGTCGGCATGTCCCTGCGCGCGCGGCATGCCCCACTGCGTTTCGAGACGCTCGACGATCCCGGCCTGGCGCGCCGCCGGCACCGCCTTCATGCGGTCGAGCAGCTGCGCGCCGAGCTGGCGGCGCTGCGCGCGCACCGGCGGCAGTTCGAGGTCGACTCCGAGCTCGTCGATGCGCAGGCGCCCGGCCGGCGCCCGCAGCAGCATGTGCACGAGCCAGTCGTAGGCCCAGGGGCGGCCGCTGTCGATGTGGCCGCTGGAGACGAAGAACGTGGCCGGCACGCCGAGTTCGCGCAGGATCGGGAAGGCGCAGCGGTGGTTGTCGTCGTAGCCGTCGTCGAAGCTGACCAGGACCGCACGCGGCGGCAGTGGCGGACCGCCGGCGAGGGCGGCGGCGACATCGGCGAAGCGCACCGGATGGAAGCGTTCGCTCACGAGGCGCATCTGCGCGCGGAAGCGCTCGCACGAGGCGCTGACGAGGTCGAGGTCGAAGTCGAAGGCGTCCTCGTCGGCGACATCGAGGACGCGGTGGTAGGCGAGGATGCAGAGGTCGCGCGCAAACGCGTGGCGCAGCCGCGACAGCGGCCCCAGCAGGCGCGTGGCGTGGAGGAAATCGGCGGCGAACTGGCGCCGGCTCGGACCGCCCGCAGGCACGCCGCCGGCCGCGCTCAATGCGCCCATGCGCACCCCGCGGTGATGCGCTCCGCCACGCATCGCGCGGGACCGCCCGAACGCCCCCGCCTGTCGCCTTTGCCCATCCCGGATGCTCCCTTCGCGCACGGCCAGCCCTGCCGGGGAACGGCGTGCGGGCACGTGCGATCGCGTGCAAGCATGCACGCCGATCTGTGACAAAGTCCACAGCACGATAAGATGGCGCCCGTCCGGGGAAGGTCCGCCGGCGCCGCGTGCGCCGGCCGGGTGCCGCCCCGCGCCACCCTCCCCTCCGAAGGAATCCGCCATGTTCGGCCCGGCCAAGGCCCTGCTCAGGAAGGTCAAGCGCCGCTCGTGGATGAAATTCGCCCTGCGCGGAGTCGGCGGCAACGACAACTTCGAGCGCCTCGATCTCGCCTACACCGTCGAGGATCCATGGAACATGGATTCGCCGACCGAGCAGGCGCGCTTCGCCGCGACCAACCGCATCATCGAACGCGAATTCGGCCGCGTCGGCAGCCTGCTCGAGCTCGGCTGCGGCGAAGGCCACCAGAGCGCGCATCTGGCGCAGCTCGCCGGACAGAGCTACGGCCTCGACGTCAGCGCCAAGGCGATCGAGCGGGCCCGCCAGCGCCTGCCGGCGGCCGAGTTCGCCGCCACCGACCTGTTCGGGCAACCCTGGGGCGAACAACCCGGGCGCTTCGACCTCGTCACCGCCTGCGAAGTCCTCTATTACCTCGCCGACGTCGAAGCGACGCTGGCGCGCATGTCGCAGCTCGGGCGCGCCTGCCTGGTGACGATCTTCGCCCCGGCCGCGCGCCGGGTCGGCCCGCACCTCGAACGCATCCCCGGCCTGCACAAGGACTGGATCTGGCACGGCGGCACCGTCTGGCTGGTGGCCTGGTGGCGCAATGACTGAGCGGCAGGCGGCGTTCGGCGGACGCGGCATCGTCTATTTCGGCAACGACTGGTTCGCCGAAAACCGCACCAGCAGCCATCACATCGCCTCGCGCCTCGCGCGCCTCGCGCCGCTGCTCTACGTCAGCTCGCCGGGCCTGCGCAAACCGCAGGCCAGCGGTCGCGATGTCCGGCGCCTGCTGCGCAAGCTTGCGGCGAGCCTGAAACCGCCGCGGCGCATCGCCGAGGGAATGTGGCACTGCACGGTGCCGCAGCTGCCGTTCCGGCGCCTGCCGGGCGTGGACGCGATCAATCGCCTGTTCGGCGTCTGGGCGGTGCGCCGCGCGCTGCGCATCGCCGGCATCGGCCGCCGCATCGCCTGGTTCGTGGTGCCGCATCCGGGCTTCCTCGCCGGCCGCCTCGGCGAGGACTACCGGGTCTACTACTGCATCGACGACTACGCCGCCCATCCCGGCGTCGACGCCGCGCAGATCAGCCACCGCGATGCCGAACTCTGCCGCAACGCCGACCTCGTCTTCGTCGCCCCGCCGACCCTCGTCGAGTCCAGGCGCGCGTTGAACGCGCACACCGAATTCTCGCCGCACGGCGTCGATGTCGAACTGTTCGCGCGCGCCGCCGATGCGGCCACCGCGGTCGCCGACGGCGCGCGCGGCCTGGCCGCGCCGGTGATCGGCTACTTCGGCTCGCTGCACGAGTGGATCGACTTCGAGCTGATCGCCTGGCTCGCCCGCCAGCGTCCGCAGTGGAGCTTCCTGCTGGTCGGCCACGTCGCCACCGATGTCGGCGAACTGGCCACGCTGCCGAACGTCCGCCTGCCCGGCGCCCAGCCCTACGCGAGCCTGCCGTCGTGGGCGAAGGCCTTCGACGCGGCGATCATTCCGTACCGGCTCAACCGCCAGGTCGCCAACGCCAATCCGCTCAAGCTGCGCGAATACCTCGCCACCGGCAAGCCGGTGGTCAGCGTGCGCAATGCCGAGATCGAGAAGTTCGCCGAGCACGTGCGCATCGCCGATTCGCGCGAGGAGTTCCTCGCCGCGCTCGAGGACGCCGTCGCCGACAACCGCATCGACGCCGCACGCGCGCGCCAGGCCGCGGTCGCCGACCAGACCTGGGACCGCCGCGTCGAGGCCGTTGTCGCCCGCGTCGAAGCCGGCCTCGCCCGGCACCCGCCTCCGCATTCCGCCTGATGGAAACCGCATGAACAGCCCAGACAACGCGCGCCTGCGCGTCGCCCTCGTCGGTGCCGGCTATGTCGCCGGCCACCACCTCGCCGCGCTGAAACGCCTCGATTTCGTCGAAGTCGTCGGCCTCTGCGATGCCAACCTCGAAGCGGCCAACGCCCTCGCCGAACGCCACGGCATCGGCACCGTCGCCAGCACCCTCGCCGGCCTGGCGGTCACCCGCCCGCAGGCGGTCTACGTGCTGACCCCGCCGGCCTCGCATGCCGCCCTCGCTCTCGAGGCCCTCGACATGGGTTGCGGCGTGCTGGTCGAGAAACCGATGGCCGACACCGTCGCCGACTGCGAGGCGATGATCGACAAGGCGCGCGGGAAGGGGCTGATCCTCGGCGTCAACCATTCCGACCTGCTCGACCCGGTGGTCATGCGTGCGCTCGCGGCGGTGCGCGGCGGGCGCATCGGCGAAGTCGTCTCGGTCGACATCCTGCGCAGTTCGGAATACCCCGCCTATGCGGGCGGCCGCCTGCCGGCGCAGGTCGCCCAGGGTTCGTATCCGTTCCGCGACCTCGGCGTGCACGGCCTCTACACGCTCGAGGCCTTCCTCGGTCCGCTGCGCAACCTCGAGGTGCAATACCAGGCCAGCGGCCGCGATCCCAACCTCCACTTCGACGAATGGCAGGCCCGCATCGACGGCGAACACGGCTTCGGCCGCCTGCTGCTGTCATGGAATGCGCGGCCGATGGAGAACCGCATCATCGTGCGCGGCACCCGCGGCCACATCGAGGTCGACCGCTTCCTGCAGGTCTGCCGCATCCACCGCGTGCTGCCGGGTCCGAAGTTCATCGGCATCGTCCTCAACACCGTGCTGTCGGCGATGGCCGACGTGTTTCGCGTGCCGTGGAATGTCGTGCGCTTCGCCACCGGCCTGCTCAAGCCCTCGCCCGGCATCCAGAAGGGTGCCGCCGACTTCGCCCATGCCGCGCGCGACAACAGCCGGCCGCCTTTCAACGGCGACGATGCGCTGCGCGTACTGCGCCTGCTCGAACCGGCCTGTGCAGCGGCCGACACGCAGCGCACGGCCGCCATCGAGGCACGCTACACCCCGCTCGAGCCGGCCGACGCGCTGGTCACCGGCGCCGCCGGCTTCCTCGGCCGCAAGCTCGTCGCCGCCCTGCGCGCGCGTGGCCAGCGCGTGCGCGTGCTGGTGCGCCGGCCGGTCGCGGCCTGGGCCGGCGACGACGGCATCCAGATGGTGACCGGCGATCTCGGCGATCCGCGTGCGGTCGAGCATGCGGTCGCCGGTGCCGGCATCGTCTACCACGTCGGTGCGGCCATGCGCGGCAGCCCGCGCGACTTCGAGGCCGGCACCATCTGGGGCACGCGCAACGTCATCGAGGCCTGCCTCGCCCACGCCACCGCGCGCCTCGTCTACGTGAGTTCATTGAGCGTGCTCGACCACGCCGGCCGCGTCGAAGGCAGCACCCTCGACGAGCACTCGGCCTGCGAACCGCAGGCACAGCGGCGCGGCGCCTACACGCAGACCAAGCTCGCCGCCGAACAAGCCGTGCGCGCGGCGATCCGCGACCGCGACCTGCCGGCGGTGATCCTGCGTCCCGGCCAGATCTTCGGCCCCGGCGCCGAGAAGGTCACGCCGAACGCGGTGGTCGCCCTCGCCGGACGCTGGCTGGCGATCGGCGAAGGCACGCAGACCCTGCCGCTGGTCTACGTCGACGACGTCGTCGACGCCCTGCTGCTCGCCGGCGAGGCCGACGTCGCCGGCGAACTGTTCAACCTCGTCGATCCGGCCATCGTCACCCAGCAGGACTACCTCGAACGCGCCAAGCGCAAGCTCGGCGACGAACTGAAGCTCGTGCGCGTGCCGAAGAAGCTGTTCCTCGCCCTGGCGTTCGGCGTCGAGCTGCTCGGCAAGCTGCTGCGCCGCGACGTGCCGCTGACCCGCTACCGCGTGCACTCGCTGCGTCCGCTGGCGAATTTCGACCCGACCGCCGCGCGCGAGCGCCTCGGCTGGACGCCACGCGTCGGCGTGCAGCGCGGACTCGACGAGACCTTCGGACCCTGATCCGGCTGCCGGCGCGCGCGCCTCAGCGGCGCCGGTACAAGTGTTTCTGCCACGGCATCGCCGCGACCACCAGTGCGGAGGCGATTCCCGGATCCGGCAGGCCGTGCCGGGCGCACAGACGCGAAGCGAGGTCGCGCGCGATCGGCACCTCGTCGCAGGCGTCGAACATGCGCTGGATCGCGGCCGGCGACGACGCCCACGGGAAACCCTGACGACGGCGCAGGTCGCCGAACCAGCGCCGCGTGTGCAGTTCCCGCAGCCGCCACGGATTGGGGGTGGCGACGAAGATGTGGCCGCCGGACCGGGTCACGCGCTGAATCTCGCCGGCCAGAGCGGTGCGCGCCGCGGCCGAGCCGACGAATTCGAACACCGAGACGATCGTGACGAGGTCGAAGTGCCCGTCCGCGAATGGCAGCAGCCGCCCGGCCTCGATCGCCTCGAAGCGCACCCGCGCCGGGTCGAGGCCGTGGCCGAGCAGACGCACCCGTGCGGCGTCCAGCGCGGCATGATTCGGATCGACGCCGACGACCTCGCGGGCGGCGAGCCGTTCCGACAGCGCCAGCGCGAGCGTGGTGCCACCGGTGTTGCAGCCGATGTCGAGGATCGAAGCCGTCGCGCCGAGATGCATCTCGAGCAGCGGCAGCATGCGCTGGCGATGCGTCTCGACGCGATCGATCTCGCGCTGGAGGTAGGCGTCGTCGACATGTCCGCACTCGGCTGCAAAACCGGTCCCGGCCGCGGCATCGTGAATGTCACGGCTCGAAGCACCGGCGCGGATCATCGCCGCAAACGCGCTGCGATGCGGCTCTGTCATCTCGTCCCGGCCGAGCGGCGCCGTGGCGACGGCCAGTGCGGCCGGTGCCGCACCGCGCCGCTCGCCCGGCAGCACTTCGGGGACCAGCAGCGGGATGACGCCGGCGGCCAGCACCACCAGCGGCTGGCGCGGGCGTTCGCGCCGCCCTTTCCAGACCCTGCGGATCCAGCGTTGCGCCGGTCGTTCGACGAGGAAGGTCAGCAGCACGGCGAGCACCAGGACCACCAGCATCGCCAGCAGCAGCGAGACCCCCGCATCGATGCCGAACCGCTCGAAATGCCATATCAGGGCGTAGCCGATGGCCTGATGCAGCAGGTACAGCGGGTACGAGATGGCGCCGAGGAACACGAACGGACGCCACCGCAGCCAGACCAGCCGGCCACCGACCAGCAAGGCGAAGATTGCCGTGCAGGCCAGCGCAACCGCGAAGTAGACCGGCGGATACGCGACGCCGATGGCCGCGATCGCCAGCGCGATGAGGGCAAGATCGACCCCGCGTCCCGGTGCCTGCGCATGGCGGCGATAGAACAGGATGCCGATGGCGAAAAACGGGATGTGGCGAAGGATCAGCAGCTCGCGCGCAAGGTAGGAAAAATGGCGGTCGTGTTTCGCCGCCAGACCGCAGGCAACCGCGAGCACGAGCCAGCCGAGGACAATCCACTGGATCCGCTTCAACTGGCCGAGGCAGAACCACAGCAGCATCTGCAGATAGAAGAACAGTTCGACGCCGAGCGTCCAGTACGAGCCATCCAGGTGTTCGCCGCCGAGGACCTCCTGGATCATGGTGAAATCGAGCGCGACATCGGTCCACGGCAGGCGCTGCGACGACATGCCGATCGTGTAGACGAACGCCGCGCTCAGCAGGATCGCCGCCCAGTAGGCGGGAAACAGGCGCGAGAAGCGCGCCACCACGAAGTCGAGCGGATTGCGCGTGCGCTCGAGCGTCATGAAAATGACGAAGCCGCTGATCAGGAAGAACAGGTTGACGCCGAAGTTGCCGAACGCGAGCGATGGCAGCGGGCCGCCGACATGCCCGTACAACTCGTCGTAGCGGGTGGTGAAGTGGTATCCGACCACGGCGAGGGCGGCCAGCCCGCGCAAGGCATCGAGTTCGACCACACGCGGTGCGGACGACGGATCGACCTGCATGTGGGCTCCCCCCGACGCGTGCGTGCGCGGATGTGGCGCGCATCATACGCCGGCGGCGGCGTGCCGGAAGGGGCCGCAAATGGGAAAGGTGCATACTGCCGGGCGGTCGGGGCGGCCGTTGGTCCGACCGCCGTGGACGCAGGTTTCGGATCGGCCGGCCGGTGCCGGCGCTCGGCGCCGTGGCCGCGCCTCGCGGCTACAATCCGGCCTTCCCCGGTCCCGGCCGACGCATGCGCATCCTCGTCGTCACCTCGCAGTTTCCCGTCGCCGGCGAGCCGACGCGCGGCCGGCCGATCCTGCAGACCGTGCGCGAGCTTGCCCGCCTCGCCGAGGTGCGCGTGCTGAGTCCGGTGGCGCGCTATCCGCGCTGGGCGCAGCCGCGCAGCTATCTCTACCGCGATCCGGGCGCCGGCATCGAAGTGCCCGGCGTCGATGTCGAATACGTTACCTATCCGGCCCTGCCGGCATTGAGCCGCCCGTTCAACGGCCGGCTGTGTGCCCGCGCGATCGCTACGCCGGCCGCTCGCTTCGCACCCGATGTCGTGCTGGCGTACTGGCTCTACCCGGATGCCTGCGGCGCGCGCCGCATCGCCCGCCGGCTCGGCGCGGCCTTCGTCGCCGGCGCGCGCGGCTCCGACATCCGCGTGCGCGACGCGGTCAGCCGCGCGCTGACGCGACCGGTCGTGCGCGACGCCGACCGCCTGCTGGTGGTCAGCGCCGATCTCGGCCGCCTCGCCGTGGCCGACTACGGCGCCGACCCTGCCCGCGTGCGGGTGATCGCCAATGGCTGCGATGCGTCGGTGTTCCATCGTCGCGACCGCGCCGCCGCGCGTGCGCTGCATGACCTGTCCGGCGCGGCCGAAGTCGTCCTCTACGTCGGCCGCCTCGTCGCCGAGAAGGGGCTGCGCGAACTCGTCGAGGCGATGCGCACGCTGCGCGCCTCGCGAGCGAACGCACAGCTCGTTCTCGTCGGCGACGGCCCGCTGCGCGCGGAACTGGAAGCGCTCGCCGCCGACCCGGCCAACGGCCTGCGCCTGGTCGGCGCGCAGGCACCGGTCGAAGTCGCCGGCTGGATGGCGGCGGCGGACCTCGTCGTGTTGCCGAGCTGGTCGGAAGGCCATCCGAACGTGCTGGTCGAAGCGCTGGCCTGCGGACGTCCGGTGCTGTCCTGCCCGGTCGGCGGCGTGCCGGAGGTGGTCGACGACCGCTGCGGCGTGCTGGTGCCGCCGCGCGACGCGCACGCGCTGGCGACGGGCCTCGGCGACGCGCTCGACCGCAACTGGGACGAAGCCGCGCTGTCGGCGCGCTTCTCGCGTGGCTGGGATGCCGTCGCCGCCGATACACTGGCCGCCTGCGTCGAGGCCTGCGCGCACCACGCGGGCACCGAGCCGATCGACCATCGCGCCGGCGAAACGGATCGCGGCTGACGCTGCAACTCCAGCAACCCGACCTCCCGAACCGAGTGGATTGACCAGAGCGATGTGCGGAATAGCCGGTTTCAGCGGACCCGATGTGCGTGCCGACGCGGCGCGGCCCGTGCTCGAGGCGATGATCCACACCCTGCACCATCGCGGCCCGGACGGCTACGGCTACCACGCCGCCGACGGCATCGGCCTCGCCCACGCGCGCCTGTCGATCATCGACCTCGCCACCGGCGACCAGCCGATCCGCAACGAGCGCGGCGACGTCTGGACCGTTTTCAACGGCGAGATCTTCAACTACATCGAACTGCGTGCCGCACTCGTCGCCGAGGGCCACCGCTTCTACACGCAGTCCGACACCGAAGTGATCGTGCACCTGTACGACCGCTACGGCGACGCCTTCGTCGAGCATCTCAACGGCCAGTTCGCCATCGCGCTGTGGGATGCGCGCCGCCGCCGCCTCGTGCTCGCGCGCGACCGCGCCGGCATCCGTCCGCTGTTCCACACACGCGCCCGCGGACGCATCTGGTTCGCCTCCGAGATCAAGGCCCTGCTCGCCGTGCTGCCGGAACGCGCCACGCTCGATCTGCGCGGCATCGCCGAGGCGCTGACGTTCTGGGCTCCGGCCGATCCCGACACGGCGTTCGAAGGCGTGCACAGCCTGCCGCCCGGCCACCTGCTGGCGATCGAGGCCGACGGCACGCAGACGCTGCGCCAGTACTGGGACTGGACCTTCCCGGACCGCGACGCCGCGCCGACCTTCACCTCGATCGAGGAGGCCACCGCCGAACTGCGCGCCCTGCTCGTCGACGCCGTGCGCCTGCAACTGCGCGCCGACGTGCCGGTCGGTGCGTATCTCAGCGGCGGCCTCGATTCCTCCGGCATCGTCGCCATGATCCGCGGTTTCACCGACACGCCGGTGCGCACGTTCTCGGTCGCCTTCGAGGACGCCGAGTTCGACGAAAGCGAACACCAGCGCGCGATGGTCCGCCACCTCGGCACCGACCACACCACCCTGACCGTGTCGCGCCGCCAGATCGGCGAGGCCTTCCCGCGCCTCGTCCGCCACGCCGAGGCGCCGGTGCTGCGCACCGCGCCGGTGCCGATGATGCTGCTGTCGGCGCGCGTGCGCGAGGAAGGCTACAAGGTGGTGCTGACCGGCGAAGGTGCCGACGAGGTGTTCGGCGGCTACGACCTGTTCCGCGAATCCAAGGTGCGCCGTTTCTGGGCGCGCCAGCCGGGCTCACGCTTGCGCCCCCTGCTGCTCGGCCGCCTGTACGGCTATCTGGAAAATTCACCGGTGCGCAACCCGGCCTTCGCGCAGTCGTTCTTCGGCCAGGGCCTCGAACACATCGAACGCCCGGTGTTCGCCCACGTGCCGCGCTGGACCACGTCGCAGCGCGCCTTGAACTTCCTCTCGGCGGAAATGCGCGCGAGCCTCGGCGCCTGGGATCCGCTCGCCTTCTACGAGCAACGCCTGCCGCCGGCAATCAAGCGCTGGCGTCCGCTCGCGCGCGACCAGTACGTCGAAGCGAAATCCCTGCTCGCCGCCTACCTGCTCGCCGCGCAAGGCGACCGCGTCGCCGCCGCGAACTCGATCGAGGGCCGCGTGCCCTACCTCGACCATCGCGTCATCGAGTTCGGCAACCGCCTGCCCGAGCATTACAAAGTGCGCGGCATGACCGAGAAACACCTGTTGCGCCGCGCCCTCGCCGACCTGCTGCCGGCCGACATCGTCAGCCGCACCAAGCAACCCTACCGCGCCCCCGACAGCGCCAGCTTCTTCATCGACGGCAAGGCACCCGATTACGTCGACGACCTGCTCTCCGCCGAGCGCCTGCGCAAGTCCGGCTGGTTCGACCCGGTCATGGTCGGCCGCCTCGTCGACAAGTGCCGCGCCGGCAAGGCCACCGGCTTCGCCGACAACCAGGCCTTCGTCGGCATCCTTTCGACGATGCTGCTCGACGAGCACTTCGTGCGCGGGCCCATGCAGGCGCCCGCCGCGACCGGCTGATGCGCAAAGCGTGGTTGTTGCGGTGCGAGAGTCCCTGCCGGCAGCTGCTCACCCCTCGATCCGCCGAAAGCGGACATGCGCGCCCTCGGCCACTTCCCACCCGGCATCACGCAGCACCGGGTCGATGCGATTGGCGCGGGTGTCGGCCTCGGTTTCATTCATCGCGTGCATGGCCCGCCTCGCGTTGTGCGCGGATCGCCAGCACGAACACCGTATCCAGCGCCGCCACGTACCGGTACAGCGCAATGTATCCGCGAGCGCCCCGGCCGATCACCAGCTCGCGCAGATCGTCGCTCGTCGGGCGACCGATCAGCGGATTGTCCGTGAGGACATCGGAAGCGCTGACCAGTTCGCCAAGACGCTCTGGAACGTGCTCGGCCTCGTGTTGCTCCAGATGACCGATGATGCGCTGCAGGTCCTCGTTTATGGTGGGCAGAAACTCGACGCGCGCCATGCTATTTCGCGAACTTGCGGGCGACGGGGCGCGGGCTGGCCTTGCCGTGAATGCGGTCCACCAGGTAGCGGCGCATCTCTTCCCAGGGAATGCTCTCGCCGGTCTCCAGGAATTCCGCCCAACGGCGTTCGGCCTCCGCATGAAAGTCGGCGCGCCGTTCGGCGAGTTCGGTCTTCTCGGCGATGGCTTCCAGGATGAAGCCGTGGGAGGTGGTGCCGGCCGCTTCCGCGGCCTTGGCGATGCGGGCCTTGAGCGCGTCCGGCAGGCGAATGGTGGTGGTGCTCATGCTCAGGCTCCCGACGGTGGGTTCGGGGCAATGTAGCACAGGTGTGATACAGGCCGCCGATGCCCGACGGCGCTCCGCTCAGTTGACCGGAGAAGGCCGCCTGGAGCAAAGATTGGCGGAGAGCGGCGATGTCGGTCACATCTTTTGAATAGCGCTTAAGACGCTGCCGTGAAGCTGAATCCAGCTGCTTGCAGCGGCCAACGATCTCACGCCGCTTCTCAATCGATGGAATGCGAGGCGCAAATGACCTCAGCGGCATCGCCGACACTGCGGACCCGCACGAGCCGCTGGCGTCGCATCGATCTGCCGAAAGAGCGCGACGCTGACCGCGCTGACCGATCCATGGCCGATACTCGGCAGCACCTTGACGCGCGGTTGCGCTTGCCCGGCGCCTACGAATTCGCCGGCGCCGTCGCTGCGAAGTGCAGCGCGAGTTCCTCGCCGATCGCGAGGCCGGGCGCGAAGCCGAGAGCCTCGAACCCGAACAGGTTCAGCAGGCCGATGGCGGCGACGGCGAGGACACCGAGCGAACGATCGATCAGGCGGGCGAAGCGCAGCCAGTCACCGGTACGCCGTGCGCCGAGTTCGAACGAGTGCGCGGGCTTCCAGCCGAGGCGGGACTTTGCGAGGTCGTTGCTCACCCAGGCGCGGTAGGCCTCGCGCACGACGCGGCCTTCGCTCGGCATGCGCAGGGGCGCGGCGGTGACGACCGCCGCGGCGGCACGGCGGCCCTGCAGGCGCGACTTCATCCGCAGCTTCTGCTCGGGGGTGATCCAGCGCGAGAGCAGTTCCTTGCTGCCGCGGATCAGCCTGCCGAGCGCCGGGATCGTGCCGAGCTGGGCATGGAACGCCGGCGAGCCGGCCAGGCGGACCGTCGCCGTCAGGTTGTCGCGGACGCGCGGACGCTGCGCGCGCCAATAGGCGGCGATGTCCTCGGGCGCGTGGTCGTGGACGGTCTTCTCGCCGTCGACCATGCCGGCGAAGGTGGTGATGAACTCGCCCCAGCCGAGGCGGCCGTCGCCATTGAGCAGGAAGGCGCCGCCGACGGCATCGTCGCGCACGAGCGCGGCAAGGATGGCCTCGCAGACATCGTCGACATAGACCGCGTTGCAGAGGCCGCGGCCGCCGTCGATCAGGCTGATCCGGCCGCGCCGCGCATCCTCGACGATCGGCGTGACGAAAAAGCTGCAGGGGCCGTAGACGATGGTCGGACGCAGGATGACGGTCTCGAGCCGGCCGCGTGTCCCGGCCCGGGCCACCACCGCTTCGGCCGCGGCCTTGGCATCGGAATAGGCCTCGCCCCAGCGGCGGATCGGCGCGTTGTCCTCGGTTACGACCGACAGCGACGGCGACGGACCGTGCACGGCCATCGAACTGATGTGCACGAAGCGGCGCACGCCGGCGGCCACGCAGGCCTCGACCAGTTGCGCGGTCTGCTTCGCCGCGGTGCGGTCGTCGGCATGGGCCAGGTTGACCACCGCGTCGCAGCCTTGCACCGCACGCGCGAGGCTGGCGGCGTCGAGCAGGTCGCCGGCAACCAGTTCGGCATCGAGGCGGGCGATCCGCGCCGCGCGCGAATACCGACGGACCAGCGCGCGATACGGCAGCCGGTATTCGAGCGACAGCAACTCGCACAGGCGCGAGCCGATGAAGCCGGTGGCGCCGGTGACGAGAATCCTTTCGGGGGTCATGCCGGAACCTCCATGCGGGCCAGCCAGGGTTGCCGCATCGGCGTGCGGATCGCATAGGCGGCCTCGATGACCTCGAGCGCGCGCAGCGACGAATCCGCGCTGACGTACGGCGCGCGCCGCTCGCGCACCGCACCGATGAAATCGTCGAGCTGGGCGCGGTAATGGCTGCGCGCATCCCAATGGCGGGCACACACGATCTGCATTTCCATCGGCCCGCGGCGGGTGTTCCGGTGCAGGGTCAGCCGGCGCGGATCCGAGGTCGCCGCCACGAGGGTGCCGCGCTCGCCGACCACGCGGATGCCGCGTGGCAGGTGATGGGACCAGCTGAACTCCATGCGTGTCGGCACCGCATGGCCGCCGATGCGCAGGCGACCGGTCAGTTTCACGTTGTTCTCGAAGCCGCCGAAGGCGTCGTCCTCGCAGGCCAGATCCTCGAGATCGCCGAACAGCCAGAGCACGCGGTCGAGCAGATGCACGCCGGTGTCGAAGAGGACACCGCCGCCGGTGGCCTCGCGGTCGAAGTAGCTGTTGCTCGCCATCGGCCAGTCGAGCGGTGCGCCGTCCTCGACGATCAGCTCGCGGACGGCGCCGATCTCGCCATCCTCGACGAGGTCGGCGAGCCAGCGGTTGTGCGGGAAGAAACGCATCATCAGGGCGACGGCCAGCACGCGCCCGGTTTCGCGGGCGACCTCGGCCATGCGGCGGCCGTCGGCCACGGTGATCGCCAGCGGCTTCTCGCAGAGGACGTCGATGCCCGCCTGCATGAGCTGGATGGCGACCGGCGCGTGGAAGCGCGGCGGAACGGCGACGATGGCGGCATCGACCCTGCCGGCCAGTTCGGCCGGATCGCTGGTGATCGACGCCTCGACTCCGCTCGCGCGGGCGGCGAGTTCGGCATTGCCGCGGTCGCGATCGCAGAGCACGGCCAGTTCGACCCGGCGGTCGGCGACGATCACCGGCAGGTGCGCTTCCCGCGCGATCGCACCGCAACCGACGATGCCGAGCCGCACGGGCGGTGCGGAATGAGTGCTGGTCATGGATCCCTCCCCTCGCCGGCACACTAGCCGCGCCCGGCGAAGACGGTCAACCCGGCGCCGGGCTCATGGCGTTTTCAGGTCGATGCGCAACAGCTTGCCGTCCGCCGCGTCGGTCAGCACGTAGACGCGGCCGTCGGGTCCGACGCGCACGTCGCGGATGCGTTCCTTGCGTTGCTGGAGCAGGTCTTCCTCGCCGGCGATGCGGTCGCCGTCGAGCTCGAGGCGGATCAGGCGGGTGCCGGCGAGCGCGCCGAGGAACAGGCTGTGCTTCCAGGCGGGGATGCGCTCGGCCGTGTAGAAGGCCATGCCGCTCAGCGCCGGCGACACCGGCCAGTAGTGGTGCGGCTGCTCCATGCCTTCCTTCGCCGTGCCCTCGGCTTCGGGGATGGCGAGGCCGGAATAGTTGATGCCCCAGGTAATGATCGGCCAGCCGTAGTTCTTGCCGGCCTCGGGAATGTTGATCTCGTCGCCGCCGCGCGGACCGTGTTCGCTGGTCCACAGCTTGCGCGTGTGCGGGTGGAGCGCCGCGCCCTGCATGTTGCGGTGGCCGTACGAGAAGATCTCGGGGCGCACGCCCTCGCGGCCGACGAAGGGATTGTCCTTCGGCACGCTGCCGTCGGCGTTCAGGCGCACCAGCTTGCCCTGCAGCTTGTCGAGTTCCTGCGCGGTCGGGCGCTTGTTGTTCTCGCCCTGGGCGACGAACAGGTGGCCGGCATCGTCGAAGACCAGGCGCGAACCGACATGGGTGCCGCTCGACAGCTTCGGCTCCTGGCGGTAGATCACCTCGACCTCGCGCAGGGCATGGCCGTCGAGGCGACCGCGGGCGACCGCGGTGCCGGCGAGGTTGCCGCGCAGGTTCGGTTCGGCGAACGACAGGTAGACGAGCCGGTCCGCGGCGAATCCCGGTGACAGCACGACATCGAGCAGGCCGGCCTGGCCGTCGACGAAGATCTTCGGCAGGCCGGTGATTTCCGCCTCGAACTTCGCGTCGGCGCCGAGCAGGAGCAGGCGACCGGGTTTCTCGGTGACCAGCATGCGTCCGTCCGGCAGGAACGCCAGCGCCCACGGGAACTCGAAGCCGCGGGCCAGTTCCTCGACCACGAGGCGCCCTCCTGCCGCCGCATATTCCTGCGCCGGTGCGCTGCCGGCGATGACCGGTTGCGCGCGCGGCGCCGGTGCCTTGGCCGCGGCGCAGGCGGCGAGGAAGAGGGTGGCGAGAAGGACGCCGGAGCGGGAGAGGTCGGGACATTGCATGTCGGTGGCTCCAGGACGCGGGGCAGACCGGCAACATAGCGGCAAGTGCCGGGCCTGTCATCGGCAGCGGCGCTCCGGTGCGCAGCACCGGACGCGGACATGTCCACTTCGCGACCGCGTGCGGGTTCGTCACGCCGCCGGCCGGCATGGCACAATCGGCGACCGGACCCGGCGCCTGCACGCGCGCGGATTCCGCACGCAGGCCGCAGCCACCAGGGGCAGACACCACGATGGACCACAAGCGCCAGATCAAGCAGTTCGTCCTGAAGAACTACCTGTTCACCGACGACGAATCGGCACTCGCCGACGGTGATTCGCTGATCCGCGGCGGCACGATCGATTCGACCGGCATGCTCGAACTGATCTTCCACATCGAGGAAACCTGGAAGCTCAAGGTGGCCGACGAGGAAATGGTCCCGGCCAACTTCGAGACGATCGACGCGATCGCCGCGTTCGTGACCCGCAAGCTGGCGGGCTGAGCGGCTTCCGGCACGCCGCCATGAGCTGGCTCGCCGACCGTCTCGCCGGACACGCACGCGCGCAGCCGGACCGTTCCGCGCTGGTCGACGGCGAGCGCCGTTTCGACTACGCCGCGCTCGATGCGCACGTCGACGCCTTCGCCGCGGCACTGCGCGCGCTCGGCGTCGAGGCCGGCGACCGCGTCGCCCTGATCCTGCCGAACTCGGCCGAAGCCGTGGTCGCCACCTACGGCACCTGGCGTGCCGGCGCGGTGGTCGTGCCGCTGAATGCCCAGGCGAAGGCGCGCGACTTCGAACCCTGGTTGCGCCACGCCGGCGCCCGCGTCGTCGTCCACGAGGCGATCCACCGCGACGCCCGCGCGGCGATCGAGGCGATCGAACCGCGTCCGCAGGCCGTCGTCGTCGATGACCAGGCCGCGGCGGACACGGACCTGCGCTGGAACGCGCTGCCGGCCGGCGACGCGGCTGCGCCGCCGGCACGCAACGAGGCCGACGCGCTCGCCGCAATCGTCTACACCTCGGGCACCACCGGCCAGCCGAAAGGCGTGATGCTGAGCCACGCCAACCTCGCCGCCAACGTGCAGTCGATCCTCGCCTACCTCGACCTCGGCGCCGACGACAGCACGGTGACGATCCTGCCGTTCTACTACTCCTACGGCGCCTCGGTGCTGCACACGCATCTCGCCGCCGGCGCGCGCCTCGTCATCGAGCAGAACCTCGTCTTCCCTCATCTCATGGTCGAGACGATCGCGCGCGAGCGCGTCAGCGGTTTTTCCGGCGTGCCGTCGACCTTTGCGCTGCTGCTCAACCGCGTGCGCCTCGGCGAATACGACCTGTCCGGTCTGCGCTACCTGACCCAGGCCGGCGGCGCGATGGCGCCGGCGCTGGCCGCGCGCCTGCGTGCGGCGATCCCGCAGGCGCGCCTGTTCGTCATGTACGGGCAGACCGAGGCGACCGCGCGCCTGGCCTGGCTGCCGCCCGAACGGCTCGACGAGAAGACCGGCGCGGTCGGCGTGGCGATTCCCGGCGTCGAACTCGAGGTGCGCGACGAACACGGCGCGCGGGTCACGACCGGCACGGTCGGCGAAGTGCATGCACGTGGCGCCAACATCATGCTCGGCTACTGGCGCGATGCCGCGTTGACCGCCGGCGTGCTCGGCGCCGACGGCTGGCTGCGCACCGGCGACATGGGCCACGTCGACGCCGACGGCTACCTGTTCCTGTCCGGCCGGCGCAGCGACATGATCAAGACCGGCGCGCACCGCGTGCATCCGAAGGACGTCGAGGAAGTCGTCGCCGAGCTCGACGGCATCGCCGAGGTCGCCGTGGTCGGCGTCGACGACGAGCTGCTCGGCCAGGTCATCAAGGCGATCGTCGTGTTCGCCGAAGGTGCCGACCGCTCGCTCGACCGGGTCAAGGCGCATTGCCGCGAGCGCCTCGCCACCTACAAGATTCCGAAATTCATCGAAGCCGTCGCCGAGCTGCCGAAAACGGCCTCGGGCAAGATCAGGCGGTCCCTGTTGGCCAGCAACGAGAGGCGGGAGGTTTCGTGACGACACTGGACTGGAGCGTGCTCGACATCGACTACGCGGCGGAGGCGGACCGAATTGCCGCACGCCTGCGCGAGATCACCGCGCGCGAACTGCACAAGCGCGGCCTCGTCGTCGCCATCTCCGGCGGCATCGATTCCTCGTGCAGCATCGCCCTGGCGGTGCGCGCACTCGGGCCCGAACGCGTGTTCGCCCTGATCCTGCCCGAGCGCGATTCCTCCGACGACAGCGGTGTGCGTGCGCGCATCCTCGCCGAACACCTCGGCGTGCGCGTCGAGACCGTCGACATCGCCCCCGCACTCACCGCGATCGGCTGCTACGCCGAACGCGACGCCGCCGTGCGCCGCGCCCTGCCCGAATACGGCGAGGGCTGGCGCTTCAAGATCGTCATCGAGGGCGGCATCGAAGGCCGCATCAACCGCTTCCGCCTCGTCGCCGTTTCGCCGACCGGCGACAACGTCGACCGCCCGCTCGGCCTGTCCGAGTACCTGCAGATCGTCGCCGCGACCAACTTCAAGCAGCGCATCCGCAAGACCCTCGAGTATTACCACGCCGACCGCCTCAACTACGGCGTGGTCGGCACGCCGAACCGCCTCGAGTACGACCAGGGCTTCTTCGTCAAGAACGGCGACGGCTCGGCGGACGTCAAGCCGATCGCCCATCTCTACAAGAGCCAGGTCTACGGCATGGCGCGCTTCCTCGGCCTGCCCGAGCGGGTTTGCGCGGCGGTGCCGACCACCGACACCTACAGCCTCGAACAGGGCCAGGACGAGTTCTATTTCGCCCTGCCCTACCGCTCGATGGATCTTGCCCTGTGGGCGCTCAACCACGAGGTTCCGGCGAGCGAACTCGCGCGCGTGCTGGAAATCACCGCGCAGCAGGCCGAGGCGGTCTACGAGGACATCCGCACCAAGCGGCGCACGACGCGCTACCTGCATGCGCGGCCGATGCTGGTCGGTGAAGTGGCCGAACTCGACCTCCACTGATGGCGGCCGCGGCACCGACCTACGCGATCGACGCCGGCGACGTCCGCCGCGACCACGAGGCCGTGCTCGACGTCTGGCACGGCAACCTCGGTGAAGACGCGCGCATGCGCGCCAAGTACGACTGGTTCTACCTGCGCTGCCCGTACGGCGAACCACTGCTGCGCCTGCTGCGTTTCGGCACCGATGCCCCGCCGGTCGGCGCCGCCGCGGCCGGTCCGCGCCGCATGGTCGACGGCGACCGGCTGATCGAGGCCGGCGTGCTGGTCGACCTCGCCGTGCGTGCCGAGCATCGTTCGCTCGGCCCGGCGCTGATGCTGCAATCGGCACTGGCCGCCGCCGGTGCCGAGCGCTTTGCCTTGCTGTACGGCTTTCCGAACCCGAAGGCCGCGCCGGTGTTCAAGCGCGTCGGCTACGAGCAACTCGGCGAACTCGTCCGCCACGCCCGCGTGCTGCGCCATGCCGGCTATGCGCAACGACGCCTGCCGCGCCTGCTGGCGGTGCCGGTCGGCGCGATCCTCGATTGCCTCGACGCAATGAAAGCCTGGTGGCGCCGGCGCGGCGATGCGCGCCTGCGCTGGCACTGGCGCGATTCGAGCGACGAGCGTTTCGACGCCCTGTGGACGCGCTCGCCGCACCAGCGTGCCGTCGCCAGCATCCGCGACAGCCGCTTCACGCGCTGGCGCTTCGACGACAACCCGCTGGCGCGCACGCGATTCCTGATCGTCGAGGACGCGCACGGACAACTGCGGGCCTGGTTCGCCTGCCAGGCCGATGTCGGCCTGCTGCACGTGCGCGATTTCTGGTCGGAAGACGGTGACACCGGCATGACGCGTGCGCACATCGACCAACTGTTGCTGGCAGCCCGCCACAGCCGGCACGCGGCGGTGTCGGTGGAATACTTCGGCTGCGCGCAGGCATTCGCCGGCTGGACCGCCTGCGGCTTCCTCGAACGCTCGCGCCGGCCGCTGTTCGGCCGCTGGAGCGCGGACGACACGACACGCACCGGCCGCCTCCACCTCACCTCGGCCGACGAGGACGAGTAGGCGCGCAGCCGCGTCAGCGGAGCCAAACTCTAGAAAAGCGCATTGGAATGCAGCGGCGCAAACAGGAGTTGCCGCATGCCTGTCCCTTCTCTCCGCTACGCGGGGCGAAGGAAGGCGGGCGGCGTCGCAAGATTGCAAGTTACACGCTGCTGATAGCGCATGCCTGTCCCTTCTCCCCGTTGCGACGGGGAGAAGGTGCGGCGGCAGCCGCGGATGAGGGGCGCTTTCGTGCTTCTTCCGCAACAGCCGATGAAGCAGCGCTCGCGCACGGCTGCAACGTCGATCGCACCCCACCTCCCACGGCCCCTCATCCGGTGCTGCCGCACCACCTTCT
>CAKSZY010000009.1 GCA_934526015.1 uncultured Dokdonella sp.
CCGTCCTCGGCCACCACTCCCTTCGCGCTTGCGAACTGGCGTCGCCCTCCGGATCCATGTTTTCTCGGGAATCGAACTGGGTGAAGCGCGGTTCGATGACGAATGCCATCCATGGCATTTGCCCTCCGGGCCGGCTGCGCCGTTCGCGCGCGCTCCTGGCGCGCGCAGTCCGTCCTCGGCCACCACCTCCTTCGCGCTTGCGAACTGGCGTCGCCCTCCGGATCCATGTTTTCTCGGGAATCGAACCGGGTGAAGCGCGGTTCGATGACGAATGCCATCCATGGCATTCGCCCTCCGGGCCGGCTGCGCCGTTCGCGCGCGCTCCTGGCGCGCGCAGTCCGTCCTCGGCCACCACTATCAATCGGTTACGTCGTTCTCGCCGGCATCATCGGCGGGCTTGCCCCGGAATTGCACAGGAACGGACACGCTCTCGGCGTGCGCTGACAAGTGCTCGGCGGCGAAGCTCGCGTAGCGTTCGACCATCGCCAACTCGCGAAAGCACTGGTCGAAGCGCTGCAGGCCCGATGATGTACGCAGTCCCCGGCACCACGTGGCGACGCGGCGCGACCTGCGGAAGCGCCGGGTCACGGTCCTGTTGCAGGTCCGATCCACTCCCTTCACGCCGCCAGGCGATGTTCGTAAAGCGGCCTTGCACGATCGTCGAGGATGGTTTGCAGGGCGCCGAGGTCGGCCGGATCGGGTTGCAGCCAGGCATCGAGGTTTTCCGGCCTGATCGGGATGATGCAGCGGTCGTGGCCGGCGGCGGCGATTTCCGGTGGTGGGTCATCGGTGATCGCGGCGAACGAGAGCAGGTCGGGCTGGCGGCCCTGCGGGTCGGTCCAGCGCGACCACAGGCAGGCCACGATCATCGCGCTGCCGTCCTGCGGGCTGAATTCGAGCACGACGTTGTGCGGATTGCCGTCGGCATCGATGCGCTCGACGTTTTCATAGAAGCGCTCGACCACGATCACGCCGTGGCTGCTGCCGAACTGGCCTTTCCAGAAACGCTCCAGGTTGTCACGTCGCGCGTTGTAGGTGCCGGGATAACGGACATCGTGGGATGCCGGCTTTCCGGCCGGCCGGCACTGGTAGCGCATCGGGCGCACGATCCTGCGTCCGCCTTCCATCACCATCACCGGCACGTGGCTGCCGGGGAAGATCCGTGAATCCTTCGGCCGCGGCTCGACCCGGCGGATGTCGGCCATGCGGGCGAGCGACTGGCTGATCTTGCCGGTGGCGATGCGGCGGTCGTTCAGCGCCTTCTTCGTCGCTTTGACGGCGAGCGTGCGTTCGGCTTCGGCGAGGCGTTTTCGCTGGGCGAACATCCCGCTTTCGAGTGCCGCCACCTGTTCGCGGTCATGCGCCTCGATCAGCGCGGCGATGGCGCGTCCGGCAGGACTCGTGGATCGCAGGAACTCCGCATCCATCGCCTTCGGCGTGCGCACCTTCGCGCCCTCGGCGCGAAAGCCGTACAGGCGCAGGAACTCCTGCATGTCGATTTCGGCGCCCCACGCCTTCACGTACTTGCGGTAGGCGGCCCAGGTCTGTGCGGAGTAGCACATGGTCGGGAATCCCGTGTCGGCAGCACGGCAACGGGCTTCGATGTTGGCACAGCCGCGTGGCTCGCGCCTGATCCGGATCAGGGCGGGGCGGGCCGGTCCGGGCGACCATCGGACCACTGTGTACCGGAGCAATCCCATGGGCGAGCGCATTCCGCTGACGGTGGTTCCATCGGGCGACATCGAGATCGATGCCGCGATCGTCGCGCAGGCCTTCGGCCTCGATGTGGCGACCTTCCGCACGCTGATGCAGCAGCACAAGGTCGCGCTGCTGTGCGAGCGCGGCACCGGTGACGACGCCGGCCGCTATCGCGCCAGCTTCTATCTCGATCGCCGGCGCGTGCGCATCATCGTCGACGGCGCGGGGCGGCTCTGTGCGCCGGTCGAGCACGGCCGCAGCGGCATCGACACGTCGGCACCCCCGGCCTGAGGTCGACAAGTACGACGACCGGCTCGGCGCGCGGAAGGGCTGCGCCGATTTCCTCCGCCGTGGCTGGCCCCGCCGGCTGCCGGCATGCGTGGAGTCTCCGGGTACGGGCAACGACGCCCGGAGTAGCCCGGAGAGTTCCATGATGACTGCAGCAGAAGAATCGATGCCGGCGCGGAAGGCTGCCGGCGCAGGCATTGCAGGCGGGAATCGCCCGCGGCGGACCCGCCAGGCAGGTCTTGCCGCGTTCGCCCTGCTGGCCGGACTTGCCGGCATGGTCCATGCGGCCGACGGCGATCCGGACCCGGGCTTTTCCGGCGACGGGATCGCCACACTCGGCTTCGCCGGAGGCAGCATCGACAACGTCAAACTGGCGGTGGACGCCTCCGGACGCGTGCTGGCCGGCGGCACGATCACGCGCACGGGATTGAACAAGGATTTCGCCATCGGCCGGCTGCAAGCGAACGGGGCGGCGGATATCGACTTCGGATTCCAGGGATTGCGCACGATCGGTTTCGATTTCGTCGAGAACGGCAGCGATCGCCTGCACGCCATCATCCCGCAGGACGACGGCAGGATCCTGCTGCTCGGCGTGGCCGAGGTTGCCGACGAGAACCCCGCCAGCGCACCCCCTGCACTCGCGCGCCTGACCGCCGGCGGAAATCTCGATGCCACGTTCGGGACCAACGGGCGCATGCAGGTTGGCGGGCACCCCTGGGCCAATCCCACCCTCTACATCACCCAGGCAACCCGCCAGCGCGACGGCAAGCTGCTGCTCGGCGGCTACTGCAACGGTTGCCCGGGCACCTATCACGCGGTGGTCATCCGCCTCACCGCGAACGGCGCGCCCGATCCGTCGTTCGGCACCAACGGCTGGGCCAGCATGCCGCTGTCGGTGTCCAATCCGCGCTTCGAGGCGATCGCCGTGGACGACCTCGGCCGCATCGTGCTGGCCGGCACCCAGTCCAGTTCCGGCGTGTATCGTCCGCTGGTCGCACGCATGACCGCCACCGGTGCGCCCGACCCCGGCTTCGGCGGCGGAACCGGCGTCGTCACGATTCCGCTGCTGCCGAGTCCCTTCTTCGAGAATGCCGTCGTCCGCGCAGTCGCGATCGAACGTGGCCATGCGATGGTCCTCGCGCTCGGCAACTTCACCCCGGCCACCCCGGAGGCAGCCGGCCTCGTGCGCCTGTTCGCCGACGGCACCCGCGACACGCTCTATGCCGTCAACGGACTGCGCAACCTAACCCTCGAGGACGGAAGCAGGATCCATGCGCTCGCCATGCGCAGCGATCGTCGGGTGGTTGCCGCCGGATGGATCCGGCACACCGGCGGAAACCAGGACTTCCTGCTCGCGCGGGTGATGCCGGACGGTGCCCTCGACAACAGCTTCGATGGCAACGGCGTGCTGCGTCTTCCGGTGGCCGAAACCCATGACGGCGCGGAAGCGATGACCCTGGCGGCCGGCAAGCCGGTGCTGGCCGGCTTCATGTACACCAGCCAGCGCGACATCGCCGTGCTGCGCATGCAGTCGGACCTGCTGTTCAGCGACGGCATGGAGTGATCCGCCGCGGCTGCGGACGCTGGATCAGCACGTGCGCGGGCGTCGGCGCATGCGCAGGCCGGCGACCAGTGCCAGCAGCACGCCGAGGGCAGCCAGCCATTGCGGATCCAGCATCGGCACCGCGATCGCCGCGCTGCCGCGGCAGGCATCGAACACCGGAGCAGGGCCCGGCCCGCTCCATGCCGCTGCCATCGCCGCGGCGTCGCTGCAGTCGACGATGCCGTTGCCGTCGAAGTCGCCGGCACGACAGCTCTCGGAATCGGCGCCGGCTTGCAGGCATTGCGCAAGGCGCGCGGCATCGACCGCGTCGAGCACGCCGTTGCCGTTGAAGTCGCCACGCAGGAAGGAGCCGAGGGGGATCGACGCCGAAGCCATGGTGATCGGTGCGGCGCGACCGCTTTGTTCCCACAGGTCGTGCAGGGTCTGGCCCCAGTGATCGCTCTGGTTGCCGTCACGCAGGGCTTCGATGTAGTGGCGGGTGACGGTCTGGTACAGCACGCGGACCTCGGCCGTGACCGCGCCCGGCGGAATCCAGAAGCGCGCGTCGTCCCAGTACTGGCCGTCGGCGTAGTGGCGGCCGACCGCCGGCGCGCCTCCCGCGACGAACGCGGCGTTGCTGAACCCGCGCGGCGGAATGCGCGTGTCCTTCTCGATCGTGTCGGCCAGCGCCATGTGGGTGGTACGGCCGGGCGGCCGTCCGGTCGCCGCGGCGGCCTCCGCGGAAAGGCCGACCGCCATCTCGTAGACGATCGTCGAGGCCTCGTCGAGTTCGGCGCTTGCCGGATCGTAGCCGCCGTATTCGCGCAGCAGGTTGCCGCCGGCATCACGCAGGCGCACCTCCACCCAGGCACGACGGCCTTCGATGTGTCCGGTCGGCAGCTTGTGACCGCCCTCGTTGATCACGCGCGCACGCAGCACGCCGCCGGCGTCCTGGGCCAGTTCGAGCGAGGCGGCGCGGCCGAGCATGTCGTTCGCCGCCGCCATGCCGATCGCCAGTGCATCCTGGTCGACGGCCGGATCGTCGATGTAGTAGCGGCCGATGATGTCGAGCACCCACGACGAGGCGCCGGCGAAATCATGGCTGCGCAAATCCTCGCGGAACGGGCCGAAGGAACTCGCGTAGCCGGCGCGAACCGGCATGTGGCAATCCTGGCAGGTGGAGACCACGCCACCGCCCTCGCCGCCGAAGCGCCCCTGCATGTCGACGCCGCCATCGGCAAAGGCCGACAGCTTCCATTCGGTGTAGGTGCGCTCAAGCGGGAAGTGGGTCGCGAGGTCCTCGCTCTCCGGTGGCGCGTCGAGTGCGTTGTAGCGGTAGCTGCCATCGGGTTGGCGCGATACGGCGACATTGCCGACATCGTGGCAGGTGCCGCACAGGGCACTGTCGCGGTGGTACGGCGAGACCAGCAACTCGTGCGCCGGCTGGGCGTCGCTGCGCGGACCGCGGCGCTGGCCTTCCGGATCGAGCACGAACATCGCGTTGCCGGTGAACGCCGGCACCGATTCGAGTTCGGCGAGGATTTCGGCGTCGCGTTCGGGGCTCACGCCGGGCTTGTAGTCAGGGTCGACCATCGCGTGGCAGAAATGGCAGTCGACGCCATCGCGATCGCGCTCGTCGAGCGTGCTGCCGTCGGCGACGAGGGCATGGCCGCTGGCGACGCCGTTCGGCACGTGGCAGCGCAGGCAGAAGTAACCGACGTTGGCGACGTCCTGGTTGGCGGTGGCAAGCTGGGCGAAGAACAGCGGATCGCGGCCGCCGTTCGCCATCAGGCTGCCCTTCCAGCTCGCATACGGTTCGCCCGAGGTGCCGGTGTGGGCATGGCAGGCCTGGCAGACCTGCGGCGACTGGAAGTTGTCCGGGAGCGCGTCGCCGAACTGGGTGCCGGACACATGGAAGTCGCGCAGCGTGGCCGGCACCGGGTCGGCCAGCGCTGCGCCCGCAACGAGCAGCGCGGCGAGCGCCGGAGACAGCCGGAGTAGTCGCGCCCGCAACGGCGCAAGCGAACGGATCGTGCTCATTGCGTCCCCCGCAACCGGCAATGCGCCGATGCTTGGCAGTCGGCCGCGCGCACGCATTGACCTGGGTCAAGCGTCCCCGCAAGGCGATCCGGATCGGGCGCCGGCCGGCTGCGGCAAATCGCAGCTGGCGGTCAAGGCACTGCAGGGCGGCACCTTCCTGTCATCCGCTTGACGCATCCGTGCGACAGCCTTGCCGGTGCGGGGAACCCCTGCCGGCGACCGTGCCGGCGCCGGCGTCGCGTCCGTATGCATGCCGTTCATCCACACCCGCAGAGACTCGCCCGACGATGAGGTCCGCAACGATGCGAAAGGAGCCAGCCATGGGTCTGACCATCCTGTTTGGAGACCGCGCACGCAATTCGAGCGCGCACGAGATCGCCGAGCGCGCCCGCACCGTCGTCGACAACGTGCTGGCCCGCCACCGCCTGCCGGCGCGCGCGCCGCAACGCCCGGTCTGGCACAGCGTGGCCATGCAGATCGAACTGGCCGAGCGTGCCGAATACAGCCACCTGCTCGATGCCATCCGCCGCGAATGCGCGCGCGGCCGTGTCGACGTGATGGGCGTGCGGCTCGCCTGAGGTCGCTCAGGCCGGTACGCGGTCGCGCGCGCCGAGGGCATTGATGCGCGCGGAAACGTCGGCGCCGATCGGCTCCGCCTGCGCCGGATCACCCTTCCATTCGACCAGTTCGAGGCGACCGTCATGGTGCTCGACGATCGCCGTGCAGCTGTCGACCCAGTCGCCGCAGTTGACGTAGGCGATGCCGTCGACCTCGCGCAATGCGGCGACGTGGATGTGGCCGCAGATCACCCCGTCGAGACCGCGCTCGGTCACCGCGCGCGCAACCGAACTCTCGAAATCGGAGATGAAGTTGACCGCGGTCTTGATGCGGCGCTTGGCGTAGCCGGCCAGCGACCAGTAGCCGGCGATGCCGAGGCGCCGGCGCATCCAGGACAGCCACACGTTCATGCGCACGAGCAGGTCGTAGCCCCTGTCGCCGAGCACGGCCAGCCAGCGGTGGTGGCGGGTTACCTGGTCGAACTCGTCGCCGTGGATGACCAGGTAGCGACGACCGTTCGCGGCGACGTGCACGCACTCCTGCATGAGGCGGATCTCGCCGAGCAGGATGCCGACGTGCTCGCGCAAGGCCTCGTCGTGGTTGCCGGGAATGAAGGTGACGCACTCGCCGTGGCGGGCGCGACGCAGGATCTTCTGCACCACGGTGTTCTGCGCCGGGGTCCAGCGCACCTCGCGCTTCATCGCCCAGAAATCGACGATGTCGCCGACCAGATAGAGCATGTCGGACGGGTAGGCACGCAGGAACTCGAGCAGGCGTTCGGCCTGGCAGGCACGCGTGCCGAGGTGGACATCGGAGATGAACACGCTGCGCACGCGGTTCATCGGCGGTGCCCGAGGAAGCGGTAGTACGGCACGCGCAGCAGCGGCAGGTACGGCACCGGCGCACGCGCCTCGACCAGTTCGTGGTCGGCAAACGCCTCGCACAGGCCGGCCAGGCGGCCGGCATCGAGCTCGACGCCGTCGTGTGCGAACCAGCGCGGCCAGAACCAGCGCGCGAGCCTGCGGTGACGATCGCGGCCATGCGGCGGCTGCGCGGCGGAGACGTGGAAGTCGACCGCGGCGAGGATGCCTCCCGGCCGCAGCATCGCCCGCGCATTGGCGATCGCCTCGCGCCAGGCCGGGATCATCGTCAGCGCGTAGGAAAGGATGACCACGTCGACCGGCGCGTCGGGCTGCCAGCGGGTGGCGTCGCCTTCGACCGCACGCAGCTGCGGGGCCTGCCGGCTGCGAGCGCGCGCGCGCTCGAGCAGCGGCGCGCAAAGGTCGACGACCTCGTACGAGGCGATCAGCGACTGGCGCTCGCGGAAGTGCTCGAAGTTGCGCCCGGTGCCGCCGCCGAGGTCGACCACGCGCGCGCCGGCAGCCAGCGGAATGCTTGCGATGAGCGCGTCGCGCCCGTGCAGCAGGCGCTCGCGGAAGCGGTCGTAGTCGGCGGCCTGCGGCGCATAGAAGGCGGCCAGGCGCTGCGCGTGGGTGGCTGCCTCCGGCATGCCGCGCGCCATCGCGCGCAACACGCCGATATCCGCCCGCAGTGCCTCAAGCCGGCGCATCGGCGATCACGAATCCGGCATAGGTGTGCACGCGATCGCGCGGCTGCAGCGCCTCGGCGAGTTCGTCGCGGAAGCGCAGCAACTCGCGCAGTGGCCGGCGTTGCGGTCCGGCGCGCACCGCGTCGAGCCAAGCCGGCCGCGCTTGGGCGCTGCGCAGCAGGATGCGCGCGGCCGGAGCAGCGCGTTCGAGGATCGCGTCCCACTCCTCTTCCAGGGCGACCGGATGACAGGTGCTCATCCAGTCCATGTGGTCGAGCAGGACGAAGCGGGTGATGCGTTCGTCGGTCGAGCGCAGGAAGTCGGTGACCGTGGTCGTGTGCAGTTCGAGGCAGTCGACGAGGCCGGCCTTGAGGCGCGCGAAATTGGCCTCGACGAGATAGTCCGGGCAGCACTCGCGGGTGTAGCGGCCGGTCAGGTAGACGCGCCAGAAATAGTTGCCTGCAACCGGCAGCTGGCGGAACACGTACTGCACCGAGTCGCGGATGAAACCGGCCACGCCGTGCGCATGCTGGGCTTCGACGAGGCGACGCTGCGGATGCGGCACGCCGAGCAGGTTCATGACGAACTGGCGCGAGATCGTCCAGTTGACCGCGCGCGTCCACAGCACCGGGGCGACGCGTTCGTCGTAGATGCGCCGCTGTTCGTCGAGATCGCGCGCGTCGAGCAGGTCGAGGGTGGCGGCGCGCAGCTGCGGCCGCGCGCGGAACCAGGTGCGGGCGGCGCGCGCGACGAGGCCGGACAGGCCGTGGAAATAGAAGCTGCCGCGCCGGCTCGAGAACCAGTGCGTGCGCGCATCCCACCAGTCGCGCGCGAACGGCGACAGCTGCGCGCGCAGGTGCCGGCAGTACAACTCTTCGAAGCCGGCATGGCGACCCTCGCCGAACACGGCGAAGAAGTCGTCGAAGTCGAGCGCGCGGATGCCGGCCACCTTCAGTTCCAGCAGCGCGTTCTGCCGCGGGTTGGCGTCGACGCAATGCACGCGGCGCGGACCGCTCAGGGCGTAGTCGAGCGCATTGCAGCCGGCGCTGGTGATGACGAGGACGCGGTCTTCGGGACCGAGGCCGAGCGCCTCGCGGTCGACGGCGGGGTCTTCCCAGCAGGTGTTGTAGACGAGGTTGCGCGACCAGATCGCGTCGAACACGCGGCGGTCGATGCGGTCACGCAGGGTCGGAGAGGGAGCAATGGCGGTCATGCGCGTGGTCGGTTCCCGCGGATGGCGCGCATCCTGCGCGCGCCTTGTGACAGCTCCGTGATGGCGCGGTCATGCTGGTGCAACACGCACTGCCGAGCATGCGGGCTCCTTCCGGAAGCACCGCATGCGCGAACTCGAACGCAGGATCGAAGCCCGCTTCCCGCACTGGTTCGCCGGACCCCGCCGGCACCTGGCGCGTCCGCTGGTGCGCTCGCTGTCGAAGTTCTCCCACCTCGACAGCATCGAGGCCTTCATGCATCGCCACGGCCACCTGCGCGGGCTCGCCCTCGTCGAGGCGGCGCTCGAGTGGCTCGACTGCCGCTGGCTGGTCGACCAGGTCGAGCGCGAACGCATTCCGGAAAGCGGCCGTGTCGTCATCGTCGCCAACCATCCGCTCGGTGCGCGCGATGCGCTGGCCCTGCTCGCCCTGGTCGGCAGCGTGCGCCGCGACGTGCGCATCCTCGCCAACGATTTCCTGCTCGCCATCGACGGGCTCGCCGAACTGCTGATCCCGCTGCGCGTGTTCGGCCGCCCCGGCGCCGACAGCCTGCGCCTGGTCGACGCGGCACTGGCGCGCGAGGAAGCGGTGATCGTGTTTCCGGCCGGCGAAGTCTCGCGGCTGACCGCCCTCGGCGTGCGCGATGGCGCCTGGCGGCACGGCTTCCTGCGCTTCGCCGAAAGGGCCTCCGCGCCGGTGCTGCCGATGCGCATCGAGGCACGCAACTCGGCGCTGTTCTACGGCGCCTCGGCGCTGTTCAAGCCGCTCGGCACCGGCCTGCTGCCGCGCGAGGCGCTGCAGCCGCGCCGCCACCGCATCGCCATCCGCGTCGGCGCACCCCGCCGGCTCGAGGAAATCGCTGCCGGCGGCGATCGCCTGCATGCCAGCCGCGAAGTGCGTCGCGCGGTCTACGCGCTCGGCCGGCGCAGCGACCGCTGGCAGCCTCGCGAGGCGCCGATCGTCCACCGTCCGCCGGCGGCGGCGATCCGCGCCGATCTCGACGGCCTCGCCGTGCTCGGCGAAACCGCCGACGGCAAGCGCATCCACGGCGGCCGCCTCGGCGCCGATTCGGCCCTGCTGCGCGAAATCGGCCGCCTGCGCGAACTCACCTTCCGCAAGGTCGGCGAAGGCACCGGCAAGCGCCTGGACCTCGACGCCTACGACAGCTGGTACGACCACATCGTGCTGTGGGATGCCGATGCCGGCGCCGTGGCCGGCGCCTACCGGGCCGCGCCGTGCGCACGCGTGCTCGGCTCGCATGGCCTGCGCGGGCTCTACACCGCCAGCCTGTTCCGCTTCGACGGGCGCCTGCTGCCGACCATCGAGCGCGGCATGGAACTCGGCCGCAGCTTCGTGCCGCCGTCCTACTGGGGCTCGCGCAGCCTCGACTACCTCTGGTACGGCATCGGTGCCTGGCTGCGCGCGCACCCGGACATCCGCTACCTGTTCGGCCCGGTCTCGATCAGCGCGAACCTGCCGCTGGAGGCGCGCGAATGGATCGTCGCCTACTACACGCGCTACTACGGTCATCCACGAACCTGCGCGCATGCCCCACACCCGTTCATCGCGCAGGCCAGCCGGCCGGACTTCGGCGACCTCGATGCCGCCACCGCGATGCGCGTGCTGCGCGACCGCCTCGACGCCCTCGGCACCAGCGTGCCGGTCCTCTACAAGCAGTACACCGAATTGTGCGAACCCGGCGGCACCCAGTTCCTCAGCTTCGGCGTCGACCCGGCCTTCAACCATGCCATCGACGGCCTCATCCTCGTCGACATCGCGCGCATCAAGGAGAAGAAGCGCGAACGCTACCTCGGCACCCCGCAGCCGGTTCGCCGCGAACGCGGCCGAGATTCCGCTCAGTTGCGCAAGGACGCGGTGTCCGCGCGCAACACGTCGAGGAATGCCTCGCCGTAGCGCGCGAGCTTGCGCTCGCCGACGCCGCTGATCGCCGCCAGTCCGTCGAGCGAACGCGGGCGTTCGCGCAGCATCGCCAGCAGGGTGGCGTCGTGGAAGATCACGTAGGCCGGCACGCCCTGCTCCTTCGCCAGGCGTGCACGCGCGTCGCGCAATGCATCCCACAGGGCCGCCTCGTGCGGGGCGATGTCGAGCGAGGCGCGCTCGCGGGCAGCGCGCGTCGCCTTGCGCGCGGCGCGGCGCTCGCTGCGGTCGGCGACGCGACGCAGGAAGACCGGTGATTCTCCGCGCAGGACGCCGCGACTGGCCTCGGCCAGCTGCAGCACGCCATAGCCTTCCTCGTCGGTGGCGAGGAAGCCGGCGGCGACGAGCTGGCGGAACACGCCGAGCCACTGGCGCTCGTCGAGTTCGGCGCCGATGCCGTGCACGCTGAGGCTGTCGTGGCCGAGCGTGCTGACGCGCTCGCTGTCGGCGCCGCGCAGCACGTCGACGAGGTGGCGCGCGCCGTAGCGCTGGCCGGTGCGGTAGACGCAGGACAGCGCCTTCTGCGCAACGACGGTCGCGTCCCAGGTCTCGGGTGGCTGCAGGCAGTTGTCGCAGTTGCCGCAGGCGCCGTCGAGTTCTTCACCGAAGTACGCGAGCAGGCGCTGGCGCCGGCAGGCCGTCGTCTCCGCATAGCCGACCAGGGCCGCGAGCTTGGCGTACTCGACGCGCTTGCGCTCGGCGCCCGATTCCGATTGCGCGATGAACTGGCGCAACTGCACGAGGTCGCCGAGCCCCCAGGTCATCCATGCTTCGGCCGGCAGGCCGTCGCGGCCGGCGCGGCCGGTTTCCTGGTAGTAGCCCTCGAGGCTCTTCGGCAGATCGAGGTGGGCGACGAAGCGCACGTCGGGCTTGTCGATGCCCATGCCGAAGGCGATCGTCGCCACCATGACGATGCCGTCCTCGCGCAGGAAGCGCTGCTGGTTGCGCGCACGCGATCCGGCATCCATGCCGGCGTGGTAGGGCAGCGCGGCAATGCCGTCGGCGGCAAGCGCGGCGGCGGTATCGTCGACACGCCGGCGCGACAGGCAGTAGACGATGCCCGATTCGTCGCGATGGCCGCGCAGGAAGTCGCGCAACTGCGTGCGTGCGTCGTCCTTGCCGACCACGCGATAACGGATGTTCGGGCGATCGAAGCTCGACACGAACTGGCGCGCGGAGCCGAGAGCAAGGCGCTCGACGATCTCGCGCCGGGTCGGCGCGTCGGCGGTGGCGGTCAGGGCGATCCTCGGCACCTGCGGGAAACGCTCGTGGAGGATCGTCAGCTGGCGATACTCGGGGCGGAAATCGTGCCCCCATTGCGACACGCAATGCGCCTCGTCGATGGCGAACAGGTTGACCTCGATGCGCGTGAGCCGATCGAGGAAGCGCTCGGTGAGGAGGCGCTCGGGGGCGACGTAGAGCAGCTTGAGGTCACCGCCGGCGAGGCGCGCCTCGACCTCACGCTGGGCGATCGCGTCGAGGCTGGAATTGAGGAACGCGGCCTCGACGCCGAACTGGCGCAGCGCCTCGACCTGGTCCTGCATGAGCGCGATCAGCGGCGAGACGACGATCGCCGTGCCGGGCCGCAGCAGCGCCGGGATCTGGTAACACAGCGACTTGCCGCCACCGGTCGGCATCAGCACGAGGGCATCGCCACCCGTGGCGAGGTGTTCGATGATCGCCTGCTGATGGCCGCGGAATGCGGTGTAGCCGAAAACGGAATGAAGGATGCGCAGGGCTTCGGCAGACATCCGCGGATGCTAACCGGTCCCGCGCGGGATGCGCACACGGTGGCGATCGTGCATCATCCGCAGCGGATCGCCACCTGCGTCACGGCAACGCCCACGCCGTTCGGCTTGGATGGCGCCTCACGACCCCGAGTGCCCGCCCGATGGATCGATCCTGCATTCCGCTCGTCCTGCTCCTCGCCACGGCAGCGGCGCACGCCGCCGAACCGCCGCGCTTCCCCGCCACGTCGGTCTGGCACACCGACATCCGCAGCGCACCGCTGCATCCGCAGTCGACCTCGATGCTGACCACCCTCGCCGGGCTCGGCGGCTGGGGCAACAACAACCGCATGCAGATCGACTTCTCGATCCACGTGCACCACGCTGCCCCGGCCGATGCGCCGATGCGCACGATCGTGCCGCACCTCGATTCCGGCGAATACTGGACGCCCGACTGCGAGGCATTGCCGGCCTCGATGCCGGTGCCTGCCGACGCCGCGTTCGAAGGCCAGTCCGGCCTTTCCTGCGACAACACCGCGGAGGACTGCCACCTCATCGTGCGCAAGGGCAACCTGCTCTACGAACTCTATTCCGGCGACCTCAACGGCAACGTGCTCGATGCCCGTTGCCTGGCGGTGTGGAATCTCGCCGCCGACTATCCGCCCGAAGGACGCGGCGATCACTGCACCAGTGCGGATGCCGCCGGCTTCCCGATCGCGCCGCTGCTGGTCAACGCCGACGAAGTCGCCGCGCGCCAGGCGGTTGCCGACTCCGATCTCGGCCATGCGATCCGCTTCATCCTGCCGAACGCGCGCATGGCACGCGACACCTCGCTCGGCGGCGTCGGCGGTCGACTCTACGTGCGCCCGGCTTCGCACGCTGGTGGCCCGAGCGGGCCGGTCGGCACGGTCCCGTACGGCGTGCGCATGCGCCTCAAGGCCGATTTCGACATGAGCGGCTACAACGCCGCCGCGCGCGTGATCCTGCGCACGATGCAGCGCTACGGCATCGTCCTCTCCGATGGCGGCAACATCGCCCTGACCTTCGAGAGCGACCGCCACACCACGGCGAAATGGTCCGCGCTCGGCATCGGCGCGCAGGTGTTCTGGAACGGCGCCGGCGGATCGACGCCGCTGCAGGTCGGCCATTTCGAGATCATCGACACCGGCCCGCGCATCGCCGAAACCTGGAACTGCGTGCGTTCCACGGCGACCGTCAACGACCTCATCTTCCGCGACGGCTTCGAGGCCTGAGCACGCCCGGCGCGCGGCACGCTGCTATCCTCGCGCGCCGCACCCCCGCCACCCGACTGGAATGCGCATGCCCGCCCCGAGGACCGCCCGCAGCCCGGACCCGAATGCGATCGAGCCGTTCTGGACGCGACTGCGCGACATCGCCCTGTACCCGCTGCGCGGCGATGCCCTGCTGACGATCGGCGTGCTCGCCCTGTGCCACCTCGTCGCCGCACTGCCGTTCGGCTTCATCCTCGACCTGTTCGTGTGGATCGCGCTCTACAAGTACGCCTGCGAATGCCTGCGCGCCACTGCCAACGGCCGCCTCGATCCGCCGGTGCTGAGCGCCAGCATCGACGACTCGGTCGGCTGGGACATGATCAAGCTGCAGGTGATCTTCGTCGTGCTCGGCATGCTCGGCCTGATCTTCCTGCCGCTGCCCGGCGCGCTTGCCCTGCTGCTGCTGTTCGGCTTCGCCCAGCCGGCCGCGTCGATGTCGCTGGCGATGGACGGCAGCCTCTGGCATGCGCTCAATCCCGGCACCTGGCTCGCCATCGCCGGCCGGCTCGGAGCGGCCTATCTCGCGCTCGTCCTGCTGACCCTCGTGTTCACCGCCAGCGCCGGCAACCTCGCCGGCCTGCTCGCCCATGCCATGCCGGGGTTCATCGCCGAAATCGTCGCCGACTTCCTTTCCCATTACGTCATCGTCGCGACCTTCCACCTGATGGGCTACATGATCTGGCAGTACCACCGCGAGTTCGGCTACGAGCCGGCGATCCAGGCGCCGCTGGAGCGTCCGCTCGACGCCGACCAGCGTTTCCTCGCCGAAATCCGCGAGCTCGTCCGCGACGGCCATGCCGAAGCCGCCCTCGAACAGCTGCGCGAACAGCTGCGCTCGCGCGGCGGCACGCCCGAGCTGCACCTGCAGTACCGCAAGCTGCTCGAACTCGGCGGCCACAAGGAGGAATCGCTGCGCCACGGCCGCGAATGGATCGAGATCCTGCTCGCCCAGGAGGATGGCAAGCGCGCGCTCGACCTCGTGCGCGAATGCATCGCCCTCGATCCGGCATTCCGGCCACCGGCCGATGCGATCCATGACCTCGCCGAACGCGCGGCGAAGGGCGGGCAGTCGCAGCTCGCGCTCGGCCTGCTGTCGAACTTCCATCGCGCGCATCCGAAGCACAAGGACCTGCCGGCCAATTACCTGCTCGCCGCCCGGCTGCTCACCGACCGTCTCGGCCGCGATGCCGAGGCGCGCAAGTTGACCACCTTCCTGCTGCAGAACTTCCCCGAGCATCCGCTGCGCGAGGAAATCGCCGGCTACGACCGCTTCCTCGCCAACCTCGCGGCGACCCCGACGAAACCGGCGCCGGCCAACTGACCGGCACCGGCAAGGCGGCAACGGGCCGGGCAGGAAACGAGCGGGCGGAAGATCAGCGGCCGGGATCGGTCAACAGGACACGCGCCTTGGCGGCCTCGGCCGAATCCGGCGCTTCATCGACGATGCGCTCGAGCACGACCCGGGCTTCGGCGACGAGGCCGTGCGCGACGGCGTGCTGGGCGATCGACAGGCTGTCGCGCGCCAGCGTCGGCGTCGCCGCCGGCGACCAGGCCAGCGCACCGACCAGGCGCATGGCGTCGGCGCTTTCGCCGATCGCCAGCCAGCGCCGCGCAAGGGTGAACACGAGGCTGGACGGGATGCGTGCGGCGCTGCCGACGGTCTTCAGGTAATCCGCGTGCAGCGCCTTCTGCGCACGCACGCCATCGGCATCGGCCGGCTCTGCGCGCAGCGCGGCAAACGCGGCCGGATGCAGGCGCGGCGAGCCGCGTTCGTAACGCGCGCAGCGATACAGCAGGGCGAGCAGGTCGAAATCGCCGGGCCGCTGCGCCAGCAGCGGTTCGACGAGGGCGCGCGCACGCGCCACTTCGAGGCGGCCGAGACAGGCGCGCGCCTCGGCGACGGCGGCACGCGCCGCCGCGTCCTCGTCGGCGCGCACGTCCTCGTCCATGAACTCCTTGCGCTCCCAGCCGCGCCAGCGCACGAACATTGCGAGCAGCGCGCCGCTGACGATGCCGCCGGCATGGGCGTCGAAGCCGACTCCGGCATCTCCGTTGAAGGTCAGGTTCCACAGCTCCCAGCCGAGCCAGAACGGCAGCAGCACCAGGGCCGGCGCCTTGACGTAGTCGAAGACGACGAAGAACCACCAGAAGAAGCGCACGCGACGCATGCCCCAGAGCACGCAGTAGGCCCCCATCAGGGCCGCCACCGCCCCGGAAGCACCGAGCGCGCCGCCGGCCTCGCCCCAATGGAAGGCCAGCGACACCAGCGAGGCGCCGACGCCGCCGAGCAGGTAGATGCCGAGGAACAGGCCGCGCCCGAGCGCCCCTTCGACGAGCAGGCCGAGCACGGCGAGGAACAGCATGTTGCCGAGCAGATGGGCCAGGTTGGCATGCAGGAAGGTCGCGCTGATCAGTGTGGTCGCATCGAAGCGGTCGAAACGCTGCATCCAGCGCAGGGTGAACATTTCTTCCCAGGCGCGCTCGAACGCCGCCCGCGCCGCACGCCAGTCGGCATGCGCGCTGCCGTCGTCGGCGGCCGGTGCGGTGACCGGCCGCACGCGCCCATCCGCCAGCGCAGCGACAAAATCCCGGTCGTGCTGCAGGGCGGCAACGGCGTGGCGCGGTTCGGCCCTGGCCAGCGCCTTGAACAGTTCGGCGCGCTCGACTTCTCCCTCGCCGCGCAGCCAGTCGGCATAGGCCGGGAACTCGATCGGCGCCAGGTCGGCCGCCAGATACGCGTCGATCGCCTCGCCGCGCGCGCGCGCATCGCCCGACTGCAGCACGGCGAACACGAACACGTTGGCAAGCACGAGGGCGAAGGTCACCCACGGGAAGTTCTTCCAGGTCGGTGCACGGTGCAGCGGAACGATCAGCATGGGGTTCCTGGCGGACGGCGGTTGCCGGCTTTCCCTATACTCGCACGGACCTTCCGGGGAACCGTCCATGCGCCGCGCCCTGCTGCTTGCCGCCCTGCTTGCCCTGCCTGCCGCGCTGCACGCCGGCGACGACTACACCGCCTCGATCGACGCCTGGCGGGCGAACCGGATCGCTTCGCTGAAGAAGCCCGACGGCTGGTTCAGCTATGCCGGCTCCGGCATCGTCCGCGAGGGTGAAAGCACGGTCGGCCGCGACCGCGGCAACGGGATCGTGCTGGCCACCGGCCCCGACCGCCTCGGCACGCTGCGTCTCGATGCGGACGGTCGCGTGCATTTCCGTGCGGCGGCGGAATCCGGCGCGACCATCGACGGCACCGCGGTCACCGCCGAAGTCGAGTTGACGACCAATGCCGACGGCCAGCGGCCGACCGAAGTGCGCTTCGGCAAGGCCTGGTTCTACGTGGTGCGCTCCGGCGACACGACTGGCTGGCGCCTGCGCGATCCCGAAGCGCCGGCGCTCGCCGCATTCACCGGCATCGACACCTTCCCGACCGATCCGTCGTGGCGGATCGAGGCCGACTGGCAGGCCTACGACCCGCCGCGGCAGATCGAGCTGATCACCATCATCAACACCCTGCAGCCGGCCGAAGTGCCCGGCAAGGCGGTGTTCACCCGCGACGGCGCGAGTTTCAGCCTCGAACCCGTGGTCGAGGACGACGGTCGACTGTTCTTCATCATCGCCGACCGCACCAGCGGCAAGGAAACCTACGGCGCGGCGCGCTTCCTCTATGCCGATCCACCGCAGGACGGCAAGGTCGTGCTCGACTTCAACAAGGCCTACAACCCGCCCTGCGCGCTGTCGCCGCACGTGGTCTGCCCGACCGCCCCGCCGCAGAACCGCCTCGCCGTGCGGGTGACCGCCGGCGAGAAGAAATACGAAACGCATTGAAGCGTCTTGCAGTCGGCGCAGACCCGCGCCAGAGTGTCGAACAGGCCATTGCCGCAGGGGAAAATCGATGGGCGTACTGATCCAGGTCGTCGGCGGTCTCGTCGTCGTCGCGCTGATCATCCGCGGCGCGATCGGCTTCTGGCACGACTACCGATCGCGGCGCTGAGGCCCCTTCCGGCATCACTGCGCATGCGGTGGATGCCGCGAACAATGTCCGGAAAAGTATGGGGCGCAAACGACCGATAACGACCAATCAGAGTGTGACGGACATCACTCTTGTCATGGAGAACCTGCGTGCTAACCATTGACGCCCCCCCCCCACCAACAGCGTACTGTCCTTTGTGCAAGCAAGCCAGCTTGCAACTCATATGGAAGAGAGAGGACTGCATTATGAACAGCGTAGTAAAAAATCTCGGAAGAACGTGCGCTCTCGGTTTAGTCCTGAGTCCAGCTCTCGCTTTTGCTGGATGGGTTGGTGGATGCGTCAATAACAATTGTTTTTATTGCTACGTTCCAACCAATTTCTGTATTTCATGCAGCAACGGAAGTTGTCAACTGATGACTCCGTAGTTGTAAGTCGGCCGCCATAAAACGCGGCCGACTTTCTCGCCGGCACTATTCCCAAGAACGACAAGGAGGATCCGGAATGATTTTCAGGGCTGTAACGTTTATTTTTATAACGTTCTCTTTTGACGTTTTTGCCAACCCTAACCCGATCTTCGAGAACACTATTGGAATGGAGGCTTTCTCGAGGGATGCCGCGATTTTTGGTTTGGAGAAAACCTGGCCATCGGCGGTCGTCTACAACCGGCAAGGTGTCTGCGTCCATCGCGGCGCTGTCGATGCCGACTGGGTCGCCGCGCGATTCATCGATGTGGGCGACAGCGTGAAACCACAGAATGGCTGTGAGCTGATCGTCAGCGACGAGCCGGGTTCTTCAATACCGCTGCATTCCGATCATCGAACGGTGCTGCTTTATGTGCTCGACGCACCCTTCTGTGATAACTGTCGCTTGGTCGAATCCGAACTGCGTAAACTGCATGCATCCGATCCGGACGGCTGGACGATCCGGGTGACTAGGGTCAATCTCACTGAAAGCCACAACCCGGTCGTGACGGACAAAGAATGCTCCGATTGCAAAGGTGTTTTACACCGGCAGTGATCCTGCTGGCGGTGGCAATCGCCGTCGCCCTGCCACTGCTGGCGCTGTTCAATGCCTCGCGATCGGCGGCGGAGATCCGGCTCGCTGTTGAAGGCGGGCGCGTGCCAGTCGCCCTCTGGACCGAGCACCACGTCGACGGTGAGGACGGCTCCATCGTTCAGCGTGGAGGCATGCCGCGCTGGCGTGCACAGGAAATGTCCGACGACCTCGGCGCTGGCACGGTTTGGGGCCTGCTGGTGCTGCGCGATATCGTCGGCAGGCAGGCGGATGGCTACAACCGCCATCTGCGCATCGCCGAAATCGAGGAATCGCTGGCGTCGGCGTTCGGCCTGCCCGCCTGCGACGGCAACCTGCTGCATCCGTTGCCCGGCCATGCGCTGACGGGGACGCTGCATTCGCCGGACATCGGTGCGGCGCACTTCGGACCGCCGCTGACGACCTCGCTGTCAGCGCTCTTCGCCGCCTCGGTCGATGTCGCCGCCGCACGCTGCGTGCCGGCACTGGAACGCGGGGATTACTTGATCGCGGTCCTTCGCGACATGGCTGCGCTTGAGCAGGTCCGCGCGCGCCTGCGCCTGCACGATCGCGACCTGTTCGGCAGCGGCTTCCGGGAAGTCGTCCGTGTCGAGCCGGTGGCACTGGCGCGCGGCAATGTCCACGCCGAGCGCGCGCGCCTGCTTGGCTTGGCCGGCCGCTCGCTGCTGGCGATGCTGGCCGGCATCGCCATCGTCGTCGCCGCCATCGAGGTGCTGGGCCGGCGCCAGGCGCTCGCCATCGGTTTCATGCTCGGCGGCAACCTCGCGCAGCAGGCCCGCCGCGCGGTGGCCCGCCTGCTGCCCGGCATCGCCGGCGGCTTGATCGCCGGCATGATCGCGACCTGGCTCCTGCCCTCCCACATCCTGCAGGCGACGCTCGACTGGCGCGCGTTGGCCGGCGCGGCGCTGGCGGTCGTGCCGGCTGCGCTGCTGGTGACCGTGTGCGGCGTCGGCGGCGTCGGCAAGGGCCTGGCGCGCGCGAGCGCGGTGAACATCACCCAGAGTCCGCTCGTCATCGCCGGCTTCCAGGGATTCTGGTGCCTGATCTCGGCCCTGCTCGTGGTCGTGGTCGGCCTGCAGATGGCGGTCGCCGCGCGCGTCGTCGAGGCGACGCGGATCGACTGGGGCTATGCGCCCGAAGGCCTGCTCACCCTGCGCATCGCCCTGCCCGAGGGCGAACGCGACGCGCAGGCCTATCGCGACCGCCTGATGACCCTGCTCGACGGCGCGCGCCGCCTGCCCGGCGTGAGCGCGTCGACCGTGGTCAGTCCGGCGCCCTGGCGCTTTCACGGAATCGAACATGTCGACGGCAACGTCGCGACGGGCCTGTTCGGCGGACCCGCCTTCCTCGAAACCCTCGGCGTGCGCCGCTTCGATGGCGAGGACATCGACGCCGCCCGCGCTTCCGCCGTGCTCATCACGCAGAACATGCCCGAGCAGCACAGCCGGATGCTCTTCCGTGAACATACCCGCCTCGCGACCATGCAGGGCCTGCGTTGGAATCCGTTCGACGCGACGCCGCCTGTCCTGTCGATCCTGTCGATCTTCGACGATCCGCAAGCGCGCTTCGAATGGGTCGTGCGCACGCGTGGCAGCGCGCCGGTGATGAGACCGTTGATGGAACTCGCGGCGGAAACCTTTCCCGACGCCGCCATCGGCGCGCCGGAAAAGGTCGCCGACGTCATCGCCGCCCGCTACGCGCCGCTGACCGCGCTGCTGCGCGTCGGCAGCATCGTTGCACTGGCGACGCTGACGATCAGCCTGCTGCTGGCCTCGCTGGTGTTCGCCCAGGTGTTCGCCATGCAGCGGCGCGAGTTCGCCGTGCGCATCTGCCTCGGCGCCTCGCACTGGAACGCGCTGCGCCCATGGCGTCGCCGCGTGGTGCTGCTGGCGCTGGCCGGCTGCCTCGGCGGCGTCTTCGTGCTCGGCTACGTCAACCGCCTCCTCGTCGTCAGCGTCAGCGGCTTCGTCCCCAGCGACGCCGCGCAGGCCGGCGTGGCCGTCGCGACGGTGCTCGCGCTGACCGTCGTGACCGGCATCGCCTTCGCCTGGAACCATCTGCGCCGACTCGATCCGGCGCAGGCCTTGCGCCTGTAGGTAACCTTCGATTTTTCCACCGTCATCCCGGCGCAAGCCGGGATGACGAGCTTGTTCCGAGCATCCATGGATCGCGGTTTCTGGCAGGATTGCCGGCCGCGGCGGCGACATGCGCCTCCCGCACCCTTCCACTCCGGGGAATCCACGATGAATCGACCTGCCGCCCAGTTCGCCCTGCCGAAGCGCTTCGGCGTGATCGGCATCATCCTCGCCGTGATCGGCCTGTTGCTGCTGTCGATCGTGTTCGGCAGCTGGTACACGGTCGACCAGGGCGAGCGCGGCGTGAAGCTGCGCTATGGCGCCGTCGTCGGCATCGCCGAGCCGGGCCTCAACTTCAAGATCCCGTTCGTCGACACGGTGCGGCAGATTTCGGTGCAGAACCAGGCGATCGTCTACGAGCGCGTCGAGGCCTACAGCAAGGACCAGCAGCCGGCCACGCTGCGCATCTCGGTCAGCTACCGGGTGCCGGAAGCGAGTGTCGAGGAGCTGTATTCGCAGTACGGATCGATCGAGAAGATGGTCGAGCGCCTGATCAGCCGCAAGGTGCCCGACGAGGTCAAGAACGTGTTCGGCCGCTACACGGCGATCTCGGCGATCCAGGACCGCACGAAGTTCGGCATGGACGTCAACGAGGCGCTGAAGAAGTCGGTCACCGGGCCGGTCGTCGTCGACAGCGTGCAGATCGAGGAAGTGATCTTCTCCGACGCCTACGAGCAGTCGATCGAGAAGCGCATGATGGCCGAGGTCGAAATCCAGACCAAGCGGCAGAACCTCGAGACCGAGCGCATCAATGCCGAGATCACGGTGACCCAGGCCAAGGCGCAGGCCGACTCCTCGCTGGCCCGCGCGCAGGCGGATGCCGAAGCGATCCGCGTGCGCGGCATCGCCGAGGCCGATGCGATCAGGGCCCGCGGCGAGGCGCTGCGACAGAACACCGGCATCGTCGCCCTGACCCAGGCGGAAAAGTGGAATGGCGTGCTGCCCTCCACCATGGTGCCGGGCGGCGCCGTGCCGTTCCTCAACCTGAGGGGCAATACCAATCTCGAGTGAGCCGGCTGGCGCCGCCGGCGTCGACGCGCGATGGGGCGTCAGTCCGCCGCTTCGAGCACGTCGATGCGGGTGAGCTGGCACGGCAACGAGCAATGCGCAGAACAATGCGAGCCTGACCCTGCCGCCGCGACGGCTGCCGAAGCGCTCGAGTTTCCCGGATCTTCCCGTCGTCATGGCGACGCTCCGCTGCGAAAGCGCCGTATCCTGCAGGCTCGAACCCCGCTCCATGACGGACCGTCCGCGATGCCACGCCTGGTCGCCCTGCTCGCCACCGCCGCGCTCGCGCTGCTCGCCCCACGCGCGCACGCCGACGACGTGCTCGTGTTCGCCGCCGCCAGCCTCAAGCCCGCGCTCGACACGATCCTCGCCACCGCCGAGGCACGGCGCATCGGCACGATCAAGGCCAGTTATGCGGCCTCGTCGCAACTGGCCCGACAGATCGTCGCCGGCGCGCCGGCGGCGATCTTCATTTCCGCCGACCAGGACTGGATGGACGTGGTCGAGCAGGCCGGACATGTCGCCGCCGGCACTCGCCGCAACCTGCTCGCCAATGCGCTCGTGCTGGTGGCGCCGGACGATTCCGGCATCCGCCTGCGGCTCGTTGCCGGTGTCGACCTTGCCGGTGCGCTCGGCGCCGACGGCCGCCTGGCGATCGGCGAGCCGAACAGCGTTCCCGCGGGGAAGTATGCGAAGGCGGCACTCGGCGCACTCGGTGCCTGGGATGCGCTGTCGGGGCGACTGGTCGCCGCCGACAACGTGCGCGCCGCGCTCAATTTCGTCATCCGCCGCGAGGCGCCGCTCGGCATCGTCTACCGCTCGGATGCGCTGCCGGGCTCCGGCGTCCGCGTGGTCGACACGTTTCCGCCGTCCACGCATGCACCGATCGCCTATCCGCTGGCCGTGCTGGCGGAGCACGACACGCCGGCCGCACGCGCGGTCTGGACGCTGCTGCTTTCAGCCGCGGCGGCCGCCGTGTTCGAGCGCCACGGCTTCGACGTGACGGCGCAGTGACTGCACTCACGCCCGACGAGTGGCAGGCCCTGGCGCTGAGCCTGCGCGTGGCGGGCATCAGCGTGCTGGTGTCGCTGCCGTTCGCGCTCGGCCTGGCCTGGCTGCTCTCGCGCGTGCGCTTTCCCGGTCGCCTGCTTGCCGAGGCCTTGCTGTTCCTGCCGCTGACCCTGCCACCGGTGGTCACCGGCTATGCCCTGCTGGTGCTGTTTGGCCGCCACGGCTGGATCGGCGAGTGGCTCGCCCAGTTCGGCCTCGTCTTCGCGTTCCGCTGGACCGGCGCCGTGCTGGCGGCGGCGGTGATGGGATTCCCGTTGCTGGTGCTGTCGATCCGGGTCGCCTTCGACGGCGTCGACCGGCGTCTCGAGCACGCCGCCGAGACGCTCGGCGCCGGCCCCTGGCGGCGCTTCGCCACCATTGTCGTGCCGCTGTCGATGCGCGGCATCGTCGCCGGTTGCGTGCTGGCGTTCGCGCGCGCCTTCGGCGAGTTCGGCGCGACGATCAGCTTCGTCTCCAACATCCCCGGCGAGACGCGCACGCTGCCGATCGCGATCTACGAGCTGATGAACGTGCCGGGCGGCATTCCCGGCGTGCAGCGGCTGACCGTGGTCGCCCTCGTCGTCGCCCTGGCTGCGACCTTCGCCGCCGCCGTGCTCGGCGGCACCGCATGGAGGCGGCGGCGCGATGATTGAAGTCGCCATCCGCCATGAACTGCGCGACCTCGAGATCGATGTCGCCTTCACCTCGCCGGCGCGCACGCTGGCCCTGTTCGGCGACTCCGGCGCCGGCAAGACCAGCGTGCTCAATGCGATCGCCGGCCTCGTCGAGCCGCAGCACGGGCGCATCGTGCTCGGCGGCCAGCGCCTGTTCGACAGCCGCGCCGGGTTCTCGCTGCCACCGCGGCGCCGCGAAGTCGGCTACGTGTTCCAGGACGGGCGCCTGTTCCCGCATCTCGACGTGCGCGCCAACCTGCTCTACGGCGCGCAGGCACGCCGACGCGAGGTGCGCGGTTTCGGCGCCCTCGTCGACCTGCTCGAACTCGGGCCGATGCTGGCGCGGCGGCCCGGCACGCTGTCCGGCGGCGAACGCCAGCGCGTCGCCATCGGTCGTGCCCTGCTCGCGAACCCGCGCATCCTGTTGCTCGACGAGCCGCTGACCGGCCTGCACCGCGAAGCGCGCAGCGAGGTGCTCGAGCACCTGCGCCGGCTCAAGCAAGAACTGGCGCTCGCCACCGTGCTTGTCTCGCACCAGCCCGACGAGGTCGCCGCGCTGGCCGACGAGGTGGTGCGCATCGATGGCGGCCGCGTGATCGGCCAGGGCCCGGTCGCCGCATTTGCCGCGCTGCACGGGGTGATCGCGCAGGCAGGCGCGTGAACGCTTTGCCTGCCCGCCTGAACCGGCTACCCTAGGCGACATTCAAACGATCGTTCGAGGCCCGCCATGACGCTGCGCAACCGGCTTGCCGCGCTGTTCGCCCTCCTCGTCCTCGCCGCCTGCGGTGGCGGCCCGGTCAAGCGCGTGAGTCCGCCAACGGCGAGCGTGCAGGAACTGGCCGTGCAGGCCGACGGCAGCTGGCGCCTGCTGCTGCGCGTGCAGAACTTCAGCAACGTGTCGATGACCTTCGATCGCCTCGAAGCGACCCTGAGCATGGCCGGCCGCGAAACCGGCAAGCTTTCGACCGCGCTGCACCTCGACATCGCGCCGGCCAGTGCCGACGTGTTCGAGGTGCGGATCGCCCCGGCGGCCGGCACCCGCCTGGAAAGAGCCGACATCGTCTATGCGCTCGAGGGGCGCATCACCACCAGCGAGCCGAAGGGCGATTACCCCTTCGAGCGCAGCAGCCGCCTCTCGCCCGTCCCCGGCCTCGCCGACACCTGGCGCTGAGGCGCCGACCCGCATCTTCCGGAGCCAGTCCATGACCCGCTACGCCGCCCCGATCGACGACGTCCGCTTCGCCCTCAACGAGGTGCTCGGCGCCGATGCCCTGTTCCAGCGCCTGCCCGGCCTCGAATCGGCCACGCCCGACATCGTCGATGCCGTTCTCGAGGAAGCGGCGAAGTTCGCCGAGCAGGTGCTCGCGCCGATCAACCACAGCGGCGACCAGGAAGGCTGCGTGCTCGACAAGGCGAGCGCGAGCGTGACCACGCCGAAGGGCTTCCGCGAGGCCTATGCCACCTACGTCGACGGCGGCTGGTCGACCCTGACCACGCCGGAGAAGTTCGGCGGCCAGGGCCTGCCGGAGACGATCGGCGCGATCGTCAAGGAGTTCATCGACGCGGCCAACGTGTCGTGGGGCAACTTCCCGATGCTTTCGCACGGCGCGGTCGAGGCGCTCAAGGCGCATGGCGAACCGTGGCAGCAGGAGGTCTTCCTCAAGCCGATCACCGACGGCCGCTGGACCGGCACGATGTGCCTGACCGAACCGCATTGCGGCACCGACCTCGGCCTGCTGAAGACGCGCGCCGAACCGGCCGCCGACGGCAGCTACCGCATCAGCGGCACCAAGATCTTCATCACCGCCGGCGAGCACGACCTCACCGGGAACATCGTCCACCTCGTGCTCGCGCGCCTGCCCGACGCCCCGCCGGGGGTCAAGGGCATCTCGCTGTTCATCGTGCCGAAGTTCAAGGTCGACCGGGAAGGCAAGGTCGGCGAGCGCAATGCGGTCGCGGTCGGTTCGATCGAGCACAAGATGGGCATCAAGGCCTCGGTCACCTGCGTGATGAACTTCGACGCGGCCGAAGGCTGGCTGATCGGCGCGGCGAACAAGGGTCTCAATGCCATGTTCACGATGATGAACACGGCGCGCCTCGCGGTCGGCGTGCAGGGCCTCGGCTTGAGCGAGCGCGCCTGGCAGAACGCACTCGCCTATGCGCGCGAGCGTCTGCAGATGCGCGCGCTGACCGGGCCGAAATTCCCCGACAAGCCGGCCGATCCGCTGATCGTGCATCCCGACGTGCGGCGCATGCTGCTGACCCAGAAAGCCTTCACCGAAGGCGGTCGCGTGCTCGCCCTGTACGCCTATCTGCAGCACGACATCTCGACCCATTCGGCCGACGAGGCCGAGGCGAAGCGCGGCGACGAACTCGTCTCCTTCCTCACCCCGATCGTCAAGGGCCTGCTGACCGAACTGGCGCAGGAATGCACCTACGACGCCGTGCAGATCTTCGGCGGCCACGGCTACATCGCCGAGACCGGCGTCGAGCAGTACGCCCGCGACGCGCGCATCACCACGCTCTACGAAGGCACCACCCAGATCCAGGCCAACGACCTGCTCGGGCGCAAGGTGCTGGCCACCGGCGGCGCCGGCCTCAAGCACTTCCTCGGCGAGATCTCGGCGTTCTGCCAGCAGCATGCGGCGAATGCCGACCTCGGCGAATTCGTCGCCCCGCTCGCCATCGTCACCCGCGAATGGAGCGAACTCACCCAGGAAATCGCCCGCAAGGCACAGGCCAATCCCGACGAGGTCGGCGCCGCGGCGGTGGATTACCTGTTCTACTCGGGCTATGTCGCCCTGGCCTACTTCTGGGCACGCAGCGTGCTGGCCGCCACCGGCTCGAACCGCGCGGCCGACTTCCGCGAAGGCAAGCGCCAGACCGCACGCTTCTACTTCGCCCGCATCCTGCCGCGAATCCACGCCCATGGTGCCGCCATCCGCGCCGGCGCCGATACGCTCATGACCATCTCCGATGTACAGTTCGGCTGATCGCGACCGCCAACACGGAGCCGTACCGTGGACACCGAAGCCGACCTGCACATCCGCCTGGCCGACGTCGATGACGATGCCTTCATCCTCGGCCTCGTGCCGCGCTTCGTGGACGGCTTCGAGCTGCCGAAATGGCGGCGGCGCGGAGAGTACCTGGAAGGCATCCGCCGCGACCTCGCCCGCCACCTGATCGAGCAACCGGCCGGCACCCACGTGTTCGTCGCCGAGAACGACGACGGCGAACGCGTCGGCTTCCTGCACCTGCACACCAACAACGACTTCTTCTCCGGCGCGCCGAACTGCCACATCTCCGACCTTGCCGTCGCCGATGGCCAGGACGGCAAGGGCATCGGCCGCGCCCTGCTCGCCTACGCCGAACGCTGGGCGCGCGAGCACCGCTGCAAGTACCTCGGCCTGGCGTTGTTCCCCGGCAACGAGCGCGCCCGTGCCCTGTACGAGGAGTTCGGGTTCGGTGTGGAGGTCGTGAGGATGGTCAAGCCGTTGCGTTGAACGGGTTGGCCGCGGGGCGGCGGGGATGGCACGCCTGTCTCGGCGTCGGCTCTTCGCATTCTCTTGATGTTTCGAACCTCGGTTCCGCTCACTTCGGCGTCGCGCGAGACCGTCATCTTGGCGAAGGCCGGGATTCAGCTTCTTGCCTTGTCTCTTCACACTCTCTTGGATGCGGTGAACCACATGTTCCGCTCGCCTCGGCGGCGAGCGACACCGTCATGCCGGCGGAGGCCGGCATCCAGCTCCTTGCCTTGGCACTTCGCGCTCTCTTGGGTGTGTTGAACCACGGGTTCCGCTCGCCTCGGCGGCGAGCGACACCGTCATGCCGGAGGAGGCCGGCATCCAGCTCCTTGCTTTGGCACTTCGCGCTCTCTTGGGTGTGTTGAACCACGGGTTCCGCTCGCCTCGGCGGCGAGCGGGTTACTTTCCTTTGTCTCGTCAAAGGAAAGTAACCAAAGGAAAGACGACCCCGGCATCCGCGCCGATCGGGCGTTGCCCGATCGGTACCCTGCGGTGCTCGCCGCCCAGCGGCCGGCGAACAACTCGGCCATCCATGGCCTCAGACAGTTCGCCTTTCCCCGCTGGCCGGCTCCGCTCCTCGGCGCTTCTGCAGGGGTGGGTAGGTCAACAGCCAGAGCAACGGCAACGGCAACGGCAACAGCAACGGCAACGGCCAAAGCAACAGCATGTGCGTTTGCCCTGCTCTTGCCCTGCTCTGGCTCTGCTATTGACGTTCCCCCCCCTCAGTCGCGCCGAGGAGCGCAGTCAGACACCGGGGAAAGGCGAACTGTTTGAGGCCATGGATGGCCGAGTTGTTCGCCGGCCGGTGGCTGGCGAGCACCGCAGGGAACCGGGCGGACGCAGTCCGTCCGGCGCGACTGCCGGGGTCGTCTTTCCTTTGGTTACTTTCCTTTGACGAGACAAAGGAAAGTAACCCGCTCGCCGCCGAGGCGAGCGGAACCCGTGGTTCAAAGCACCCAAGTGAGAGCGAAGAACCAAAGCCAGGAGCTGGATGCCTGCCCAAGCCAGAATGACGATGTCGGGCGCCGCCGAGGCGAGCGGAACCCGTGGTTCAACACACCCAAGAGAGAGCGAAGAACCAAAGCCAGGCGCACTTGTCCGGCCTTCGCCAGGATGACGGATGTTGCAAAAACGCCATCGACTTGGTCTATGCTGCGGCAGCTTCGCAAGCCGGCCGCGCCCGCGCATGCCGCGGATCCGGCCCGAACGAGGAGGATCGAATGCAGGCTGTCGCACGCACGATCGGTGACATCCACGCCACGCGCGTGCTCTCGCTCGATGCGAGCGGGCGCATCATGGACTGGATTTCCTGGCAGGACGCGACCTGCCTGTACGTGCGCGGTGCCGTCGCCTGGACGCTCGGCGAGCCCTGCCTGACCATCCACGGCGGCACCAACCGCCTGTCCGGACAGCAAAGCGTCCTCGAACTCCACCCGATCGTCGCCAGCACCGGCCACGCGCGCCTGCATGGCATCGACCCCGCGCCGGCGCTGACCAATGCCGCCCTGTTTGCCCGCGACCGCATGCTCTGCATGTATTGCGGAAACCACTTCCCGCGCGGCGAGCTCACCCGCGACCATGTCGTGCCGATATCGAGAGGTGGCCGCGACAGCTGGCAGAACGTCGTCACCGCCTGCCTGCACTGCAACGTCCGCAAGGGTTGCCGCACGCCGCAGCAGGCGCACATGCCGCTGCTCGCCGTGCCGTATCGGCCGAGCTGGGTCGAACACCTGATCCTGTCGAACCGCAACATCCTTGCCGATCAGATGGAGTTCCTCGTCAACCATCTGCCGAGGGACCGGCGGCCGAACTGAGGGGCTTGCCCGCGCAACGCCACCGTCGCGCCCGGTCCGGTCAGGCCGGCTTCCTTGCTCCGCCAGCTCCGAAGGCCGAAAATGACGGTCTGTTGACGGCTGTGCCCCTGATGATCGACCCCATCCGCTATCCGCGCCTCGCGCGCATCGAGACACCGGCCGACCTGCGCCGCTTCCCCGAAACCGAACTCGGCGAGGTCGCCGGCGAGGTGCGCGAGTACCTGATCGAGTCGGTCGCCTCGTCGGGCGGTCATTTCGGCGCCGGTCTCGGCGTGGTCGAACTGACCGTCGCCCTGCACTACCTGTACGACACGCCGGACGACCGCATCGTCTGGGATGTCGGCCACCAGTGCTACCCGCACAAGATCCTCACCGGACGCCGCGACCGCATCACCACGATCAAGAAGAAGGACGGCCTCGCGCCGTTCCCGCGCCGCGACGAAAGCGCGTACGACACCTTCGGCGTCGGCCATTCCTCGACCTCGATCGGCGCCGCGCTCGGCATGGCGATCGCGGCGAAGCGCAATGCCGATCCGCGCCGCATCGTCGCCGTGATCGGCGACGGCGCGATGACCGCCGGCATGGCCTTCGAGGCGCTCAACCATGGCGGCGACCTCGCCCCGAACATGCTGGTGATCCTCAACGACAACCAGATGTCGATCAGCGAGAACGTCGGCGCGCTGACCAAGATCCTCGCCCGCCTGATGGCCAGCCGCACGCTCAACCGCCTGCGCGAGGGCAGCAAGCGCATGATGCGCCGCGACGGCCACGCCTGGCGCTTCCTCAAGCGCTGGGAGGAACATGCCAAGGGCATGTTCATGCCGAGCACGCTGTTCGAGGAATTCGGCTTCCACTACACCGGTCCGGTCGACGGCCACGACATCCCGCAGCTGCTGCACGCCCTGAAGACCCTGCGCGAACTCGACGGCCCGCAGTTCCTGCACGTGATCACCACCAAGGGCAAGGGCTACGCGCCGGCGGAACGCGCGCAGATCGACTACCACGCGGTCGGCCCGTTCGATCCGGTCAAGGGCCTGACCCGCAAGGCACCCGGCAAGGCCACCTACACCGACATCTTCGGCGACTGGCTGTGCGACATGGCGGCGGCCGATCCACGCCTGCTCGGCATCACCCCGGCGATGCGCGAAGGCTCCGGTCTGGTGCGCTTCTCGAAGGAATACCCCGAGCGCTACTTCGACGTCGGCATCGCCGAGCAGCATGCAGTGACGCTCGCCGCCGGCATGGCCTGCGAAGGTGCCAAGCCGGTCGTGGCGATCTACTCGACCTTCCTGCAGCGCGCCTACGACCAGCTCATCCACGACGTCGCCCTGCAGAATCTCGACGTGCTGTTCGCCATCGACCGCGGCGGCCTCGTCGGCCCGGACGGCGCGACCCATTCCGGCAGTTTCGACCTCTCGTACCTGCGCTGCATCCCGAACATGGTCGTCATGGCGCCGGCCGACGAGGCCGAGTGCCGGCGCATGCTGAGCACCGGCTTCCACCACCAGGGCCCGGCCGCGGTGCGCTACCCGCGCGGCAGCGGCACCGGTGCCGCGCCTGGCAGCAACCTCGACACGCTGCCGATCGGCGAGGCCGAACTGCGCCGGCGTGGCGAGGCGATCGCCGTGCTCGCCTTCGGCGCGATGGTCGCCCCGGCCGAAAAGGCTGCCGCGGCACTCGGCGCGACCGTCGTCAACATGCGCTTCATCAAGCCGCTCGATGCCAGGCTGGTGCTCGAACTCGCGCGCACGCACGCGGCGATCGTCACCGTCGAGGACAACGCCATCATGGGCGGTGCCGGCGCAGGCGTCGGCGAACTGCTGGCCGCGCACGGCATCGTCCTGCCGCTGCTCCATCTCGGCCTCGCCGACAGCTACCTCGAACACGCCAGCCGCGAGGAACTCCTCGCCGAATCCGGCCTCGACGCCGCCGGCATCGAAGCCTCGATCCGCGCGCGCTTCGCCGCCTTGATCCCGCCGACGGTCATGCGCAGCACCGGCTGACCCGGAAGTCGACTCCGACCCGGGTTTTCATGGATCACGTGCGGGCGCAGGTCACGCGCTCGCGTTGCTCGAGGTCGCGCGCGGTGGCGATGTCGAGGTAGTCGTGGTCGGCCAACAGGCCACGCACGGCAGCGCCTTGGTCGTGACCGTGTTCGACGAGCAGCCAGCCGCCCGCTTCGAGGTGGTCGCGCGCCTGCGCGGCGATGGCGCGGATCGCGTCGAGGCCGTCGTTGCACGAGGCGAGTGCCGATGCCGGTTCGAAGCGCAGGTCGCCTTCGCCGAGATGCGGATCCCCCGCGGCGATGTAGGGCGGATTGGAAACGATCACGTCGAAGCGCTGCGCGCCGAGTGCCGCGCACCAGTCGCCTTGCGCGAAGGTGACCTGGTCGAGGCCGAGGCGCCGCGCATTCGCCCGGGCGACGGCGAGCGCGCCAGCGCTCGCGTCGGTGGCGACGATGCGTGCCTGCGGCCGCTCGCTGGCGATGGCCAGGGCGATCGCGCCGGAGCCGGTGCCGAGATCGGCAACGGCGCACACAACGTCGGCGGGAATGCGTTCGAGGGCGAGTTCGACGAGGCGCTCGGTTTCGGCACGTGGAATCAGCACGTCGGCGGTGACTTCGAGATCGAGCGTCCAGAAGCCACGCGTGCCGGTCAGGTAGGCGACCGGTTCGCCGCGGCGACGGGCGGCGACGAGTCGCTCGAAGCGTGCCTGTGCATCCGCATCGACCTCGTCGTCCGCATGCGCGAACAGCCACGCGCGCGTGCGTCCGAGCGCGTGCCCGAGCAGCAACTCGACCTCGTGGCGTGTGTCGCTGCCACTGCCTGCCGTGGCCGAAGCGAGCAGTTCGCGAACCCTGGCCATCCGCCTCAGGCCTGCGGCGGCGGTGGCGGCGGAAGATCGATTGCGGCGGCGGGCTTCGGCGCGCGCCAGGAACGCCAGTAGCCGCCCTCCATCCACGCACGGAATGCGGTGCGCAGCCAGCCGACCACAGCCCAGGCGAGCCACAGCGCCCACACCAGCATGACCAGGTTGTAGACCCACAACGGCAGCGAGACGACCGCCGCCACCGGCAACACGCCGCGGCTGCGGTCGGCGAACCAGTGCAGCGCGCGCGCATGCGAACCATGGCCACTGACGACCATGTCGGGTTCGCCGAGGAGACCGTTGTGGATGCTTGCGAACAGGCACAGCAAAGCGACCCCGGTCAGCGCGACGAGGCCGAGCTGGGCGAGGTTGAACGCCCAGTTCTGCAGCGACGGCACCCGCCGGCGCCATTCCAGCGCAAACAGCCAGGCAACGACGAAAGCCAAGGCGATCCACGAGAACGTCGAGAAACCGAGACCCAGCAGCAGCCAGTGATGGAAGCGCAACGGCGAATGCCGCCAGCGCGACAGCAGCCAGGCCAGCACGACCATCACCGCCAGCTCGCCCCAGAACAGGATGGCCGGACCGACCGCGGGCCCCGACGCCGCCAGCAGCCAGCGGTCGTGCGGCAGGTTCGCGTGCAGGTCGATGTTGGCGGCCGGCAGGCCGAGGTCGACGACCGGCGTGCTCGCGCGCCACGACATCGCCGCATTGTCGCGGAAGCGGATACCGACAACCTGCAGGCCCGGACGCACCGGCAGGCTCAGCTTGCCGTCCTTGAGACGCACCGGCGTGGTCTTGCCATCGATGTCGACCCCCATGACCTCGACGTCCGCCGGCAGGGCGATCACCTGTTCGCCACCCTGGCTCGCGCGCAGGTCGAAGCGCAGTTCGTGGGTGCTGGCACGCTGGCCGAAACGGCTGCTCAGGCCGACCTTGTCGAGTGCGCGCGTGGCGCCCTCCACGGCCGACGGCTTGCCGATGGTGACGCGCAGGGTCTCGCCCGGCAGCGGATGGAACTCGAAGCGGCGATAGTCGTTGCCGGCATCGATGGAACCCGATTCCGGCACGCCCTCGAACTCGACGTGCCAGGTCGGACTGACCAGAAAGCGCCAGACCTCGACATGTTCGCTCAGTGCCGGCGCGGTCATGCTCAGCGCGGTGGTCGGGTCGAGGGCGGAAGACCACTGCGCCGAGCCGGCCCGGCTCGGGATTGCCATCGTGAGCCGGCCTTCGCGCACGCGCAGGCCAGGAGTGCCGACCCGCTCGCCGGCGAGGATCGGCAGGTCGATGGTGAAACCGCCTTCGCGCGGGGCGAGTCGTTCCACCGTGGTTTCGATGCGCCAGTCGAGATCGAGATCGATCTCGCGCACGACGCGCACGAACGGCGGGAACTGCTGGGCCGCGGCGAGCGGACGTGCATCGGCCCCCTCGCGCAGCCGCACGAGGGTCAGGGTTTCGGCAAGCAGGCGCTGCTCGGCGATGCCGCTGGCCTGCCAGCCTTCGCCGGCGAAGGCGAGCCGCCGCGGCGGCAGGCTGAAGGCGAGATCGATCTTGTCGGCGCTGGCGGCGAACACGAGTTCGACCCGGTGCACGCCGGGAGGCACGGCGAGCCACGGCGCCTGGCCGATCCGCACGAGGGCGTCGCTGGCAACGCCATCGACCGACACCGCGCGCAGCACCGCCGCCGCATCGTCGTGCGGCAACGGCACGGCGACGCGCTCGAGCGCATGCACGTCGAGGGCAACGCGCACCTCGTCGCCGCGTGCGCGGACTTCGGCCGCGGCGATCGACGCGCAATTCGGCACGCATTCCGGCGCTTCCACAAGGCGCTGGCGCAGTTGCTCGAGAAGGCCGTCCGCAGGCAGCGCCTGGGCCATCGTCGGCGCCACCGGTGCGAAGGCCAGCACGAGCACCGCCAGCGCGGCCGGGGCGGCGGCCGATCGCTCGATGCGGGCGCGCGCGACGACGGTCTGCTGCACGATCCGCCACAGCAACCAGCCGAGCAGGCCGACCAGCAGGATGCGCAGGCTGCGCACCAGCCACGGCCGCGCGATGACGAGATCGACCTGCTGGGCCGGCAGCACCGGGCCGCTCCAGCTCAGCGTGTAGACGCTGCCGATGCGCCAGCCCGGCTCGCCGGCACCGGTCTGCATGACCGTGCTCTGGCTGAACTTGCGGATCTGGTCGACGTTGCGCTGGCGCTCGACGTTGGCGATGCGCGAGCCGGTGACGACGACCCGATCAAGGCTTTCCGCGGTACGCCCGCCAGCGGCCGGCGCAGGCAGCGCCTTGGCGGCGCTTGCGGCCTCTTCCTCACGCAGGATGGCGACCGGTTCCGCCGGCGGCGGTGGAGGCTGCAGGGCGACGTTCGCCTCGAACATCCTGGCGACGCTGCCGGCGCGCATGCCGATTTCGAGTTGCGGATACAGGGCCTGGCGCACCTGCTGCGCGGCAAACGGCAGGGCGATGAAGACGAGTACGACGACCGCGCCGATGCGCAGCCAATGGCCGGCGCGGGCGAGGCGGCCGGCCGGCAACGCGCGGGCGACGAGGGCGAGAGCGCAGACGACGAGCAGGCTCCAGCGCGGCGCCGACGGTTCCTGCCAGGCCAGCACGAGATAGAGCGCAGTCACCAGCGCACCGATCCAGCCGAACAGGCGCAGCGCCAGCAGGCTGATGATGGCGGCGAGGAAGACGTCGAGCAGGGTCCAGCCCGACAGCCAGCTGCCGTTCGCACGGTCGCTGCCGGGCGCGGCGATCAGGCGATGGCCGTAGGGAAGATGCAGGGTCGTGGTGACCTGGTCGAACACCTGCTGCCAGCCGGCCACCGGCAGGCTGCCGCCGGCTTCGGCGATGCGCACGCCGGCCCGCAGGTCGACCTCGGGCGTGCGCCATTCGATGCCGCTGGAGCCCTCATCGCCGCCGCGCGTGACCAGCAGCGATTCGGCCTCGCCGTCGACGCCGCTCTCGGCACGCTGCAGCGCGTACGGCGGCACCACGTCGAAGCGCCAGCCGGTCTGCATCTGTCCGCTGATGCGATCACGGGCGAACCCGCCCGCGCCGGAAAAATCGAGCCAGACCTCGCGCTGCAACACCAGCCGGTTGGCGTCGTCGCCGGCGTTGCCGCGCGAGCGCTCCTCGATGACGAGGCGGTCGCCGTTCTCGAGGGCGAAGGCCGGCAAGGCCTGCCATCCGCCCGGCACATCGGCCTGCTGCGGATCCACCTGCAGCGCACCGCCGATGCCGCTAGTGCGCAGGTTCGGCTGCGCGGCGTAACTCCAGATTTCCTGCGGCGGCCAGTTCGCCTCCGGCAGGCGCGCAACCAGGGTCGACATCGGCGCGGTCGCGCGTGCGCGCAGCACGAGCGTGTCGCTGCCGGGCTGCACCTGCACGAGCAGCATGCCGCGCTCGTCGAGGCGCGCCGGCCAGCCGCCGCTGTCGAGCGAAAGCGGAACGAATCCTTCGGGCAGGGCCGGCCCGAACGCTTCCTCGCGCGCCTGGCCGGCGGCGTTGATGCGGATCTCGGTGGTCAGTTCGCCGGGGATGCTGTCGCTGTAGCGACGGAACACGCGCAGGTCGACGCTGTCGGCCTCGACCGGACCGCCGGCGACGCGACCGAGGGTCAGCGCATGGCCGTCGCGCTGCACCGGCACCACCGCCTTGCCGTCGACGCCGAGGGCGACGCTGGCGATCAGGGGCGGAACCCGCAGCGACTGTGGCCGCCGCTCCCAGTCGAGGCGCGCGCGCAGTTCGTGGGTGCCGGCGGCGAGATGGACCATCGGCCCGCCGCGATCGACCACTGCGACCGCGCGCCCGTTGGCGAGCACCTGCTGCGGCCAATAGCGGGCATCTCCCGGCAACGGCACCCAGCCCTCCACCTCGAGCCGCCAGCGCTGGACGACGGTGGCGCCGCGCGCATCGGCGTCGAGCTGCAGGATGCCGGGCCAGATGCAGGCGAAATCGTCGCGTCCGCGCGCCTGGCGACCGGCGATCAGCGGACAGGCGCGGAATTCCTGGTCCTTCAGCACCCATGCGCGCCACGGTTCGAGCGGCGCCGGCACCGCCGCGTCGGCGGCATGCGCCGGGATCGGCGCAACGGTGATGCAGGAAAGCAGGATCGCGATCAGCAGCCATGCACGCATGAGGTTCCCTCGCAAAGGTCGGCAGGTGGCGATGCAACGCAGCGACGGTGTCGCCGGGGTTCGCTCAGGCGGCGAGCAGACGCCAGCCCTGCTCGATGCAGGCCAGCACGAAACCGGCCAGGAAGAACAGGTAGCTGTAGCGCAGGTAGCGGTACTTGTGATGGCGAAGATAGGTGCCGAGCGAGTAGATGTCGGCGACCCAGGTCGAATACGGCACGCCGCCCGGCATCAGCACGCGGTTCATCTCGGCGAGGTAGCGCTCGCGCGGGAGCTCGGCGAAATGGCCGAAGAACAGCAGGTTGAAATGCGGCGGCAGCTCCTCTTCCTTGAGCCGGATCGGCCGGTATTTCGGCAGCACGGCGAGGATCGCCAGCAACAGGGCGACGAGGGTGAAGCCGGCGAGGATCAACACCCCGGTGCGCAGTTCCGGATCGTTGATGCGCCCGAGCGAGAGGGTGAGGACGATCGAGGACACCGTGATGATGATGTTGGCCTTGGTGTCCGCCATCGCCGACAGCTGCACGTGATGCTGCTGGGCCGTGCGCAACACGTTGTCGGCCGTGTTGCGCTCGGGGATGTCCGCGTAGCTCAGCGGGGCCTTCGCCGGGTCGACCATGCCTGGGTTCCGTCAAGATGATCGGCGCATCTTACTGCGACGCACGCGCCGGCGGCGCGCAACCGCGGCAGGCCGGGGCGATCCGGCCGCCGCGGCGCTTGCTCAGTCCTTCCGCGTCGTCGCCGCTTGCTCGGCCGCGGCCGGCTTGCCATCCAGCCAGCGTGCCAGCCAGTCGCCGACCTCCTTGTAGAAGAAGCGGCTGTTCTCGCCGTTGAGCACCCAGTGGTTCTCGTCGGGGAACACGATGAAGCGGCTCTCGACCTTCTGCCGCTGCAGCGCCGACCAGTATTCGAGGCCGTTGTTGAGCGGCACGCGATAGTCCTTCTCGCCGAACGTCACCAGCACCGGCGTGCGGAAGTGCGCGGCCAGACGGATCGGGTTCTGTTCGCGCCAGACCGCGGCCTGCTCCCACACCGGGCCGCCGGCACCGACCTCGCGACCGTAGATCGAATCGCTGGTACCCCACTGGGTCTCCAGGTTGACCAGGCCGGCATGGCTGATCAGGCAGCGGTAGCGCGTCGTCGTGCCCTGCAGCCAGTTGGCGAGGTGGCCGCCGTAACTGGCGCCGCCGGCGCACTGGCGATCGGCGTCGATGAACGAATAGCGGCGGATCGCCTCGTCGGCGGCGAGGTTGATGTCGTCGGCCGGGCCCTTCAGCGGATCGCCCTGGATCGCCTGGGCAAAGGCCTCGCCGAAGCCGGTCGAACCGACGTAGTTGGTCAGCAGCAAGACGTAGCCCTGCGCACCGAGCAGGTGGTAGTTCCAGCGCAGCACGAACTGGTCGCGCCATTGCGAATGCGGTCCGCCATGCATCAGCACGAGCAGCGGATACTTCTTCGCCGGATCGAATGCCGGCGGCCTGACCAGCATGCTGTGGATGCGCTGTCCGCGTGCATTGTCGACGTGGAAGTGCTCGACCGGCGCAAGATCGAGCGCGGCGGCGCGTGCCGCGGCGAACGAAGTCAAGCGCCGGTGCGCGCCGCCGCGCGCGTCGAGGCGGACGATTTCCGGCGGCTCGGTCGCGCTTTCGTAGCTGGCCACGAGCACCGGCTCGCGCGTGCCGCCGACCGACAGCCCCGACCACACGCCCCGCTCCGGCGCGCCGACCCGTTTCGCCACGCCGCCGTTCGCCGGAGCCTCGTAGAGCTTCTCCTGACCAGCGTCCTCGGCGGTGATGAAGACCTTGCGCCCGTCGGGAGAAATATCGAAACCGCCGACGTCGCGGCCGTCGGGCAGTTCGATGCGCCCGCGTTCGCGCATCGACGGCCAGTCGAAGACGACGATGCGGGCGGCGTTGTAGACCTTGTCGGTGAGCGGATCGATGGTTGCCAGCAGGGTCCTGCCGTCGCGGCTGAAGCGCGGATTGCCGAAGCCGTCGGCGGCATCGGCCGATTCCCTGCCGGTCAGCCGGCGCGGCTCGCCGCCCTCGGCGGACACCACGAACAGGTCGGAATGGGTGAACGACCAGGCGGCGCGATCACGGTTGCGGCTGGCCACGAACACGACCGACTTGCCGTCGGGCGTCCAGGTCGAGCCCCGCTCGGCCAGCGAATATCCGGGCAGCTTGACCAGCGCGCTGCCGGCGAGCAGGTCGCGGGCGGCGCCGGCGCCGATCGTCTGCACGAACAGGCGCGCCTGCTTGCCGTCGAGCCACTTGTCCCAGAAGCGGATCGGAAAGCCGGTGTAGACACGGGCCTTGTACTTCCTTTCCTCTTCCTCCTTGGCGAGGCGCTCGTTGTCGGCGTCGGTGACGCTGTCGGGATGGACGCGGCTGCTGAACAACAGGCGCGTGCCGTCCGGCGAGAACACCGGCGATGCCGCCCCGGTCGACAGTCCGGTCATGCGTTGCGCCTCGCCACCGGCGGCCAGGTCGAGCACGTAGATCTGCGCCTGCTTGTCGTCCGCACGCTTGGCGGCGAAGGCGAGGCGGCGGCTGTCCGCGCTCCACGCCGCCCCGCTCTCGCCGGCCTTGTCGCCGGTGATGCGCCGGGCCGGCGCACTGCCGTCGGTCGGCACCAGCCAGAGGTCGCTGATCGACTCGTCCTTCTTGTACGAGGGTTCGGTGAGGCCGAACACCGCCAGGCGCCCATCGGGGCTGATCTGCGGCGTGCCGACTCGCGGCATCTGCCAGAGATCCTCGTGGGTGATCGTGCGGCGTTCGGCGGCGGCCAGTGGCCAGGCGATGGCGAGCGTGAGGGGAACCAGCAACCAGTGCTTCATCGGAAGGAAACTCCGCGGATGACCGACCCGAGGTGATACGCGAGGGCGCCGCCGGCGGCAAGTGTCGATCGACTGCGGCAGCCGCCGCGGATGAGTGGCGGGAGTCGGAGTTCCGACGTCGGCACGCATGCGGAAGAGCCGCGCCGCATTGCGTGGATGGCCGAAAGCGCCCCTCATCCGCGGCTGCCGCGGATGAGGGGCGCCGTTCCTTCCATCCGAGCGGTGCGAAGGACAGCCCGCGCGCTCTCCAGCATGAAGACCCGCATTCCCGCGATGACGCCAGTTGTCCCTTCGCCCCGCGCAGCGGGGAGAAGGTGCGGCGGCAGCCGCGGATGAGGGGCGCCGTTCCTTCCATCCGAGCGGTGCGAAGGACAGCCCGCGCGCTTTCAGGCGTGAAGACCTGCATTCCCGCGATGACGCCAGCTGTCCCTTCGCCCCGCGCAGCGGGGAGAAGGTGCGGCGGCAGCCGCGGATGAGGGGCGCCTTTCCTTCGTCCCGCGCGAGCAGAGGCCGCGGACTCAGCCGGCGCCGACGCGGCGACGCAGCGCAGCGACGCGTTTGCCGAGGGCGAGCGGATCGGAACGGTCGCGCGCGGCCGCCTGTTCGGCGGCGGCGGTTTCACTGCGCGCGCGTGCGCGATCGCCGGTCTCGAGCGCCATGGCGGCCTGCAACATGTGCGCTTCGGCGAGCAGCAGCGGTTTGGTGTCCGCTTCCTGCAGGACCGGCTGTGCCTGCGCGAGCAGGCGGGCGACTTCGTCGATGCGTTCCGCACCGCCTTCCGCCCACAAGGTACGCGCGAGCAGCAGGCGCGCCTCGGCGACGTCGAGGTGTTGCTCGCCATACAGGTCGACGAGGAAGGCCACGGACTTGCGCTGCAACGGCAGCGCCTCGGCGTAGCGGCCCTGCAGGTAGCGCAGGCGTCCGCTCACCGTGTCGTGGTAGCCGAGCGCGTAGGTGTCGGATGCCAGCGTTGCGGAGACTTTCGCCGCAGCGCTCCCGAGCAGGCGGTCGGCGGCATCGAGCCGGCCCGAAGTGCTGATGGCGTCGACCAGGGCCAATTCGACCAGCACGGTATGCGCACTCTCGCCGGTGGACTTGCGGAACTCGTCGACGGCGATCCGCAGGCGCTCGATGGCGACATCGTGGCGTCCGGTCGCGGAAGCCAGCATGGCGTGGTTTTGCAGGAGCTGCGCGTAGGGCGCACCACCGGCGGGCGCCAGCATTGCGGCGGCCTCGATGTAGGTCGCCTCGGCTGCGTCGTGGCGGCCCATGCGCCGCTGCATGTCGCCGAGGCGGGTCAGCAGGCTGCCGGTCATCGGATGGCGATCGGGCAGTTGCGCGCGGGCAATGGCAAGGGCCTGGTCGAGTTGGCCGAGTCCTTCGTCGAAACGGCGCTGGTAGCGCAGCAGGTCGGCCATCTGCGAGCGGAAGGTGATCGTGCGCACATGGTCGGCGCCGAAATGCCGCTCGATGATCGCCAATCCTTCGCCGAGGGTGCCGAGACCCTCCTCGTAGCGACCCATCGAACCCTCGATCACGCCCTTCAGGTACAGCGGAGATGCCGTCTCCGGGTGCCCCTCGCCATGCGCGCGCACGGCGACCCCGAGAGCATGACCGGCGAGCGCGAGCGCCTCGTCGTAGCGCGCGCCGACCACGGCAATCCGCGCCAGCGCGATCTCGCCCTTGGCGACCTGCGGATGGTCGGGCCCGAGCGCCGTCGCCAGGCGGGCGACCGCGTCGCGCAACTGCGGCTCGGCGCGCGGGTCGCCGGAGAACACTCCTGCCGCCGCATGCACCGCCTGCGCCTGCAGCGCCGCCACGCTGTCGCCGCCGGTCAGCGCGACCTGCTGGTTCCATGCGCGTTCGAGCGTGGCCCTGCCGGCCGCGCTGTCGCCGAGGCTGGTCTGGATCTCGCCAAGGTCGCGCAACAGCTCGGCTTTCAGGGCCGGATCGCCGGCAAGGCGCGCATCGACTTCGGCGATGCCTTCGCGGATCAGCTCCGGTGCCGTACGTGCCTGTGCCCGCGCCCGGCTGGCCGGGTCCTGTTCGCGGAACAGCGCCAGCACGAACTCCTTGACCCGTTCGGCGCGCTCGGCTTGCTGGCGGGCCAGGTCGCGTTCGGCATCGGCGCGCGCGGCCGCCTCGCGCGCAACCCCGGCCTGCCACAGCGCGATGCCGAGTCCGCCGAGCAACGCGAAGAGGATGGCCGCCGACGCCAGCACGCCGAGCCGGTGACGGCGCACGAATTTGCCGAGGCGGTAGCGCGCACTGTCGGCGCGCGCCGCGATCGGTCGCCCGTCCAGCCAGCTTCGCAGGTCGTTGGCGAACGCCGCCGCGGTCGCATGGCGGCGCTGCGGCTCGCGCCGCATCGCCATGGCAAGGATGAGATCGAGGTCGCCACCGACTTCGCGGGCGAGGCGCTGCGCGTCGGCCTGGTCACCGTACAGCTCACGCACGCGCTCCGCGTCGGCCATCGCATCGCTGGTGCGTTCGAGCGATTCGTGCTCGAGGCCGGCGGCGAGCACGTCGGGATTGCGCGAGGCGCGCCGGTGCGGCAGCTGCCCGGTCAGCAGTTCGTGCAGCAGCAAGCCGAGCGCATAGACGTCGGTCGCGGTGCAAACCGGCTCGCCGAGAATCTGCTCGGGTGCCGCGTAGGCCGGCGACAGCATGCGCATGCCGGACCCGGTCTCGGTCTGTTCGGACGAATCCTCGAGCAGCTTGGCGATGCCGAAATCCAGCAGGTGCGGCTCGCCGTCGGCGTCGACGATGACATTCGACGGCTTGAGATCGCGGTGCACGACGAGCTGGGCATGCGCGTAGCCGATGGCATCGGCGATCTTCGCCGTCATCGCCACCCGCGCACGCACGTCCAGCCGCGCCACGCGCGCGTGTTCGGTGACGAGGGTGCCGGCGACGTGTTCCATGACGAAGTACGGGCGGCCATCGCTGCCCATGCCGCCGTCGAGCAGCCGCACGATGCCGGGATGGCGCAGGCGCGCGAGGATGCTGCGCTCCTGCAGGAAGCGCCGCAGGATGGCCTGGGTGTCCATGCCGCGCTTGAGCAGCTTGATGGCGACGTCCTGGTCGTACTCGCCGTCCGCGCGTTCGGCACGCCAGACCTCGCCCATGCCGCCGCTGCCGATCGGCTCGACCAGCCGGTAGCTGCCGAGCACGAGGCCGGCGCGCGTTTCCCAGCCGCCTTCGCGCAAGCTGCGGTGCAGGTCCGGAGCGACGCCGTCGAGCGAGCGCTCGAGCACGCCGCTGGCGGTCGCATCGGCGGCCAGCAGTTCCTCGAGCTTGCGCGCGCGCAGCGGCGACTGCGCGCGCAACTCCGCCAGGCGCGCTGCCCGCGCCGATTCGTCGAGCTCACCGAGTTCGTCGAACAGCATCCACAGCGAGTCCCATCCGGCGGCATCGTCCGCATTCATCGCGCCCCCTTTTCCCTGTCCACGTCGAACGCAGCCGGGTCGGGCCAGGAACCCTATCCGTCAGACCCTGCCGGCAGTCCGTCGCCGCCGAGTTCGGCATAGAGGAAAGCCCGCGCACGCCGCCAGTCGCGCTTGAGCGAGCGTTCCGAGCGATCGACGATGCCGGCGATCTCGGTCAGTTCGAGCCCGGCATAGAAGCGCAGCTCGACCAGCCGGCCGAGCGCCGGATCGATCGCCATCAGCTTGTCGAGGCCTTCCTCGAGGGCGAGCACGTCGTCGCCGCGCTCGGCCGCGGCCACCGTGAGCGCGCTGGATTCGAGCCCTTCCGGGCGCATGCCGGAACCGCGCCGCTGGGCGTCGCGGGCGCGCACATGGTCGATGACGATCTGGCGCATGACGCGGGCGGAAATCGCATAGAAATGCTCGCGGTCGCGGATCGCCACGTCGGCGCCGCGGGCGAGCTTCATGTACGCCTCGTGCACGAGCGAGGTCGCATGCAGCGGCGCATCACCGCCGGCCAGCTGGCCGCGGGCCAGCTGCTTGAGTTCGGTGTAGAGCGATGCGAACAGGCGCTCGCTTGCACCGCGGTCGCCGTCACGCGCCTTTCCGATCAGTTCGGTGATGTCCACTCGTCATCCCACCTTCGGCGGGTGGATCATGGACTGTGCGCCGGTGTGCTGCAACGCCGCGGCGATCTTCGACGAACCGGCGACGACACCGGCGGCGACGGCGTCGATGCCGGCAGCGGGATGGTCAGCGCTGCGGCACGCAGCATGCACCTGGTCGCAGCATCGTGCCCGGGACGCGCGATCCGGGAGCGCGTGGCTCATCCGCCCGCGCGTTGCTGCCGGCGCTGCCGCCAGAGCAGGAATGGAAGCACGAGCACGCTGCCGAGCACGGCCAGCGCCATGTCCTTCTGCGCGTCCCAGACATCCCCCTGGCTGCCGAGATAGGCGATGCCGAGGTCGCCGCCGAACAGGGCGGCGGCGAACCATTCGAAGAGTTCGTAGACGAGCGCATGCGACATCATGAAGGTCAGCGGCACGAGCACGCGCCAGACTCCGCGCGGCCGCACCCGCGCTTCGATCAGCTCGACCGCCGCCGGCGTCACCAGCACGCCATAGAGGAAGTGCACGAGGCGGTCGTACTGGTTGCGCTCGAAGCCGAACACGGCATCGAGGGAAACGCCCGAGAGGGCGGCGAACCAGGCGTCGTACGGCACCTCCGAGTACTGCCAGTGGGCGCCGATCTCGTGCAGCACGCCGAGCACGAACAGCGCCACGCAGGCCGGATTCGACAGCGCCAGCGAGTGCCGGCTGCGGACCAGCCAGACGACGGCGACGACGACCAGCACGTTCTCCAGCAGCCAGTCCTCGCGCATGGCCGGGGCGATGCCGAGGGCGACGAAGATCACCGCGAACGCCAGCAGCAGGAACTGCGGCAGGCGACGGCGTGGCGTGCCGTTCACGGCTTCACCGGCAGCGGCCGCGGCGGCTCCGCCGCGCTCCGCGCGGGATCGAAGGGATTGACCCCGAGCGCGGCGAGCACGGCCCATGCGGTCGCCCCGAGGTGCGGACGCCGGTAGTAGTGGAAGTCGGCCTCGCGGCTGTCCGGGCCGAGTGCGAGACCGGTGCTGACGCGCGCCTCGCGGGTCGCGTACAGCCAGCCGCCCGCACTGCGCGCGCGGGCGACCACGGCGAGCGCGCGACGTGCATCGGCCGGCCGTTCGAGCAGGCGCCAGACCAGTGCCGCCTGCGCCGTGCCTTCGATCCAGATGCCGTCGCGATCGGCATTGAAATCGAAGCCGGCGTCGACGCCGTGTGCGCGCACCACCCAGGCCATGACCCGGCGCCAGTCGGGGTCGGCATCGCCGAGCAGCAGCGGCCACAGCTGGGCATCGAGACCCGAGGTGTCGCGGTTCGGGGTCACGCCGTCGGCCAGCGTGCCGGTGACGAAATGGCCGGCCGCGGCATCCCATTGCGCGGCGACGAAGCGTCGCGCGCGATCGCGCGCCGCCGGCCAGCGGGGATCGTCGTCGAGCGCAGCGAGCGCAGCGAACAGGGCGACCAGATCGACGTTGTGCTCGGTCGACTTCCAGCCGAGCCGGCGCGGCGCGGCATCGAAACCGTCGATGCCGCCGCTGAAACCGCGGTCGCCGCCGCGCGTTTCCTCGATGACCCAGCGCCCCAGTCTTGCCGCCGCCTCGATCCAGCGCGGATCGGCGTCCTCCGCATGCAGGCGCAGCAGGGCGAGGCCGACCCAGGCGACGTTGCCGGTCGCCGTGCCCATTTGCTGCGCATCCTCGTTCCAGCGCTGCGCGCCGGCATCCCACCAGCCGTTCGGCAGCGGCGCCGCCTCTGCCGGCCCGGCGCGCAGGACATTGCGCAGCCGCGTCGGCGCCAGCGCGGCCGCGCGCAAGGCCCGCCCGATGCGCAGTGCGGCCGGCGTGCGTCCGCAGGCGCACAGGGCGATCACGGCGAGGGCGTTGTCGTAGACGAAGGCGGCCGTCGCGAGCGCGGGTTCGATGGCGTCCTCGCCGCTTTCCCAGCTGGCCAGCAGCAGCGGATCGTTGCCGCCGTGGCGGTCGACGCGGGCGGCGATTGCCGCGCAGGCCGCGCCGGCGAGCGATGTCGCCGGGTCCGCATCGGTCCCGGCGGCGACCGACGGCATCGCCGCGGCGGGCAGCAGCATGAGCGCAAGGCGCAGGATCATGCCGGCAACCACAGGCGGGCGATGCAGCCTTGCGCGTCGCTGCGGTTCTCCAGGGTCACCTGCCCGCCATGCGCTTCGGCGATCTGGCGGGCCAGCACCAGGCCGATCCCCGACCCGCCCGGCTTGGTGGTGAAGAACGGCACGAACAGGTTCTCGCTCGGCGGCAGGCCGGGGCCTTCGTCGAGGATCTCCGCGACCACGCCCTCTCCCTGGCGCTGCCAGCGCAGCTGCACGCCACCGCCGGTTTCCAGGGCGGCGTCGACGGCATTCTTCAGCAGGTTGATGAGCGCCTGCTCGAGCTGGTCGGGATCGGCGTCGAGGCCGAGGCCGGACTCTCCTTCGACGCGCACGGCAAGACGCTGCTCGAGCTGGGCGACGCGGCGGACAAGCGCGTCGAACTCGACCGCACGCACGGTCGGCGGCGGCAAGCGGGCGAGCGCCGTGTAGCGCGCCATGAAGCGCGCCAGCGCCTCGGCCCGGTCGCCGATGACGCCGAGCGCCGAGCCGGCGTCATCGCGCCAGTCGCCCGGCAGCGGTTCGCTGGCAAGCAGCTTCGCCAGCGTGGCCGCCATCGAGCGGATCGGCGCCAGCGAGTTGTTGAGCTCGTGGCCGAGCACGCGCAGCAGGCGTTGCCAGGCCAGGCGCTCTTCCTCGCGCAAGGCGCGACTGAGGTCGGTGACCACCAGCAGGTCGTGCGGCAGGCCGCCTTCGCGAAACCGCGAGTGGCGCACGTCCCAGCGACCGCTGCCGCCGGCGAAGCGGCGCTCGCGGATGCGCGGGCCGTCGGCGCCGAGCCAGTCGGCAACGCCGAGTGCCTGCGCACTGCGCCCGGCCAGGCGCCCGAACGGCTCGCCGAGCAGGCGCTCTGCCGCCGGATTGGCCAGCCGCAACAGGCCCTCGGCGTCGAAGGCGAGCACGGCGAGGTCGAGCGCGGCGATCACCTTGGCCAGCAGGGCGCTCTTCTCCTCGACGGCGAGGCGCTGTTCGCGCAGCGTGCGCGAAAGCGCGTTGATCTCGATGACCACGTCGCCGATCGCGTCACCGCGCTGCGCGCGCGATCCCCGCAGGCTGTAGTCGCCTTCGCGCAATGCCTCGAGCAGGTTCGACAGCGTGCGCAACGGGTACACCGCGCGCCGGCGCAACTCGAAGGCCAGCACGAGGGTCACGCCGGCGACGGCGCTCCATGCCGCCAGCCCCTGGCGCAGCGAAAGCCCGGCCGCGTGCAGCGCCAGGGCCAGCGCAAGCAGCGCCGGCGACGCCACCAGCAGGCAACCGGCGAGCAGTCGCCTCTCGTGGTTCCAGCGTCGCGGACGCGGTTTCTGCGGAGTCGGCATCGAGCGGCGGCGGACGGGGACGTGCGCCCATGCTCCGCGATGCCACGCGGCCGGGCAAGGACCGTGGCCGCGCATGCCGGCGTCGGCGGCACGCACTCAGCCGCCGATGCCGTACTTTTCCATGCGCCGGTAGAGCGCCGGCCGGCTGAGGCCGAGCGCCTGCGCCGCGCGCTGGATGTTGCCGCCGCTCCGGGCGAGGGCCTGGCGCACGAGGTGTTCCTCGGCCTGCTCGACGGTGAGGTTGGCGTTCGCGCCCGCCGCGGTCGCGGCGCCGAGGGCGCCCTGCCCGACCGCCACCGCACCGGCGGCAAGCGGGAAGGCGCCGGCGTCGAGCACCGTGCCCGAGGCCATCAGCACGGCGCGCTCGATCGCATGGGACAGCTCGCGCACGTTGCCGGGCCAGGCGTGTGCGCCGAGGGCCGCGATCGCCGAAGGGGCGAAGCGCAGGCCGTCGCGCTGGTAGCGGCGGGCGAAGCGCTCGAGGAACGAAGCAGCCAGCAGCGGGATGTCCTCGGCGCGCTCGCGCAACGGCGGCAGATGCAGCTCGACCGTGTTGAGGCGGAACAGCAGGTCCTTGCGGAACGCGCCACGCGCGACCTCGGCGGCGAGATCGGCATTGGTCGCCGAGATCAGGCGCACGTCGACCTTCAGCGTGCGCGAGGACCCGACCCGTTCGAGTTCGCCGTCCTCGAGCACGCGCAGCAGCTTGGCCTGCTGGGCGAGCGGGATGTTGGCGATCTCGTCGAGGAACAGGCTGCCGCCGTCGGCCAGTTCGAAACGGCCGATGCGGTCGGTCTTGGCATCGGTGAAGGCGCCGCGCACATGGCCGAACATCTCGGCCTCGAACACGGTTTCCGGGATGCCGCCCATGTTGACCTTGACGAAGCTCGCCGCGGCCCGCCGCGAAGCCTCGTGGATGCGCTGGGCGATGACGCCCTTGCCGGTGCCGTTCTCGCCGAGGATCAGCACGTTCGCGTCCGATGGCGCGACGCGCGCGATCGTGTCGAGCACGCCACGCATGCTGCGCGACTCGGCGATGAAGCCGTCGTCACCGCCGCGCAGCAGCGCGTTCTCGGCACTGAGGCGCTGCTCGCGGCGATGCGCGCGGGCCAGCGCCAGCTGGTTGCCGAGCACGCTCATCAGGCGCTGGTTGTCCCAGGGTTTCTCGATGAAGTCGCCGGCCCCATGGCGCATGGCCTCGACCGCGAGGTTGATCGTGCCCCAGGCGGTCATCACCACCACCGGCATCCCCTCCTCGACCTTCTTCAAGTCGCGCAGCAGGTCGAGGCCCTCGCCCCCGGAGGTCGTGTCGCGCGTGTAGTTGAGGTCGATCAGGGCGACGTCGAAACGCTGCCGGCGCAGGGCATCGAGTGCCTGCGCCGGCCCCTCCACGCAGGTGCAGGCCCAGCCCTCGCCCTTCAGCAGCAGGCGCAATGCCTCGCGCACGTCGCGCTGGTCGTCGGCGATCAGCAGATGCGGTGTCACGGCAGCCATGGTCGATTCCGGTCGGGTTCACGCATGCGCTTCAGCGCGCCTCCATCCAGCCGTCGCGCAGGCATAGCGTACGCCCTGCCTCGGCGGCGAGGTCGGCGTTGTGGGTCACCTGCACGATCGTCATGCCGTCGCGATGCAGTTCGTGCAGCAGGTCCATGATCGCGCGGGCCTGGCTCGAATGCAGGGCGCCGGTCGGCTCGTCGGCGAGCAGCAGGCGCGGACGGGTGATGACCGCGCGCGCGACCGCGACCAGCTGCTGCTGGCCGCCGGAGAGCTGGCTCGGGTAGAGGTCCTTCTTGCCGACGATGCCGAAGCGGTCGAGCAGGTCGCCGACGCGCGCCGCGCGCTCCTTCGCCGGCACGTCGCGATACTGCAGCGGCAGGTCGAGGTTCTCCCACACCTTGAGGTCGTCGATCAGGTGGTAGTGCTGGAAGATGAAGCCGATCTTGTCGCGCTGCAGGGCCTGGCGCTGCTTCGCGGTGAGCGTTTCGACGGTCACGCCGTCGAGCACGTAGTGGCCTTGCCAGTCGTGGTCCATGAGGCCGATCAGGTTGAGCAGCGAGCTCTTGCCGGCCCCCGACGGCCCCATCACGCTGACGAATTCGCCCTCGCCGATGGCGAGACGGATGTTGCGCAGGACCCAGGTGCGGCCGCCGGGGAGCGGGAAGGATTTCTCGACGTTCTCGAGCGCGATCATTGCGGGATTCCGTGGTGCGCAAGGGAAAGGGGCGGGGCCGACGCGATCATTCGCTGCGCAGCGCCTCGACCGGGTCGGTCGCCGCGGCGCGATGCGCCGGCAACCAGCATGCCGCAAGCGCGATGACGGCGACCATCGCGGCAACGCCACCCCAGGTCAGCGGGTCGGCGATGCCGACGCCGTGCAGGCGTTCGGCGAGCAGGCGCGCAAGCGGGATGCCGGCGAGCATGCCGAGCACGATGCCGGTGACGACGAGGCCGCCGCCCTGGCGCAGCACGAGACCGCGCACGCGCGAGGGCGTCGCGCCGACGGCGAGGCGCACGCCGATCTCGGCGGTGCGGCGGCGGATCGCGAAACCGAGCACGGCGGCAAGGCCGAGCGCGGCGAGCGCAAGCGTGGCGAGGGCGAAGGCACCGAGCGCGGCGACCAGCGAACGCTGGCCGACCAGGGTTTCGTCGATGAGCCGGGCGAGCGGCTGGTTGACGCCGATGTCGACGCCGGGCACGAGCGCGGCCACGCGCCGGCGGATCGTTTCCGTGTAGCCGGCCGGCTCGCCATCGACGCGGGTGACGAGCCAGAACACCGGCAGCGGTGCGGCGACGTACTGGTAGACGGTCGGCAGCGGATCGGTTTCATCGAGGCGTTCGTGCTTGACCGTGCGCGCGACGCCGATGACCTGCGCCTGCAGGGTTTCGCCCTCGTTGCGCGGAATGTCGATGCGCGCGCCGATCGGGTCGACGCCGGCCAGGTAGCGCTTCGTCCAGACCTCGTCGACGACGACCACGCGGTCATGCGGATCGCCTTCCTCGAAGCCGCGCCCGGCCACGAGCGGGATGTCGAGCACGCCGAAGTAACCGGGACCGACGCCGCGCGCGCGCGCCTGCACCTGCTCCTCGCGTCCCGGAATCGTGTAGCCGGATACGGTCTCCCACTGGCTGAACGGCGGCGTCATCGCCACCGCGACCGCGCGCACGCCCGGCAGCGCGGCGATGTCGGCACGCACCTGCTCGACGAGGGGCCTGAGGCGCTCGTCGTCGTTCTTCGCATCGTAGCGGCGTCCGCTGATGCTGACGCCGGCCGGATCGACCGCGGTCAGCACGATGCCGCTGGCATCGAAGCCGCGCGGCGTCGCCATGAGGTTGAGCGCGCTGCGCAACAGCAGACCCGATGCGCCGAGCAGGACCGTGGTCAGCATGACCTGGGCGACGATCATGGCCGGACGCACGCGGCCGAGTCCGCCGACCGCGGCGCGCGACGAGAGCATCGCCGGACGCCGCACGACCCAGGCGGCCAGCGCCGCGCTGCCGAGTGCGATCGCCGCGACCATCAGCCCGGCGCCGACGGCGGCGATGCCGAAACCACTGCCTTGCGGCAGGTTGCCCGGCAACAATTCATGCCGACGGGCGAGGGCGAGGCCGTACGGGGTCAGCGCCAGTCCGGCGACCAGGCCGAGCGCGACCGGTGGCGCGAGGTCGGCGACGATGCCGCGCGTGATCGCGCGTTCGTCGGCGCCGAGCGCACGGCGGATGCCGAACTCGCGCACGCGACCGAGCAGGCGGTCGAGGTAGAGGTTGACGAGATTCGCGGCAACCACCGCGAGCAGGATCAGCGCGGCGAGCTGGACCAGGGCCAGTGCGCGTCCCTGGGTGCCGGCGAAGCGTTCGCGCCACGGCCGCACCTCGGCGCGCAGGCCCGCGTTCTGGCGCAGGCCCGCCACGCTTGCATCGGCGGCGAAGATCGCCTGCAGGCGAGCGCCGGCCTGGGCCAGGCTGATGCCGTCGCCGAGACGGGCGACCACATTGATGTCGCCGACATTGCCACCGTCCGATTGCGCACGCTCGCCCGCACTCATCACGTAAGGCCGCCAGGCGTCGACCGAAGCGGTCGGAAACACGAACCCCGGCGGCATCACCCCGATCACCGTGTAGCGCTTTTCATCGAAGCGCAGCTCGCCGCCGATCGCATCGGCGGCGCCATCGAAATGCCGGCGCCAGGCTGCGTCGGAAAGGATCAGCACGCCATCGGAGCCTTCGTGCATGTCCTCGTCGGCAAAGCCGCGGCCAAGTGCGGGAGCCACGCCGAGCACGCGGTTGAAGTCGCGACCGACGCGCGCGAATCGCCAGCGCCGGCCTTGCCCGTCCGCACGCAGCTGCTGCGCCTCGACGTAACCGAGCGCCCCGCTGAACGTGCTCGCGTCGGCGACGGCGAGGCCGCGCAGGCGCTCGGTCAGGCCGACCTTGAAGCCGAAACCGGCGAGGTCGGCACGCAGGTCGACCAGGCGCTCGCTGTCCGGGTACGGCAGCGCCTTCCAGCGCAGCGCGTGGATCGCCGAGAACGCGGTCGCGTTGACCGCGACGACCGCGGCGACGAGGACGACGACCGTCGCCGCGAGCAGGGGTGCGCGGCGCAACGATCTCCAGGTTGTGGTCAGCATGAGCGGAGCTTCCTCGGGTACATGCAAGTCCTCATTCATGGCGCAGCGCCACCATCGGATCGACGCGCAGCGCGCGGCGCGCCGGCACCACCAGCGCGAACACGGCCGCCGCGCTGATCGCGAGCAGGGCCGCGACGATGACGCCCGTATCGACACCGGCGAGCTTGTCGAGCGTGCCGGCGAGCAGCCGCGCGAACGGAATGCCGACGACGAGACCGAGCACGAGGCCGATGCCGAGCTGCCATACGGTGCGCGTGGCGAGATCGCGCACGACACTCGTTGAAGGTGCGCCCAGCGCGCGGCGCACGCCGATCTCGCGCGTGCGCTGGCCGACGTTGAAAGCAAGCACGCCGTACAGGCCCGCCCCGGCAAGCACGAGCGCGATGGCGCCGAACACGCCGAACATGCGCGCGAGCAGGCGTTCGCTGAAGCTCGCCCCGCGAATCGCCTGCGCATAGGTGTTCACCCAGTACGCCGGCGTGTCGGCATCGATCTCGCGGACGACATCGGCGAGCCGTGGCGCGAATGCGGCGGGATCACCGTCGACGCGCACCGCGAAACTGACGAAGCGCGCCGGTTGCTGCCGCAGCGGCACGAACATCACGGGCTGCGCGGTGCTGCCGGGCTCGTCGAGTTGCACCGCATCGACCACGCCTACCACGGTGACCATCGGTGCATCCGCGCGATGCGGGTCGAGCCGGAAGCGCTTGCCGAGCACCGGGCCTCCGGATGCGTGGCGATCGGCGAAACGCCGATCGACGATGGCGACCTGGGCGGCCTCGGCACCGTCGCGGCTGTCGAAGCTGCGCCCTTCGAGCAAGCGCAGCCGGTAGGTGGCGAAGAAGCGGTCGTCGACGGCGCTGAACAATGTTCGTGGCAATGCGCCACCGTCGGCGACTTCGCCTTCGGGAAGGACGTCGCGACGCTGGCCGCCAAGCGCCGGCAGGTTGGTGGCAGCCGTCGCGTCGATCACGGCGGAGTCGGCGCGCAGGCGTTCGGCGATGCGCTCGTACAGCCGCACCCGATCCGCGCCCGTTGGGTGCGCATTCTCGAACAGGCCGATGCGCGCAGTGAGCATGCCGGTCGGATCGAAGCCGAGATCGGCGCGGTCGATAGCGACGATGCCACGCACGAGCGTGCCGACCGCGATCAGCAGCGCGCATGACAGCGCGATCTCGCCGACCACGAGGGCACGGCTGATTCGCGCGAAAGCGCCGCCGGCAACACTGCGCGAACCGTCGCGCAGGTCCTGCGCCATCGCTTCGCCGCCCGCGCGCAGCGCGGGCAGCACGCCGGCGGCCAGCGCCGTGGTGAATGCGACTGCGATCGCCAGCGCCGCGCTGCGCGCGTCGAGGGTGAAATGGATCCACAGCGGCGGACCATCGGTCGAGACGCGGAACGCCCGCTCGGTCCAGTCCGCCGCAGCCATGGCGAGCGGCAGCGCGATTGCCGTCGCGACCAGCGTCAGCAGCAGGCTCTGCGCGAGCAGGTGCGCCATCAGGCGCCCGCGGCTCGCGCCAAGCGCGACCCGCACGGCCAGTTCCTGGCGGCGCGCAAGCGTGCGTGTCAGCAGCAGGTTGGCGACGTTGGCGCAGGCCACCAGCAGCACGAGTGCCACCGCGGCGAACATGATGTCGAGCACGGCACGCGTGCTTCGGTTGATCGTGAGCCAGGCCAATGGCTGCACGCCGATGCGAATGCCGCGGAAGTGCCCGGCCTCGCGACGCGACGCATCGGCGAACCAGGCATCGACGGCCGCATCGAGGGCGGGCTGCGAAGTGCCCGCGTGCCGGCGCACGACCACGGTGTAGTCGTGCTCGTCGGACGCGCCCTCGGCCAGGGTCGCGGCCATCCACACGGTTTCACGTTCCGGATAGCTGAAATCGGGCGGCATCACGCCGATCACCGTCGCCATTTTCGCGTTGACGCGCACCGCCCGGCCGACGATCGCCGGATCCGCGCCGTAGCGGATCCTCCACGTCGCATCGGAGAGCATCACCACGGGCGCTGCCCCGGCGCGCTCGTCGGCTTCGTCGAAATCCCGTCCGAGCGCCGGCACGGCACCCAGCGTGCGCAGCAGGTTGCCGCTGACGAAGGCGCCGGCGTGGCGCTCGGGACGATCAAGATCGCTCAGATTGATCGTCGCCTTGGTGATGCCTGCGACCTCGGCGCGGCCGTCGAGCTGCCGACGCAGGCCGAGCAGGTCATCGGCGCGCAACGGAGCGAGCCGACCGCCACCGCCGTCCTCGGCGCCGACGTAGTGCAGGCGCTGCGGCTCGGGAAAAGGCAATGGCCTCAGCACCATGCTGCCTATCGCGATAAGCATGTAGATCACGCAGGCCATGCCCGCGCCGAGCACGCCGACGACGAGCGCCGAGAACATCGGCTGCGCCAGCAGTCCGCGCCCGGCCACCTTGAGTTCGTACCGAAGCGCGTTCATCGCGACACCTCGACGGGTTGGGGGGCGATCGGCCATTCCCTATTCATGGCGCAGCGCCACCATCGGATCGACGCGCAGCGCGCGGCGCGCCGGCACCGCCACCGCCGCGAGCACGGCCAGCACGAGCACGCCGGCAACGCCGGCATAGACGAGCGGATCGACGTTCGAGCCCGGCATCATGAGGTCGCCGAGCACGCGCGAGAACGCGAACGCGAGCGGCAGGCCGACCAGCACGCCGACAGCCACCTGCAGCACGCCACGCCGCAGCACCATCGCCAGCACCGCGCGTGCCTGTGCGCCGAGCGCGCGGCGCACGCCGATCTCGCGCGTGCGGCGGGCGACGTCGAAGGCGATCACCGCATGGATGCCGGCGACCGCGAGCAGCACGGCGAACACGGCGAAGGCGGCGAACATCGTCGCCAGCAGATCGGCACCCCAGAAGATCTTCGCGCGCCAGTCGCGCATCGGCTGCAGCCAGTACACCGGCAGGTCGGCATCGACGGCGCGCACCGCCGCGCGCACGGCCTCGCCGAGCGCAGCTTCGTCGCCGTGCATGCGCAGGGCGAAACTGAGGAAGGCCGGAGGATCCTGCGCGAGCGGGCGGAACACGTTGCCATCGCCGCGCTTCGCGGCCGAGACACCGGCCTGCAGGTAGTCGGCCTGCAGGCTGTCGGCGACCACGCCGACGACTTCGAGCCAGGGGCTTTCGGCGTATTTCGGCGAGAGCTGCACGCGCTGGCCGATCGCGTTCTGTCCCGGCCAGGCCGCGGCGGCGAAAGCGGCGCTGACGATCGCCACGCGCGGCGCCGCAGCGGTGTCGCCCGCATCGAACAGGCGGCCTTCGCGCAGGGCGATGCCGAAGGCGGCGAAGAAACCGTCGTCGATGCTCGATGACCAGGCCTGCGGGTGGCGCTCGTCGGGGCCGACGACGTCGCCGACGCGCGCGTACTCCTGGCGCTCGTAGCCCATCAGCGGCAGCGAGCTGGCGAAACCGACGCGCTCGACGCCGGGCAAGGCCTCGAGGCGCGGCCTCAGCGCGTCGACGAAGCGCTGGCGTGCGGCGCCATCCGGATAGGTCGACTCGAACAGGCCGATGCGCCCGGTCAGCACGCCGTCGACGTCGATGCCGAGCTCGCTGTGCTGCGCGTGCAACGCGCTGCGCACGGCCACCCCGGCGCAGACGAGCAGGACCACGCACAGGGCCACCTCCGCGCTGACCAGCCAGCGTCCGCCGCGGCCGATGCCCGAGCTCGAGGCGCCACCGTCGCGCAGGCTCTCCTGCACGTCGACGCGCCCCGCGCGCAGCGCCGGCACGAGCCCGGCGAGCAGGGCGGCGACGAGGGCGATGCCGGCGCAGAACGCCAGGTCGCGCAGGTCGAGCGTGAAATCGACCCAGTACGGCAACGGGTTGTCCGCCGACGTCGTGGTATCGAACACGCGCGCGGCCACGTCGGCGCCGGCATAACCGAGCACGGTCGCCAGCACGGCGACGACCACGGTCTCGGCGAGCACCTGCACGACCAGTCGCCGCCGGCTCGCGCCGAGCGCGGCGCGAATGCCGAGTTCGCGCGCACGCCCGGCCGAGCGCGCCAGCACGAGGCTGGCCACGTTCGCGCAGGCGATCAGCAGCACGAGCAGCACGGCGATGAACATCGCATTCGTCGCTTCGCGGATCTGCGGCAGGATGAACTCGTCGGAGAACGGCTCGAGCTTGGGCCGGTCGCCGCGCAGCGGCAGGCTGCGCTCGGCGGCGAGACCCTGCATGAGGCTGGCGAACTCGCCTTCGGCCTGCGTGCGCGACACGCCGGCACGCAGGCGCCCGAACGTCTTCACGCGCGGCGAGCCTTCCGCCGCGGCCAGCGCACGATCGCTCGACAGCGGCAGCCACACCGATTCGGCGACCGGGAAGGCGAAGCCTTCCGGCATCACCCCGATGATCGTGGTCGCTTCGCCGTTGATCCGCACGCTGCGTCCGACGACTTCCGCATCGGCATGGAAGCGCAGTTGCCAGACGCGGTGTCCGATCACGGCGACGCGCGATGCGCCGGCCTGCGTGTCGACCTCACCGATGCCGCGCCCGAGCATCGGCTGCACGCCGAGCACCGGCAGCACGTCGGCGCTGACGAAGGCGCCCGACAGACGCTCGGGCGCACCCTCGATGCCGCCGAGATTGGCGGTGCCCTGCGCATACGCGGCGAGCGACTCCAGCGACTGCTGGCGCTCGCGCAGGTCGAGCCAGTCGAGCTGGGCCAGGGCGATGTTGCGCGAGCTGTCGCGCGCATCGGTGTACTCGAAATGGACGAGGCGCTCGGGCTCGGCGAACGGCAGCGGTTTCAGCGCGAAGGCGTTGATCGCGCCGAACATGTAGATCGAAAGGCCGATGCCGACCGCGAGCATGAGCACGGCCACGACGGCGAACACCGGCGCACGCAGCAGGGAACGCAGGGCCAGGCGGATGTCGTGCAGCATGCGGGAGCCTCGTCGTCCGGGTGGGATGCCGTCTGGCACAACCCTACGCAATCATCGGGCCAACGCACCGAGCCCTGATCCGGCGCGGGTTTGCGCGCATCCACGAACTCCGACTGTCCATCAGCGAACAGGCGGATCGCCAGGCGCGGACACTGGCACAGGCTCGTGCCGTGCACCCGAAATCGGTGATAACATCCGTTTCAACGACGATTTCCGGGAGCTTCCCATGCGCCTCAAGGTCACCACGATCGGCAACTCGGCCGGCATCATCCTGCCGAAGGAACTGCTCACGCGCCTGCGCATCGAGAAGGGCGACGAATTGCATGCGCTGGAGACGCCGGACGGCATCCGCCTCAGCATCTACGATCCCGCCCTCGCCGAGCAGATGGACGTGGCCGAGCACGTCATGCGCAAGCGCCGTGCGCTGCTGAACAAGCTTGCCCAGTGAGCGCGCCATGATCCTCTGGATCGAACGCGCGCTGGCCCTCGCCATCCACGACCGCCAGCTCGCCGAGCACGGCGGCAGCAGCGGCGTGCGCGACGAGGCCCTGCTCGAATCCGCCCTCGCCCGCCCGCAGCAGTTGTTCGCCTACGGCGATCCAGCACCGGATATCGCCGATCTCGCGGCATCGCTGGCCTTCGGCCTCGCCCGCAACCATCCGTTCGTTGACGGCAACAAGCGCACCGCCGCGGTCGCCTGCGAAGTGTTCATCGTCCTCAATGGCGGCACTCTCGACGCCGAAGACCCGGAGCTCTATCCGCAGTACATCGGCCTCGCCGAAGGCTCGATCGGCGAGAACGAGTTTGCCGCGTGGCTGCGCGAGCGCATCGTCAGCAGGGCCGGCGCCAAGGTGCAGGAGAAGCGCGCACGTTACGCGCGTTGACGGCAGCGCATCGCCACCCGGATTCAATCGTCGCGCAGCGCCTCCATCGGCGCCATGCGCGCGGCGCGGCGCGCCGGCAGCCCGCACGCGAACAGGGCGATCAATGCCAGCAAGGCCGGCATCAGGGTGAACGTCGGCACGTCGCGCGGGCTCACGCCGAACAGTTGCGTCCCCGCCCACTGGCCGAGCAGCAAGGCCAGCAGCAGACCGAGCGCGAGGCCGATCGCGATGAGTGCGGCGCCATGCCCGAGCACCAGCGCGAAGATCCGGCCACGCCCGGCGCCCAGCGCCATGCGCACGCCGAACTCGCCGCGGCGCTGGCCGATGCTGAAGGCCAGCACCGCGTAGATGCCGGTCGCCGCCAGCAACAGGGCGAGCGCGGCGAAGCCGCCGATCAGGTTCATCGGCGCGCGCTGTCCCTGCAGGGTCAGGGCGATGTAGTCGTCGAGCATCAGGAAGTGATGCAGCACCTGCTGCGGATCGATGCGCTGCAAGGACGCGCGCAAGGCCTCGACGGTGGCCGGCGAGCCGACTGCGGGACCGCGCAACACGAGCACGCCGGATGCATCGCTGGTGATGCGTTGCCGATACGGCCAGTACACGGTTTCCTTGTCGACCGTTTCGCCGAGGTTGCGGTGGCGGATCGTGCCGACGACGCCGACCACGGTGGCCCACTCGGCATCGGCCTCGAAGCGGATGCGTTGACCGAGCGCATTCCCGCCGGCGAAATGCCGCTTCGCCAGCAGTTCGTCCACGATCACGACCGGCTCGCGCCCGGCGGCGTCGCCGGCGCTGAACGTGCGGCCGGCGATCAGCGGAATGCGCAAGACCTCGAAGTAGTCCTCGTCGACCGTGCGCTGCAGGCCCCACGGCATGGATGCCGCATCCGTCGCGGCGCGTCCGTCGATGCGGTAGGCGCCCTGCGAATCGGTGCCGCCGAATGGCAACACGTTGGTCCAGCCCGCGCGCTCCACGCCGGCAATGGCGCGTGTTTCGCGCAGCACCTCCTCGTGGAAGCGCGCACGCGCGGCCTGGTCGGGATGGCGTCGTGCGTCGAGACTGATGCTGGCCGTGAGGACGCCGTCGGCGACGAAGCCCGGCGACTGATCGTGCAACTGGACGAAGCTGCGCAGGAACAGGCCGGCGCCGATCAGCAAGGTGGTGGCGAGCGCCATCTGCACCACCACGAGGACGTTGCGGGCAGCGGCAGCGCTGCGACCGCCGCCGCCCGAACGGCCAGCGTCGCCGAGATGATCACCCGGGTTGCCGACGCGCAGCGAGAGCACCGGAACCAGCGCGGCGAGCAAGCCGGCGACCACGCTCGCAGCGAGCGCGAATGCGGCCATCGACCCGTTCATCGACACGGGAAACTCGCTCAGCGCCTGCCCGAGCCCGATGTGCGGCAACACACGCAGCAGCCCCGCAGCGAGCACGAGGCCGGCCAGGCCGCCGCCGACCGCGATCGACAGGGTTTCGATCAGCACCTGCCGCGCCAGCCGGCCGCGATCGGCGCCGAGCGCATGGCGCACCGCGAGTTCCCTGCGCCGTCCGACCAGCCGGACCAGCAGCAGGTTGGCGACATTGGCCACCGCGATCAGCAACACGAGCACGACCGCCGCCTGCAGGATCAGCAGCAGCGGCCGGTTGGCGCCGACCTGGAGTTCGCGCCAGGACACCGCACGCCCCCGCACACTCCCCTCGCGCACGGCTTGCGCGTGGCCGGCGCTGCCCGCATCGGCCGACCTCGCCAGGCGATCCGCCGCGCGTGCATCGATCAGCGCCAGTTCCGCGTTGAGGGTCTCGAGGCTCGCACCTTCGCGCAGGCGACCGATGCTGCGCGACGAGGCCTGCCCACGTTCAGCGTCCGCGCGCTGTTGCGCAGTCAACGCATACGGCACCCAGACCTGCGTGTTGCGTCTCGGGAAAGCGAAACCTTCCGGCATCACCCCGAGCACACGCCGGTTCTCGCCGGAGAGTCGCAGTTCACGCCCGACGATGCCCGGGTCGGCATGGAAACGGTTGCGCCACAGGTCGTGGCCGAGCAGCACGACCTTGTCGTGACCGGGCACGGTTTCCGCGTCGCCGAACGCGCGACCCAGCGCCGGCTGCACGCCGAGCGTGGCGAACAGGGACGGCGAGGCGCGCAGGCCGATCACGCGCTCGGGTGCGGTGCCCTCTTCGGCGAGGTTGAGGCTGACGCCGGTGTAGATGGCCAGATCCTCGAGGCTCGGTGCCTGCCTGCGCTCCAGGTACTCCGGGATCGAGAGGTTCGCGCGATCCATGTTCACGGCCGGGCGGACGTTGTGCACGTCGACCAGGCGCTCGCCCTGCGGAAACGCCAGCGGCGCGAGGAACAGGCCGTGCAGCACCGAGAAGACCGCCGTGTTGGCGCCGATGCCGACGGCCAGCAGGACCAGCGCGACGACCAGCGCGGCAGGCCGCGTGCGCAGGCTGCGCAGGGCATGGCGCAGATCAGTCATCGCGCAGCGCCTCCATCGGCGCCACGCGTGCGGCGCGCACGGCCGGCATCGCGGCGGCGGCGAGTGCGGCGAAGCCCATCGCGGCGATGCCGGCGACGAAGGCCGCGACCGACATGCCGCCGGAACCGGCCTCGGCCATGTCGAGCACGCGCAGCAGGGCGAACACCGCGAGCGTGCCGAGGCCGACGCCGATCGCGCTGGTGACGAGGCTTTCGCGCAGCACGCCGAGGGCAAGACGAAGCGGACGCGCACCGACGGCGAGACGCAGGCCGTACTCGCCGACGCGCCGGCGCTGCTGCAGCGAGGCGACGGCGTATACGCCGAACACGGCGAGCACGAGGGCAAGCGCGGCGAAGGCGGCGACCACGCGCGCGAAGAAGGTCGCCGTGCGCAGCGGGTCGGCGAGATCCTCGGCCAGCGCATAGGCGCGCGTGATCGGCTGGCGCGGATCGAGTTCGTGCAGCAGGGCGGCCATCTGCGCGGTCACCGACGGGCCTGCTTCGGGCGTCGTGCGCACGAGGAAGCTCATCGCGTTGATCGGCTGCTGGGCGAACGGCACCAGCACTTCCGGTTCCGGCGTCATGCGCAGGCCGGCGTTGCGGATGTCGGCGACGACGCCGATCACGCGACAGACCACGGGTTCTCCGCGGCCGACCGGCAGGCGCAGGCGCGCATCGAGTGGCGAGGCATCGCCGAACAGGCGCCGCGCAAGCGTCTGGTTGACGATCGCCACCGCTTCGCTGCCGCGGCGGTCGTCGGCACTGAAATCACGGCCGGCGACGAGCGGCGTGCCGAGCAGGGCGCGGTAATCGGCCGATACGCGCCGCAGGCCGGCCTGCGGTGCATCGGCACGTTCCATGCCGACGACCTCGATGCCGATGCTCGCGCTGCCGATGCCCGACAACGGCGGTGCGCTGGTCAAGGCCGCCTCGCGCACGCCGGGCACGGCGCGCAGGCGTTCGAGCACGCGCTCGCCGAACGGAATCAGCGCTTCGCGGCCGACGCGGAAGAACTGCATGACCTCGACGCGTTCCGCGTGGAAACCCGGATCGACCGCCTGCAGGCGCCACAGCCCGCCGGCCAGGGTCAGTGCGGTGACCAGGCTGACCGTCGACAGCGCGGTGGCCAGTGCCGGCAGCAGGCGGCGCGAACCGCGGCGACCGACCAGGCCCTTGCCGCCGCGGCGGATCGCGTCGGCCGGTCCGCTGCGCAGTTCGAGCGCACCGGCGATGGCGGCGATGGCCGGCACGAGCGTCGCCAGGCCGATCGCGAACACGATCATGCGCACATCGACGACGATGCCGTCGACACGCGGGATGCTGTCCTGGGCGAATTCGCGCAGCACGCCGACCGCGATCCCGGCGAGCACGCTGCCGAGCACGGCGCCGGCGGCGCTGACCAGGCCGAGCTCGAACAGCAGGCCGCGGCGCACGCGGGCACGGCTCGCGCCGATCGCCTGCAGCACGGCGAATTCGTGGTTGCGCGCCGCCTGGCGCGCATCGAACAGTATGGCGACGGTCGCCGCCGCGATCAGCAGGAGCAGCACGGCCAGCGCGAAGGCGCCCCACAGCGCCGCACGCGCATCGCCGACGATTCCGTCGAGCAGCGGACGCGCAGTGGCCGTCCAGTCGCCCTCCGCGCCGATGCCTTCGGCGCGCAGCGCGGCAAAACGCTGGGCCAGCGCCGCGTCGGCCGCGGCCCGTGAAGTGCCCGAGTCGAGGCGGCCGAGCATGAACAACATGCGTCGCTGCGAGCGCCAGGCCGGATCCTGCGGCAACTGGCCCGACGCCAGCGGCCGCCACAGGCCGGTTTCGCCAGCGAAGGCCTCGATCGCCGCCGGCATCACGCCGACGATCTCGACCGCATCCTCGTCGACCAGTTCGAGCATGCGGCCGACGACGGACGGATCGCCGGCGAAGTGCCGCCGCCACTCCGTCTCCGACAGCACGGCCACCGCGCGACCTTCGCGCATGTCATCCGCATCGAGGGCGCGACCGAGCAGCGGTTCGAGCCCGAGCACGCCGAAGTAGCCGCCACTGACCACATGCGTGGTGATCTCGCGTGCATGGGTGCCGTCGAACAGCGTGCTGCCGCTCCACCAGTAGTGGCCGAGCGCGGCGAAGCCCGGCGTGCCGGCTTCGAGGCGCTCGGCCTCGGCCAGGGTGAGCTGCGCATCGACGACGCCCTGCCCCGGATTCTGCGCGCGCACGAGGACGAGACGCTCGCCGTGCGGGAACGGCAGGCCGCGCAACAGCACGCCGTCGACGGTCGACACCATCGCCACGCTGAAGCCGATGCCGAGGGTGAGCATGATGATCGCTGCGGAAGCGAAACCCGGCGTGCGCGCAAGGCGACGCAGGGCGTGCTGCAGATCGGCGAGCCAGGCGTTCACCTGCATCCTCCCGTTTGCGTCGCTTCACTCATCGCGCAGCGCCGCGGCGGGATCCATGTGGCGCACGCGCAGCGCCGGCATCGCCGTCGCGGCGGCGCCGACCGCGACCAGCGCGACCACGGCGAGCAGCAGGGTCAGCGGATCGCCGCCGTGCACGCCGAACAGGAGCGACTGTGCGAGACGCCCGCAGGCGACGGCGAGACCGATGCCGAGCAGCACGCCGACCGCACCGAGGCGCCCGACCTGGGCGAGCAGCATGCGCACGAGGCGCAACGGTGCAGCACCGAGTGCGAGGCGCAGGCCGAGTTCGCGCCGGCGCCGGCTCAACGTGTAGCTGACCACGCCGAACAGTCCGAGTGCCGCCAGCGCGGTCGCCAGCACGGCGAAGGCGGCGGCGAGCGCGCCGACGAAGCGCTCGACGGCGAGATTGCGCGTGATCGTCTGCGGCAGGGTGCGCAGGTCGTGGACCGGCAATTGCGGATCGAGCGCGGCCACCGCCGCGCGCATCGCCGGCAGCAGCGCAGCGGGGTCGCCGCGCGTGCGCAGGTACCAGCTGCCGTCGCTGATCCGCTTCTCCTGCCGGCGCGGCACGTAGACCTGGGCCGGCTCGTCGGCACGCACGCCACTGACCTTGCTGTCGGCGACGATGCCGACGATCTCGATGTCGAGCGGGCCGTCGTCGGAAAACGAGATGCGGCGGCCGAGCACGTCGCCCTCGAGGCCGAACCGGCGGGCGAAGCCGCGGCTGACGACCGCCACGCGCGAAGCGCCCGCCGCATCGGCCTCGTTGAACGCACGCCCGGCCAGCAGCGGAACGCCGAGGGTGGCGAAATAGCCTTCGTCGACGGCGTTGTAGAGCGGCGATTCGCCGTCGGGTTGGGAGGCGACGCCTTCCACGCGCACGCTGCTCTGCCAGATGTCGTTGCTGAACAGCGGCACCCGCGAGAACGATCCCGCCTCCACGCCGGGCAGGGTCGCCAGCCGGCGGCCGAGTTCATCGAGCAGCTGGTTCGTCTGCGCGGTCGTGTAGCCGCTGCGACCCGGAAAGATCGACAGGCCGGCGATCGACTCGGCGCGCACGCCGAGCGACTCGTGCTCGAGGTGGTACAGGCTTTGCGCGAACAGGCCGGCCATGGCCAGCGTCGCCATCGACAGCGCCGTCTGCAGGATGACGAGGCCGCCGCGCAGGCGCACCGCGCCGCGCGAGGAGGTGGCCTGCGTGCTGTCGCCACGCAGGGCCGGTGCCGGCGACAGCGAGGCGGCGTTGAATGCGGGCAGCGCGCCGGACAACAGCAGCGCCGCCAGCGTCAGCACGGCGGCGAAGGCGAACGTCGCCGGCCGCAGCGCCAATGCGCCGGCGAACATCTCGCCACTCGGCAACACGGCGACCAGCGCGCGCATCGCCAGATCGGCGACCGGGACGGCAAGCAGCAGGCCGCCGAGCGCGAGTACCAGCGATTCGGCAAGGAGCTGGCGGGCGATGCGCGCGCGGCTGGCGCCGATCGACACGCGCAAGGCCAGTTCCGAAGCACGTCCGATGCCGCGTGCAACCAGCAGGTTGGCGAGGTTGAGGCAGGTGATCAGCAGCACCAGGCCGGCCGCGGCCTGCAACAGCAGCAACGGCGTGCGCATCTCGCGCGCGCTGTTGCTCTGCCCGCGCGCGCCCGCTTCGAGGGCAATGCGTCCGCCGAGGAAGCCGGCCTTGGTGGCATCGTCGAGCCCCTGCTGCAGCGGCAGTTCGACATCGCGCAACAACGCGGCGTAAGTGAGGTTGAGGGCATCGCGCGCCTGCGCCGGCGCGATCCCCGGCGCGAGCCTACCGAACAGGTAGACCCACCAGCTGCGGCGATTGTCCTCGTCCTTCGGCATGCCGGGCTGCAACAGCCAGCGCAGGCTGATCGGCACGAACACCTGCGGGGCAACGCCGAAGGTCGTGCCGGCGAATCCCTGCGGGGCGACGCCGACGATGCGCAGCGACTCGCCGTTGACGCGCAGGTCGCGGTCGAGCACGCCCGGATCGCCGCCGAGCGCGTTGTGCCAGTAATCCCAGGCGAGCACGGCGACGCGGCCGGCGCCGGGCGCGGCATCGTCCTGCGCCTGCAGCAGGCGACCGAGCGCGGGGCGCAGTCCGAGCACGTCGAAGTAATTGCCGGAGACCAGCATGCCGCTGCCGCTGATCGTGTTCTCGCCGAGGGCGATGTTGGTCGGGAAGGCGCGGTGCGCGGCCAGCCCCGTGAACGTCTCCGAATCCGCGGCGGCGCGCTGCAGGTCGCGGGCCATCGGGTAGCTGAAGATCGCCTCGCGCGCGCCGGCCCGGTTGGTCGAGGTCGATCCGTTCTTCGGACCCGAGGCAACGAGGTTGACGAGCTGCTGCGGTGCGGAGGCCGGCAACGGCTTCAGCACGGCCTGGTGGAACAGCGAATGGATCGCCATGTTCAGCCCGAGGCCGATGCCGAGGCCGGTGATGGCGAGCACGGAGAAGAGGCGCTGCCGGGACAGCACGCGCAGGGCGTGACGGATGTCGTGGAACCATGCGGCGAACATCGGCAGGCCTCCCGGAAACCGCAGACGATGACGGCGGATCAACCGGCGCCGCGCGCCGGGCGCAGGAGGCGCTGGTCTTCCTCGTGGCGCAGGCGGTGCATGGTTTCCTCGTCGACCACGCGGCCGTCGAACATGAAGATCTTGCGCTGGGCGAAATCGGCGTAGCGCGGGTCGTGGGTGACCATGCAGATGGTCGAGCCCGACTTGTGCAACTCGTCGAGCAGCGCCATCACCGCCTCGCCGTTCTTCGAATCGAGGTTGCCGGTCGGTTCGTCGGCGAGCAGGATCGAGGGCTGGCCGACCAGTGCGCGGGCGACGGCGACGCGCTGCTGCTGACCGCCCGATAGCTGCGCCGGATAGTGCTTCACCCGATGCGCCATGCCGACGCGTTCGAGCGCGGCGATCGCGCGCTCGCGGCGCTCGGCCTTGGCCACGCCGTCGCGATAGGTCAGCGGCAGTTCGACGTTCTCGAACACGTTGAGGTCACCGATCAGGTTGAAGGCCTGGAAGACGAAACCGATCTCCTGGTTGCGGATCGCCGCGCGCTCGCTGGCGCCGATCGCGGCGACCTCGCGGCCGTTGAGGCGGTAGCTGCCGCCGGTCGGCGTGTCGAGCAGGCCGAGGATCGCCAGCAGGGTCGACTTGCCGCAGCCCGAAGGCCCGGTGATCGACACGTACTCGCCCTTGGCGATGGCGATGTGCACGCCGGCGAGCGCGTGGGTCTCGACCTCGTCGGTCAGGAACACCTTCTGGATGTCGTCGAGGCGGAGCAGGCTGTCGTTGACCATGGGTTGTTGTCCTGGGGGCGCGATTCGCCGGATTGAAAATCAGAAGCTTGAAACACGGAGCACACGGAGCACACGGAGGGAAAAGCAAGTTTGGACTTTTCTCGTTCTGCTTCGGCTTTCTCCGTGTGCTCCGTGTGCTCCGTGTTTCAGTCATTTCACGCTTTCGGCCTTTTGCTCGTGTTTCGGTCTTTGCCGTGTTCAGGGCATTACTTGAGTCGGATGCGGTCGTGCTGGTCGTGGGCACTGGTGTCGGACAGCACGACGCGGTCGCCGACGGCGAGGCCCTGGCGGATTTCGACGAGGTTGACCGAACTGCGGCCGAGGCGCACCGGCACGCGTTCGGCGACGCCGTCGGCATCGACCTTGAACAGGCGCACTTCGGTTTCCGGCTGGCCGAACGCGGGACGCCCGACGTAGAGCACGTCGGCGAGGCGTTCGATCTCGACGGTGCCGTCGACGGACAGGTCGGGACGCGCGCCGCCCGGCAGTTCGCCGACCAGTTCGACGTCGACCTGGACGCTGCCGTTCTGCACCGCGGGGTCGATGCGCAGCACCTTGCCGGCGACGATGCCGTTGCGCGTGTCGATGCGCGCGGGCTGGCCGATGACGATGTCCTTGGCCTGGGTTTCGGCGATGCGCAGCTCGGCCATCAGCTCGCCGGGCCGCGCCACGCGGGCGAGGTTGCTGCCGGCGGCGACCTGCTGACCCTCCTCGACCGGCACGCTCTGCAGGATGCCGGCGATGCCGGCGCGCACGTTGAGCGCATCGGCCTGGCGCCTGCGCAGTTCGCGCGTGCTGGCGAGCTGGTCGAGGCGCGCCTGCTCGGCGGCGAGCTGGGCGCGGATGTTGCGCTCGAACTCGGCGACCCGCTGTTCCTCGATGCCGACGCGGAACTTGAGCTGTTCGAGGATGACGAGGCTCTTGCGGTACTGCACGGCGGGAATGATGCCCTTCTCGGCGAGGGTCTTCTCCGACTCGGCCTGCATGCGCGCGGTCTCGAAGTCGGTGCGCGCCTGGGCCAGGCCCGACTGCTGGTCGAGCAGGCGCGAGCGCAGGTCGGTGCGGCGCGCGGCGAGGTCCGACTGCGCCGCGGTCAGCGCCGCGTTGGCGGCGAGCAGCTGGTCGTCGACCTCGGGATTGCTGAGCTCGAGGATGACCGTGTCCGCCGCAACCTGCGCGCCGGGCTTGACCCGCACGCGCTCGACGCGCGCGGCGGTCTCGGCGGCGATCCAGCGGATCTCCTTCGGCACCAGGCTGCCGGGCCCGCGCACCTCGCGCAGCAGTTCGCCGCGCTTGACCGTATCGACCAGCACGCTCGCACGTTCGACCGCCGGCAGGGCGGGCCCGAGCATGGCCAGGCCGATGCCGGCGGCGAGGACGAGGGAGCCGGCCACGCCGGCCAGGAGCAGTTGGCGGCGACGCTTGCGCTGTTTGAGTTCAGGGCGGGCAATGTCCATGCGGGTGCTTCAGCACAGCCCGTGCCAAGTCCGTCGGACATGCACAACACCATGATCCGCCGGGGATTTTGCCGAATTCCCGCAGGCCGCACGCGGTTCCGGTGTCCGCTGCCGAACGGAGTTCGGGCGAAAGCGTTCAGTGCTGCTGGCCTCCGGGCGTACCATCCTGCGTGCTTGTTTGGGCGATCCGGGATACCGGACCGAAGAACCGGTAGCCCGCCCGCATGCGCCAAGGGCTACCCGGCACGGAGGCCGTGCAGGCAAGCCGCGCAGGATGCGCACTCCGCAACATCGACCAACACTTTCCGGGGAGAATCCATGACTGCCATCCTTTACATCATCATCGCGATCGCCATCGGCATCGCCGTCGGTGCCGGCATCCTCATGCTGGCGGCTCGCGTCGCTGCCGGCTTCATGCCGAGATTTCCGATCTCGGTCGCCGTCGTCATCGTCCAGTTCATAGCCGCCCTGATCGTCAGCTGGCTTCTGAACATGGCGCTCGGCACCGGCACGCTCACCTCGCTGGTGTCGTTGGTCGTCCTCTTTCTGGTCTACACGGCGATCACCAACCTGCTGCTGAAGCGGCCCGATGGCAACCAGCTGGGTTTCGGCAAGGCCAGCCTCGTCACCCTGATCCAGCTGCTCATCCAGATCGTGCTCGGCGTCATCCTGGCGTTCGTGTTCGGTGCGGCGGTGGTCGGCCTGTTCGCCGGTGCGGCGGCTGGCTGAGCCATTCGTTCCGTTTCTCCACATGCCAGGGGCGCCGCAAGGCGCCCCTTTTTTTCGCCATGGCCGCAGCACACGGCTTGCTCCGTGGCTCCAGCGAAGGCTTCAGTCGGGCAAGCGAAAGCCCGAACGATTCAAGGGATGCTCTGAACAAGTCTGCACATGCGTCACCGCACTGCCTGCGCGCAGATCGAGGTGGGGCGACGAAGGCAGGCTGGCCGTCTGTCGAGTCGACCCGCCGCGGAGCTGCGCGCAGGCAGTGCGGCCCCAACCGCTTGAATCCAATGACGGGGTGATGTCCACGAGGCCCTCCCGCCGGCGCGCGCGGCTTGCCCATGCAACCCGCCTCAGCGGCGCCACGTACACCATCGGGCGAGCCTCGTGGACATCATGCCGCGTGCGCAGACTTGTTCAGAGTATCCCAAGCCCTTCGGGGAGCTTGCTCCGCTGCCCTTCCGCCTTCGCTCAAGGTTGCGCGCCCCACGGCGGCGGCGGTGCCGCGACCGGCGTGGCGAGGTCGAATTCGACGCGGAAATGACGGTCGGGGCGGCGCAGTTCGTAGGCGAACAGGCGGCCCGGCTCGATATCGATCGCCCACACGTTGTCGATCGACACCAGCAAACCACCGGCGCGGAACATCGCCTTGGACTCCGCATCGGCGGGGAACTCCTGCCGCCCCGCGCTGCCCTCGCCGGCGCTGTCGCCACCGTACATGGTCAGCGCATCGGAACTGCCGTCCTCGTGGCGATGGTCGTGCTTGAGGCGCAGTCCCTGGCTCGTGCGGGTCACCACCCAGGTGCGCGAGCGGTCCTCGCCGACATGGAACGGGATGCGGATTTCCTGGTCGGTGCAGGAGCGCACCTGCATGACCGCCGGCCCGGCGAACAGTTTGGCATCGGCCTCGTTGAACACGGCGAGCCGGCCCGCATACGACTGGCCGCACAACGCGCGCAGGCGGTCGAAGAAGGCGTCCTGCGCGCCTGCCACGACGGGGTCGGGAGCCGCATCCGGTTTCGTCCCGCGCGCCGTGCAGGCGACCACGGTGAACAGCGACAGCGAGAGCATGAGGAATGTGCGCATGCCGGCAAAACTAGACGGGTCGCGGCCGATTCGCAACCCGTGCGCCGCGCAGCAATTCCCGCGCGGGCAGCGAAATCCCCATGATTTCATCCACATGCGTGTTCCGGAGGACATGGCACGGTGATTGCTTGAAGGATCGGTGACTTCCACTCACGGCGAAACCCGCGCATGACCAGGATCTTCGGCAACCCGTTCCGCACCCCTGCGCCCGCGTCGCGCATCGGCTGGGAGACGCGCTATGAAGGAGTCCTGTCGGTCGCCGTGCTCGACGGCGTGCCGGTCGCCGGCATCTCCGGACCGTGGCCCGACGGGCATTACGCCCTGACCTGGTGGCCGTCGCGCGACGCCGACACGCCGCCGACGCTCGAGTTCTACGCGACGATGGAAGCGGCCCGCGACCGCGTCGAGCGCGTCAACCGGGTGCTGTTGCGCGCGGCGGCCTGAGCCGGGCCGTCGCGGCCCCTCGACGATCCGCAATCCCGAGCATCCGGCGCGACGCCGGCGCTGCACCTGCAACGGACGGTGAACACCGGCGTGCGTTCATCGCCCTGTTCACCTGTCGGCCCGGCGCCACCCGCTAGCGTCTCCGGCACCCGGTCGCGACGACGACCGCCTGCTGGAGAAGCCCGATGAACCTGCCACGCATCCGCGATCCGCTGTTTGCCGCCGCCCTTGCCGCCCTCGCCGGCGTTCCGCTGGCGGCGATCGCGCAGAGCCCGCCGCCGCCGACCGACATGTCGAATGTCGACAAGGCACCCGAATGGAGCCGTTCGGACACCGATCGCGACGGCTTCCTCAGCCGCGAAGAGTTGATCCCGTTCCCCGGCGTGCTGAAGAAGTTCAACGAGATCGACAGCGACGGCGACAACCGCATTTCCGAAGCCGAGTACGCGGCCTGGCGCGACCGCCGCTGAGTCGTTCCGGATCGGGGCCGCGCATGCGGCCCCGTTTTTCCGGGCGACGTCCCGGTCGCCGGCTAGGCGGCGCGCTGCGCGACCTGTTCGATCGCCGCGGCAATGCCGCTGGCGTCGCCGACTTCGATCACTTGCGGCGTGCCGGCCTCGAACCCCGGATCGAGTTCCAGCGACCAGGTCGAGTGGTACGGCATGTAGACGCCCCAGCCGCCGAGGGCGACCACCGGTGCGATGTCCGAGCGCAACGAATTGCCGACCATCGCAAACGCGGGAGCCTCGACGCCGCACTCGCGCAACACGCGGGCATAGGCGTCCGGATCCTTTTCGGAAACGATCTCGATGCGATGGAACAGGTCGCCGAGCGCGGAACGGCGGACCTTCGCCTGCTGGTGGATGAGGTCACCCTTGGTGATCAGCACGATGCGGTGGTGCGCGGCCACCGCCTCGACCGCCTCGCGGATGCCCGGCAGCAGTTCGACCGGATGGGCGAGCACTTCCTTGCCGATGCCGACGAGGCGATGCAGGTCGCCCGAACTGATCAGCCCGCCGGTGATGTCGAATGCGGCCTCGATCATCGACAGCGTCATGCCCTTGGCGCCGTAGCCGAACACGTGGATGTTGCCGGACTCGATGCCGAGCAGGCGCTCGTGCACGCGCGCGTCGGCGAGATCGACGTAGGCGCCGACGATGCGTTCGAATTCGGCCTGTGCGGCATCGTAGTAGTCCTGGCTGTGCCAGAGCGTGTCGTCGCCGTCGAAACCCACCAGTTCAAGCATTGCGCACTCCGCGACCGGGCCAATGCGCCGGCGGGATGCGGATTGTAGGACGCGCGCCGCGGTCGCGGAGAAGTCCGCAGGCATCCGCGCCCGCGCCGGCCGGTATCGCCCGCCGCGCTCAGGCCTGCGCGTCCGCCAGACGCCACTCCGCCTCGGCTTCGTCGCAACGCCAGGCGACCTCGCCGCTGACGCACCCGCCGGCGGCGAAGCTGCGTTCGCACAGGTAGGGGCCCGCTTCGACGTGGTGCAGGACGAGCGTTCCGGCGCGCGTGCCGTAGTGCTCGCCGCGGATGAAGACCGGTGCCAGCAGGCGTTCGCGCTCGAGGCCGATGCCGGTGTCGGGCAACACCGCATCCTCGGGCTGGCGTTCGTCGACCAGCAGGTCGAGCAGGCGCGCATCGTCCGGCAGGCCGCTGCGCGTGGCGTCGAGGAAACGCTCGCGCAGGCGCCGCGCCTTCGGCCAGTCGGAGAGGCCGCCGCCGTTGCTGATGACATGCACGCCCGCGCCGAGCCGGTGCAGCGAACCCTCGTTGCCGTCGAGGAGCCAGACGGCGCCGGCTTCGCCGAACACGAGGTTGAACGCGCCGTAGGCATCCCGTTCGGCGCGCACGCGTTCGCCATGGGCCGTCGGTGAATCCGTGCCGAGCAGGAAATCGCGCACCAGTGCGCCGCGCGACCGCGGCGCCCGCGCCGGCAGGCCGCTGCGCAGGTTGGTCACCGCGGCAAAGCGGCCGTCGTTGCGTTGCGCGAGCCAGCTGCCGCCGGCGACGAGATCGCGGCCGCCGACGACGTCGGGCGCCTCGCGCCAGGGCAGCGCGGCGGCGCTCGCACGGTCATGGAACTCGTCGCGGTTGCCGAGCAGGACCAGCGGCCAGTCGGCCAGGCAGTCGACGGCGACGAGCAGGATGCACATGGCGGCAATCCGCGTGCGGCTGCTCAGCCGGTCGGCGCGAGCGCGTCGAGCCTGCGCTGCACCTCGGCCGCACGGGCATTGGCCGGATCGATTTCGCGCGCGGCCTCGAGCGCGCGCACCGCGTCGACCCGGCGCTGCTCGCCGATGCGCGCATCGGCCTCGTCGAGGTAGGCAGCGACGAGGCGTTCGCGCATCGCGGCGGCGGCGGTATCCGATGGCGAAAGCTGGCGGTAGGCCTCGAACATCGCCCGCGCCCGCGCCAGCGAACGCGCCGCCAGCGCTTCGTCGTACAGGGCGCGTGCGCGCACCGGCAGCCGCGACATGCCCTCGAGAGCCGCCTGGTTGCCGCCATCGATGGCGAGTGCGGCGCGGTACTTGTCGTAGGCACAGGCGCCCGGCGGTTCGATCAGGCGGCCGGCCTCCAGCGCGGCGCCGGCTTCGGCGACGAGGGCGGCGACCCGCTCCACATCGGCCGGCTTCAGGGTCGGCCGCGCCGCGGCGATCGCGAGGCGCTCGCGCAGTTCACGCAGGCCGATGCGCGCCGCGCGCAGTTCCGCCAGGTCGGGCGACAGGCGCGCGGCCTCGTTGATCAGGCGCTCGGCCGAACCGGGATTGCTGTCCTCGACCGCGGCCCCGGCCTGCACGACGAGGGCCTGGGCGACGCGGCGCAGGCCGGCCTGCGCGCGCGCATTGGCCGGGTCGCGGGCAAGCACGGATTCGAACAGCGCCTGGGCCGAACCGGTCGCGCCGCTGATGCGGCCGGCGCGCAGTTGCGCCTCGCCGCGGGCAAGGTCCTGGTCGAGCGCCTTCGCCGCGTCCTCGCGCAGGCGCACGAGGCGCGCGCGCAGCTCGGGCAAACCGGCATGCCCGGGCAGGATGCGCGCAATGTCGCCGACCAGCCGGTTCGCCTCGTCGAAGTGGCCGCCATCGAGGGCGGTGCGCGCCTGCGCGTCGAGGTGCTCAACGCTGCGCGCCAGTCCGGCGCGGGCGACCGCATTGTCGGGATCGGCACCGAGCAGGCGCTGGTACAGCACGACCGCACCGTCGTCGCCGAGCACGCGTCCGGCATCCAGTGCCGCGCGCGCGGCGCCGACCAGGGCCTCGACTTCGCCATCGCGCGTTTCCGCGCCGCTGATCGCCCGCAACACTTCGTCCACCGCGCTGCCGCCACCGAGCAGGTCGCGTGCGGCGGTCGCCGCCGCGCGGGCGGCGACGAGATCGCCGGCGCCGAGTGCGCCGCGTGCGCGGTCGAGCAGGCGTGCGGCGACATCGCCGAGGCCGCGCCGCGCGATGTCGTTGTCCGGATCGAGCGAACGCGCGCGCTGGAACAGTTCGCGCGCACTGTCGCCGCTGCTGCCGTCGAGGCGGTCGGCGGCCAGGGCCTGCTGCGCGCGTGCAAGAAGGTCGTTGAGTTCGGTGCTCGGCAACATCGCACGCAGCCGGTCCTGGTAGCGCCAGGCACCGAAGGCGGCGCCGGCGAGCAGCACGCAGGCGGCGAGGATCCACAGCGGCGCGCGGCTGCGCGGCGCGCGCCGCACGGGTGCGCTGCGGGCACGGCTTGCCCGCAGGATGTGTTCGTCGGTGGCGGCGGCGATCTCGTCGAGGCGGCCGAGCGCGGGTTCGGCGCGATGGCGTCCGTGCGGATCGGCCGGCGACGGCCGCGGCGAAGCCTGCGGCAGCGGCGACACCCGCGTCTCCGCGACAAGGCGATCGCGGGACGATTCTTCCGGCGTGCCGGCAAGACCCGGCAATTCGCCGGAGGCGATCGCCTGTTCGAAGCGGGTGATCGCGGTGGCGGCTTCGGCGCCGGTCTGGAAACGCCCGGCCGGCTCCTTCGCCAGCAGGCGGTCGATCAGCGGCTGCAGCACGCCCAGTCCGTCGGGCAGGCGCGGCACCGGCTCGGTGATGTGCATGATGCCGACCGCCAGCGAATCCTCGGCGTGGAAAGGCACGCGCCCGACCAGCATCTCGTAGAGCACCACGCCGAGGCTGTAGAGGTCGGAGCGGCCGTCGATCGGCCGGCCGCGGGCCTGCTCGGGGCTCATGTAGTGCGGGGTGCCGACCACCGCGCCGGTGCGCGTCATGCGCGTCGAGGAATCGTTGGCGCGGGCGATGCCGAAGTCGGTCAGCGCCGCCGAGCCGTCGTCGCGCAGCAGGATGTTGTCCGGCTTGATGTCGCGATGGATGAAGCCCTTCTGCTGCGCATAGTCGATCGCGATGGCGATCTCGCGGATCACCCGCAGGGCGAACGGCACCGCGCGCGGCTGGCCGTCCTTGCCGAGCACGGGGCCGCCGGCGAGGTACTCCATGGCGATGTAGTGGGAATCGCCGGAACGGCCGACATCGTGGATGCCGACCACATGGCGATGGTGCAGGCGCGCGGCGATCTTGGCCTCGCGCAGGAAGCGCTCGCCGAAGCTCGGATCGGCCAGCAGGGCCGGCGACATCACCTTGAGCGCGACTTCACGATCCACCGATTCCTGGATGGCGAGATAGACGGTAGCCATGCCGCCACGACCGAGCTGGCGCAACAGGCGGTATCCGGGAATCTCGATCACGGGCAGTCCGTATCCGGGAAATGGCCCGCACGCCGGGCAAGGCGCCTAGCATATCAGGGGCTTGCGCGACGACGATGCTCAGGCCAGACGGCGCGCCTCGACCACGTTCGGCACCGCGAGGATGCGCGCGAGCAAGGCCGAAAGCTGGCCGAAGTCGGCCACGCGCAGGGCGAACTTCATCTCGACCTCGCTGCTCGCCGGGTCGACCCGCGCATTGACCGCGACCATGTAGACGTTGGCCGCGGCGATGACGTTGGTGACGTCCTTGTGCAGCCACTTGCGGTCGTGCGCGCGCACGAGGATGTCGACCTCGTAGGCCTGGCTGCGGTGCTCGCCCCAGTCGACCTCGACCACGCGCGCCGGTTCGCGCTCGCGCAGGCGGGCGAGCTGTGCGCAATCGGCACGATGCACGCTGACCCCGCGCCCGCGGGTGATGAAGCCGAGCACCGAATCGCCCGGCAGCGGCTGGCAGCAGCGTGCCAGCGCCGTCATCAGGTTGCCGACGCCGTCGATGACCACGTTGCCGCGCCCGGCCGGTGGTACCCGCGGCGCCTTCGGCGCGGCCGCCTCGCGCGGGGCCACCTGCTCGTGCAGGACGCGCGCGATCTGGCTGGTGGTGACATCGCCGAGGGCAAGGCCGGTATGGACCTCGTCGATCGTCTGCAGGTCGAGCTGGGCCGGCAAGCGCTCGAGATCGACCGTGCCGAGGGCGAGACGGCGCAGTTCGCGTTCGAGGATGGCGCGGCCGGCGGCGAGGTTCTGCTCGTGGTCGATGCGCTTGAACCAGGCACGCGCCTTCTCGCGCCCGCGCGCGGTGTTGAGGTAGCCGTGGTGGGCCGCCAGCCAGTCGCGCCGCGGCTCCGGCACCTTGCCGGTGAGAATCTCGACACGATCGCCACTGGCCGGCTGGAAATTGAGCGGCACGATGCGGCCGTTGACCTTCGCCCCGCGGCAGCGATGGCCGACGTCGGTGTGGATCGCATAGGCGAAGTCGAGCACGGTCGCCGTGCGCGACAGGTCGATCACCTGCCCTTTCGGGGTCAGCAGATAGACGCGGTCCTCGATGACGTCGGTGCTGAATCCGGCGAGCAGCGCGGCGTCGTCGTCGCTGGTGTCGCGCGCATCGAGCAGCTGGCGCATCCAGGCGATCTTGCGTTCGAAACTGGCATCGCCCCCGCCGCCTTCCTTGTAGCGCCAGTGCGCGGCGACCCCGAGCTCGGCATGCGCATGCATGTCGGGTGTGCGGATCTGCACCTCGAGGGCGCGCCCGCCGGGTCCGATCACGGCGGTGTGCAGCGACTGGTACTGGTTGCCCTTCGGGTGGGCGATGTAATCGTCGAACTCGCCCGGCACGAACTGCCAGAGGCCGTGGACGATGCCGAGCGCGGCGTAACAGGTGGGCACGTCGGCGACCATCACGCGCAGGGCGCGGATGTCGTGCAAGGCGGCGAAGTCGCCGCCCTTGCGCTGCATCTTCCGCCAGATCGAATGGATGTGCTTCGGCCGACCGGCGACCTCGGCGTCGATGCCGGCCGCACGCAGGGCCTGCTCGAGTTCGCCGCGTGCATGCGCGATCCAGGCTTCGCGGTCGCCCCGCCGCTCGTCGAGCAGTTCGGCGATGCGCCGGTAGGTGTCCGGCTGCAGGTAGCGGAAGGCGAGGTCCTCGAGCTCCCACTTCAGCTGCCAGATGCCGAGCCGGTTGGCCAGCGGCGCGTGGATGTCCATGGTGAGCTGGGCGAGGGCGCGCTGGCGTTCGCCGTCGAGCGCGCCGGCCGCACGCATGCGCGCGAGCTGGCGGGCCAGCAGGATGAACACCACCCGCAGGTCGCGCACGATCGCCAGCAGCAGGCGCCGCAAGCCTTCGGCGCTGCCGCTGTGGCCGCTGCGCGCGGCATGCAGGGACCACACGCGCTCGGCGGCCCGCTGGCCCTCGACGAGACTGCCGACTTCCTCGCCGAATGCGCGCAGTTCCGCGTCGTCGAAGAGCAGGCCGGCCGTCTGCGCTTCATGCACGAGCAGGGCGGCGAGGGCGACATCGCCGCTGCCGAGCATCGCCAGCAGCTCGCTGGTGGCCTCGCGCTCGGCGGCGGCGGCCGTCCACGCGGCGCGCACGCCGGCATCGGCGGCGGCGAGTCTTGCATCGACGAGGTCGGATATCGCCGCAGCGCGGCTGCGGTCGTCGGAAACGGGCTTCACGTCATCCCCGCGGCGGCCGGCGAGGGGCCGGCTGCCGCGGCGGCAGGTACGGCACCGGAATCGGGAGCGAGCGGCGACGGATCGACGATCCGTCGCCGGCGGTCGTTCAGTAGTTGTACCAGACGCTGTCGTTCAGGTACCAATCCTGCTTGTCCTCGGTCACGCCGAAGCTGACGGCGAGATCCAGACGCAGGGCGGCGAACCCCTGTTTCGGTTGGCCGGCCGCCGGCGTGCCGGCGATTCCGCGCGAGACGAGGATGTGGGCCGCGGGATGGAAGGCTTCGGAGAAGCCGAGCCCCTGGAGCAGGAAATCGCCGTCTTGCGGCAGCGTCCCGGGGAACAGCGGGGCGCTGCGGCACAGATCGGTCGGCGGCACCCAGTCGTTGTCGTAGTCGAAGCCGGCATACGGATGCAGCAGGCACCAGCGCACATCGCCGTTGAGCGCGCTGCCGTTGAAGCCGTCGACGAGCACCACGCTGACCGTCCGCAGCGCCGACGCCGCCGGATGCTTCTGCACCTCGACGCGCACGATCGAGACATCGCGGCCGGAGGCGTGGCCGGGGAACTGCTTGGCCACGACACGGAAATTCTGGTGCAGCGTGGACGGCCAGTCCTGCGGCGGCAGGATGCCGGCGCCGGCATCGAAGGTCTGTCCGGGATAGTCGCCGAAGCCTTCGCCGAACAGGCCGCGGTCGACATCCCATGCGGCGTAGCTCTCGCCCGGCTGCGCGGTCAGGCAGCGGGTGAGCGGACTGGCGGGCGTCTGGATCTGGTTGACGCGCGCGGCGAAGCCGCCGCCGGTGTGCGCGTACTCGAACCCCTGGACCTGGAAATTCGGGAACTTCCAGACGTCGGCACCGGGTTCGGGAATCTGGTAACGCGGTTCGAAGCTCATCACGCCGGCGATCGACTGGACGTCGGCGCAGAACACGTGGCGATCGAAATAGGCCACCGCGCCGGTGCCGGCGGAACCCTTGCGCTCGTACGCGAACTGCACCTCGCCATCGAGGGCGACGGTGGCCTGGTCGCCGGCCAGCATGTTGTTGAGGTCGTTCGGATTGGCGGTGGCCTCCAGGCCGCCGACGAATACGGTGATCCCCGCATGGGCAACGGAGGCAAGAGAAAGCGCCGCGAGGGCGACCAGGGTGCGTCCTGCGGCAAAACCAGAGCGGTGGGTCATCGGTGTATCCGGATCGAAAACGGGGCGCGCAAGCCACATGCGGCACTTCCCGCCTGGACTCAAGCCAGGCGGCAGGCCGACTGTTAGACTGCACGGGTCGCGAGTCTACCTGCTGACCGCGTTCATTGCACCTGTTAACCTCGTGTTGGACAACGGTTTTTTCGCCCAGCCGATCACGTTGCGAAGGATTCCCGATGGCGCTTCGCCCGCTCCCGTTCGTCGCCGTCCTCGCCGCGCTGTCCGCGGCGGCGCTGCCGGCTGCCGCCGAAGCGGTCGATCCGCGCCTCGAGGAACGCATGTCGAGCGAGGAATTCCGCGCCGCCGGCCTCGACCGGCTCAGCCGGGAACAGCTCGATTACCTCAACCGCTGGCTCGGCGCGAAGGAGCCCGCCGCGATTGCGGCCCCGCCCCCCCGCTCCGGCGTCGCCGCGGTTGGCGGGGATTCCGTCGCTCCGCCCCGCCGTGAAAGAATCGATTCGCGGATCGTCGGCGTCTTCCACGGCTGGCGCGGACGCACCCTCGTCACGCTCGAGAACGGCCAGAAATGGCGGCAGAGCGAATCCGGCAGCCATGGCGACGTCGTCCTGGACGGCCCGGAAGTGACCATCAAGCCGATGTCGATGGGCAGCTGGCTGATGATCGTCAAGGGCTGCAACTGCAGCATCCGCGTCAAACCGGCCGCTTGACCCGACCCTTTTCCCGGAGATTCCGCATGCGCTTCCCGCGTTTCCTTGCCGTCCTGCTGACCACCCTCGTTGCCGCCGCCCCCTGCGCCTTCGCCCAGACCGCACCGACCCTCGAGGAACGCCTCAGCGAGGCCCAGTTCCGCGCCTTCGGCCTCGACAAGCTCAGCGCCGAGGAACTGCGCGGCCTCAACGACTGGCTGGCCGGCGAAGTCGCCGCCAAGGTGGCCGCCGCGGCCCCGGACGACGACCGTGACTACGCGCGCGGGTTCAAGCCGAAGGATTCCGAGCGCGTGGTGATCAAGGCACGTCTGCTCGGCAGCTTCCAGGGCTGGACCGGCAGCACGATCTTCAAGCTCGACAACGGTCAGGAATGGCAGCAGGCCGAAGGCGGCAGCTACAACTCGCAGACCTTCGAGAATGCCGAAGTCACCCTCAAGCCGAAGGCTTTCGGCAACTGGCTGCTGGTGGTCGAGGAGTGCCAGTGCCGGATCGGCGTGCGCCGCATCAAGTAGCCCTCAAGCCAGCGCTTCGAGCGCCTTTGCCAGCCGCTTCGGCGACACCGGCTCGGGCGTGCGCAGTTCCTGCGCGAACACCGACACGCGCAGTTCCTCGACCAGCCAGCGCAGTTCGTCGAGCGCGGCCGCATCCACGCCGGTGTCGTTGCGGCGCTTGAGCACTTCGCGCCAGTAGCGCTGCACGCCGAGCATGCGCGCCTGGTCGCGCGCCGGGTCCTGGCGCAGGCGCTCGGCGCGCAGGCGCATCGCTTTCAGGTAACGCGGGAAGTGCACGAGCCGCGTCGCCGGCGTCGTGCGCAGGAATCCCTCGGCAAGAAGCAGTTCGCGCTGTTCGTGAAGGTCGTCGTAGTTGGCCCTGGCGAATCCGATCAGCGGCGGCTCGAGCCACGGCAACAACTCGGAATGGGCCTCGATGATCGCCTCGGCCAGTCCAAGGCGCTCGACCGCCGCCGGGAACAGTTCCGCCGCCACCTTGCCCTTCAGCGTCTCGAACGCCGCGCGCGTGCGCACGTCGAGGTCGTGGGCGCCGATGCGGCTGCGCAAGGCCGCCTCGACGAGGTCCGCACGCAGCGATTCCGCGCTGCCGAGGGCGGCCCAGCGCAGGGCGACCGCGTTCGCCAGCGGCAGTTGCCGGCGCGCCTGCTTGATGCGGTCGGCGAGCGCGCGCCGCAACAGCCGCTCGATGCCGGCGCGATGCGCGGCCAGCGCCTCGTCGCGCTGCTCGAACACGCGCAGGGCGACGCTCTCGCCGAGGTCGACGAAGGCCGGATAGGCGTGCAGGCCGCCGGCGGAAACGATCGCATCGGGAACCTCCTCGACGTCGAAACCGGCGACATCCTCGCGGGCGAGATCGGCAGCGGCGCGCTGCGAGAAGGCCACGCGCGCCGCACCGGACCATTGCGCCTGGATCGCGCCGAGGTCGCGTCCTTCGGCGATCACGTTCGCGCGCTCGTCGGTGACGACGTAACGCATGCGCAAGTGCGCCGGCAGCTCGACGTCGGCGAACGCACCTGCCTCGACGGCGACACCGGTCACCCGCGCCAGATACTGCGCGAGCGCGGTTGCCAGCGGCTTCGCACGCGCGGCGGCATCGAGCGACTCGACGAAGGCGCGGGCGAAATCCGGCGCCGGCACGAAGTTGCGCCGCAGCGCCTTCGGCAGGCCGCGGATCCATTCGGCAACCTTCTCGGCGAGCAGGCCCGGCACCAGCCAGTCGCCGCGCTCGGCGGTCATGACGTTCACCAGCGCCAGCGGCAGGTGCAGGCTGACGCCGTCGGCTGCATCGCCCGGCACGAAGCGGTACTCGAGACGCAGGCGGTGATCGCCGACGGCGAGATGGGTCGGGAAATCCGCCGCCCCCGCGCCGGCCTCGGCGACGAGCAGGTCGGCCAGCGACCAGCGCAATGCCGCCTGCCCGGCAGGACCGGCCTTGCGGTACCAGGCATCGAGCCCCGCAGCGGTGTGGATGTCGGTCGGCACGCGGCCGTCGAAAAACGCCGCCAGCGATTCCTCGTCGCGCAGCAGCCCGGAACGCCGCTGCTTGGCCTCGATCTCGCGGGCCTGCGCGAGCGTGCGCGCGTTGGCACGGATGAAATCGGCGCGTGCGTCGATGTCCCCGCGCACCAGCGCATCGCGCACGAAGATCGCATGTGCGGCGGCCGGGTCCTGGCGGCCGAACTGCACCGGCCGGCGCTCGGCGAGGACGAGACCGAACAGGCTCACCTGCTCGTAGGCCATCACCGCGCCACGCTTGCGCGACCAGTGCGGCTCATGCCAGCTGCGCCGCACGAGGTGCGCGGCCTGTTGTTCGATCCATGCCGGCTCGATGCGCGCGCACTGCATCGCATGGATCTTGCCGATGTCGAGGATCTGCCCGGCCAGCAGCCACTGCGGCGGCGACTTCGCCAGTGCCGAGGCCGGGAAGATGCCGAAGCGCCGCTCGCGCGGCCCGCGGTAGCGGTTGCGCTCGTCCTTGCGCCCGACCTGGGTCGGCCAGCCTGACAGCAGGCAGCGGTGGATCGATTCGTAAGCAGAAATGGAAGCAGGAACGGGGTCAGAGTCACTTTTCCCCGAACGCAGTTCCTCCTTGCGACCGACGCCGGGGGAAAAGTGACTCTGACCCCGCTCCTCCCGCTCCTCCCGTTCCCGCCGTTCCTGACCCAGCAGCAGCAACTGGCGGTGCAGTTCGCGCCATTCGCGCATGCGCAGGAACGACAGGAAGCGCGCCTGGCACCAGTCGCGCAATCTCGACTGGGTGAGTTCGGCGTGGGCCTCGTCGTAGGCGGCCCACAGCTTGAGCACGCCGGCGAAATCGGATTTCGGATCGGCAAAGACGGCATGCGCGGCATCCGCCTGCGCGCGTGCGTCGGCCGGTCGCTCGCGCGGGTCCTGGATGCTGAGGAAGGCGACCAGCACCCGCAGCTCGCGACGCACGTCGAGACGTGCCGCCTCGACCAGCATGCGTGCCAGGGCGACGTCGACCCGCACCGCGGCGATCGCGCGACCGACTGCGGTCAAACGAAACGGCGAGCGGTCTTCGCCGGCCGCAGCCGTCGCACGCGGCCTGCCGGCGGGGTTCGACGCCGGCGCATCGCCGGCGGTCGCCGCCGATCCGGGCGGCGATCGCACTTCCTCGATCGCGCCGATCTCGACCAGCCGCCGGTAGCCGTCGCCGATCGCACGCTCCGACGGCGCCTCGACGAACGGGAACGCGGCGACGTCGCCGAGGCCGAGGCTCAGCATGCGCAGGATCACTCCGGCCAGCGAGGTGCGCAGGATCTCCGGATCGGTGTAGCGCGGGCGCTGCGCGTAGTCGTCCTCGTCGTAGAGTCGGTAGCAGATGCCGGGGCCGACGCGACCGCATCGACCCTTGCGCTGGTCGGCCGCGGCCTGCGAGATCGGCTCGACATGCAGGCGCTCGAGCTGGCTGCGCTGGCTGTAGCGCTTCACCCGCGCGGTGCCGGTGTCCACCACGTAGCGGATGCGCGGCACCGTCAGCGAGGTCTCGGCGACGTTGGTCGCCAGCACGATGCGCCGCTGCGGACCGGGGCGGAACACGCGATCCTGTTCGGCCGTGCCGAGGCGCGCATACAGGGCAAGCAGTTCGGTTTCCCGGTACTTGCGTCGTGCCAGGGCCAGGTGGGCATCGCGGATCTCGCGCTCGCCCGGCAGGAACACCAGCACGTCGCCGCGCGGATCCTCGCGGCTGATCTCGTCTACGGCGGCAACGATGTCGGAAACGGGGTCGGAGTCACTTTTCGCCGAGCGACGGTCCGAAACATCGGACTCTGCCGAAAAGTGACTCTGACCCCGTTTCCAGCGCACCTCGACCGGCCAGCTGCGGCCCTCGACCTCGATCACCGGCGCGTCGTCGAAGTGCGCGGCGAAGCGCGCGGTGTCGATCGTCGCCGAGGTCACGATGAGCTTGAGATCGGGGCGCCGGGCCAGCAGCCGCTTCAGGTAGCCGAGCAGGAAGTCGATGTTGAGGCTGCGCTCGTGGGCCTCGTCGAGGATGATCGTGTCGTAGGCCGACAGCCAGGCATCGCCCTGCGTTTCCGCGAGCAGGATGCCATCGGTCATGAACTTGACCAGGGTGTCCTCGCCGACCTGCTCGGTGAAGCGCACCTGGAAGCCGACCCGGTCGCCGACCGTGCTGCCGAGTTCGCTGGCCACGCGCCTTGCCACCGCCCGCGCAGCCAAACGGCGCGGCTGCGTGCAGCCGATCATGCCGTGGCGGCCGCGGCCCGCGGCGAGGCAGAGCTTCGGCAACTGCGTGGTCTTGCCGGAGCCGGTCTCGCCGGCCAGCACGATCACCTGATGCTCGCGGATCCGCTTGACGATCTCCTCGCTGCGCGCGGCGATCGGCAGGGACTCGTCGATGCGGATCTCCGGCACGCGTGCGGCGCGCGCGGCGACCGAGGCACGGGAGGCGTCGATGGCGGCAGCGAGGCGGTCGATCTCGCCCGCCGGAGGGCCACCCTCCATGCGCGACAGGCGCCGCCAGCGACCGAGCAGCCGCCCGCGATCGCGCGATCGCGCGCCATCGAGGGCCTGGCGGAGTGCGGAGAGACGGGACATCGGCGGGAAGCGCAGCGCGGCAGGACATCGGGCGCGCGCTCTGGTATTCCGTTCAGTGAGCCGCCATATGATATCCACCCCCAGATGAAAACGCGTTCCGCCAGCCTTGCCGGGGATGCGCACGAACCGCACCCGCGTTCCGGCGAGGCGCCCGGACCTTCCTTTCCCCCAAGACGGAGTTCGACCATGGCCATCGACATCGGCATTTCGGCGAAGGACCGCAAGAAGATCAGCGAAGGGCTCGCCAGGCTGCTCGCCGACAACTATTCGCTCTACCTGAAGACGCATGCCTTCCACTGGAACATCACCGGACCGATGTTCAACAGCCTGCACGGCATGTTCGAGACGCAGTACAACGAGCTCTGGCTCGCCAACGACGAGATCGCCGAACGCATCCGTTCGCTCGACGTGTTCGCGCCGGGCTCGTATTCGCAGTTCGCCAAGCTGACTTCGATCAAGGAGGAGAGCGGCGTGCCGGACTGGAAGGACATGGTGCAGCAGCTCGTCGACGGCCACGAGACCGCCGCGCGCACCGGCCGCGCGGTGTTCAAGATCGCCGATGCGGCCTCCGACCAGCCGACCGCCGACCTCATCACCAAGCGCCTCGAGGCGCACGAGAAGACCGCCTGGATGCTGCGCTCGCTGTTGCGCTAGGCGCGTCCGCGCCGGGCCGGAACCGCGCCCGGGGTCAGGGTTTCCGATCCCGGGAATGTGGATTCCGGCCCGCGCCTGCGCGGCCGCGACGGGGCGCGCCACCACCGGCCGGGCAGGTCTCCATCACCCCGCCGCCGAACCGCCCGCGGCGGCGGACGCGCCCTTCAGTTCGAGGGTGTTGCCGTCGGGATCGCTGAGGTAGAGCGACCAGCCCTCGCCTTCGGCACCGAAGTTGAGTGCGGCCGGTCCCGCCGGCGCCAGCCCGTGGCGGGCGAGATGGGCGACCAGCGCGACCTCGTCGAACGGCTCGATGCGCAGGCAGACATGATCCAGGTTGCGTCCACCCGTCCGCGCGGCGGCGTGGCCGGGCGGTCCGTCGATGCGGAGCAGGTCGATCATCGACGCGCCCGCACGCAGATGCACGAGCCCGAGCCGTTCGCGTCGCCACACGACCTCGCAGCCGAGGATGTCGCGATAGAACGCGATGCTCGCATCGAGGTCGCGGACGCGCAGCACGATGTGATCGATGCGCTCGACCGCGAACGGACAGCCCTTGCCTGGATCAGGGGGCATCACCAGCTCCGCCCACGTGGTTGCGGTCAGTCTGCGCCTTGCCGGCGCTGCCTGCACGCGTTCCGCACCGCGGGCTACAGCTTGCGTCGCGGCGGCACCAGCAGGTCGCCGAACAGCAGTCCGGCGACGAGGGCGATCAGCAGGGTCATCAGGGTGATGCCGGTGTCGAGTCCGAGCAGGACGTCGCGCTCGAACACGAAGCTCAAGGTGCGGAAACCGACGCTGCCGGGCACCAGCAGGATGATGCCGGGCTCGCGGATCAGCGCACCGGGGCGGCTGAACAGGCGGGCGAAGATGTTGCTGGCGGCGCCAAGCACGAGGCCGCCGAGGAACACGCCGAAGGCCGCGGAAATGTAGGCGCCACCGAGGCGCGTGCAGATGTAGCCGGCGATCACCGCGGCGATCACGGTCGGGTAGTGGCGCAGCGGACTGCGGAAGGTGATCGCGAAGGCCAGTCCCGACACCGGCACCGCCACCCATTCCAGCCAGGTCGGCACGGCCGGCGCCGGGGTGTGCATCGGCACCCAACCGATCAGCGCGCAGAGCTGGGCTGCGGCGGCGGTGCCGAAAGCGAGTTTCAACAGCGTCGTCATCGCCCCGGCCATGCGCGCCGTGCCGGAGATCAGGTGATGGCTCGACAGCTCGCGCACCGCGGTGGTCAGGCTCATGCCGGGCAGCAGCACGATCAGGCTGGCGATCACCACCGATTTCACCTGGATCGGCACCACGTGGGTGGCGATGAACATCGCGGCGAGGGTGGCGACGAGCGCGGAGATCGCCTCGAAGGCCGCGGCGATGTTCGGCCGGCGCTGCGCCAGCACCGAGGTCGCACCGATGACGAGACCGATCAGGCCGGCGGTGGCCACCCCGGCCCAGCCGGTCAGCAGGATCGCCGCGACGCAGGCGGAAGCAACGCCGTAGGCGACCACGCTGGCGAAACGCGAAAGACGCGACTGCGGTTGCTGGCCGATCTGGCGCAGCAGCCGATAGCCTTCGGCGAGGTCCAGGCTGCCGTCGATGACGCGATCGGCGATCTCGTCGACCAGGCACAGGCGCTTGAGGTTGACCTCGCCGGGGGAGGCGCGCACGACCTGGGTGGTTTCGGAGAGCGACTGGCGACCGCGCGTGCGGTCGGAGAACGACATGACGATCGAGGTCGGCGTCGACAGCACGTCGCAATCGAGATCGAGGCGCTGGGCGACGAGGCCGATTGCCGCTTCCAGGCGCGGTGCGGCAGTGCCGTATTCGTGCAGGCGGCGCGCGAGTTCGACGACGAACTCGATGCGTCGGGTCGGGGACACGCTGCCGCTCATCGTCGACTCCGGGAAGGGCGCGCATGATGCCTACATCTTCGCTTGCGCGGCAGTGTCCGCACTGCCGCAGGCCGGCCGGGGCCGCCGCTGGTCCATGCGGGGGCGCCGACCACCGCCCACCGCTGCGGGCTGGCCCCCGGCGGCCGGCTTCCGTAGCCTAGGCCGATGGTCGATGCAGCCACGCCCAGCCTGAGCGGGGACGGAACGCGCCTGGTTGCCAGCGGTGACTGGACGCTGGCGGCGATCGGCCGCCTGTCCGCCCTCGCTGCGCGCTGCCAGCGCAGCGCCGGCGCGCCGCTGGCGGTCGACGCGCGCGCGCTCGGCCGCCTCGACACCGCCGGCGCCAGCCTCCTGCTCGATCTGGTCGACGGGGACACCACGCGCATCGATGCGCCGCCGGCCGCGGCCCGGCTCATCGCCACCGTGGCCGGCGTGCGCCGCGAACCGCAGGCGCTCCGCCGCAGCAACGGCGTGGTCGACAGCATTGCGCGGATCGGCGCCGCGCTGATGGCGTTCTGGCGCGACGGCCGCGCCCTCGTCGGCTTCATCGGCCTGGTCCTCGCCGCCGGCCTGCGCAGCCTCGTGCAACCGCGCCGCTGGCGGCCGACCTCGACCGTCTTCCACATCGAACAGACCGGCTTCGATGCACTGCCGATCGTCGCCCTGCTGTGCTTCCTGGTCGGCGCCGTGGTCGCCTTCCTCGGCGCCACCGTGCTGCAGGAGTTCGGCGCCAGCATCTACACGGTCGAACTGGTCGGCTATTCGTTCCTGCGCGAGTTCGGCGTGCTGCTGACCGCGATCATGGTGGCCGGACGCTCGGGCAGCGCCTTCACCGCGCAGATCGGCTCGATGAAGGCGCGCGAGGAAGTCGATGCCATCCGCACGCTCGGCCTCGATCCGGTCGACGTGCTGGTCATGCCGCGCATCCTCGCCCTGCTCGTCTCGCTGCCGATCCTGACCCTGGTCGGCATGCTCGCCGGCATCCTCGGCGGCGCCGCGGTGTGCGCGCTCGCCCTCGACATCTCGCCGACGATGTTCCTCACCCGCCTCCACGAGACCACCGAAGTGCGCCACTTCTGGGTCGGCATGGCGAAGGCGCCGGTGTTCGCCTTCCTGATCGCCGCGATCGGCTGCCTCGAGGGCTTCAAGGTGTCCGGCAGCGCCGAATCGGTCGGCACCCACACCACCTCGAGCGTGGTGCAGTCGATCTTCGTCGTCATCCTCGTCGATGCACTCGCGGCGGTGTTCTTCATGGAGATCGACCTGTGAACGCGCCGGAACCGGTCATCCGCATCCGCGGGCTGCGCAACCAGTTCGGCACCCAGGTCGTGCACGAGAACCTCGACCTCGACGTGCGCCGCGGCGAGATCATCGGCGTGGTCGGCGGTTCCGGCTCGGGCAAGTCGGTGCTGATGCGCGCGATCATCGGCCTCGGCCGCCCGGCGGCCGGCAGCATCCGCCTGTTCGGCGAGGAAGTGACCACGCTCGACGAGGCCGGGCGCAGCGCGCTCGAACGCCGCTGCGGCGTGTTGTTCCAGAACGGCGCGCTGTTCTCCTCGCTGACCGTCGCCGAAAACGTGGCGGTGCCGCTGGTCGAGCACCACGCCCTCGAACGCGGCCTCGTCGAGCGCCTCGCGGCGATCCGCATCGCCCTTGCCGGCCTGCCGGCCGAGGCGGCATCCAAGTATCCCTCGCAGCTGTCCGGCGGCATGGTCAAACGCGCCGCGCTGGCGCGCGCGCTCGCCCTCGATCCGGAGATCCTGTTCCTCGACGAACCGACCGCCGGCCTCGATCCGATCGGCGCGTCGGCGTTCGACCGCTTGATCCTGACCCTGCGCGACGCCCTCGGCCTGACCGTGTTCATCATCACCCACGATCTCGACACGCTGTACGCGATCTGCGACCGTGTCGCCGTGCTCGCCCACAAGCGCATCCTCGTCGCCGACACCCTGGCGGTGGTCGAACGCTTCGACGAGCCCTGGGTGCAGGACTACTTCCAGGGCCCGCGCGGCCGCGCCGCACGCGCTGCGGCGGCACACGCCGCGACGCCTCCCCCGCTTGCTCCCACGGCTCCCTGACCATGGAAACCCGCGCCCACCACGTCCTCATCGGCAGCTTCGCCATCCTCGCCTTCCTGCTCGGCCTCGGCTTCGTGCTGTGGCTGACCAAGATGGGCGCCGATCGCGAGTTCCGCTATTACGACGTCGTCTTCACCGAAGCCGTCACCGGCCTCTCCAAGGGCGGCCTCGTGCAGTACAACGGCATCAAGGTCGGCGAAGTCAGCCTGCTTTCGCTCGATCCGAAGGATCCGCGCAAGGTCATCGCCCGCGTGCGCCTCGATGCCGGCACCCCGGTGAAGCAGGACACCGTCGCCAAGCTCGGCCTGCTCGGCGTGACCGGCATGGCTTTCATCCAGCTGAGCGGCGGTTCGCCACCGAGTCCGCTGCTGGAGCCGACGCCGGCGCAACCGATCCCGCTGATCCGCGCCGAGGAATCCGCACTGTCGAAACTGATGGCCTCCGGCGAGGACATCGTGGTCAGCGTCAACGAGGCCCTGCTGCGGGTCGGCCAGCTGCTCTCCGCCGACAACGTCCATCATGTCTCGGAGACGCTGGCCAACGTCGACAAGCTCGTCGCCACCGTGGCCGGCCAGCGCGACAACCTCGGCGAAGCCGTGGCCCAGCTCGCCGATGCGAGCAAGGAACTCAAGGGCACGCTGAAAACGCTCAACGAGATGGCCGGCACCACCAACCAGCTGGTGCGCGACGAGGCGCGCGCGGTGCTGCAGTCGACCGACCAGGCGATCGCCTCGATCGAGCGCGTGGCGCGTTCCACCGAGGCCCTGCTCGAGGACAACCGCGCTGCACTGTCGAGCTTCAGCGAACAGGGCCTGCGCCAGGTGGCGCCGGCGCTGGCCGAGTTGCGCGAGACCCTGCATGCCTACAAGCAGCTCGGCGAACAGCTCGGCAGCTCGAACTCGCTGTTGCTCGGGCGCGACCAGCCGAAGGAGTACAAGCCGGAATGAACCCCGTCATCCGCTTCCTCGTGCCGGCCCTGGCCGGCGTCGCACTGGCTGCCTGCGCGGCGCTCGGCGGCAAGCCGACGCCGTTCTCCATCCATTCGCTGGTCGTTCCTGCATTCGACGCGCCGCAGGCCGCGCCGGTCGACTGGCAGCTGCAGGTGCTGCTGCCGCAGGCGAGCAGCGCGCTCGACTCGGCGCGCATCGCGGTGATGCCGACGCCCGGCGTGCTCGAGGTCTATCCGGCCGTGCGCTGGCGCGACCCCGCGCCGCGCCTGCTGCGCAGCCTCGTCGTGCAGGCGTTCGACGCCTCGGGCCGCATCACCGGCGTCAGCGGCGCGCAGACCGGCCTGACCGCCGACTACGCATTGGCGATCGACCTGCACGACTTCCAGGCCGAGATCGAGAGCGGCGGAACGCGCGCCGCGATCCGCCTGCAGGCGCGCCTGTTCGACCTGCAAAGCAACCGCATCCTCGCCACGCATGCCTTCGCCGCGACCGCTCCCGCCGCCGGCAGCGATGCCGCAGGCGCGGTCGCCGCCTTCGACGACGCCCTCGCCGACCTGCTGCCGGCGCTCGTCGACTGGACGATCGCGACCGGCAACGCCGCCCATGCGCGCGAGACGGCGCCACCCGCGCGCTGATCACAGAGCTCAGTCGCGCACGCGAAGGATGCGCCGGAAGGTCAGGTTGATGCGGGCGCCGGTGACGCCGCGGCTGCGCGGCAGCTCGTGGCGATAGTTGCGCTGGGTGGCGCCGGCCATCAGCAGCAGGCTGCCATGGCCGAGTTCGAGCGAGCGCGTCGGCACGCTGCGGTCGTGGCGGTGGCGCAAGCGGAAACGGCGCGTGGCGCCGAAGCTCAGCGAAGCGATCAGCGGCTCGGCGCCGAGCTCGCGTTCGTCGTCGCTGTGCCAGCCCATCGCGTCATTGCCGTCGCGGTAGAGGTTGGCGAGCACGCTGTTGAAGCGGATGCCGGTGCGAGCCGCAAGCTCGTCGCGCAGCGCCGCGGTGGCCGGCGTCCACGACCGTGGTTCGAAGCGCGTGCGCGAATAGGTGTAGACGGCGTCGGCGTCGCCGATCCAGCACGACAGCCTCGGCGCCTCGACGACGCGGCCGAACAGCTGCAGGCGATGGCGTTGCCAGGCGATTTCGGCCTGCAGCGCGTCGAACAGGCGCGTAGCCCGCGCCGTGGCGATGGCCGCGGCATCGAAGCGCAGGTCGGCGCCCGGCAGGTCGATCGCCTGCATGGTCGGGTCAAGCCTCGCGCGCGAGCGGATACGCCGGCGCGGCATCGAGGCGCGCCGCACAGATTCCGGCCAGTTCGATCAGGCGCAGGTCCGAGCCCGGCGCACCGACCAGCTGCAGGCCGACCGGCAGGCCATCGTCGAGCGTGCCCATCGGCAGGCTGATCGCCGGACAGCCGGCGAGGCTGGCGAAGGCGGTGAGGTCGGCATCGTTCGCGCGTTCGCCTTCGGCGACCGCATACGGGCCGTGCGGCACGGTCGGCAGGACGAGCACGTCGATGCGCGAGAACAGTTCGCGCGCGAGCACGACGGCGCGGTCGATCCTGCGGTCGGCGGCGGCGTAGTCGACCGCGCTGCGCGAACGCGCGAAATCGAGCATCGCGCGCAGGCGCGGCGACGGGCCGCGCGCGCCGTCGGCGAGGTCCTCGGCGAATTCGAGCGCCAGTTCGGCTTCCATGACCAGCAGGCCGGCACGGCGCATGCGGGTGAAATCCCACGGCGAGGGATCGATGTCCTCGCGCTCGCCGAGTTCGCGGCCCAGCGTTTCGACGGCACGCGCGAACACGGCGCGCACGCCGGCATCGACGCCGACGGCGCCGAGGTCGGTGAGGAAGCCGCTGCGCAGGCGGCCCGGTTCCCAGTCCGGCGGCGCCAGGGCGACGCGGCGCCGGCGCGAACGCGGATCGGCCGGGTCATAGCTGTTCAGCACCTGCAGGACGAGGGAGAGGTCCTGCACCGAGCGCGCGAGCAGGCCGACGCTGTCGAGCCGGCGCGCGCTCTTGACCACGCCGTGCATGGCGATCTCGCCGGGCGTCGGGCGCAGGCCGAACACGCCGCAGTGGCTGGCCGGAATGCGTGTCGAACCGAGCGTGTCGGTGCCGAGGGCAAACGCGCAGAGGCCGGCGGCGACGGCGACCGCCGATCCCGCCGAGGATCCTCCGGCGACGACGCCGTCGCGCTGCGGATGCGCCACCGCCCCGCCCGGCGCACCGAGTCCGGCCGAACCGAGGGTGCCTTCATCGAGCGCGGTCTTGCCGAGAATGACGGCACCGGCCGCACGCAGGCGTGCGACCACGCCGGCATCGGCTGCGGCCGGCCGCGATCGCGTGGCCAGACCGAGCGCGGTCGGCAGGCCGGCCACGTCGATGTTGTCCTTGACCGCGACGGTCAAGCCGTCGAGACGACCGATCGCCCCCCTGGCCGCGCGCCGCGCATCGCTGGCCGCCGCTTCGGCCATCGCCGTTGGCGCCAGGGCGGTGAATGCGCGCAGGCGCGTGTTCTCGTGCCCGATCGCGGCTGCATGCAGGGCGGCGAGACGGCACGCGTCGAGGCGCCCGGCCGCCATCCAGTGCAGCAGTTGGAAGGCGCTGGCACCGCGCAGGCGCGCATCGTCCAGCGGTCGATCGTGATCGTTCATCGGCAGTCCGCCCCTGGGTGGATGCCGGAGTATGCCGCAAGCGAATTGCCGCCTGTGCCTGCAACCGGGACAATGCGCAATCGTACTGCCTGCCGGAGCCAGCCATGAGCGAGCGAGAGACGATGGAATACGACGTCGTGACGGTCGGCGCCGGTCCGGCCGGCCTCGCCTTCGCGATCCGCCTCAAACAGCTCAAGCCCGACCTGCGCGTCTGCGTGATCGAGAAAGCCTCGACGATCGGCGCACAGGTCCTCTCCGGCGCCGTGATCGAACCCGAACCGCTGAACGAACTGCTGCCCGAATGGGGTGCGAATCCGCCCTCGCCGTGCGTGGCCGCGACCCGCGACGAGTTCTGGTGGTTGCGCGATTCCACGCGCGCGATGAAGTCGCCGGTGCTGCCGCCGCAGATGCACAACCACGGCAATTTCATCGTCTCGCTCGGCGCGCTGTGCGCCTGGCTGGCACCGCAGGCCGAAGCCCTCGGCGTCGACGTCTTTCCCGGCTTCGCCGCCGCCGAAGCCGTGTTCGACGAGGCCGGCGCGGTACGCGGCGTGCGCATCGGCGACATGGGCGTGGCGCGCGACGGTTCGCACAAGCCTTCCTATACGCAGGGCATCGACATCGTCGCCCCGCTGACCGTGCTCGCCGAAGGCTGCCGCGGCAGCATCAGCAAGCAGCTCATCCGCAAGTACCGGCTCGACGCCGGCAGCGATCCGCAGACCTACGGCATCGGCATGAAGGAGCTCTGGCAGGTGCCGGCAGGTCGCGTCGAACCCGGCAAGATCATGCACACGCTCGGCTGGCCGCTCGACCCGGCGACCTATGGCGGCAGTTTCCTCTACCACCTCGACCAGGACCGCATCGCGATCGGCTTCGTCGCCGGACTCGATTATCCCGACCCGCAATTCAGGCCATTCGAGGCCTTCCAGCAACTGAAGAACCACGCCCTCATCAAGCCGCTGCTCGAAGGCGGCCAGATCCTCTCGGCCGGCGCGCGTGCGCTCGTCGAAGGCGGCCTGCAATCGCTGCCGAAGCTCGAGATGCCGGGCGCCCTGCTGATCGGCGATGCCGCCGGCCTGCTCAACGTGCCGAAGATCAAGGGAACGCACCAGGCCCTGCGCTCGGGCATGCTCGCCGCCGAGCACTTCGCCGAACATGGTTCGAGCGCAGGCTGGGACGCGAGGCTGCGCGATTCGATGGTCGCGCGCGAACTGAAGAAGGTGCGCAACATCCGCCCCGGCTTCAACAAGGGCTTGTGGTTCGGCCTCGCCAACGCCGCCTGGGAAACCGCGACCGCCGGCCTCTCGCCGTGGACACTGAAGAACCACGCCGACCATTCGGCGCTGAAGCGCGTCGACGAATACGCCTCGCCGGAACGCCACTGGACCGAGCGCACGCTGCCGCCACGCGACCGCCTCGCCAGCGTCTACTTCGCCGCCACCGAGCACGACGAGGACCAGCCGGTCCACCTGCACGTCGCCGACCCGAACATCTGCATCACCCGCTGCGCAGCCGAATACGCCAACCCCTGCACGCGTTTCTGCCCCGCCGCCGTCTACGAGATCGTCGAGGACGACGCCGGCAAGCGCCTGCAGATCAACGCCGCCAACTGCGTGCACTGCAAGACCTGCGACATCAAGGACCCGTACCAGATCATCAACTGGGTCACGCCGGAGGGCGGCTCGGGACCGAATTACCAGAACCTCTGACGATGGCCGGCCCGGGACTCGGCGCACTCGACTTCCGCGTGATCGACGTGCGCCGGTCCGGCCGCGCGGCAGAGATCATCGAACCCGGACCGGGAGACATCCACGATCCATCGGCGGACTTCCGGCAACAGACGGCGAGACGGAGAATCGATGCGGACACGCTCGCCCCCGTTCACATCGCGCCCGATGAAGCGCTGACTCTGGTGAATGCGCATGCTGGTCCCTTCTCCCCGTGGCGACGGGGAGAAGGTGCGGCGGCAGCCGCGGATGAGGGGCGCTTTCGGGCTTCTTCCGCAACAGCCGATGAAACGGCGCCTGCGCACAGCTGCAGCGTCGATCGCATCCCACCTCCCACAGCCCCTCATCCGGTGCTGCCGCACCACCTTCTCCCCGCTGCGCGGGGCGAAGGGAAGGCAATCGCTGTCGCAAGAATGCAAGTTGCGTTTCAGAGAAAACGCCAGCTGTCCCTTCTCCCCGTGGCGACGGGGCGAAGGAAGGCTGGCGCTGTCGCAAGAATGCAAGGTCGCACACTGATGACTACGCATGCTGGTCCCTTCTCCCCGTGGCGACGGGGAGAAGGTGCCGCGGCAGCGGCGGATGAGGGGCGCTTTCGTGCTTCTTCCGCA
>CAKSZY010000010.1 GCA_934526015.1 uncultured Dokdonella sp.
ACCGCGACATCGAATCCTTGCTGCCGCTGACCCGAAAGGCGGCTGATGGGACAGGTGGCTAGGGCGCACGCTTACCTTTCATCAAAGTGCAGCCCTGCATGCTTGCGACGACACCAGCTTCCCTTCGCCCCGCATCAGCGGGGAGAAGGAAAAGCCCGGGCGCTCGAAGCGGTCGCGTCCAGCCAGGCGCATACCGCTTCGCGCGATGACGGCGCATGGATCGGCAGCACGACGACATCGCCGGGTGCGGCCCAGCCGACGGCGCTTTTCGCCGCCTCGACTTCGTCGAGGCATTCGACGACCGCTGCGTCGTCGAAACCGATGCGCCGCAGGCTCGCGCGCAACAGGGCCGGCACTTCGCCGGCAGTACGGCCGCGCAACATGCCGCCGATGTCCTTGAGGACGATGCGCGCGGGCCGGGCCGCAGCCGCCACTGCGGCAAGTTCGGCGATCTCCGCATCGCCGCGGTTGCCGGCCTGGCCGAGGACAAGGGCGAGGCGGCTGCCGGAGTCGCGCATCGAGTCGGCCACCGCGAGCAGGGCGCGCAGGCCGTCGGGGTTGTGCGCATAGTCGAGCAGGACGCTGCGTCCGCCGATCGACCAGTGCTGCAGGCGGCCCGGATTGTCGCTGCGTTCGCGACCGAAGCGGGCGAGCACGGCGGCGATGCTGGCCGGCGCGATGCCGAGGGCATGCGCGGCGAGGCTGGCCGCGGCCGCATTGGCGATGTTGTAGCGCGCATGCCCGCCGCTCGTCAGCGGCATGTCGGCAATGCGGCCGAGGTCATGGCCCGTACCGGCAATGCTCAGCACGAGCCGGCCCGCGCGTACGCCGCAGGTCACACCGCCCTGCGCGCGATGGGCGACCAACCGCGGCGCCGCGTCGTCGAGCGAAAACCAGCCGCGGGCCACGCCATCGGGCGCATGCCGTGCGAGCCGTTCGTCGTCGGCATTCAGCACCAGCAGACCCTCGCGTTCGACCACGCGGGAGACAACGAGCTTGACCGCGGCGAGATCCTCCAGCGTGTGGATGCCGTACTCGCCGAAATGGTCGTCGCTGATGTTGGTGACGATCGCGCAGCGCGCATGCTGCACGGCAATGCCGCGGCGCAGGATGCCGCCACGCGCGGTCTCGAGGACGGCGGCCTCGGCACGCGGGTCGCGCAGCACGGCACGCGCACCGGCCGGGCCCGAATAGTCACCGGCAGCGAACGATTCGCCATCGACGAACAGGCCATCGGTGCAGCTGTGCGCGGTGACCCAGCCATGCGCACGCGCCATCGCGGCGAGCAGGCGCACGGTGGTGGTCTTGCCGTTGGAACCGGTGACGAGGGCGACGGGAATGTCGTGGCGGGCGGCCCAGTCCACTTCGGCCGGCGCCGGCAATGTCGCCGGCGGCCAGACCTGCACGCCGCGGCCGCTGCCGATCGAAACGCTCTCGTCGACCAGCAGGTTGAGGCGACGCAGGCTCGCTTCCTCCGCCAGCGCGAGCAGCGACGGATCGCGCTCCGCGCGGGCATGCCGCAGCAGCGTCTCGCGGGCGGAATCGGCGTCCCATGCCGCCGCATGCCCCGGCGCGTGCAGCCAATCGAAGCCACCGGCGTCACCGGCTTCGAACACGACCGAAGCCCAGGCCCATTCGTCAACCTCGGTCGCCGTGAACAACTGGTCGAGCGGCGCGGCGAAGGCGAGCGAGGCACCGCTTCGATGCACCCGAGCGACGATTCCGCCGTCCGGCCAGCCGAGCAGCGCGCGCAGCGACACAACGCGTGCGCGCCAGGCATCGAGCATGTCCGCCGCAGGAATCGCGCCGACGGTTTCCAGTACGGCGCCCGCGTCGACGAAATGCAGGTTGGCTCCGGTGAGGCGACGCGAGTCCTCGAACGGGAGGCGCAGTTCGGCGCTCAGTCTTCGCTCTCCCGCGGCAGGTGCAGGCCGCGTTCGTCACGCACCACGCCACCCATGGCGGCGAAGCTCGATTCGTCGAATACCGGCTCGTCGATCTCGACGGCCGGCGCCGGCGCGGCAGCGGCAGGGCGCGCTGCCGGTGCACCCTCGGGACGGAACTTGATGATCTGCTTCCACGAACGAACCAGGGCGTCGGCGAACACCAGCAGCAGGTCGCCCGGTCGCGCCATGCGCAGGGCGGCGTCGATCGCTTCCTGCTCGTCGGGAATCGTTTCGATCGCCTCGGCAGCGACACCGGCGGCGCGCAGGCGCCGCGACATGATCAGCGGCACTTCGTCGCCGTCGCGGCCGCGCAAGGCGTCGTCGCGCCGGCAGATGTAGTGGTCGAAGCGGTTGGCGACCGCATCGGCGATCGCGTGCAGATCCTCGTCGCGACGATCGCCGGGACCGGCCAGCACGACGATGCGGCGGCCGCCGACGTCGAGGCGCTGGGCGAGATCGGCCATGACGCCGACCGCGTGCGCGTTGTGGCCGTAGTCGAACAGCACCTTGAACGGATGCTCGTTGAACACGTTCATGCGCCCGGGTGCCTGGAAGAACGTGGTGTCGAAGGTGCGCAGGCCCTGGCGGATCGCATCGAGCTTGATGCCGAGCGAGAACGCCATCGCCGCCGCGATCATCGCGTTCTGCACGTTGTGCATGGCGCGGCCTTCGAGGGTGGCCGGGATCAGGTGCGTCCACAACAGCGGGATGTGGCTGCCCTTGTCGTAGAGCGCGATCATCTGGCCGTTGACGCCGGCCTCGAGCGCGCAGGCGCGGCCACCGGCGCGGATGTGTTCGCGCACGAGGCCGTGCGAGGGGTTCATCGTCACGTAGCAGATCGTCTTCGCCTCGGTGTAGCCCGACATCCTCAGCACGTTCGGATCGTCGGCATTCAGCACCGCGCAATCCTCGGCGACCTCGATGACGATGCGCTTGACCTCGGCCAGCTGTTCGAGGGTGTCGATGCCCTTCATGCCGAGATGGTCGGACTGCACGTTGATGACCGCACCGACGTTGACCTTGCGCACTCCCATGCCTGCGCGCAGCAGTCCGCCGCGCGCGGTCTCGAGCACGGCGATGTCGATCTGCGGATCGGAAAGCACCATGCGTGCCGATACCGGACCGGTCATGTCGCCCTCGACCGTGCGCTGGCCGTCGATGTAGACGCCGTCGGTGGTGGTCAGGCCCGGCGTGAAGCCGGCCATCTTGGTGATGTGGGCGAGCATGCGTGCGGTGGTGGTCTTGCCGTTGGTGCCGGTGACCGCGGCGATCGGCACGCGCGCGGGCGAACCCGCCGGGAACAGCATGTCGATGACCGGGCCGGCGGCGTCGCGCGGCGTGCCCTCGCTAGGGCTGACGTGCATGCGGAAGCCCGGCGCGGCGTTGACCTCGCAGATGCCGCCGCCGATCGACTTGTAGCTCTCGGCGATGTTGGTGGAGAGGAAATCGACGCCGCCGACATCGAGGCCGATCGCGCGGATGGCGCGAACGGCCATGTCGCGGTTGTCCGGATGGATGATGTCGGTGACGTCGGTGGCGGTGCCGCCGGTCGACAGGTTGGCGGTCGAGCGCAGATAGACGACCTCGCCGTCGCCGGGCACCGAGGCGGCCGTGTAGCCGAGGCGATCCATCATCATTTCGGCCTCGCGGTCGAGCTGGATCTTGGTCAGCACCTTTTCGTGGCCGACACCGCGACGCGGATCGGCGTTGACGATCTCGACCAGCTCGGCGATCGAGCGCGTGCCGTCGCCGACGACGTGGCCCGGCGTGCGTCGGGTCGCCGCGACGAGTTCGCCGTTGACCACGAGCAGGCGATGATCGTCGCCGCTGACGTAGTTCTCGACGATGACCGAGCGCGAATGCTCGCGCGCCGCGGCGAAACCGGCGCGGATCTCCTCGTCGCCCGACAGCTTGATCGAGATGCCGCGGCCGTGGTTGCCGTTGTACGGTTTGGTCACCACCGGCACGCCGAGCCTGCGCGCCGCGCGCACGGCCATTTCCTCGGTCTGCACGAGTTCCTGGCGCGGCACCGGCAGGCCGAGCGCAGCGAGGATCTTGTTGGTCTCCTCTTTGTCGCCGGCGAGTTCGACGGCGATGTGCGAGGTGCGCCCGGTCACCGTTGCCTGGATGCGCTGCTGGTACTTGCCGTGACCGAGCTGCACGAGCGACTGCTCGTTGAGGCGCAGCCACGGAATGCCGCGCTCCTCGGCGGCACGCACCAGCGAGGCGGTCGACGGCCCGAGCGCACGACGCTGCGCATAGCGGATGAACTCGTCGCGCGCGACCTCCCACTGCCAGTCGTCCGGCACGCTGCCGGCCGGACGCAGGTTCGCCGGCAGCAGCGAGGCGAGCAGGCGCAGAGCCAGTTCGCCGGCGGCGATGCCTTCCTCGCGCTGCGCGTATTCGTAGACGACCGAGTAGACGCCGGGCTTGTTGTCATCGACGCTGCGCGTCTTGCCGAAGGTGACATCCTCGCCGGCGATGTTCTGCAGTTCGATCGCCACGTGTTCGAGCACGTGGCCGAGCCAGGTGCCCTCGCCTTCGCGCATGCGGCGGATGAAACCGCCCGCTTCGCGGTACGAGCAGCCATGCTCGGCGAGGCCCGGCAGCGCGGCGACGAGACCGTCGATGAAGGCATCGCCGAGGCGCGCGGTCGGCCACTGCTCGAGTTCGCCGAGATCGAGTTCGAGGCGGATGACCGGGAAGTGCGCATACAGCGACGGGCCGACGTAGACGGAACGATCGAGGATGCGCATGGGGTGATGTCCGTGGTTGGTGGGTAGGGACTAGGGGCTAGGGACTAGGGGCCAGGGACCAGGGGCTGGCAGCGAGGATGCGATGATCGGAGCTTGGTGCAAGTTCGAGACGTCGGGAGCGGGGAGCAGAGCACGATCCTCGTGCCCCAACCGCTAGTCCCTAGCCCCTGATCCCTAGCCCCTGCCCCTCCTAGTGCTTCGACTTCGCCGTCGCCAACGACCCCGCCGACGCAATGCGCGTATGCAGGTTGAAGGTCGCGCCGGCGACGAGGATGTGGATGCGCAGGCCGAGCAGGCAGACCGGCTCGTCCTCGCTGACCCGGTCCATCGACGAGAACTGCAGTTCGCTGGCATCGACGACGGTGACGGCGCCGCTGCCTTCGACCTCGAGCGTGTTGTCGGGGCGGATGAAGGCGGCGGTGTCCTCGTCGAGGCCGATGCCGATCGCGAACGGGTTGTAGGCGAGCGCGGCAAGCAGGCGGCCGAGACGGTCGCGCTGGCGGAAATGCTGGTCGATGACGAAGCGGTTGGTCAGGCCGAGGCCCGGGGCGAGACGCACGCTGCCGGCGGTCGGCGAGGAGCCTTCCTTGCCGAAGGCGATCATGTGCTCGCTGAGGATGCTGGCGCCGGCGCTGGTGCCGCCGACGTGCACCCCCTGTGCATTGAGCGTGCGGATCAGCTTGGCGACCGGCGTGCCACCGAGCAGGGTCGAGATGCGCAGCTGGTTGCCGCCGGTGAAGAAGATGCCGCTGGCCTCGCCGATGCGCTCGAGGCGGTTGTCCTCGCCGGCGTCGCGGCGGGTGTCGAAATCCATCGCGGTGACGCGGCGGACACCGAGCTCGTGGAAGATCGCCTCGTAGCGCGAACCGGTGTCGGCGAGCTGGCTGGCGGTCGGGATCACCACGATGTCGGCGTCACGGCCTCCGCACAGCGTGACGAAGCGCTCGAGGATGCGCGCGTCGTTCTGCTTCTCCTCGGCACCGCCGATCGGCACGATCCAGCCGCGCTCGTCCCCGTTTGCCACCTTGCTCGGACTCATGTCCCCTGCTGCCCCGTTGCGGAAAACCGGCCGACATTCCTACACGGAGGAGCGGCGGGCTGCAACGTTGACCTGCGGCGAGGCGGCGAAGCAAGCCCCAATGCTCCGGCCTCAAACCCCTCTCCCGCCTGGAGAGGGCTTGGAGTGAGGGTGCGAGCGAAACGCGGCTGCCCTTCTTCCTGCAACGAGATGTGCCGTTTCGTTTCGCCCGCGACCTCATCCGCCCTTCGGACACCGTTTGGGAGGGAGCAGGGGTCTCCAATCACTCGCCGGAGTGAGCGGCTACCTGGATGTTTCGCGACGCGCCTTCGGAATGGTGGATCGCGCGATCAATCCACTGAGGGCGATCAACACGATCATCAAGGAGGTGGCCCACCATCCGTTAGTGGGCAAGGGAGTCGCCGAAAACCCACCGCCACCGCCTACAACGATCGACGACTGCAGAACGTCTGCGTAAACAAAGCCGTTGTCGCTGTCATGCGCTCTCACAAGCTGAACCGTATAAGTACCCGATGGATAGGCACCTATTTGAATGTTTCTCGTGAAATCCGGGGCCCCACAAGCGATCGGGTCAGTGTAATGGAATCCGAACAGGACTACCCGGATGACATTGCCATCAAGGGAAATATCGGGAAATGCGGTCGGATCGAGCGGGTGCTCCGCAAAAATGTCGCAATCACCATATGACAAGGTCATCGTGATCGGCTCTCCGGCGACGAGCGGTGTCGGACTGAACGTCGGCGGGTTCACGTAGGCGTCCACCATCGGACTTAAGAAAAAAGCGACCAAAAAAGTGGCGATCTCCATGGAAAAATATTTTCGCGAGCGCATTTTAGCCTCCTCCTCAGAGTGCTCTGAACCTATATAGTTTGCGGCTGAAGTCGCTCCCAACGGATTGAATGGCGTTGAGTGGAAGCGACTTTGGCAGCGGAAGCAATCTCCAAAATCTTACTACGGTCAGAACGATAAGTAGTTTGCCGTAACGGTACTTTTTTAGAACGCATGACAGATATAAACTACGGACAAGTGTTCGGTATTGAACATGGATCGCGCTTCGAAATATGAATCATCGGGAACTCTGTCCCATCATGTGTCTGGTCACCATCCGAGTCGGCCGAGGTTGGGTTCGTCCCTACGACTCTCTCGAATCCATCCGGCAAACCATCATCATCATAATCCGACGAATCGAATGCATAACCGATAACCGTCGAACCGCCAGCCAACCAAGACTGTGTATATCCTGCCGATTCATACGTCGCCCGATCCGTTTCGACGAAGTGAGCGCAATCGCTGACTGATGGCTTGCAGGCCCGGTAGAACGGAAGAAGATGCTGGCAAGGCATGCTTATTCCTTTGCATCCGGCAGCGATGTATCCCTGTATGTTTCTTAGTGCATATCCTTGGGCAGCGGCCTGCTCAATCTCGTAGGCGCTGGTCACCAGCATGAAATCCCGCCCTCCTTGGTAAGTCTTGTCAACCAGATAGACGGGAATCAGATCCGGCCAATCGACATTGGGCTTGAATTCCGTCGTGAATATATATGCCTCCGCTCGCGCCTTCTCACGAAGCGCAGGGTTGATTTCGTACTCGACAGGGAACCGATACGTACCTCCTGGACTCTTCGCATCTCGAACATACGGGCCAACGGGCACATACGAAACATGCGGGGGTGCGGGATGGGAGCCGTTGTCGAGCTTGCCCCTTATGAGCGCGACGGCTGTCTGCGGGAAGGTCGTGTAGGCGTAATCCTGATTGGTTGCACTGTAAAGAGAGAAGAGTGGGGTCACGCGATTCTTGACGTATTGACCCTTCACGATTCCGAGAAAGCTCTTCACTGCCGCCTCCGCATCCGGCAACCCGTAGCCTCGCGTCGGAGATACAGAAATCGATGCCTGTGCTTCAAACGTCGTGTTGGCGAGCACCGTCCGTAGCCCGTCGAACTCAAGAAATGCAGGAATCGGCTGACCCGTCAGCACCAACGGATTGATCGAGCGCAGTTGCCCGACCAGTCCACTGACGTGCGGAGCCGACATGGACGTCCCGCTGCACAACCCCTTGCCGTTGCCCCATCCGGGACCTGGAAATCCATCACCACATCCGATCAATGGACTCCAGTTTACGCCCGAATATGTGAGCGAAAGTACTTCATCGGCCGCCGCAACCAATTCTTGCTGTTTCTGATCCGTTCCCGGAGACGTCGTATAGTTGCTTCCGCATTCACTGTCGGTCCCGAATGGACAATTCGCGTAGCCGCCCGGTGACTTGTCCCAAAACTGATTGGCGCTGTCCACGCCTCCAACCGCGATGCTCTGGGGGTGGGATGCAGGGAAGAATATCTTGGTCCTCCAGTTCCCTGATGCGGCCACAACCGTGGTATCTGTGACTCTCGCATACACCAATGCGGTGCAGAACGGGCCGAAGTCAATGGGTGGAGCGGCGCAGATATTGTTTGCTGTCGTATAGCCTCCAAGGCTTATATTGATAACTTGCACACCATTGTCAATTAAGTGGGTAATAGCAGCGGATTCTCGATTATCATAAAATAAATTTTTTAGTGTATTTTCACTAACGCAAGCTGGCCATGCGATCTTTGCAACAGCAATCCCACAATTCCGACATGTTCCAAGCAATCCTCCCGGGATCGCACTGTTCGCAGCAACTAGTCCTGCTGTATGCGTTCCATGCCCCCCATTAATGGGGACCAAAGGAAGGCCGCCGTTGTAGCACTCTGAGGTGGGGGGAGAGTTGACAGGCTGAAGTTCGTCTACGTTTGGATCATTGTCTACACTCGGAATGGCTACGTCCCACGATGCTGCGGGCACAAAATTACCGCCAATGTAGCTACCTGTTTGGGAAAATTGGCGTAAGGAAGGGTGGGTAGTATGCAGTCCGGAATCGACAAAGCCGACCAAGGAATGCCCACCTGCACGCGCCAAGGCGGCATCAGAGTTCATTTGCTGACGTCCATATTGGGACGATGGTGTTCCTGCAGGTAGGGGCCACTCCTGATTGGCGTGTGCTTCATTTCTCAGTTCCAGTGAGTCTCTATAAGAGATGACAGGAAGAGTTGCGGAGGCAACGAATTCGTCCGCCTTAAGTGCGACCAAGGCTTCCTCAAGATTCGACTCTTCCGGATAAGTTACAACGATAAATCGCTCTAACTGCGCCCTCGGGCTGTCGGGCTTTTCATCCAGTAACCGCTTGAACTCACCAGAAGCTCGGAATGGAAGCAGATGATAGGCACCAGTTGGTGAACCTACCCGCAAGGAATCAAGAGGAGGATCATCGCCGCCACCGCTCAAAAAATGATTGACAACGTCTTCGGACGTTGGTGCTCCCGGAGACATTTTCAGCAGCAGGTTTATTTCTTTTATTGCCCCATCATTTGCAGATGCAATGCCTATGCCGATCCGCGTAGACATTGTGAAAATTACAATTGGAAGAATAAAGAGAAAAATTTTCCTCCATGCTCTTGCCGAAAAGCCAATGGCGACAAGCAGAACTGCCAACAAGATGGCGGCCAACCCGCTAAATACATCACTCACACCATGCGCAAAGATCATTGTGATGGACTGGATTGCAGCCTGCGGTACCGGACTGAATGTCGGTGGACTCACATAGGCGATCACGATCAGACTTACCAGAAGCGCGAGCAGAAAGCCGGCAATCCTGATTGAAAGGTGCTTTCGCGGATGCATTGGATTGTCCTCCTTGGCCCTTGGTGTTTGTGCGAATGAAGCAAATCCTGGCTGCACAGCTTTCGGGGACGGTTGAGCAGATCCCTGCCGGGTGGCCAGCATCGCGGCCGCAGGGTAGCGTAGGACGGGCCTCAACGCCATTTGCCGCACGACGGATGGCTCAGTTTCCCGTCCGGACTTCGGCATTCGCCCTGCGTAACCGCGTGTTTGCAATATGATTTCTTCAATTGCTGTCGTCGGCAGGGTAAGCCGTAGGGCGTGAGTCAATGTGCTCCGAGCTTCGGAGCTTACGACGACACGAGCTTTCCTTCAGGAGGCGAGTCAGCCGTGATGCCCTGGCTGTACCACGCACTCGAACAAATGCATCACGCCTGAAGCCTGTCCTGAATACTCATAGCGCCGCCTCCTGCCGAGGCGGTATCGCCCGTTTGCGGCGATCCTTTTGGCTCGTAATGTCCACAGGGCAGGAGGCGGCTATGCCACTTTACGCGGCGATTGATCTGCATTCCAACAATGGGGTGCTGTCGGTGATCGATGACGAAGAACGGGTGCGGTACGAGAAGCGTTTGCCGAATGACCTGGCGCAGGTTCTGAGGGCATTGGAGCCGTTTCGTGGCGAGTTGGCCGGGGTGGCGGTGGAGTCGACATACAACTGGTATTGGCTGGTGGATGGGCTGATCGAGCACGACCATCCGGTGCGTCTGGTGAACACCTCGGCGGTGCCGCAATACGCGGGGCTCAAGTTTGGCAACGACCACAGCGACGCGCGCCATCTGGCGCACCTGATGCGGCTGAAGATCTTGCCGGAGGGTTACATCTATCCGCGCGAACAGCGCGGCTAGCGGGACTTGCTGCGGCTGCGCTTCCGGCTGGTGCAGCAATCCACCCGCGTGACCCATGCGGTGCAATGTGCGTTTGCGCGGCGCACGGGAGGCCGACTCACGATGCCGAACCTGCTGGATCTGGATGACGCGACGTTGACGAAGCAGTTCTCCCACCCGTGCGAGCGGCTGGCGATGGCCAGCCAACTTGCGCTGAGAGAGGACGTGGAGAAGCGGGTTGTGCAGGTGGAGAAGCAGGTCCTGAGGCAGTTGCGTGACGATCCGGCACGCAAGGCCGTACAGACGGTGCCGGGGATCGGCCCGGTGCTGGGAGCAACGATCGTGCTGGAGAGCGGCCCCATGGAGCGCTTCGATCAAGTCGGCAACTACCTGTCGTATTGCCGCATGGTGACCAGCACGCGCTGGTCCAACGGCAAGCCCAAGGGCCGCGGCAACAAACGCTGCGGCAACCGATATCTGGCATGGGCCTACATGGAAGCGGCCCAGTTCGCACAGCGCTTCAATCCGGAAGCCTTGCGCTGGTATCAACGCAAAGCGGCCCAGAGCCACCCGGTGCTGGCACGCAAGGCCCTGGCGCACAAGCTGGCGCGGGCGTGTTTCTTCCTGTTGCGCGATGGAGGCTCGTTCGACAACACGAAACTCTTCGGATGACTTCCGGCGGCGCGTAGCCTGGCGATACCTTGGTGAGAACCCTGAGTTCTGAATGGCACGCGCCGCCGATCCTTTTGTCGGGCACAAGACCGCCCGTCGCATGAGCCTCTCGAAGCGTGGTCGGGTGCGAGCACCCGTAACCCAGGCTCTGTGGGCCGATGAGCCCGTTGGACATGCGGCGGCGCTGAGAGCGTGTTTGGGGCGGAATACCGCCAGGGGCGCACCCGCGCCTTGAACCAGAAGGGTGAGTGGCACGGTCTTGGGGCCGAGCCCAACGATCAACACAGCCAGCTGCGGAACGGTGCCCACAATCGAACGGCTTCCCGGTCCCGGGAGAAACCCCTATTGCCTCACTTGACAGGGTGGGCGCAATGGTGAGGTATCGAAGGGGCGTTTCCTACGGGGCTGCTTTTCGTATGAAACGGCTTTAGGCGTGATGCTTCTGCTTTGGGGGGGGGGGGGGTGTACAGACAGAGCATCACGGCTGGAGCCGTTTCCTACAAGCCGTTTCCTACAAACCGTTTCCGACGGGGAAGCCGGGGCTATCGTCATTGTGGGAGCCCCTGCTTCATCGCGGCCGGCGGTCGCCCGTGAACGGGTTACATCGTCCAGCGCTTCAGCCAGGCCTCGACGGCCTGGTGCCACTGCACGCTGTTCTGCGGCTTCAGCACCCAGTGGTTCTCGTCGGGGAAGACCAGCAGCTGGCTGGGGATGCCGCGGCGCTGCAGGGCGGTGAAGGTGGCGAGGCCCTGGCTGGTCGGAATGCGGAAATCCTTGTCGCCCTGGATGACCAGCATCGGCACGCGCCAGTCCTTGACGTGGTTGAGCGGGTTGAACTTCTCGTAGTTGGCCGGGGCGTCGAAAACGGTGCCGCCGTTTTCCCACTCGGTGAACCACAGTTCCTCGGTCTCGTAGCCCATCGCGCGGGTGTCGAACACGCCGTCGTGGTTGACCAGGCACTTCCACGGTTCGTTCCAGTTGCCGGCGATCCAGTTGATCATGTAGCCGCCGTACGACGCACCGAGCGCACAGGCACGGTCGCCGTCGAGGAACCGGTACTTCTTGAGCGCGGCGGCCCAGCCGAGCTTGAGGTCCTCGAGCGGCTTGCCGCCCCAGTCCTGCGAGATCGAATCGGTGAAGGCCTGGCCGTAGCCGGTCGAGCCGTGGAAGTTGATGGTGACGACGGCAAAGCCCTGGCCGGCCCAGGTCTGCGGATTCCAGCGGTAGCTCCAGCCATTGTTCATCGCGCCCTGCGGACCGCCGTGGATGATGAAGGCGACCGGATACTGCTTGCCGGCGCGGAAGCCGACCGGCTTGACCACGTAGCCCTGCACGGTGGCGCCATTGGCGCCCTTGAAGGTGAAGAACTCGTGCTCGCCGGTGCGCAGGTCGCGGTAGCGTTCGGCGTTGAAGCGCGAGATCGGCTTGAGGTTGCGGCCGCGCAGGTCGGCGGTGAACAGGGCATTCGGTGTCTTCAGGTCGTTGCGCGCCACCAGCACGGACTTGGCACCGATGTCGAAGCCGGCGACCGTGCCGTTGCCGACCAGCCGGGTGACCTTGCCGCTGGCGATGTCGACGCCGAACAGCGGGTGCTCGCCGTGGTCGTCGGCGGTGGTGTAGAGCGTGCGGCCGTCCGCCGACAGCTTCAGCGCACCGGCGGAACGATCCCAGTCCGGCGCGATGTCGCGATGCTCGCCGCTGGCCAGATCGAGCGCGCGGATGGCGAAGCGGTCGGCCTCGAAGCCCGGCCGCTGCATGGCGAGGTAGTACAGGGTGCTGCCGTCCGCCGAGGGAAGCGGATAGGCATCCCAGGCCGGATTGCCGGCGGTGAGGTTCTGCGCCGGCGCGGAGCCGTCGATCGCGGCGACATGGAGGTCGAAGTTGGTCGACCAGGCTTCGCTGGCGCCGGCCGTGCGCACGCCGAAGTAGATCTTCCCGCCATCCGGCGAGAACGCGTACTCGCTGTCGTCGCCGAACGGCTTGGACGGCACGTCGCCGTCGAGGCCCTTGCTGACCAGCACCGGCTCGCCGAGCTTGCCGTCATCGCCGAGCGCGGCGACGAACAGCTGCGAGCGGCGGCCGTCGGCCCAGCTGTCCCAATGGCGCACGAACAGGCGGTCGTAGAGCTGGCCGCTGGCCTTGGCGTCGGCCGGCTTGTCGAGACGCTGCTTCGTGCAGGCGAGCGCGGAGGCTTCGTCGCCGCAGTCGACGAAGATCTCGGCGCTGAAGGCGACATGGCGGCCGTCCGGCGAGAGCTTGTAGCTGCCGATGTCGAGCGGCAGCGCGCTGACCGCCTCGGCCTCGCCGCCCTGCGCAGGCATGCGCCAGAGCTGCTGGACATCGTCCTGTGCGGCGAGGAACCAGATCGACCCACCGTCGTTCGACCAGCGCGGCGTGGTCGCGCCATCCCGCAGGCGCACGGCCTTGCCGCCGCCGGCCGGCAGGGTCCACAGGCTGTTCTTGCCCTTGTTCGCCGCGTAGTCGGTCTCGCGCAGTTGCAGCACGACGCTGCGGCCGTCCGGCGACAGCGAGGCTTCGCTGATGCGGTCGAGGGTGGCGAGATCCTGCACGCTGAAGGCGCGCGGGGCGGCATGCAGCGGCACGGCGACGGCCAGCGCGAGGGCGGCAACGACGAGACGGGTCATCGGTTCGGTTCCTGCAGGGACGAACGCGGGATCGTACGCGCCGCCGTCCGGCGACGAAAGCGATGAAGGTCACGGGTCCAGCCTTGCGCGCAGCTGCCGACACCGGCATCGTGCGGGTTCCCGTCCCGCCGTCGCACGGAGCACCTCGCATGGCGATCGACCTCGCCGACCGCTATCGCGGCTGCCTGCTCGGCCTGGCCTGTGGCGACGCGGTCGGCACGGCCGTCGAGTTCAAGCCGCGCGGAAGCTTTCGCGCGGTCACCGGCATGCACGGCGGCGGGCCGTTCGGCCTGCAACCCGGCCAGTGGACCGACGACACCTCGATGGCGCTCTGCCTGGCCGACAGCCTGCTCGCCTGCGGCGGCTTCGACGCGCTCGACCAGATGCGCCGCTACCACGCCTGGTGGCGGCAGGGCCTGCGTTCGTCGACCGGCGCGTGCTTCGACATCGGCCGCACGGTGGCCGCTGCGCTGGCCCGTTTCGAGCGCGACGGCAATCCCTTTGCCGGCTCGACCGATCCGCTGAGCGCCGGCAACGGTTCGCTGATGCGCCTCGCTCCAGTCGTGCTGCGCTGGTTCCCCGACGCCGCTGCGATCGACCGCCACGCCGCCGACAGTTCGCGCACGACGCATGCGGCAGCGGAAGCTGTCGAGGCCTGCCGCCTGTTCGCCCACCGCTTGCGACGGGCCTTGCACGGCGACGCGCGCGAGGCCGTGCTCGACCCGGCCGATCTCGACCTCACCGAGCCGAAGCTGCGCGCGCTGGCCGCCGGCGGCTGGAAGGACAAGCCGCGCGAGGCGATCCGCGGCAGCGGCTATGCGGTCGAGTCGCTGGAAGCCGCGCTGTGGTGCTTCGCCCACACGACGAGCTTCGAGGACGCCGTGCTCGCCGCCGCCAATCTCGGCGACGACGCCGACACGACGGCGGCGATCACCGGCCAGCTCGCCGGCGCGCACTACGGTGCGAGTTCGATCCCGCCGGCCTGGCTGGCGACCCTGCACGAATGCGCAGCGATCGAAGCGTTGGCCGACGCCCTGTTCCGGACCTCGCGCGCCGGGACGGTTTCCTCGACTCGGCCTTGAGGCCGCGACCACATCGAAGCGAACGGCCGGGTTCGGCACACGAGCGTCCGGCCGCGACCACCGGAGCAGGCGGATCGCTCCTCAAGGCCGCGCGAGACCCATGACGTGCCAGCTGTCGCGCAGGTTCCATTGCATGCCGGCGACCAGCGCATGCATGAGCAGCAGGCGACGGTCGGCCTCGCTCAGTTGCGCCTTCGCGCGCCGCGCCGCGCCGATGCCGTCGGCGTGGTAGATGCCGAGCAACTGCACGGCGGTTTCCTCGCCGGTGCGTTCGCGCGGCACCGGCTCGTGGCCGAGCGCGCGGATCATTCCCTCGGCGACCGACCAGGTCGACCACGGGTTCTGCCCGGTGACGAGAAGGCCGTCGACGACCGTATTGTCGAGGTAGAGCGGGCCCTCGACGAAGCGCGCGCCGTACTCGACGAGGCGATCCTGCAGCAGGTACGGAAACAGCGTCCGCGCGTTCTCGATCAGGAACAGCTCCTCGGCGTTCGTGAACCCGGTCAGGCGCCGGCCGTCGACGAGGCGCGTGCCATCGGCCAGGCGGACCTCGAGCAGGGCCGCGGGTCCGTGGCAGACCGCGCCGATGACGCCGCCGCGCGCGTGCACGTCGCCGACGATGCGCTGGATGTCGGGATTCCCGGCGAAGTCGAACATCGTGCCCTTGCCGCCTGCGAAATAGACGGCTGCATAGGCGCTCGCATCGACTTCGGCGAGCGGCAGCGATCCGGCGAGCTTGCGCCGCGCGTCGGCGTCGTTGAGGAAGGCATGGTCGGCGGCGACGAGTCCGTCATCGAGATTCATCGGTGGCATGCCGCCACGCGGACTGGCGATGTCGACCGCATAGCCGTTCGCGACGAACACGTACCAGGCGCGTGCGAGTTCGGTCAGTTCGAAGCCGGCCTTGCGTCCCGAATCGCCGATCTCGGCGGTGCTCGTCACCACCGCGAGCACGCGCCCGCGCGGCTCCCGCACGCCGTCGCGCACGAAGGCGAGATCGGCGACGGTGGTGCCTGGATCGGCGGGCGGTTGTCCCGCAAGGTCGAACCCGCGCACGTACACGTGGCCTGCCGCGACCACGATCACGAGGACCGCGAGCGTGGTGAGCGCGCGCCGGATCCACTTCGATTGTCTTGCCATCACCGTCTCCCGTTGTCGAACGAGTGACGAGGCTAGGCGAGCCGATGTGAAACAGGGATCAAACGGACGCGGCCGCGGCGAGCCGCGCGCAGGTACCGCTGGCGGTGCTTTCGATGTCGAGCCCGATCGCATGGCGTTCGCACAGCCGGGCGACGATCGCGAGCCCGAGTCCCCAGCCGGTGCTTGCACTGCCCTTCGCGAATGGCGTGGCGGCCGCATCGACCGGCCCGCAAGCGAGCGGTTCGCTGTTGGCAATGCGAAGGTGCACGCCGTCGTGGTCGATCCGCACGCGGCCGCCATGCGTCGTGTGCGCAAACGCGTTGCCGATCAGGTTGGACAGGACGATGCGCAGGACGAGCGGCGGCGCATGCACCCGCGTCGTGGCCGGCACGTCGACGTCGATCGCGACCTTCTTGCCGCCGAGCGCGATCGCTTGCTCGAGCACGACCTGTTCGACGAGGGGCAGCACCGCGACCGGCTCGGCCGGCGCGATCGCGTGCTCCTCGCGCGCAAGGGTGAGCAGCAAGTCGACGGTGCGCCCGAGCTGCCAGACCGATTGACGCAGGAACTCGACCTGGCGACGGGCCGGCTCCGCCAGCGAATCGTCGTGCCCCAGACGCTCGCAGGCGCTGTGGATGACGGCCAGTGGCGTGCGCAGTTCGTGGCTCGCATCGCGGGTGAACTCGCGCTCGCGCCGGATGAGCGCGTGCACGCGCGCGGCCAGGGCCTCGAGCCCGGCGGCGAGTACGCCGACCTCGCGCGTCGCAGCCGGGTCGGCCAGAGCCTGCGGTGGATCGGATGGACGCATCGTCTGGATGCGCGCGGTCAACGCGGCGAGTGGCGCGGTGGTCCGGCGGGCGAGCGCATAGCCGATCGCGAGGGCAAGGCCGAGCACGGCCAGCGCAGACCAGGCCAGCCATCCGAGCATCTCGCCGCGGAGCCGCCGGACGACCAGTTGGCGATGGACTTCGGCGACGAGGAAGGCCGGCGCGGCCTCGCCTTGCGCCGGAGCGAGACGCAGCACGTGGTAGTGGCGCCCCTGCGTACCGGCGAACTCCGAGCCTGAGGGATATTCGAGAAATCGTTCGCGCAGGTCGGCCGGGAACGCCGCCGGGTCGGTGTAGACGCGCATGTCCTCGCTGCGCGGCGCCGTCCACTGCCCGCTGGCGGCGTGGTGGCTGTGCTGGGCGGCCGCCTCGTCGCGCAGGGCGTTCTCGAAGAACGTGTCCTCGACCGCATACGTGAACGCCACGGCGAACATGCCGAACAGCACGGCGACGACGACGGCGAAGATCGCGAACGCGAGCATGAGCTGGCGGCGCATCGGCCACGCGCTCATGCGTCGCTCACGAGGCGGTAGCCGACGCCGTGCACGGTCTCGAGCATCGGCACCGCGAAAGGCTTGTCGAGCACCTGGCGCAGCAGGTACAGGTGCGAGCGCAACGGATCGGACTCGGGTGGATCCTCGCCCCACAGACGCTCGACGAGTTGCGAACGCGTCAGCGTGCGCGGCCAGGCTTCGGCGAGTTCGACGAGGATGCGCTGGCAGGTTCGATGCAGGGCGAGCGGCCGGCCTTCGCGGGTCGCCTCGCCGTTGCGCCGGTCGACGCACAACGTGCCGATCCGCAGCACGTGGTCGCTGCCGGCGCGATGGCGCAGCGACAAGGCCTGGCAACGGGCGAGCAGTTCAGCCTCGGCGAACGGCTTGGCGAGATAGTCGTCGGCGCCGGCCGCGAAGCCGCGCAGGCGGTCCTCGAGCGCATCGCGCGCGGTCAGCATCAACACCGGCACATGGCGCTCGGCCTGCGCGCGCAGCCGTTGGCAGACCTCGACGCCGTCGAGGCGCGGCAAGCCGAGGTCGAGGACGACGACATCGGGCCGCGTTTCGAGGGCGAGTCTGAGGCCGCTCGCGCCGTCGCCGGCGAAATCCGCGACATGACCGCTGGCGGCGAGGAATGCCGCCATGTTCGCCCGCAAGGCGGCGTTGTCCTCGATGATCAGGATGCGCAACGGCGCAGGCTCCACGATGGCGACTCCCCGAGCGTTGAGGACAACCGGTCGGACCGGCTCGTGATTCTGACCCCAACGCGCGCCCTGATCCATGCCGCTGCTGCCTGTCCCGCCTGCGCCACGAGTCGCTATGCTTGGCACTTCGCCAAAGGCCGCCATCCGCATGAACCGAACGCCGCGCTGCGATCGCACGTCCGCATGGAGCGCCTTGCGCGAGCACCACGAAGGCGCAGGCCGCCGCTTCGACCTGCGCGAGGCGTTCGCGGCCGATCCGGGGCGTTTCGATGCGCTGTCGATCCAGGCGCCCGAGGTGTTCGCCGATCTTTCGAAGAACCTCCTCGATGCACGCACCCTCGCGATCCTGCTCGACCTCGCCCGCGAGTGCGGTGTCGAGGCGCGCCGCGATGCGATGTTCGCCGGCGAACCGATCAACCTGACCGAAGGCCGGTCGGTCCTGCACACGGCCTTGCGCGCGCCGCGCGAGGCCAGCCCGAACGGCGCTGCCGTGCACGCGGTGCTCGAGCGCATGCTCGCGTTCGCCGAGACCGTGCGGGACACCCGCACGAGCGGCATCCGCGACGTCGTCAACATCGGCATCGGCGGCTCCGACCTCGGCCCGCAGATGGCGATACCGGCGCTCGACGCCTGGGCGCACCGCGAGTTGCGCTTCCACTTCGTGTCGAACGTCGACGGCCACGACATCACGTCCGTGCTGCGCCGGCTGGATCCGCGCTCGACCCTGTTCGTGATCGCCTCGAAGACGTTCACGACGCAGGAAACGATGGCCAACGCCGCCGTCGCGCGCGACTGGTTCCGCGCCAACGGTGGTGGCGACACGCGCCGGCATTTCGTGGCGACGACGACGAACGTCGAAGCGGCGGCGGCGTTCGGCATCGACACCACGTTCGGCTTCTGGGACTGGGTCGGCGGACGCTACTCGCTGTGGTCGGCGATCGGTTTGCCGATCGCGCTCGCCATCGGCGCAGGCCACTTCCGCGACCTGCTGGCCGGCGCCCATGCGATGGACCGGCACTTCGCCGAAGCGCCGCTCGAGCGCAACCTGCCCGTGCTGCTCGGCCTCGTCGATGTCTGGTACCGCAACTTCCACGGCTGCAGCAGCCGCAACATCGCCCCCTACCATCAGGGTCTGCGGCGACTGCCGGCCTACCTGCAGCAACTGGAGATGGAGAGCAACGGCAAGCGCGTCGACCTCGACGGCGAGCCGGTGCCGTTCGCGACCAGCCCGGTCATCTGGGGCGAGCCAGGCACCAATGGCCAGCACGCCTATTTCCAGATGCTGCACCAGGGCACCGACCTGATCCCGGTCGAGTTCATCCTCGTGCGCAAGCCGACGCATGACCACCCGGACCTGCATGCCAAGCTGCTCGCCAACGGCCTCGCCCAGGCACAGGCGCTGATGATCGGCAAATCGGTCGAACAGGCACGCGGCGAGCGCGTGCCGGGCGCCGCCGCCGGCATCGACGCCGATGTGCTGGCGCGCCATCGCAGCTTCCCCGGCAACCGGCCGAGCACCACCCTCGTGCTGGAGGAACTCGACCCGCATGCGCTGGGAGCCCTGATCGCCCTGTACGAACATCGCGTGTTCACCAGCGGTGCGCTGTGGAACATCAACAGTTTCGACCAATGGGGGGTCGAACTCGGCAAGTCGCTCTGCAACGACCTGCTGCCGCGACTGGCCTCGGGTGACACCGGCGGGCTCGACGCGTCCACCGCCGGCCTGCTGCAACGCCTGCGCCGATGAGCGGCGCGCGATCGGCGCTGGCCGCTGCGCTGCTCGTGCTCGCTCCCGGCCCCGCCTCAGGCGTCCCCGCCGCATCGCCGCCGAACCTCGTCGTGCTGATGGCCGACGACCTCGACGAGGCAAGCTTCGATCGCGCCCTCGCGCTCGGCCTGTTGCCGGCGATCGACGCCGCCCTGCGCCACGGCGGCATGCGCTTCGATGAATCCTTCGTGTCGAATCCGCTGTGTTGCCCTTCCCGCGCGAGCTTCCTGACCGGGCGTTACTCGCACAATCACGGCGTGCACAACATCAGCTTCGACGGCAACGGTCCGCCGGGCTCATTCGCCGCATTCGACGACCGCGAACAGCTCGGCGTGTGGCTGCAACGCGCCGGCTACCGCACCGGCCTGATCGGCAAGTTCCTCAACGGCTACGGCTATCTTCCGCCGCGAAACTGTCCGCGCTGCGATCCGCTGCGCTACGTGCCGCCGGGCTGGGATGACTGGCAGGCCCTGCCGGACTACGGCGAGTACAACGGCGTGCCCGGCATCGGCTATGCCGGCGCCTATTGCATGTACCACTACACGATCAACCACAACGGCCACCTGGTCAGTCATGGCGGCAGCGACGCGGACTACCAGACCGACGTGATCGCCGCGCGCGCCGCGGGGTTCATCGACGCCGCGGCCGACGATCCACGCCCGCTCTTCCTGTGGCTGGCGCCGCTCGCACCGCACTTCGAAATGTGCCTGCCGGCAGCGAGCGAGTTCGAGCGTGACGTGCGCGGCGCGCCGCGGCATGCCGGCAGCCTGCCGCCGACGATCGGCCTCGACCTGCTCAAACCCTCGTTCGCCGAAGCCGACGTATCCGACAAGCCGGCCTGGTTCGACGCGCAGTACCCGCCGCTGACGCAGGCCGACGTCGACGCGCTGCAACGTGGCTTCCGCCATCGACTCGAGGCGCTGCGCGCGCTCGACGACCTCGTCGCCACGCTGCGCGAACGCCTGGCCGCGGCCGGGCGCTGGGACGACACCGTGTTGGTGCTCACTTCGGACAACGGCTGGTTCAACGGCGAGCATCGTGCCTGGGGCAAGGTGCTGGCCTACGAGGAATCGATCCGCGTGCCGCTGCTCGTGCGCGGCCCCGGCATAGCGCCCGGGCGTCGCCACGAGGCGCTCGTGCTGAACCACGACCTCGCCCCGACCCTGCTGGCCTTGGCCGGCACGCAAACGGCGTATGCGATGGACGGCGCCGACCTGCGCCCGCTGTTCGCCGGAATCAAACCGCCAGACTGGCGTCGCCGCTTCCTCATCGAGCATTTCCGTGACGCCGCCTGGGCACCGGTGTCGTTCGCCGACTACTTCGCCGTGCGCACGGGCAGCGAAGACGCGCCGTTGCAGCGGGCACGCGTGTGGATCGACTGGCGCATCGACGGCACGTCGCACGGCGTCGAGCACTACGCGCTCGACGAGGATCCGTGGCAGATCGCGAGCCTCGGCGTGGACGGAGCAGCGGCAGCCTCGCTGCGTGGCGCGCTCGCGGCCCTGCGCAGTTGCGGCCAGGCCGGAGCGCCGGCCTGCCGCGATGCCGAGGCGCGCGTCGAAACGGTGTTCAGCGCCTCGTTCGAGTGACCGGCCGCGGGGTTGCGTCACCGCGGCCGGTGACCATGCTCAGCGCGCGCCGGCGCCGATGTTCGCGTCGAGGAACGCGATCAGCTTCGTCATCATTTCCAGGCGCGTTTCGTCGTTGTAGATGCCGTGGCCCTCGGTGCGGTAGTAGAGCCACTCGGGTGCCTTGCCGTGCTTGACGAGTGCGGCGCGCATCTTGTCGGCATGCGCCGGCGGCACGCGCTCGTCCTGGCCACCGACGATCAGCATGACCTTGGCCTTGATGCGTTCGGCATAGTTGGCCGGGGAGTACTGGGCCAGTTCTTCCTGGTCGTTGCCGAGCATCTCGCGCATGAACTCCTGGCCCCACAGACCCTTCTGGATGTCACCGCGCGTGTACATCATCGGCAGGTCGTAGACGCCGTAGGCGCCGATCGCGCACTGGTAGAGGTCCGGCTCGCGCACCGCACCCTGCAGCGCCGCATAGCCGCCGTAGCTGCCACCGTAGATGCAGATGCGCTTCTCGTCGGCGACGCCGGTCGAGATCGCCCAGCGCGTCGCATCGGTGACGTCGTCCTGCATCGCACGACCCCACTGGCGGTCGCCGGCATGCAGGAAGTCGTAGCCGTAGCCGGTGGAACCGCGGAAGTTGACCTGCAGCACGGCGTAGCCGCGGCTGGCCAGCGCCTGCACTTCCGGGTTGTAGAACCAGTAGTCGCGCGCGCGCGGACCGCCGTGGACGAGCACGACGAGCGGCAGGTTCTTCGCCTCCTCCTTGCCAAGCGGACGGGTGAGATAGCCGTTCAGGGTCAGGCCGTCGCGGGCCTTGATCTGGAACGGCTCCACCGGCGCCAGCTGCTCGGGCTTGATCCATGGCGCGCGGTCGGCCAGCAGCGAAAGCTTCTTCGTCGCGCCGTCGTAGAGGTAGAACGTGCCGGGATTGACGTCGGCGGCGACGAGGAACACGGCCTTGCTGCCGTCCGGCGTCGACGAGACGAGGAGGACGTCATCACCGGGGAACTGCTGCAGCATCGAGGCGATGAGCTTGATGGTCGGGTCGCCCTTGACCAGCGGATCGAGGCTCGGCCGGCCCGGCATGGCGCGCACGCCGACCACGTCGAGGCCGTCGAGACTGCGCACGAGCAGGGTCGATTCGACCTGCTTGTTGGTCCAGATGCGCTTGAGCCCGCGCTCCTTTTCGGTCCAGGTGCACAGGCCACCGGGACCTTCACTGGAAGCACAATCCCAGTAGACGGTCGAGTTGTCGCGCGAGAACGCGACCGGCACGGCGCGCGTGCCGGAAGAACGTTCGTCGAGCACGAGTTCCCATTTCGCCTTGTCGTCGGGGCGGTAATGGACCTGCAGCTTGCCCTGGGTGTCGTCGCCGTAGGCGAAGCGCACGCGGCCGGCATGATCGGTGAGGAACGCGGCACGCCGGATCGGCGCGACCGCGATGACGCCGCTGCGCTTGCCGGTGCGTGCGTCCATGCGCGTGACCTTGGCGAAATCGCCCTCGGTGCCGCTGCCGTCCCAGCTGACGGTGGCGACGAGGATGTTGTCGTCGTCGTCGCGCAGGGAATCGATCATGCGCGCGCTGCCGCGCTCGGCAACGGCCTTCTTGACCCGCGAGCCGGTCTGCTGGCTGCCCATGCGGTAGCCGTACAGCATCTCGTTGGAGCTGCCGTCGCCGTTGACCGAATAGAGCTCGCCGGTGCCGAACGGCTGCTCGATGCCGGCGACCTTCTCGCCCAGCGTGTAGACCACGCGGTTCGGTGCCACCCACCAGAACTCCGCCAGGTCGTTGCCCTCGGCCGCACGGATCGTCTTGACGTCCATGGTCTCGATGTTGAGCAGGGCGAGATAGCGGCGGCCCTCGACATAGGCCATCGCGGCGAGCCGCTTGCCGTCGGGGGAGATCTTCATCGTCTCGTAGACGACCGGCTTGTTGAAATCGGCGAGCGGCACCTGCTGGGCTGCGGCGGTACATGGCACCGCAAGCGCGAGCGCCGCGAGCAGGGCACGAATGGATCGGGTCATGGCAACGTCCTTCTGGGGAAGATGGGGGAATCGCGATCGCGCGAGTCGGTGCGGCGTCAGGCCTTGTCCGGCACGCGCCCGTAGCGGTCCTCGAGGCGGACGATGTCGTCCTCGCCGAAGTAGTCGCCGCATTGCACCTCGATGAGATGGATGTCCGCGGCGGTAGGATTCTCGAGGCGGTGCACGGTGTTCATCGGGATGTAGGCGGATTCGTTCGCCTTCAGCAGGAACTCCTCCTCGCCGATGCGGACCTTGGCGGTGCCGCGCACGACGGTCCAGTGCTCGCTGCGGCGGTGGTGCAACTGCAGCGACAGCACGTGTCCCGGCTTGACGGTGAGGCGCTTGACCTTGCAGTCCTCGCGGTCCTCGAGAATCGTGTAGCTGCCCCACGGCCGGTGCACGGTGGTGTGGAAGGTGGCGGCCTGGTGGTTGCTCGCGCGCAGGCGGTCGACCACCAGCTTGACCTGCTGCGCACGCTCGCGCGCTGCGACGAGCACGGCATCGCCGGTATCGACGATGACGAGATCGTTGACGCCGACCGCGGCGACCATGCGCGCATCGGACTGCACGTAGCAGTTGCGGCTCTCGACGATGATCGCCTGGCCCTGCACGCGGTTGCCGTCGGCATCGGCCTCGCTGTCGAGGTCGCTGATCGCCTTCCACGAACCGATGTCGCTCCAGTCGAACGCCGCCGGCACGACGGCGACGCGGGAAGCACGCTCCATGATCGCGTAGTCGATCGAGATGTCCGGCTGGGCAAGGAACCGTTCGCGCGCGAACTCGACCGGGCTGGCGTGGCTCTTCTCGCTCGCATGGCAGAGGCGCGCGGCGGCGAGCACCTCGGGGCAGGTCTGCGCGGCCGCGGCGAGGAGCGCATCGGCACGGAAGCAGAACATGCCGGAGTTCCACACGTAGTCGCCGGAGGCGACGTAGCTCTCGGCGGTCTCGCGGTTCGGCTTCTCGACGAAGGCGCCGACTTCGCGGCCTTCCTGGCCGGCGATCTCCGTGCCCATGCGCACGTAGCCGAATCCGGTTTCCGGGTGGGTCGGACGGATGCCGAAGGTGACCAGCCAGCCGTCGGCGGCCAGTGCCGCGGCGCGCTGCGCATCGGCAGCGAAGGCATCGAGGTCGCGGATCAGGTGATCGGCCGGCAGCACCAGCAGGGTGGCCTCGGCGCCGACCTGGTCGAGCGCATGCAGCGCCGCCAGCACGATCGCCGGCGCGGTGTTGCGCCCGGCCGGTTCGAGCAGGAACGGCAGGCGCTCGAGATCGGCCTGTGGATGCGCGGCGTACTCGTCGCGGGTGAGGAAATAGTAGTCGCGGCCGGTAACGGTCAGCACCGGACCATCGCCGGCGACACGCAAGGCGCGGTCGAGCGTCTTGTACAGCAGCGACTGGCCGTCGCCCATGCGCATGAACGGTTTCGGGTAGGCGCTGCGCGAGACGGGCCAAAGGCGCGTGCCGGCACCACCGGAAAGAATGACGGGGACGATCATCCAGCTTCTCCTCGAGTTCCGGCGAGCTCGTCGAGCACCGCCTCCAGTCCCTCCCCCCAAGCCGGCAAGTCTAGCCCGAACACGAGGGTCAGTTTCGCGGTGTCGAGCACCGACCAGGCCGGCCGCCGCGCCGGCGTCGGGTATTCGGCCGTACCGATCGCCTCGATCACCGGCGCGCGCGCGATCAGGCCGCGTTCCAGCGCGCCGCGCAGGATCGCCTCGGCGAAGGCGTGCCAGCTGGTGCTGGACGCCGCGGCCAGGTGGTAGGTGCCCTGCGCCTGGCGGCGGTCGGCCGGCGAAAGCCCGCGCCAGCGCGCCAGCAGGGCCGCGGTGGTGGCGGCAATCCAGGCGGCCGGGGTCGGCGAGCCGATCTGGTCGGCAACCACGCGCAGGTGCTCGCGCTCGCCGGCCAGGCGCAGCATCGTGCGCAGGAAGTTGCTGCCGCGCGGACCGTACACCCAGGCCGTGCGCAGGATGAAGTGGTCGGCGCCGCTGGCACGCAGCGCATTTTCGCCGTCGCGCTTGCTCTGCCCGTAGACGCCGAGCGGCGCGGTCGGATCGTCTTCGCGGTAGGCACGCCCTGCCGTGCCGTCGAATACGTAGTCGGTCGAATAGTGCACCACCAGCGCGCCATGCCGCGCGGCCCAGGCGCCGATTTCGCCGACCGCACGATGGTTCACGCGGTCAGCGCGCAGCGGTTCGTCCTCGGCGCGGTCCACCGCGGTCCAGGCGGCCGCATTGACGATGACCTCGGGCGCGGCGGCGTCGAGTCCGCGCGCGAGCGCGCCGGCATCCTCCAGATCGATGGCGATCGCCGCGGAACCGTCATCGAGACGCCCGTCGCGCGTGGCCGCGAGCACCGCGCCGAGTGGCCGCAACGCGCTGCGCAGCGCATGGCCGACCTGGCCGTTGGCACCGAGCACGAGGATCTTCATGGCGCAGCAGCGTGCATGCGGATCGGCCTCGCGTCGCGGTTCATGCGTGCTCGGGCAGCCGCTCGGGGGCGACCTCGGCAAGGAACGGCGCGCTGGCGTCCTTCGCCGACAGCGACGGCTGCGCGATCGGCCAGTCGATGGCGAGGCTGGCATCGTTCCAGCGGATCGCCGCGTCGGCGGCGCGCTGGTACAGGGTCGTGCACTGGTAGACGAAGGTGGCGTGTTCCGAGAGCACGGCGAAGCCGTGGGCGAAGCCGGGCGGCACCCAGAAATGCCGCTTGTTGCGCGCCGACAGGATCGCCGCCGCCCAGCGGCCGAAGCCCGGCGAGCCGCGGCGGATGTCGACGGCCACGTCGTAGACCTCGCCCTCCAGCACGCTGACCAGCTTGCCCTGCGGATTCGGCCACTGGTAGTGCAGGCCGCGCAGCACGCCGTGGCTCGAGCGCGAGACATTGGTCTGCACGAAGGCGAGATCGAGGCCGGCCTCGGCGAATCGTTGCGCGTTGAAGCTCTCGTAGAAGAACCCGCGCTCATCGCCGTGCACGACCGGCTCGATCACCAGGCAGCCTTCGAGGGCGGTCGGCTGGACCTTCATCCGCGGCCCTCGCGGGCGAGCTGCTGCAGGTACTGGCCATAGGCGTTCTTCGCCAGCGGCGCGGCCAGGCGCAGCAGCTGCTCGGCATCGATCCAGCCGTTGCCGAAGGCGATTTCCTCGGGGCAGCAGACCTTGAGTCCCTGGCGGTTCTCGATCGTCTCGATGTAGCTGGACGCCTCCACCAGCGAGTCATGGGTGCCAGTGTCGAGCCAGGCGAAGCCGCGGCCCATGCGCTCGAGCATGAGGCTGCCGTCGTCGAGATAGCAGCGGTTGAGGTCGGTGATCTCGAGTTCGCCGCGCGGCGACGGCTGCAGACCGGCGGCGAAGTCGCTGGCGCGGCCGTCGTAAAAATACAGGCCGGTCACCGCCCAGTGCGATTTCGGCTGCGCAGGCTTCTCCTCGAGACCGATCACGCGGCCGTCGGCGTCGAACTCGGCCACGCCATAGCGCTCCGGGTCGCGCACGCGGTAGCCGAACACGGTCGCCCCGTGCGTGCGCGCGTCGGCCGAGGCGAGCAGGCCGTCGAGGCCGTGGCCATAGAAGATGTTGTCACCGAGGATCAGGCAGCTCGGTGCGCCGCCGACGAAGTCGCGTCCGATCAGGTAGGCCTGGGCGAGACCGTCGGGCGAGGGCTGCACCGCATAGCGGATCGCCATGCCCCACTGCGAGCCGTCGCCGAGCAGACGCTCGAACAGCGGCTGCTCGTGCGGGGTGTTGATGACCAGCACCTCGCGGATGCCGGCGAGCATGAGCGTGCTCAGCGGGTAGTAGACCATCGGCTTGTCGTAGACCGGCAGCAGCTGCTTGCTGACCGCCTGGGTCAGCGGATACAGGCGCGTGCCGGAGCCGCCGGCGAGGAGGATGCCGCGTCGAGAAGTCACGCCGGGACTCGCAAGGGAAAGGCGCGCATTGTAGGCGCAATGGCCTGCAGGCGCAGGTCGCGGCCACCGGCGGGCGGCGCGGATGGCGGCACCATGCAGGCTTGGTCGGGACGGCCGGATTTGAACCGACGACCCCCTGCCCCCCAGGCAGGTGCGCTACCAGACTGCGCTACGCCCCGAATGCATGCATGTGTGTGTCGCAAGGGGCGCGCAGTGTAGCCGGCCCGGGCCGGCCACGGAACCCCGGCGGCGTGTGCGGCCTGGCCGCACGGGTGCCGTCAACGCTTGAGGATCTGCAGGACTTCCTCGAGTTCCATGCGGATCTGGCGGGCGATCTGGCCGGAAATGCTGACTTCCATGCGCGCCTGCGGCCCTTCCAGCCGCTGCCGGGCACCGGTGATGGTGAAGCCCTGGTCGTACAGCAGCGAGCGGATCTGACGGATCATCAACACGTCGTGGCGCTGGTAATAGCGCCGGTTGCCACGCCGCTTGACCGGCTTGAGGTTCGGGAACTCCTGCTCCCAGTAGCGCAGCACGTGCGGCTTCACGCCACAGAGCTCGCTGACCTCGCCAATCGCGAAATAGCGTTTTGCCGGAATGGCCGGCAGTTCGCTATTGCTCCCCTGATCCAGCATAGGCTTCGACCCGGACCTTCAGTTTTTGTCCCGGGCGGAATGTCACCACCCGCCGCGCGGAGATCGGAATCTCCTCGCCGGTCTTGGGATTGCGCCCGGGACGCTGGTTCTTGAACCGCAGGTCGAAGTTCCCGAAACCCGAGAGCTTCACCTGCCCCCCCCTTTCCAACGCGTCGCGTACCGCCTCGAAGAACGCGTCGACGAACTCCTTGGCTTCGCGCTTGTTCAGACCGACGTCCGTGAACAGACGCTCTGCCATCTCCGCCTTCGTCAGCGCCATCCTACCCTCGCAGCTTCGCTTTGTAACCGACCTCCAGCGCCGATACCGCCAGCGCGACGCACCGATCTGCGTCCTGATCGGTTAGCGTGCGTGAACGGTCCTGCAAAATCAAGCCTATAGCGAGACTTCTGACACCGGTTCCCAGATTCGGGCCGGCGTACTGGTCGAACAGGAACAGATCCAGCAGCAACGGCCCCACCGCCTCGCGCACGCTGGCGCGCAGGGCGTCGAACGGCACCTCGACCGGCACCACCACGGCGATGTCGCGACGGACCGCCGGATAGCGCGAGACCTCGCGGGCGCGCGGGACGGCGCGGCGCGCCGCCGCATCGATGTCGAGTTCGAACACGAACACCTCGCCGTCGACGTCGAGGCGCCGGGCCAGGCGCGGATCGAGGGCGCCGAGATGGCCGACCACGGCACCGTCGCGGCGGATCGTCGCCGCCCGGCCGGGATGCAGCCAGGCCGGGCCGCCGGCCTCGAACGAAAACGCCGCCGCGTCGAGGCCGGCCAGTGCCAGCAACGATTCGACATCGCCCTTGAGGTCGAAGAAATCGAGTGCGCGCGCGTCCTCGCCCCATTGTTCGGTCACCGCGCTGCCGACGGCGACGCCGGCGACGCGATCGCTCTCGAGCGGAGCCGGAGGAAGGTCGACGGCCTGCGTGGAAGCCGCCATGGCTGCAGGAGTGGCGGCGGCGAAGTAGGCACGTCCGACCTCGAACAGGCGCACGCGCGCCTGCTGACGCTTGCGGTTGGCGTCGAGGGCACGCACGAGGCCCGGCAGCAGGCTCGTGCGCATGACCGCAAGATCGGCCGAAAGCGGGTTCGACAAGGCGATCGCGCGCTCGGCAAGACCCCAGGTCTCGAGCAGTTCACGACCGACGAAGGCATAGGTGATCGCCTCCAGGTAACCGCGCGCCGCCAGTTGTTCGCGCATCTGCCCGACGCGCACGCGGTCCTCGCGCAGTTCCGGACCGGCGAGCTGGCCGGTCGGCGCGCGATCGGGGATGTGCTCGTAGCCGTGGATGCGCGCGACCTCCTCGATGAGGTCCTCCTCGATCGCCAGATCGAAGCGCCAGCTCGGCGGGGTCGCCAGCCAACCTTCGGCATCGACAACCACCTCGAGGCCGAGCGCAGCGAGGATCCGCAGCACTTCGGCGTCGGCCACCTCGATGCCGAGCACGCGGGCGATGCGCGCGCGGCGCAGTCGCACCGGCGGGCGGGCCGGCAGATCGGATGTCGACACCGCCTCGATGACGGCGCCGGCACGACCGCCGGCGATGTCGAGGATCAACCGCGTCGCGCGTTCGAGCGCACGGCGCGGCTGCGCCGCATCGACGCCGCGCTCGAAGCGATGCGCCGCATCGGTATGCAGGCCGAGCCGGCGCGCACGCCCGGCCAGCGCGGTCGGCGCGAAATGTGCCGCCTCGAGGAAGACATTGCGCGTGTTCCCGCCGATGCGCGTGTCCCAGCCGCCCATCAGTCCGGCCAGGGCGACCGCGCGATCGGCATCGGTGACGACGAGGAAATCGCCGTCAAGCGCGACCTCGCGCTCGTCGAGCAGGCGCAGGGTCTCTCCGGAACGGGCCCTGCGCACGCCGATCGGTCCGTCCAGGGTGTCGGCATCGAAGGCATGCAGCGGCTGGCCGAGTTCGAGCATGACGTAGTTCGTCACGTCGACCAGCAGGCTGATCGGGCGCAGGCCGCTGCGCTGCAGGCGCTCGCGCATCCAGGCCGGCGTCGCCGCCGCCGGGTCGATGTCCTCGATGAAACGGCCGCAGTAGAGCGGGCAGTCGACCGGCGACTGCAGGCCGATCGCGATCGCACGATCGATCGTCGCCGGGACCGCGGCGACGGACAACGGTCGCGCGGCAACGCCGAGCGCGGCGGCGAGGTCGCGCGCCACGCCTTCCACCGACAGGCAATCGGCGCGGTTCGGCGTGAGACCGAGGTCGAACACCGTGTCGGGCAGGCCGAGATGGCGCGCCAGCGGTTCGCCGACCGGTGCGTCGGCCGCCAGTTCGAGCAGGCCCGAGGCGTCGGCATCGAGGCCGAGTTCCTTCGCCGAGCAGAGCATGCCGGCCGATTCCACCCCGCGCAGCCGGGCCGCCTTGATCGTCAGTTCGCCGACGCGCGCGCCGATGCGCGCGAGCGGCGCCTTCAACCCCGCACGCGCGTTCGGCGCACCGCAGACGATCTGCAGGCGCTCACCGCCGGCATCCACTTCGCACACCTGCAGGCGGTCGGCTTCCGGATGTTTCGCGCAGGAGACGATCGCGGCGACGACGATGCCGTCGAGTCCGCCACCAAGCACCTCGGCGCTCTCGACCTCATGGCCGATCATGTCGAATCGCTCGATCAGGGCCTCGGGATCGAGGTCGATGTCCACGTGTTCGCGCAGCCAGTTTTCGTTGAGTTTCATGCGGAAGCCGGGTTGGTGAAACGGGATTCGGGAGCGGATCGGACTTCGGGAGCCGGGGTTCGCGGGCGCGGCGCACGGGGGCATGCCGTTTCCGCGAAGCGCGGATCCCGATTCCCGCTAGGCGAACTGGCGCAGGAAGCGCACGTCGTTCTCGAAGAATGCGCGCAGGTCGGTGACGCCGTAGCGCAGCATGGCGAGGCGCTCGACGCCCATGCCGAAGGCGAAACCGGTGTAGCGCTCGGGGTCGATGCCGCAATTGCGCAGCACGGCCGGGTGCACCATGCCGCAGCCGAGCACCTCGAGCCAGCGCGAACCGCCATCGGGCAGGTCCCAGCGGATCACCACATCGGCTCCGGGCTCGACGAACGGGAAGAACGTCGGCTTGAACATCATGCGGAAATCGCGCCCGAAAAACGCCCGCAGGAACTCGCGCAAGGTGCCCTTGAGGTCGGCCATGGTCGAGGTCTCGTCGATCAGCAGGCCCTCGACCTGGTGGAACATCGGCGAATGGGTCTGGTCGGAGTCGCTGCGGTAGACCTTGCCGGGGGCGATGATGCGGATCGGCGGCGTGCGGCCCCCGGCAGCGCGGATCTGCACCGGCGAGGTATGCGTGCGCAGCAGGCGCCCGTCCGGGAACCAGAAGGTGTCGTGCATCGTCCGCGCCGGGTGATCCGGCGGAAAGTTGAGCGCGCCGAAGTTGTGCCAGTCGTCCTCGATCTCGGGGCCGTCGGCGACGTCGTAGCCGAGGCGGGCGAAGATCTCGACGATGCGGTCGAGCGCGCGCGTCAGCGGATGCAGGTTGGCGCGCTCCGCGCGACGCCCCGGCAGGGTCACGTCGACCCGTTCGGAGGCGAGGCGATGGTCGAGCAGGGCCTGTTCGAGGGCGCCCTTGCGCGCGGCGATCGCGGCGAGCAGCTCGTCCTTGGCGAGGTTGATGCGTTCGCCGGCGGCCTTGCGGTCCTCGGCCGGCAGCTTGCCGAGCTGCTTCAACTGCTCGGTGACGAAGCCGGCCTTGCCGAGCGCGGCAACCCGCTCGGCGTCGAGCGCCTCCAGCGAAGCGGCATCGGTGATCGCCTGCAGCGCCTGCGTCAGGCGGCGGTTGAGCTCTTCCATCCGGGACTCCCGTTGCCGGAAAAGAAATGGGGAGCGCGGCTTCCGCCCGCTCCCCACGTCGATCGAACGTCACCCCGCTGCCGGCCGGCAGCGGGGTGGCTGGTTACGCAGCCAGAGCAGCCTTCGCCTTTTCCGCCAGCGCGCCGAACGCCTTGATGTCGTGGACGGCGATGTCCGCGAGCACCTTGCGATCGACGGTGATGTCGGCCTTCTTGAGGCCGTTCATCAGGCGGCTGTAGCTCAGGCCGTACATGCGCGCACCGGCATTGATGCGCACGATCCACAGCGCGCGGAACTGGCGCTTGCGCTGCTTGCGGCCGATGTAGGCGTACTGCTGGGCCTTGATGACGGCCTGCTTGGCGACGCGGTAGATCTTGCGACGGGCGTTGTAATAGCCCTTCGCGCGCGAAATGAGCTTGCGGTGCCTGCGGTGGGCGGTGACACCACGCTTGACTCGTGCCATGGGTCAGTCCTCCTTACAGGTACGGCAGCATGCGGGCGACGCGGCCGGCGTCCTCGGCGCGGACATGGTTTGCCCCGCGGAGGTTGCGCTTGCGCTTGGTCGACTTCTTGGTGAGGATGTGGCTCTTGAACGCGTGGCCGCACTTGAACTTGCCGGACGCGGTCTTGCGGAACCGCTTGGCAGCGGCCCGATTGGTCTTCATCTTGGGCATGGCCCAACTCCTTGGTTCGTCTTCGTTACTGGCGCGAGCGGCGGGTGGGCCCCGCACTTTCCATCCTGCTCGTTCCGGCGTGTTCGACCCGGATCCCGGGTCTTCTCCTGGTGTACCTTGCACTCATCCCTGGGCGGTGGATCAAACAGCGGTCATCCTGACCGTGCTTTCAAGCTTTTGCGCTCATCCCTGATCGCGAGAATCAAGAAGAAAAACTACTGCTTCTTCTTCGGCGCGATCATCATGATCATGAGGCGCCCTTCCATGCGCGGATACTGCTCGATCACGGCCTCTTCGGCGATGTCGGCCGCGATCTTCTTGACCATGGCCTCGCCGAGTTCCTGGTGGGCCATCTCGCGCCCGCGGAACCGGATGGTGATCTTGACCTTGTCGCCTTCCTCGAGGAAGCGGCGCAGGTTGCGCAGCTTGATCGCGTAGTCGCCAACGTCGGTGGTCGGGCGGAACTTCAGTTCCTTGATCTCGACCTGCTTCTGCTTCTTCTTCGCCGCATGCGCCTTCTTCTGCGCATCGAACTTGAACTTGCCGAAATCCATGATTCGGCAGACCGGCGGATCGGCGGTCGGCTGGATCTCGACGAGGTCGAGCCCCAGCTCCTGCGCCATGCCGAGGGCCTCGTCGCGCGAGAGCACGCCTACCTGCTCGCCGTCGGCGCCGATGACACGCACCCGCGGGACACGGATTTCGTGGTTCCTGCGGTTGGCCTTTTCGGTTGCGATACTTCGTTCTCCCGCCAGATTTCAAGGCACCCGGGACGGACCTTTCAGGTCGCAGACAGCCCGGATCTCAAGTGTTCGGCGAAGTCCTCGACCTTGAAACTGCCGAGGTCCTCACCCGATCGCGCACGCACGGAAACGGCCCCCGTCTCCTTTTCCCGGTCACCGATGACCAGCAGATAGGGAACCTTGTCGAGCGTGTGTTCGCGGATTTTATAGCCGATCTTCTCGTTTCGCAAATCCGCCTGCACGCGGAAACCTTGTGCCACAAGGGTTTGGGCGACCCCGGTGGCGAAATCGGCCTGGGCGTCGGTGATGTTCATCACCACCGCCTGGACCGGCGCCAGCCAGACCGGGAACTGGCCGGCATGGTGCTCGATGAGGATGCCGATGAAGCGCTCCATCGAGCCGACGATGGCGCGGTGCAGCATGACGGGCACATGGCGGGCCGAATCCTCGCCGACGTACTCGGCGCCGAGCCGGCCCGGCATCGAGAAATCGACCTGCATGGTGCCGACCTGCCAGGCCCGGCCGAGCGAATCGCGCATGTGGTATTCGATCTTGGGGCCGTAGAAGGCGCCCTCGCCGGGCAGTTCCTGCCAGTCGACGCCGGAGGCGCGCAGGGCCGAGCGCAGGGCCTCCTCGGCCTTGTCCCAGACCTCGTCGGCGCCGATGCGGCTGTCCGGGCGCAGGGCGAGCTTGGTCGCGATCTCGCTGAAGCCGAAATGGGCATACACCGCCATCGCCTGGCGATGGAAGGCAACGACCTCGGATTCGACCTGCTCCTCGGTGCAGAAGATGTGGCCGTCGTCTTGGACGAAGCCGCGCACGCGCATCAGGCCGTGCAGCGCGCCGGAGGGCTCGTTGCGCGTGCACGAGCCGAACTCGCCGTAGCGGATCGGCAACTCGCGGTAACTGTGCAGGCCATGGTTGTAGACGAGCACGTGGCCCGGGCAGTTCATCGGCTTCAGCGCGTAGTCGCGGTTCTCCGAGGCGGTGATGAACATGTTCTCGCGGTAGTTCTGCCAGTGGCCGGTCTTCTCCCACAGCGACTTGTCGAGGATCTGCGGGCAGCGGATCTCCTGGTAGCCGGCATCGCGGTAGACCTGGCGCATGTACTGCTCGACCACCTGCCACAGCTGCCAGCCCTTCGGGTGCCAGAACACCAGGCCGGGGGCCTCCTCCTGCAGATGGAACAGGTCGAGTTGCCTGCCGAGCTTGCGGTGGTCGCGCTTCTCGGCTTCCTCGATGCGCGTGATGTAGGCGGCGAGCTGCTTCTTGTCGGCCCAGGCGGTGCCGTAGATGCGCTGCAGCTGCTCGTTCTTCGCGTCGCCGCGCCAGTACGCGCCGGAGATGCGGGTGAGCTTGAACGCCTTGAGGAAACGCGTGTTCGGCACGTGCGGACCGCGGCACATGTCGACGTATTCCTCGTGCCAGTACAGGCCCATGGCCCTTTCGCCGGGCATGTCCTCGACCAGGCGCAGCTTGTAGTCCTCGCCGCGCGCCTTGAACACGGCGATGACCTCGTCGCGCGGGGTCATCTTCTTGACGACGTCGTAGTCCTTGTCGATCAGCTCGACCATGCGCTGCTCGATCGCGGCGAGGTCCTCCGGGGTGAACGGGCGCTCGTACCAGATGTCGTAATAGAAGCCTTCCTCGATGACCGGACCGATCACCATCTTCGCGGTCGGATAAAGCTGCTTGACCGCGTGGCCGACGAGATGGGCGCAGGAATGGCGGATGATCTCGACCCCCTCCGCGTCCTTCGGCGTGATGATCTGCAGGTTCGCGTCATGGTCGATGCGGTCACTGGCATCGACCAGGCGGCCGTCGACCTTGCCGGCCACCGTGGCCTTGGCGAGGCCGGGGCCGATCGAGGCAGCGACATCCTGCACGCTGACCGGCGCCTCGAAACTGCGCACGCTGCCGTCGGGGAGGGTGATGTCGATCATGGAAGACCTCGGGAGCGGAAGGAGCGGAGCAAGCTCCGCGCTGCGGAAGCAAAACAAAAAGGGCGCTCAAGCGCCCTTTTTTCCACGTCGGGATGTCGGTACGCGCAGGCAGGATCAGCTGGCGGTGTTCACTCGCGTCATGGTGATCGTGTTCGCTGGAACTACGACTCCGGATGGATGGGACGAAAAGAACGAACAGCCGGCTTTGCTTCGCCGAACGGAGTCTCGTCAGAGACTTCGATTGGTGGGCGCGACAGGGATCGAACCTGTGACCCCTACCATGTCAAGGTAGTGCTCTACCGCTGAGCTACGCGCCCGCGTAACGGGGCGCGAAGACTAACCGAGTCCGCGGCGGTGCACAAGCGCGGAACGCCGCCGATGATCCGCCTGCGCTGCCGCGGAGGCCCGTGCGGCGATCGGCCGGCGTTCCCGAGGACCCGGCTCGGCACGCCGGAACCCGGCAGCGGCTCAACCCGGACCGACGAAGGCGCGCTCGCGCAGCGTGCGGATCTCGTCGCGGACGCGGGCCGCCTCCTCGAATTCGAGGTCCCGGGCATGCTGGTACATCTGCGCCTCGAGCTTGCGGATGCGCGCGGACGCCTGTTCCGGCGTCAGGCCGGCGTATTCCACGGCCTGCTCGGCAACCGCGCGGTCGCCGCCGCGTCCCCGGCGGTCGCGGCGCCCGGCGCCGGGAACTTCGCTTCGTGCGCCTTCCATGATGTCGGTGACCGGCTTGCTGACCCCGCGCGGCTCGATGCCGTGGGCGAGGTTGTATTCGACCTGTTTCGCGCGGCGGCGGTCGGTCTCGTCGATCGCCACCTGCATCGAGCGGGTGATGCGGTCGGCATACAGGATGGCCTTGCCGCGCAGGTTGCGCGCGGCGCGGCCGATCGTCTGGATCAGCGATCCGGACGAGCGCAGGAAACCTTCCTTGTCGGCGTCGAGCACCGCCACCAGCGAGACCTCGGGCATGTCGAGGCCCTCGCGCAACAGGTTGATGCCGACCAGCACGTCGAACTTGCCGAGGCGCAGGTCGCGGATGATCTCGACGCGCTCGACGGTCTCGATGTCCGAATGCAGGTAACGCACGCGCACGCCGTGTTCCTCGAGGTACTCGGTGAGGTTCTCGGCCATGCGCTTGGTCAGCGTGGTGACCAGCACGCGGTCACCGAGGGCGATGCGCGCATTCGCTTCCGAGAGCAGGTCGTCGACCTGGCTGCGCACCGGGCGCACCTCGACCTCGGGATCGACGAGGCCGGTAGGACGCACGACCAGTTCGACGACGTTGCCGGCGGCCTGGTCGAGTTCGTAGTGGCCCGGGGTGGCCGAGACGAAGATGCTGCGCGGCGCGCGCCGCTCCCATTCCTCGAAGCGCAACGGCCGGTTGTCGAGCGCCGAGGGCAGGCGGAAACCGAACTCGACGAGGGTTTCCTTGCGCGAGCGGTCGCCCTTGTACATGCCGCCGAGCTGCGGAATCGTCACGTGCGATTCGTCGACCACCAGCAGGGCGTCGGCCGGAAGGTAGTCGAACAGGGTCGGCGGCGGCTCTCCCGGCGCGGCCCCGGTGAGGTGGCGCGAGTAGTTCTCGATGCCCTGGCAGTAGCCGATCTCGGCCATCATCTCGAGATCGAACTGGGTGCGCTGCTGCAGGCGCTGGGCCTCGACCAGCTTGTTCGCCGCATAGAGCTGCTCGAGGCGCTCCTTCAACTCGACCTTGATCGTCTCGATCGCGTCGAGCGTGGCCTGGCGGGTGGTTGCGTAGTGGGTCTTCGGATAGACCGTGAAGCGCGGCACCTTGCGCAGCACCTCGCCGGTCAGCGGGTCGAAGACCGACAGGTTTTCGATGTCGCCGTCGAACAGCTCGATGCGCAGGGCCTCGGTTTCCGATTCCGCCGGGAACACGTCGATCGTCTCGCCGCGCACGCGATAGGTGCCGCGGCGCAGTTCCATGTCGCCGCGCGTGTACTGCAGCTCGGTCAGATGGCGGATCAGCTTGCGCGGGTCGGTGTGTTCGCCGCGGGCGAGGATCAGGCGCATCTGCAGGTAGTCCTCGGGCTTGCCGAGGCCGTAGATCGCCGAAACCGTGGCGACGATCAGTGCATCGCTGCGCGAAAGCAGGGCCTTGGTCGCCGCCAGGCGCATCTGCTCGATGTGTTCGTTGATCGAGGCGTCCTTCTCGATGTAGGTGTCCGAAGCGGCCACGTAGGCCTCGGGCTGGTAGTAGTCGTAGTAGCTGACGAAGTACTCGACGGCGTTGTGCGGGAAGAACTCGCGGAACTCGCCGTAGAGCTGGGCGGCGAGGGTCTTGTTCGGCGCCATCACCAGGGTCGGGCGCTGCACGCGCTCGATGACGTTGGCGATCGTGTAGGTCTTGCCCGAACCGGTGACGCCGAGCAGGGTCTGGTGGGCCAGCCCGGCCTCGAATCCCGCGGTCAGCCGTTCGATCGCGGCCGGCTGGTCACCGGCGGGCCGATAGGGCGAGACGAGCTGGAAACGGTCACTCACGCGGATTCTCCTGAGCGGCCGGAACGGCCGCGGCGCGGGAGCGCGCCCGGTCACGCAGAGATATCGGCGATTTCCTACAAGCGCAAGGGAAAGCCGCCATCGTCGCCGCGCGCGCACGGGACCAGCATGGACCCACCCGACGCCAGCGGAAGGCTGCCATGCGAACCGAGAACGGAATCACCCTGATCGAACTCCTCGTCACCCTCGCCCTCCTGTCCATCCTCGCCGGGATCGCCCTGCCCGCCTTCGGCGAACTCGGCCAGGGCATGGCCACGCGCTCGGCGCGCAGCCTGATGACGGTCGACCTCGCCCACGCACGCGCCAGCGCGGTGATGCGGGGCGGCGACGTGGTCGCCTGCCCTTCGCCCGATGCCGTGCAATGCAGCGACAGCGTGGCCTGGCAGCACGGCTGGATCGTGTTCGCCGACCGCAACCGCAACCGCAGGGCCGACGCCGGCGAGCCGATCCTCTCGATCGGGCAGGCGCAGAAACCCGGCCTCGCCGTGCTGAGTTCCGGCGGCCGGCGCAGCCTGCGCTTCCGCGCCGACGGCACTTCCGACGGCAGCAACGTCACCCTCACCTTCTGCGACCGCCGCGGTGCGGCGAAAGCGAGCACCCTCGTGCTCAACAACAGCGGACGCCTGCGCAGCGGGGTGCCGAGCGCGGCCCAGGCCGCCGCCGCCTGCGCCGCGGTCGGCAGCTGAACACCGCGGCGGCATGGGCTTGACGGCCCTGCCGAGTGCCGTGAAAATATGCGGCTCCGCCCGAATAGCTCAGCCGGTTAGAGCACTTGACTGTTAATCAGGGGGTCGTTGGTTCGAGTCCAACTTCGGGCGCCAGATGAAGGAAGGGCCTGCAGCAATGCAGGCCCTTTTTCTTTGTTCCGGGCACGACCCGGCGCCGGCCTCAATCGACGATCACGCGATAGCACGGCACATAGGCCGTGCCGCCGGGCAACTTCATGCGCTGCTGTTCGACGAAGCTGGCCAGCAGTGCGTCGAGCGCCTGCATGACTGCTCCATCGCCGCGGATGAGGAAGGGGCCATGCTGCTCGATCGCCCGCATGCCCTCGATCTTGACGTTGCCGGCGACGATGCCGGAGAAGGCACGGCGCAGGTCGGCGGCGAACAGGTGGCGCGGCTGGTCGCGATGCAGGTTGAGCCCGGCCATGGCCTCGTGCACCGGCCGGAACGGGCGCTGGAACACCTCGTCGATGTTGAGCGCCCAGTTGAAGAAGAACGCGTCCTTGTTGTCGAGGCGGTGCTGGCGCACGCGATCGATGCCCTTGCCGATCTGGCGCGCGACCCGGGTCGGATCGTCGATGATGATCTCGTAGTGCGCGGCGACCTCGTCGCCGAGGGCCAGGCGCAGGAAACGGTCGATCTGCTCGAAATAGGCCGCCGAGGCACGCGGGCCGGTGAAGATCAGCGGGAACGGAATGCCGGCATTGTCCGGATGCAGCAGGATGCCGAGCATGTAGAGGATCTCTTCCGCCGTGCCGACGCCGCCCGGGAACACGATGATCGCGTGGGCCGTGCGCACGAAGGCCTCGAGACGCTTCTCGATGTCCGGCATGATGACGAGGTTGTTGACGATCGGGTTCGGCGACTCCGCGGCGATGATGCCGGGCTCGGTGATGCCGATGTAGCGGTTCGTGCGCCGGCGCTGCTTGGCATGCGCGATCGTCGCGCCCTTCATCGGACCCTTCATCGCGCCGGGTCCGCAGCCGGTGCAGATGTCGTGCCCGCGCAGGCCGAGCTGGTAACCGACCTGCTTGGTGTACTCGTACTCCTCGCGCGAGATCGAATGTCCTCCCCAGCAGACCACCAGATTGGGGTCGACGTTGGCACGCAGCACGCGCGCGTTGCGCAGGATGTCGAACACCGCATGGGTGATGCCGCTCGAGTCGTCGAGGTCGAAGCCGTCGGCTTCGAGCTGGGTCGAGACGAACACGATGTCGCGCACGACGGCGAACAGCAGTTCGTTGATGCCGCGGATGATGCGGCCGTCGACGAAGGCATTGGCCGGCGCATTGACCAGTTCGAGGCGGATGCCGCGGTCCTGCTGGAGGACCTTGATCTCGAAATCCGCAAACAGCTCGACGACCGTGCGCGGGTCGTCGCTGACGTGGCCCTGGGTCAGCACCGCAAGCGCGCAGCGGCGCAGCAGCTGGTGCAGCCCGCCGTAGCTGGCATCGCGCAGTCGGGCGACCTCCTGGCGGGACAGGACATCGAGGCCGGCGGCCGGCGGGATGCGTGCGCTGACCGTCGCCGGCTGCTGGAGGGGGTGAAGCGGTGCATTCATGGGTCTGGGGTTCCTTGTCCCTGGCCGGCACTGCGGCACGCATCGTGTCGATGCGTCCGGGCCGGCGGCATGGACCGACTAGGATCGGGGATGGTCGCCGCCGTGGTCAATGGGGCAGCGGCGGCGATGCAAAAAAAACCGGCGCCCTTGCGGGCGCCGGTTGCATGTACACCGCGGTGGAGCGTGCGGATCAGAAGCGGTAACGCAGCGTCGCCTGCACCGACCAGCGCGACACGCCCGTGTTCACGCCGTCGCCGTTGTTCTCCTGCACGGAGAACGACTGCGCACCGGTGAAGTGGTACACGTACTTGCCGGTGGCCGGATCGATGCCGGCGAAGTTGGCGATGCCGAGGTTGGAGTTGAAGCCGGCATCCTCGATCTGGCCCCACTTCTTGTTGAAGAGGTTGCCGATGTTCATGATGTCGAGCGTCAGTTCGAGCTTGTCGTTGGCCATGAAGCCCGGGAATTCCTGGTTCAGGCGGACATCGAACATGTTCAGCCAGCCGGCACGCAGCGCATTCGCCGGGACCACGCGGCCACGGTACTTGCCGACGCTCGGATGGGCGTCCAGCCAGGCGAAGAACGCGGCTTCCTGCGAGGCGCCCGTGATCGTGTTTCCACCCAGCGTGATGTCGGTGAAGATCACGTCGCCCGGGCCGTTCGGCACGTAGAACAGGTCGTTGAACGAACGGCTGTCACCGTTGACGTCGTTGTAGAAGACCGCGCTGTACGGACGACCGGTGCGGCCCTCGTAGACGATCGACGCGGTCGTCTTGTTGTCGCCGAAGAACTTCCATTCCTTGGTCAGCTGCGCGGTCAGGCGATGCTTGAACGCATAGCGCGAGTCGTAGGCGACGTTCTCGTTGGCGTTGAAGGCAAGCTGGTTGTTCCAGTTCGAGGTGTTCTGCGAACTGGTCATCGGGCTCACTTCCTTGGCCTGCGTGTGGGTGTAGGCCGCCAACCACGACCAGCCGGCATCCGTCATCGGCTTGGCCAGGCTGAGGGTGATCTGGTTGCCGTTGCCCTTGTCGGTGTTGCGCACGATCATGACGTCGCCGATGTCGGACGGACGGTTGGCGCGCGCCACGCCGCCGGTCGGGGTGGTCAGCGAGGTCTGCCAGCGGGTCGGGTCGATGCCGGCGGCGTTCCAGAAGATCGCGCGGCCGTCCGGACCGGTGTAGTTCGGCGCACCGATGTCGAGGCGGCCCATGTAGATGCCGTCCTTGTTCCAGAAGGTCAGGAACTCGACCGACGCGACCATGCCCCACCACGGCAGTTCGTGGTCGAGCGCCAGGTTGGCCTTCCACACCGACGGCATCTTGAAGCCCGGTTCGATGATGTCGACGTTCTGGCGCGCACCGACCGAGCCGGAGACCGGCTGGTTGTTCGGATCGGGATTGAAGATCGCCCCGATGTTGGTTCCGCTGGCGCTGTACTCCACGTAGTTGCGGCCGGTGTTCTGGTAGGCGCCGGAGATCCACACATTCGGCGGCGAGCCCATGAACAGGCCGAATCCGCCGCGCAGCTGGGTCGGACGCTCGGCCTCGATGTTGTAGTTGAAGCCGAAGCGCGGCTGGATGACCGTGCCGCTCGGCAGGTTGGTGTTGTCGAAACCGTAGAGCTGGTCGATGCGCGCGTTGTAGAGCGGCTTGTTCTTGAAGTCCGGACGGTCGACGCGCACGCCGTAGGTCAGGTTCAGGTTGTAGGTGGCCGCCCAGCTGTCCTGCACGAACAGCGCGGTGTTCTCGATGTCGAAGCGCGCCGGGATGTCGGCGTAGCTGCCGCCCGGCACCGGTGCACGGTAGTCGTACTGGCGCGGGATGCCCTGCTCGAACATCTCCGGGCTGGCGAAACGGTACACGCCGTTCTGGTTGCGGCCGTAGTAGTTGAAGATCTCGTTGTTCGACCAGTCGATGCCGAACTTGATCGTGTGGTCGCCGGCGAAGTAGTTGCCGGCGAAGAAGGCGTTCTTCTCCTTCGTCTGCACGACGTTCACGTGGCGGTTCTGCTCGGTGCCGAGCAGGATGTAGTTGTTGCCGAAGTCGACGCGGATCTGCGGCAGGTACGAGGTCGGCTCGGCGATCGCCGTGTAGTCGCGATAGGAGAACTTCATCTCGGTGGAGAAGTTTTCGCTCCAGTCGCTGAAGAGTTCGCCGACGTAGCTCTCGAAGGACTTGTTCTGGTTGTACCAGTGCGTGTTCAGCGAGACCGAGCTGTTCCAGCTGGCCGGCGGCAGCTTGGCGACGTCCTGGGTCATCTTGCTGTAGCGGAAGCTGGCGCGGTGGTTCTCGTTGATGTTCCAGTCGAGCTTGGCCGCGTATTCCTCGATGTCGGTGCCGAGCGATTCCACGCCGGCCAGCGAGCCCGCATCGAAGCCCCAGGTGTCGCGCGCGATCTGCTGCACGAGGGCGATGTCGGCATCGGTGATGTCGCCACGGCCGTACGGCGAGTTGAGGATGTCCGGACCCGGCGCCTTGCGCTCGAACTTCTCGTAGTTGAGGAAGAAGAACAGGGTGTCCTTGAGGATCGGGCCACCAAGGGTCATGCCGTAGGTCTTCTCGTCGCGGAAGCCGTTGAAGTCGTTGCCGTTGCGGTCCTCGCCGACCATGTCGTCATTGCGATAGACGCTGTAGACGCTGCCGTGGAACTCGTTGGTGCCCGACTTGGTGACCGCGTTGACGACCGCACCGCTGCCGCCGGAGGTGGTCACGTCGTAGTTGGCGAGGCCGATGTTGATTTCCTCGATCGCATCCATCGAGACCGGCTGGCGCTCGGTCGGCAGGTTGTTGCTTTCGAGACCGAACGGGTCGTTGGTCGACACGCCGTCGATGCGGATCGAGTTGAAGCGCGTGTTCTGGCCGCCGGCGGAAATCGCGCCGTCCGCCTTGCTGACCTGGGCGATGCGCGGATCGAGGCGCATGTAGTCCTGGATGTTGCGGCCGATCGAGGGCAGCGCCTGGATCTCGGCATTGGAGATGCTGGTGCCGGTGCCCATGTTCTCCGGGGAGAACAGGCCGCCGGCGCTGCCGGTCACGACGATCGTGTCGAGCTGCGAAGCTTCGACCAGCACCGCACTGACGGTGTTGGCCTCGCCGAGCTTGAGGTAGACATTCTCGCGCGTCTCGGTCACGCCATCCTTGGTGATGACGACGGTGTACGGACCACCGACGCGCAGGCCACGCGCCGAATAACGACCCGCCCCGTCCGTGCTGACGCGGCTGACGGTTCCCGACAGGTCATGGGTGATGACCACATCGGCCGCCGCGGCGGGACGACCGCTGCTGTCCGTGATCACGCCATTCAGACCGGCCGACGTGCTCTGCGCGTGGGCGCCGGACACGGCAAAAAGCGAGGAAAGAACCAGCGGCAGCAGCCGCATCGTCAGTCGCTTGTTCATTACTACCATCCTCTCGGTTGCTTGCAACGGATATGAGGCAGTCCGGCCGGAGCGTGCGCGTTGCCCGCGCCGGGCCCGGAATGCTGGAGTCGAAAACGGGTGTCTGGTGTCGAACGGGCATGTGCCGATGGTCCCCCCGAAGGTCGGCAACCGCTGACACATTAACCGGAGTTTAACCCGACTCCATGACAGATTTCTAACGATGCCGGCCCCGCAATCCGGGGCCTGCCGGTGTCCCAGGGCATTGTTTACGTTCGGGAAACCCCTTGCCGGCACGGCGTTTCAAGCCAATCAAGCGCTTGCGCAAGCATGCCGCGAATCTGCCTGAGGTCAGGCCGCCTTGAGGGCCATGTAGGCGACCACGCCGTCGAGGAACATCTGCACCGACAGCGCCACCAGCAGCATGCCCATCAGGCGCTCGAGGGCGACCAGCACGCTGTGGCCGAGCCAGCGATAGAGGTAGGTGGAGGAAACCAGGATGACCGCCGCCGCCAGCCAGGCGAGGAACAGGGCGATGCTCCAGTCGACGGTCCGGCCGGGATGGCTGTTGGCCAGCAGCATCACGGCAGCCATGGTCGAAGGCCCGGCAACCGCGGGAATCGCCATCGGCACGATGAAGGGCTCCTCGCCGGCGTCGCCGAAGATGCCGTCCTTCGGCGGGAAGATCATGCGGATGCCGATCAGGAACAGCACGATGCCGCCGGCGATGCCGACCGACTCGCGCTTGAGCTGGAGCAGTTCGAGCAGGTACTTGCCGCCGAACAGGAAAGCGAACAGGACGACGAGGGCGATGACGAGTTCCCTGACCAGGACGAAACGCCGCCGGGCCGGGGGGACATTGCGCAGCAGGCTGAGGAACAGCGGGATGTTGCCGAGCGGATCCATGATGAGGAACAGCAGGATGCCCGCCGATACCGTGCTCATGCCGTTTTCCATTGCCGGCCTCCGTGCTCAGCCGGCCGATGCCGGGCGCAGGTCGAGCGTCCTGCCGCGCAGGGCCGCCGCATCCGGCCCGAGCAGGAAGGCCACCGCCTCGCCGGTCGCGTCGGGCGTTGCGCGTTCGCGCGCGTCCTCGCCGAAATAGGCCATGCGGCGCAGCGCCGTGCGCATCGGCGCCGGCAGCAGGCCATGCACGCGCACGCGGCCGCCGGCGGTTTCCTCGTGAAGGATCGCGGCAAGGCCGGCGAGGGCGAACTTGGACACGCCGTAGCCCCCCCAGAACGCCTTGCCGACGCGCTCCGGATCGTCGAACACGAACACCACCGCCGGATCGGCCGATTCGCGCAGCAGCGGCAGGCAGGCGCGGGTCAGCAATGCCGGGGCATGCAGGTCGACCTTGAGCGTGCGCGTCCATTCTTCCGGCGTGGTCTGCTCGAGCGTGCGCAGGCCGTCGAAACGCGCGGCGGCGTGCACGAGGCCGTCGAGGCGGCCGCACTGGATGCGCACGGCATCGGCAATGCCGGCAAGATCGTCGGCCCCGGCGCCCTCGAGGTCGACCGGATAGATCGCCGCCTGCGGCGCCGCGAGCGCCTCGATTTCGTCGTACACCGCCTCGAGCGCGGCGACCTTGCGTCCGGCCAGCACGACCGTCGCCCCGGTCCGCGCACAGGCCAGCGCGCTGGCCCGGCCGAGTCCGCCGGCGGCGCCGGTGACCAGCACGACCCGTCCGCGCAGCGAAGCGGGCGCGGCAACGGAATGCTCCGCGCGGACCAGCGGCAACGGCATGTTCACGCGCGCTGGATGTCCTTGACGATGCGCTCGAGCTCGCCGCTCTCGTGCAGTTCCAGGGTGATGTCGCAGCCGCCGATCAGTTCGCCGCCGATGAAAAGCTGCGGGAAGGTCGGCCAGTTCGAGTAGCGCGGCAGGTTGGCGCGCACCTCGGCGTCCTCGAGCACGTTGACCGAGACGAACGACGCGCCGATCGCTTTCAGCGCCTTCACCGTGCGCGACGAGAATCCGCACATCGGGAACTGCGGCGTGCCTTTCATGAAGAGGACGATGGGCGCGGATTCGACCGTCGCCTTGATGCGTTCGATGATGTCCATCGGGAGCCTGCACGGAAGGCGCGGAAGACGCGCCGGAATGACCGCGCATGGTATCACCCGGTTGATCGCCCGGCCGCCCCTGCCTATCCTCGACGGTCTGCCCGCACGGCCTGCAACGGCCGGTTCATCGCATGTGCGAGCCCGTTCGGCGAAGATGCGCGTCCGGCTGCATGCCACCCCTACCCATCGGCAAGGAGTTTCCCCATGGCTATCGAGCTTCCCCCGCTTCCCTGGGCGCGCGACGCGCTCGCCCCGCACATCTCGGCCGAGACGATCGACTACCACTACGGCAAGCATCACCAGGCCTACGTCACCAACCTCAACAACCAGATCAAGGGCACCGAGTTCGAGGAACTCGCGCTCGAGGACATCATCCGCAAGTCGAGCGGCGGCATGTTCAACAATGCCGCGCAGGTCTGGAACCACACGTTCTACTGGAACTGCCTGTCGCCGAACGGCGGCGGCGAACCCGGCGGACGCCTGGCCGACGCGATCAACAAGGCGTTCGGCGATTTCGCGAAGTTCAAGGACGAGTTCACCAAGGTCTCGGTCGGCACCTTCGGCTCGGGCTGGGGCTGGCTGGTGCAGCGCCCGGACGGCGGCCTCGCCCTGGCCAGCACCTCGAACGCGGGCACCCCGCTGACCGGCAGCGACCGTGCCCTGCTGACCTGCGATGTCTGGGAGCACGCGTACTACATCGACTACCGCAATGCGCGGCCGAAGTACGTCGAGTCGTTCTGGAACCTGGTGAACTGGGAGTTCGTCGAAAGCCAGCTCGCCTGACGGCGGAATCCGCGCCGGCTCAACCGCCGCCGAGTGCGGCGATGACCGGCGCGACCTGCTGCTCGCGGCCGAGCGCGCGGCCGACCCGGGCGAGGCCGGCCGCGAGGGTGGCGTGGTCGTCTGCACACAGTGTGGCGTGGCCGACCTTGCGCCCTTCGCGCGCCGACTTGCCGTAGTCGTGCCAGTGTCCACCCGGTTCGCCGAGCACGGCGCTGGCATCCGGCAGTTGCCCGATCCAGTTCAGCATCGCGCTGCAGCCGCGCGCCGAGGTGTCGCCGAGCGCCTGGCCGAGCACCGCCCGCACATGGTTCTCGAACTGGCTGCAGGCGGCACCCTCGATCGTCCAGTGTCCCGAGTTGTGCACGCGCGGGGCCATCTCGTTGGCCAGCAGGCGCCCCTCGTGGACGAACAATTCGAGGGCGAACACGCCGACGTAGTCGAGCCGCTCGGCCAGCGCGCGGGCGTGCACGGTGGCGCGGCGTTCGAGGTCGTCGAAACCGGCCAGCGGCGCAAGGCTGGCCGAGAGGATGCCGTCGCGGTGCCAGTTGCGCGTCAGCGGATAGTGGCGGAACTCGCCGCTGCGCGAGCGCACCGCCACCACCGACACCTCGCATTCGAACGGCACGAAGGCCTCGAGGATCAACGGCACGCCGCCGAGGCATTCCCAGGCGCGGGCGATGTCGCCGCCCTCGCGCAGCACGAACTGGCCCTTGCCGTCGTAGCCGAGCCGGCGCGTCTTCAGCACGGCCGGCAAACCGATGCGCGCGCAGGCGGCATGCAGGTCATCGAGGCTGTCCACCACCGCGAATGCCGGGGTGTCGAGACCGGCATCGTTGAACAGGCTCTTCTCGAGGTAGCGGTCCTGGGCGGTCGCCAGCGCCGCCGGATTCGGGAACATCGGAACGTGCGTACTCAGCCAGCGGGCGGTCTCCGCCGGCACGTTCTCGAAGTCGAAGGTGGCGACATCGATGCGGCGGGCGAAGTCGGCGAGGGTGTCGAGATCGCGCCAGTCCGCGGACAGCAACGGAGCGACCTGGGCCGCGCACGGATCCTCGGCGTTGTCGACGACGAGGAAGCGGTGCCCGAGCGGGGCACCGGCAAGGGCGAGCATGCGGGCGAGCTGGCCGCCGCCGAGGATGCCGATCGTGGCCACGCTCACTCCACGCGCGGGTCGTCGGCGGCGGCAACCGCTTCGGTCTGCTCGCGACGGAACGCATCGAGGCGTCCGGCGAGCCCGTCGTCGCTGATGGCGAGCACGGCCGCGGCGGCCAGTGCGGCATTGACGGCGCCGGCCTGGCCGATCGCGAACGTGGCCACCGGAATCCCGGCCGGCATCTGCACGATCGAGAGCAGCGAATCGAGTCCGTTCAATGCCTTCGACTGCACCGGCACGCCGAACACCGGAAGGCGCGTCTTCGCGGCCAGCATGCCGGGCAGGTGGGCGGCGCCGCCGGCCCCGGCGATGATCACGCGCAGTCCGCGCCCGACCGCCCGATCGGCATAGTCGAACATGACGTCCGGCGTGCGATGCGCGGAGACCACGCGGACTTCATGCGCCACGCCCAGGCGTTCGAGGGCAGCGGCAGCGTGCCGCATGGTTTCCCAGTCGGAACGCGACCCCATCACCACGCCCACCAGCGGTACAATCACGGCCTTCCGCCCATGTCCGGTTCCTGCCAAAGGCGTCATTGTACGCACATGCGTGCAGGGCGGATGCTTCGGCGCAACCACCCCGAACAGGTGATCCCGTGGAAAAGGCGCTGCTCGAGATCCTCCGCTGCCCGCACAGCCGGCAGCCGCTGCGCCTGCTCGAACGCGCGGAGCTGAAGGCGGTGAACGCGGCGATTGCCGCCGGAGCCGTGCCGGCGCATCCGGCCGGGAGCGCGCGCACGCCGTGGAGTGCGGGCCTGGCCAGCGACGACGGACGCTTCGCCTATCCGCTCGACGACGGCATTCCGGTGCTGCTCGCCGACGAAGCGATCGAGCTCGCGACCATCGACAGCCTGCGCGGATCGGCCACGACCATCGACGGACCGTGACCCAATTCACATTCCGCGACGCGCGTGCTACGGGATGCTCGCGGACAGCAGAAACCTGCCACGGCAGCGCCGCGAGGGCCGCCGTCACAGGCCGGAAGACATGATGAGCAGCGCAGACGACAAGCCCGGGAAGATCTTCGACTTCCAGCAACGCCAGGGCCAGGCCTCCGCCGCGGGCGACCGCCTCGGTGACCTGCTCAAACTGGTGCGCGGCATCGCCCTGAAACGCATCAACGGCCTCGTCAGCACGCTGTTCGAGAACGTCGACGACGCCCTCTTCCATCTCGCCGAACGCGCCGAGAGCAACGCGGTGCAGGTGCAGTTCTTCGACGGCATGCGCGAGGTGCGCAAGAAGCGCCAGCTGGTCGAGCGCGTGTTCCAGGAGCACCTCTCGAAGATCTTCAGCGACTTCGCCGAAGGCCGGCTCAAGCCGGTGCGGCCCGAGGTGTCCGCACAGAGCTCGGCCGGCCTCTCCCTCGTCGACGACGTCGAGCTGGAGGAGTCGCTGGCGATCTCCAGCATGGTGTCGAAGGCCGAGAACCGCCTCGCGCGTGCGCTCTACCAGGTCAACCAGCGCCTGTCGGTCATCAGCGGCGGCAATCCGGTCGAGGACTCGAGCAATCCGCTCGGTCCGGCGCCGCTCGGCAACGCGTTCCGCCAGGCGGTCCGCGAGTTCGAGCTCAATGTCCAGGTCAAGCTGATCATCTACAAGCTGTTCGACCGCTTCGTGATGTCCGGCCTCGAGCCGCTCTACGACGAAGTGAACGCCGAACTGATCAAGGCCGGCGTGCTGCCGCAGATCCGCCATCGCCTGCCGCAGGCCCCGCGCGGCGCCGGCGGCGTTGCCTCGGCGCCGGTGGATGCAGCCGGAGCGCCCGCTGCGATGACCGGCGATGCGCGCGAGGAGCATCCCGCCTCCGCCCATTACGGCCATGCCTCCTATGATCCGGCCGCCGGCGAACTGCAGGCGGAAATCTACAACCAGCTGCGCGGCCTGCTCGCCGCGCGGCGTCCGCAGTCCGACCATCCCGGAGGCGATGCCGGCGACTACGGCGCACGCGTCGCCGGTCCGCTGGTGCCGAATCTGAGCCCGACCGACCTGCTCAGTGCATTGACGATCCTGCAGAGCCAGACGCTCGCCGCGCGTTCGCAGGCGAATTCGGTCGCCGATGCCGCCCAGGCCGTCAACCAGATCAAGCTCGAACTGCTCGACCAGGTGCACAAGCTCGGCGGCGACAACCAGGACCACAGCGTTTCCACCGCCGACGAGGACACGATCGATCTGGTCGGCATGCTGTTCGAGTACATCCTCGAGGACCGCAACCTGCCGCCGGCGATCCAGGCGCAGATCGGCCGCCTGCAGATTCCGTATCTGAAGATCGCCATCCTCGACAAGCACCTGTTCGCGCAGAAGTCGCACCCGGCGCGGCGCCTGCTCGACGCCGTTGCCGAAGCCGGCAAGAGCTGGTCGGAGGAATCGGATCCCGACCGCAAGCTCTACGACCGCATCAAGGCGGTGGTGGAGACCGTGCTCACCGAGTTCGACGACGACCTCGCCGTCATCGAACACGAATTCGCCAGCTTCGAGCACTTCATCCACCAGCACCGCAAGCGCGCCGACCTCGCCGAGCAGCGCGCGGCGGAAGTCACGCGCGGGCGCGAGAAGCTGCATACCGCACGACGCAACGCGGCGCGCGAGATCCTTGCGCGGATCGGCGACCGCGAACTTCCGGCGGTGGTCCACGACGTCCTGTCGCGGCCGTGGGCGAACTACCTCGTCCTCACCGAGTTGCGCCACGGCACGACTTCGGAGGAATGGAAGAACGCCCTGCGCTTTGCCGACGAATTCGTCTGGAGTGCCTTGCCCAAACAGAGCGATGCGGAAAAGGCACGCCTGCGCACGCTGCTGCCGCACATCGAGAAGGCCCTTCGCCACGGCCTCGGCACGGTCGCCTACCACGAAGGGGACGTGCGCCTGCTGATGCAGGATCTCTCGCGCTTCTACCAGCGCGTCATCAACGGCGAGACGCTCGAACTGACGACCGCCGAACAGGTCATCAACGAGCATGCCGCCGAGGCGGAAACGGCCGCGGCCGGCGCGGACCCGGGCGGGGTCGCGGCACCGAAGCAGAGTCCGGTCGAGGAGATCGTGCTGAGTTCCGGCTCGCTCGAACCCGAAGCCGGCGAACCCGAGGAGAACGACGAGTTCGTCGAGGCGGCCCGGCAACTGAAGGTCGGCACGTGGGTCGAGTTCATCGACGAATCCGGCAACCATGAACGCGCCAAGCTGTCGTGGATCAGTCCGATCAGTTCGAAATACCTGTTCGTCAACCGGCGTGGCCTCAAGGTCTGCGACAAGAGCGTGGCCGCACTGGCGGTCGAACTGCGCCGCGGAACCGCACTCGTGCTCGAGGAAGTCCCCCTGTTCGACCGTGCGCTCGATGCGATCGTCGAGCGCCTGCGCCAGACCCAGCCGGCAGCGGCCGAAACTCCCGCGGGCCAGGGCAGCTGATTCCGCAGCGCTTTCCCTGTGCAGCCGGATACCCTAGTCTGCCTGCCCCTTCCGTTGCGGTGACCGTGCCGGCATGAATGCCGTTCCTTCCTCCATCGTGCTCGCCGACGTCGAGCGCGCCCTTGCCGAAGACATCGGAACCGGCGACGTCACCGCCGACCTGCTGCCTGCGCTGATGCCGGCGCGCGCCCGGGTGATCACCCGCGAGGCTGCCGTGCTCTGCGGCCAGGCGTGGTTCGAGGCCTGTTTCCGCCAACTCGATGCCGACATGCAGTTCGAGTGGGCGGCCGAGGAAGGCGCACGCGTCGCCCCCGGCCAGTTGCTCTGCCGGATGCAGGGACGCGCCCGAGCGCTGGTGACGGCGGAACGCAGCGCGCTCAATTTCCTGCAGACGCTGTCGGCGACCGCGACCACCACCGCCGCCCATGTCGACGCCGTGCGCGGCACGCGAACGCGCATCCTCGACACGCGCAAGACCCTGCCCGGCCTGCGTCAGGCACAGAAGTACGCGGTCAGGACCGGCGGCGGCGTCAACCATCGCGTCGGCCTTTTCGATGCCGTGTTGATCAAGGAGAACCACATCGCCACCGCCGGCTCGATCAGCGCGGCGGTGCAGCGCGCACGCACGCTGCACCCGGCGATCATGGTCGAAGTCGAGGTGGAGAATTTCGGCGAACTGCGCGAGGCACTCGCCGCCGGCGTCGATCGGATCATGCTCGACGAGTTCGAGTTGCACGAGCTCGTGCGCGCGGTCGCCGAGGTCGACGGCCGCGTGCCGCTCGAGGTGTCCGGCGGGGTCGGCCTCGAGCGCGTGCGGGCCATCGCCGAAACCGGCGTGGACTTCATTTCGGTCGGCGCCCTGACCAAGCACGTCAGGGCGATCGACCTTTCGATGCGCGTCGAACTCGGCGCGCGCTGACCGGCTGCCGGCGCGTCTTCAGACCTTGCCGAGATGGCGCAACACGCCGAATGCCACGGCGGCCAGCACCACGATCGCAGCGATGACGATACCGGCCACCAGCGGGGCCTTGCTGTCGGCGGATGGAGCGCTGCCGGTTTCCGCGGCGGCCGGCCGCGCCGACGCCGGTGGCTGCGCGCCAGGTGCAAGCAGCAGGAAACGGATCGTGTCGAGCCTCAATTCCTCGCCGGGACGCAGCATGCCGGTGTGGATGCGCTTGTCGTTGATCCAGGTGCCGTTGGCCGAGCCGAGATCCTCGACCATGACCCCTTCCGGGGTCACCTGCAGGCGCGCATGGTGGCGCGAGATCTCCTCGGCGGGAATCGGGATGTCGCAATCGCTCTGGCGACCGATGGTCATCGATCCGCTGAGGGCGAAGTTGCGTCCGAAGGTGGCGCCGGAGACGCCGCGCAGCATGAACTTCGGCAGCGCCATGCGCACGCGGGTGCGGCCATCCTCCTCGCCGAGCGCCGCGGGCGGCGGCGGCGCAGGCACGCTGGCGGCCCGTTCCTGGGCGACCACGCGACAACCGATGCGACCGAACAGCAGCAGGTCACCGGGCTTGAGGACTTCGTCGCGGGATATCTGGCGGCCGTTGAGCACGGTGGCAACGGCGGAATCGCGCGCGCGCACGGTGGCATGACCACCGCTCACCTCGATTTCGCAGTGGTCCACGCCGACACCAGGCGCGACCAGCACGATCTGGCAATCGCTGCCGGAACCGACCCGGGTGATGCCGTCGGCGAGGCCGACCTCCGCATGCTCACCGTTCGGGAAAATGAGCTTCATTTCGACTCCCCCATGCAATTCCCCCTGCTCATCTGCCGAGTTCCCGCACAACGCGGAAACCCAGGCTGTTGGTCGCCACATCTTCGGCGTAGCTGTCCGCCTTGATCACGCTTTCCTTGTCCGCCGGCGAAAACCAGCCGCGCCCGCGGATGCCGTGTTCGCGACAACCGGCCGCCAATCGGGCCGATGCTCCGCACGAACCGACCCATTCACGCACGTTGCCGTCGAGGTCGAACACGCCGGCCACGGCGGCGAAGCGTCCGGTCGGCGCCGTGGTTGCATGGGCATCGTCGCATTCCGAACCCGTGCGCGCGTCGTAGGCGCGGTTGAAGGATGCGTCGGCGAGGTTCGCCTTCGTGCAGTCGGCGGGCGGCGCCCGGCGTGCAAGCGATTCCCACTCGTCCGGCGTCGGCAGGCGATAGCGATGTCCGGTTTCGCGGCTCAGCCAGTCGGCGTAGGCCTGCGCCTGCGCGAAACTCACGCAGACGACCGGGTGCGATTCGTCCTGGTCGATGTCGGGGGCCTGCCAGCTGCGCTTGCGCGACGAACGGAACACCGATTCGCGATCGCGGCACGCCGGCAGCTTGCCGGCGAACTGGCGCTCACCGGCCGCGCGCCAGAAGCGGGTGAACTCGGCACGCGTCGTCTCGCGGCGCGCAAAGGCCAGGTCCGCGGACGTCACCACGAGTTCCGGTCCGTTCGCACTGCCGGTCTTGTCGCGGAACGCATAACCCGGCTCGCCGATGCGATCGACGCCGCGCAAGGCTTCGCGCGCACGCGTGTTGCCGTCGTCGATGACCAGCAGCTTCTCGTAGGCCGCGCGCGCGGCCGGCTTGTCCCAGTTGCCGGCGGCGGCCTCCGCTTCGCGCGCCAGCGCCTCGACCTCCACCCGGCGCCGCTCGCGTGCCTGCGTGACCGTCTCGGCACCTTCCGGGATCGACCCGGCGACTTCGATGGCCTTGCCGATGAAGCTGGCGAAATCGGCGGCGTTGCCGGCGCTCCACGCCTTGTCGGCCAGTTCGAGGTACGCGCCCGCCGTATCGATCACGCCCTGTTTCGCCGGCCGGGATCTGGCGTCGACGCGCAGGGCCGCGCTGAAGCGTTCGAAGGCGTTGTTGCGCGGCGGGCTGGTCAGCCGCTGTGCGGCGAGATCGGCGCGGCCGAGGCGGACGAACTCGACCACCGGATCGACGACCGTCGGGATGCTGGCGAGGTCGAATTCCTCGTCGGGGAAGCCGGTTCCCGGAGCGTCCGGATCGGCGCCGTCCGCGCCCGCAACCGGCGAGTCTGCCGGGTCCTGCGTTGCCCCGGGCGACAACGGCGGGGTGACCGCGCTGCGCGGTGGCGACGTCGAAGGGCCGGCCGGTGCGGGCGAAGTCGCCGCCGGCGTGGCTGGCGTCACCGCCACCGCGGGTACCGCCCGCTCGACCGTGCGCGCCGCCATGAAGGCGTAGAGGACGAGCCCGACCAGCACGAGTCCGGCCGCGGCGATCGCCCACGGCAACCAGCGCCGCAGGGCGGCCGGCGCGGGCGTGGCATCGCTTGCCGGCACCGGCTCGAGCGCAGGCATCCCGCCATTGGCGCGCGGCGCCGGTTCGGCCGGACGCGCCGCGGCCGCCGCCAGCAGCGCATCGCGCTTGATGATGCGCGTCGGCGCTTCGGCATCGCTGCCCGCCGTCTTCGGCACCAGGGCATTGAGTGCCTCGATGAACTCGTCGGCGTTCTGGTAGCGCGCCGCCGGATCCTTTGCCAGCGCCTTGTCGATGAGCGCCTGCCAGTGCGCCTGCGCGGCCGGCAGGCGCGGAATCGGCTCGAACACGTGCGCATAGGAGACGGCGAATCCGTCTGCACCTTCGTACGGCGGGCGGCCGGTCAGGCCGAACCAGGCGAGCACGCCGAGACCGTACAGGTCGGAACGCGCATCGACGTCGCCGCCGCGCGCCTGCTCCGGACTCATGTAATGGCTGGTGCCGACCGAAATTCCGGCACTGGTGATGCGCGCCGCCTGGCTGACCGCGCGCGCGATGCCGAAATCGGTCAGGATCGGCGTGTCGTTGACGTCGAACAGGATGTTGCCGGGGGCGACGTCACGATGCACGTAGCCGCGCTGATGCGCATAGCCGAGCGCGCTGGCGACGCCCTCGAGCACGCGGACCAGGTCTTTCTCGCCGATGCCGCCGAGCACGCGCTGGGAGAAATCGCCGCCCGACAGGTATTGCATCGAAAAGTAGTTGAGCTGCCCCTGGGTGACGCCGACGTCGTACACCTGCACGATGTTCGGATGGGCAAGCGAGGCGAGCATGCGCGCTTCCTGCAGGAAGCGCTTGGAAAACGCCGGGTCCGCAGCGAGCGCGGGGGCCATGACCTTGAGCGCGACATCGCGTTCGAGCGAGGTCTGCAGCGCGAGGTAGACGCTGGCCATGCCGCCCGAACCGATCTCGCGCCGGATCAGATATCCCGGGACCTCGATAGCCGTCACTGCCGCTCCCCCATGGAATCCCGCCGATTGTAGCGAATCGCGGTCGCCACGCCGCACACGCGCGAACGGTACTTCAGCGGGGCAGCCTTGTCTGTCGATGGCGGCACCACCACACTTGCCGGATGACCGGCACCCTGGCTCTCATCCTCTTCGGCGGCGTGGCCGTGGCCACATGGCTCGACGCCCAGTCCACCCGCGAACAGGCGATCGTGCACTGTCGTCGCCTGTGCCACGAGGCCGGCCTGCAGTTGCTCGACCATACCGTCTCGCTGCAGCGCATTTCGTTGCAGCGCTCCCACGGCCGGCTCGGCCTGCTGCGGCGCTACGGCTTCGAGGTCAGCCTCGACGGCACCGACCGGCATGCCTGCACGATCTCGCTGCTCGGCAGGTCCCTGCTCGCCTGCACGATCCCGCACGCGGCGACCGCGGCGGGGAATCCGCTGGCGGAACCGCCTACTTGACCACCGTCAGTCGTGGCCGGCCGAGCGGAGCTTCTTCGGGAACCGGCGGCGGTTCAGGCTCGGGCGCACTCTCGGCGGGGAACATCATGCCCTGCCCGTTTTCCTGGGCGTAGATCGCGAGGACCGCGTGCACCGGCACCTCGATGCCGTGGCTGATGCCGCCGAATCGCGCGAGGAAGGAGATGCGTTCGTTGCCGATCTCGAGGCGGGCCACCGCGCGCGGCGCGATGCTCAGCACGATGCGTCCGTCCTTGACCGCCGCGGGCGGCACCACCACGGAGGGGATGCCGGCATCGACCAGCACGTAGGGCGTCATGCCGTTGTCGTTGATCCAGTCGAACATCGCCCGCAGCAGATAGGGGCGGTTCGAACTCATGGCCGGGGTGGACACCGCATCGATCCTCAGTGGCGCAAGGCGCGCTCTTCGGCGGTGAGACTACGCGTGAACCCCTGGCTGCGGAAGATGCGCTCGCCGTAGTCGATGATCGGCTGCGCCTCGCGAGGCAGCTGGAGGCCGAGTGCCTCGAAGCGCCAGATCAGCGGCGCAAGCGCGCAATCGGCCAGGCTCATTTCCGGACTGAGGAAAAACTTGGAGGCACGGAAGGCCGGCGCATTGCGCACGAGCTCGTCGCGCAGTGCCTTGCGGGCGGTATCCGCATTGCGCCCGCCCGCCTCGATCTGGTCGACCAGGGTGAGCCAGTCGTTCTCGAGGCGCACGACGGCCAGGCGCAGGCGCGCCCGCGAAAGCGGGTCGACCGGCATCAGCGGCGGATGCGGGTAACGCTCGTCGAGGTATTCGCAGATGACGTTGGTGTCGTAGAGGACGAGGTCGCGGTCGACCAGCGTCGGCACGGAATTGTAGGGATTGAGCTCGATCAGGTCGGCCGGCGGACGGTCGAGGTCGACCGTCACGTGGTCGTAACTCACGCCCTTGGCCGCGAGCACGAGCCGCACGCGATGGCAGTGCAGGCAGTCCGGCGCGGAAAACAAGGTCAGGACTGCGCGCGAACGCTGACTCAAGGCCATGTCGGAACCCCTCCCCCTGCGGGTCTACGCCCGGCTGGTCACGTAAACCGGGTGCTCCCGGCTCCTCCCTACTGCTGCGTGACACTTTACTACGCAGGACGGGAGGCGCATAGGCACGCCTTTGCGCGCACCGGAAAGCCGCGCAAAGCGCCCGGCTTCCAGCGCCAACCCATTGTCAGTGAACGTCTTTCCAGTATTCCTGCTTGAGCAGCCAGGCGAGCAGGGTGAACACGCCGAGGAACAGCAGCACCCACACGCCGACGCTCTTGCGGACCAGTCCGGCCGGTTCCGCCGTGTACTGCAGGAAATTGGCGATGTCGCGGGCCGCGGCGTCGAATTCGCGTGCCCCGAGGCTGCCGGCCTGGTGCAGTTCGAACTTCTCGAAGACCGGGTCGCCGCCGCCCTCGCCTGGCTTGAACACCGCCGTCTGCAGGCCCTGCAGCTCCCACAGGGCATTCGGCATCGACGCATTCGGGAAGGCCGTGTTGTTCCAGCCGAGCGGCCGCGTCGGATCGAGGTAGAACGACTTGAGGTAGGTGTAGATGTAATCGACACCCTTGGCCCGGGCCATCAGCGAGAGGTCAGGCGGCTGCGCGCCGAACCAGCGCTTGGCATCCTCGATATCCATCGACGGAGGCACCTGCTCGCCGAACTTGGCGCCGGTGAAGTTCAGGTTGTCCATGACCTGCTGCTCGCTCAGGCCGAGATCGCTGGCAATGCGCGAATAGCGCATGAGCTGGAGCGAGTGGCAGCCCGCGCAGTAGTTGAAGAACAACCGGGCACCGTTCTGCAGCGAGGCCTGGTCGGAAAGGCTGGCGTTGGATGCCTGCAGGGTGCCGCCGGACGCGGCCACGGCGAAGCCCGAAACCGCCATCGCCAGCGCGACGATCAGGCCAAGGAAGGAATAGCGCATCGACGACATGCTCTTCTCAGTCATGGCTGGTCACCCGCTCCGGCACCGGCTTGGTCTTTTCCCAGCTGAAATAGGTGTAGGCCCAGAGGAACGCGAAAAAGCCGAAATACAGCACGGTGAGGACGCGGCCGATGATCGTCTCGACCGGATCGGTGCCGGGACCGGCGCCGATCTTGCCGAGCCAGACGAAGCAGATGCCGAGCACGGCAATGGCCACGCGGAAGCCGGTGCCGCGATAGCGCCATGACTTCACCTTGCCGCGATCGAGCCAGGGCAGGAAGAACAACACGATGATCGCGCCGAACATGACCAGCACGCCGAGCAGCTTGTCCGGGACCACGCGCAACATCGCGTAGAACGGCGTGTAGTACCAGACCGGCTTGATGTGCTCCGGCGTGACGAGGCGGTTGGCCTCGACGAAGTTGTCGTGTTCGAGGAACCAGCCGCCGGCGGTCGGCTCGAAGAACAGGATGAAGGCACAGATCAGCAGGAAGAAGCCCGTGTAGAAGGTGTCCTTCACGGTGAAGTACGGATGGAACGGAATGCCGTCGGCCGGAGCCGTCGGCGACCAGCGGTTGCCCTTCGGGCCCTTCTTGATCTCGACGCCGTCGGGATTGTTCGAGCCGACCTCGTGCAGGGCGAAGATGTGCAGCACGACCAGCAGCAGCAACACCAGCGGCAGGGCGATGACGTGCAGGGCGAAGAAGCGGTTGAGGGTGGCATCGGACGGCAGGTAGTCGCCCATGATCCACTCGGTCAGCGCACCGCCGACATAGGGGATCGCGCCGAACAGGGAGATGATGACCTTGGCGCCCCAGAACGACATCTGGCCCCACGGCAGCACGTAGCCGAGGAAGGCTTCCGCCATCAACACGAGGTAGATCAGCATGCCGAGCAGCCACACCAGCTCGCGCGGCTTCTTGTACGAGCCGTACATGACACCGCGGAACATGTGGATGTAGACGACCACGAAGAACGCCGATGCGCCGGTCGAGTGCATGTAGCGGATCAACCAGCCCCAGTCGACGTCGCGCATGATGTACTCGACCGAGGCGAAGGCTTCCGCCGCGCTCGGCTTGTAGTGCATCGTCAGGAAGATGCCGGTCACGATCTGGTTGACCAGCACCACCATTGACAGCACGCCGAAGATGTACCAGATGTTGAAGTTCTTCGGAGCGTAGTACTCCGACATGTGCTTGCGGTAGAACGGCCCGAACGAGGGCGCGCGGTCGTTGAACCAGCCCTGCAGGTCGTTCATGGCACGGGAGAGTCGGTTCATGGTCAGGCCGCCCCCTCGCTGATGCCGATGATGATGTGGCCGTCGTCGACGAACTTGTACGGCGGCACGACGAGGTTCGTCGGAGCCGGCACGCCGTCATAGACGCGCCCGGCCATGTCGAAGCGCGACTTGTGGCATGGGCAGAAGAAACCGCCCTTCCAGTCGGCATCGAACGGCTCGGGCTTGAGGTCGGCATACAGCTTCGGCGCGCAGCCGAGATGCGTGCACAGGCCGACCAGCACGAGGACCTCGGGCTTCAGCGAACGGTATTCGTTCTGCGCGAACGCCGGCTGCTGCTCGACGTTTTCCGAACGCGGGTCGCGCAAGCGCGATTCCTCGCCCGCGAGCGCGTCGAGCTGGGCCTTGGTGCGGCGGATGATCCACACCGGCTGACCGCGCCATTCGAAGATGACCATCTGGCCGTCCTCGAGCTTGCTGATGTCCGCCTCGACGGGCGCACCGGCGGTCTGCGCACGCGCGCTCGGTTGCCACGATTTGATGAAAGGTACGGCCGCTGCCGCGACTCCCACGCCTCCGACGACGGCAGTCGTCGCGGTCAGGAATCGGCGGCGGCCCTTGTCGACGCCGTCATTTGCCATCCGGCACTCCAGAGCACTGTTGCTGTTCGCGAAAGATTCTTGGATCGGGCGATCGGCGGCCGAGCCCGAAAATCGTGGTAGTTTAAGGATGCTCCGATCCTTTCCACAAGGGCGGCAGGGGTTCGGGCGGTCCGGCCAGGCTTGCGCGGCACGCTCCACGGCCTCGCCGTTGCGCTGCGTGCGTGTCCTTTGCGGCCCTCCGCCGACACCGGGACGGCACGCAGTCCGACCGCAACCGGCCCGGACCGTCCGCGCCGGTTGCGCGGAACTGCCCCGACTTTTTCCATCCGGCCGCGATGCCCCACGCCATGTCACCCGAGCCCCGCCGGACCCTCTCCTTCTTCCTCAGGTTCGCGATTCTCGGACTCGCCCTTGCCTTCGTGGCGAACCTCTTCTTTCCCGGACTTGTCGAGCGCCTGCGCGGCTCGGCGCCGGAGAGCCCGAATGCGATCGGCGGCGCGCGTGCGTCGGGCCCGGTTTCCTACGCGGACGCGGTCGCGCGCGCATCGCCGGCGGTGGTCAACATCTATGCGAACAAGTTCACCACGGTGCGCCAGTTGCGCATCGTCCCCGACCCGCTGACCCAGCGCCTGTTCCGCGCGATCAGCCCGCCGTACACGCAGCGCGAGCGCAGCCTCGGCTCCGGGGTGATCTTCAGCACCGACGGCTACGTGCTGACCAACAACCACGTCATCCATGGCGCCGACGACATCCAGGTGCTGCTGTTCGACAACCGCGTAGCCCAGGCACGCGTGATCGGCACCGACCAGGAGACCGACCTCGCCGTGCTGAAGATCGACGCCGGCAACCTGCCGGCGATCAGCATCGCCGACCGCGGTGCAGTGACCGTCGGCGACGTCGTGCTGGCGATCGGCAACCCGTTCGGCATCGGCAAAACGGTGACCATGGGGATCGTCAGCGCGACCGGGCGCCAGCTGCGCCTGTCCGAATACGAGGACTTCATCCAGACCGACGCCGCGATCAATACCGGCAATTCCGGCGGTGCGCTGGTCAATGCCCTCGGCGAACTGGTCGGCATCAACACCTCCAACTACCGCTATGCCGGCGGCAGCGGCTATTCGTCGCAGACGGCCGAAGGCATCGGCTTCGCCATCCCGGTCGGCACCGCCAAGGCCGTGCTCGACCAGATCATCCGCCACGGCATGGTCATCCGCGGCTCGCTCGGCATCGAATACGTCGACAGTGCGCTGGTGCCCGCGGGCGCGATGGTCACGTCGGGGGTCGCCGTGCTCGAGGTCGATGCCGGCAGCGCGGCCGCCCTTGCCGGCATCCAGCCGGGCGACATCCTCGTCCGCCTCGACGGCACCGACATCCGCAACCGCGCCGACCTGCTCGGCCGCGAGGCCGCGATCGCGCCCGGCACGCAGGTGCGCGTGGAAGGCGTGCGCAACGGCTTGCCGCTGGCCTTCGACGTGACGGTCGGCCAGCGCCAGCCGCGGACCAGCGAAGGGTGAGCGGCTACAGCGCCTTGCGGTAACGCTCGCGCAGGGTCGCGACGCGCTGCACGTAGACCCGGGTCTCGGCGAACGGGGGCACGTCGCCGTAGCGCTGCACGGCGCCGGGTCCGGCGTTGTAGGCCGCCGTCGCGAGGCGTTCGTCGCCTCCGAAATCGCGCAGCATGCGGGCGATGTACATCGCGCCGCCGCGGATGTTCTGGTTGACGTCGAAGGCGTCATCGACGCCGAGGTCGGAGGCGGTGCCCGGCATGAGCTGCATCAGTCCCTGCGCGCCCTTGCTCGAGATCGCCATCGGATTGAAGGCGGATTCGGCGTGCATGAGCGCGCGCAGGAGGGCCGGATCGACGCCGAATTCCCCGGCCGCCGCGGCGATCTCGTCCTTGAAGGCTTCGAGGTTGAGGCGCGTGCTGGAGAAATCGATGGTCGAGTTCACGTCGCAGGCGACGCAGGTGGAGATATAGCTGAACAACAGGGCGAAGCGCCCGTCGCGCGGACGCACATTGGTGTATTCGGTGATGCCGTTGGCCCGGTCGACGCGATAGACCGCGCCGCGCAGGACCTTCGGCGCGATCTTCGAGGTGGTCGGGCCGGTCATCACCTTCGAGCCCGGCTCGGCGACCGCAGCGACCGCCGGCGCCGGGGCGGCGGGGCTCGCCGCCAGGGTGGCGGTCGGCGCCGGCAGCATCGGCGCGGTGGAAACGACCCCGGAACTCTGCGCCTTCGGATCGACGCCCTCGCGGTAGTCCCAGGCCGGTTTCGCCTTCACCGCCGCGGCCGCCGCCGGCTTCTGTGCAGCATAGCTGGCCACCGCCTTGCAGCCGCGGAACGAATCCTTCTTGTTCGTGTAGGCGACGCTGCCCCCGGGCCCCTCGCACTTGTACAGCACGTCCGCCCGCACGCCGCCCGCGGCAAGGGCGAGCACGGCAACGGCAGCGAAGCGCAATGTGGCGGGACTGGACATGGGCGTATTGGATCGGTGGCCGGGGCCGGGGTTCCGTGATGGCGTTCCGTCCCGCGGACATGCCGCGATCCGCTGGCGGGGCGCCATGCCTGCGCGTAAACTACTGGGTTCGCTGACAATTCTCCACCCCCATGGCCGGCAAGCTCTACATCAAGACCCACGGTTGCCAGATGAACGAGTACGACTCGGCGAAGATGGCCGACGTGCTGCATGCCGCCCACGGCCTGGAGTTGACCGACAACGAGGCCGAGGCCGACGTCATCCTCGTCAACACCTGCTCGATCCGCGAGAAGGCGCAGGAGAAGGTGTTCAGCCAGCTCGGCCGCTGGAAGCAGCTGAAGAAGGACAAGCCGGTGGTCATCGGCGTCGGCGGATGCGTGGCCAGCCAGGAAGGCGAGGCGATCATCAAGCGCGCGCCGTTCGTCGACCTCGTGTTCGGCCCGCAGACCCTGCATCGCCTGCCCGAACTGATCGAGGCGCGTCGCCAGAGCGGCCAGCCGCAGGTCGACATCAGCTTCCCGGAAATCGAGAAGTTCGACCGCCTGCCCGAGCCGCGCGCGGACGGCCCGACCGCCTTCGTCTCGATCATGGAAGGTTGTTCGAAGTACTGCACCTATTGCGTGGTGCCCTATACGCGCGGCGAGGAGATCAGTCGCCCGTTCGACGACGTCATCGCCGAGGTCGCCCTGCTCGCCGAACAGGGCGTCCGCGAAGTCACCCTGCTCGGCCAGAACGTCAATGCCTGGCGCGGTGCCCTGCATGGCGGCGGTACCGCCGACCTCGGCCTGCTGATCCACGCCATCGCCGAAATCGACCGCATCGGCCGCATTCGCTTCACCACCTCGCATCCGATGGAGTTCGGCGACTCGCTGGTCGAGGCCTACGCGAACGTGCCGAAGCTGGCCAATTTCCTCCACCTGCCCGTGCAGTCGGGTTCGGACCGCATCCTCGCGGCTATGAAGCGCGGCTACACCGTGCTGGAGTTCAAGCAGCGCATCCGCAAGCTGCGCGCCGTGCGCCCGGACATCTGCATCTCGTCGGATTTCATCGTCGGTTTCCCCGGCGAGACCGAGGCCGACTTCGACAGGACCCTCAGGCTCGTCGCCGACGTCGGCTTCGACCAGAGTTTCAGCTTCATCTACTCGGCCCGCCCCGGCACGCCGGCGGCAAGTCTCGCCGACGACACCCCGGCCGAAGAGAAGAAGGAACGCCTGGCGCGCCTGCAGGCCCTGCTCGACGCGCACGCCCGCGACATCAATGCCGGCATGGTCGGCAGCGTGCAACGCATCCTCGTCGAGGGACCGAGCCGGCGCGACGCGAACGAACTCACCGGGCGCACCGAGAACATGCGCAAGGTCAACTTTGCCGGTCCGTCCCGCCTCGTCGGCGAGTTCGTCGACGTGGTCATCACCGAAGCGAAGAGCAACTCCCTGCGTGGCCGCGTGGCGACGCTCGACGAGCGCGCCGCCTGAGCCGGCAACCGCATCGGCGAAGGCAACCGCGGGAGATTGAAACACGGAGCACACGGAGCACACGGAGGAGAGGCAACTCACCAAGCTGCTCTTCCTTCGCGCGCTTCGTGTCCTTCGTGTTTCGGTCTTCGGCCTTTGGCCGGAAGCGGAGCAAAAGCCTGAAACACGAAGGATGCGAAGGCGGAGCGCAGATTGCCGAAAGGCTTTTTCTCCGTGTCCTCCGTGTGCTCCGTGTTTCGGCCTTTCGCTTCGCTGTTTCAGTCTTTCGCTTCGCCGCGGTACTTGCGCTGGTACTTCTCGTACAGCCGCGTGTGCCGGCTCGACAGGTCGATGGCGCGGCCGCGGATCCACGCCCGCTCGACGCGGCTGCGCCCGTCGAGAACATCGCCATCGGTGACGAACAGGGTCGCCTCCTTGCCGGGCTCGAGTGAACCGAGGCGATCGGCCACCCCGAGCAGCTCCGCCGGAGCCAGGGTGATCGCCCGCAGGGCGGCCTCCGTGCCCAGGCCGAAAGCCGCATAACTGGCCGCCTGATACGGCAGGTTGCGCTCGTTCGACGAGGCCATGCTGTCACCGTCGTTGGCGATGACGAGGCGGACACCGGCCGCCGCGAGCCGGGCCGCCGCGGCGTAGACCGTGTCGTGTCCCTCCCAGCGCCGCATCGGCGTGTTGTGCGACGAGCCGAGCACCACCGGGATGTCGCGTGCCGCAAGCGTGGCCGCGAAGCGCCACGCATCGCCGCCACCGACGAGGACGATGCGCAGCTGCTCGCGCTCGGCGAACGCGAGTGCCTCGCGGATCGCCACCGCGGACTCCGCATGCACGAACAAGTGCATCGTGCCGTCCAGCACCGGCCGCATGGCCTCCCAGCGCAGGTCCTCTGCGAGACCGTCGCCGGCAGCCTTCGCCGTGGCATAGGCGCGCGCCTCGCGCATGGCCCGCTCGAGGGCATCGCGCTTCGTGCGTGCGGATTCCGCCGCACGCTCGCGGGCCGCTGCCGGCATCCATGCCGGCGTGCGCGCCGTCGGCCAGTGCAGGTGCATCGCGGCAGGTGCCTTCACGGTCATCTGCTCGGCGGTCCAGCCGTCCGGCTGCATGAGGGCCGAACGCCCGCTGATGACGCCGTCGTTGCCGGCGCGCGGCACGATCAAGGCCGTCAGCACGCCGTTCGCGCGCGCCACCGGCCACAGTTCGGTATCCGGATTGACCGCGCTTTCCGCGCGGACCTCCGGGGTGATCGCGCCGGCCTCGGCGAAATCATTGGTCGCCCGCACCGCCGAGACTTCGCTGAGGCCGAGCACGCTCTGCGCCGCGATCAGTCCCGGATAGATGCGCTTGCCGTCGAGCTGGACGCGTTCGGCGCCAGGCGGTGCCTCGACGCGCGACCCGATCGCCGCGATGCGCCCGTCGCGGATGAGGATCTCGCCACGCTCGACAATGCCATGGCTGACCGTGTGGAGGTCGGCGCCGGCCAACACGAGCGCGGTCGATTGCGCGCCGACGCACGGCGCGGCGACGGCCGCGGCAAACGCGGCCATCCGGAGGATGCGCAGCTTCATTGGTGGTCCTCGGTGCAGACATGCAACGCTTCGCCATCGTGATAGGCCGGCCGCAGGGCGAGATGGCGGGCGAAGTCGTCGTCCGCGACCACTGCGGGCGATGGCGCCGCAGCGGTCGCGGCCGGCTTCGCGGCCAATGCCTTGACCCGCTCCGGCAGCGCCCTGGCGACGAGGCGTTCGCGCTCGCCGGCAATGCGGGCGCGTTCGGCGGCATCGGCGTCACGGTCGTAGTAACGCCGGCCGTCGATCCAGGTCTGCTCGACGCGGGCGAGCGTCGACAACGGGTTCGCGCTCCAGATGACGAAATCGGCATCCATGCCGGGTTCGAGCGCGCCGACGCGGCCCTCGACGCGCAACTGGCGGGCAGGATTGCGGGTGACCAAGTCGAGCGCGGCCACTTCGTCGAGGCCGCCGTACTTGACCGCCTTGGCCGCCTCGGTATTGAGTCGCCGGGCAAGCTCGTCGGAATCGGAGTTGAACGACACCACCACGCCCTGGCCGGCCATCAGCGCGGCGTTGTGCGGAATCGCATCGGCAACCTCCATCTTGTAGGCCCACCAGTCGCTGAAGGTCGACGCGCCGGCACCGATCGCGGCCAGTTCGTCGGCGACCTTGTAGCCCTCGAGCACGTGCTGGAAGGTCGGCACGAAGCCGTGATCGCGGGCGATGCGCACGAAACCGAGGATCTCGTCCTGGCGGTAGCTGTGGACATGCACGAGGCGGCGGCCGTCGAGCACCTCGGCCAGCGCCTCCAGGCGCAGGTCGCGTCGACGCGGCGGGTCGCCCCGCTCCGGCTTCTTCGCATGCGCGCGCGCGGCGATGAAGCTGTCGCGCAGGATTTCCTGCACGCCCATGCGCGTCTGCGGATAGCGCTTGTTGAAGGCCTCGCCCCAGTTCGACTGCTTGACGTTCTCGCCGAGGGCGAACTTGATCGTCGGCAGCGCACCTTCGAAGCGCAGCCCGTCGGCATCCGAACCCCAGCGCAGCTTGATGATCTGGGCCTGGCCACCGATCGTGTTGGCCGAACCGTGCAGCAGGTGTGCGCTGGTCACGCCGCCGGCAAGCTGCCGGTAGATCGAGATGTCGGTCGGATCGAGCGCGTCGCCGACACGCACCTCGCTGGTCACGGAATCCGAGGCTTCATTGACCCCGCGTGCGATCGCGATGTGCGAGTGGGCGTCGATGATGCCGGGCGAGACATGCTTGCCGCGGGCGTCGATCTCGAGGGTTCCGCGCGGCACGGCCAGATCGCGCCCGACTGCGCGGACGCGGCCGCCGGCAACGTGAAGGTCGGCCGCTTCGAGGCGACCGGCCGCACCCTGGGTCCAGACGGTGGCTCCGCGCACCACCACGTCCTGCATGGCCGGCGGCGCCAGCACACCGAATCCGCCGGCCGGATAGCGCAAGGGAGAGGCCGGTCGTGCCACCGCGGCGACCACCGACGCAGCGGGCGCCGGCTTCGTGCGCCTGCCCTCGACCAGCACTTCGCCACCGTCGCTGCCGGCGATGCGGCCGTGCAGGCGCTCGCCGGCCAGGGCGATCACGATCGCCACCGTCGCCTCGGAACGCCCGATGACCTTGCCGGGCGCATGCAGGATCAGCTGCGAACCGGCCCAGGTCGCCGGAAAGGTGCTTTCGCCGAGGGTCGCCTTGAGTGCCGAAGTCTCGCCGGAGACGACCAGTTCGGCGGCACCGTCGCCGCCTTGCCAGCGCAACGCCCAGCTGCCGCGGGGGTCGCCGGCCGCCGCGGCGGAAACCCGATGACGTTGATCGCCGACCCAGACCTCGTGGACGCGCGCATCGGAGGAGCGGAACAGTCCGGCATCGGCCACCACGAAGTGGGCAAGGCGGCCGGCCTCGATGGTGCCGAGGTGCTCGCTCACCGCAAGCATGGCCGCCGGCTGCGTGGTCAGCGCGGCCAGCGCGTGGTCTTCGCCGAGGCCGCTGGCAACCGCCTTGCGCAGGTTGCCCCAGAAGCGCTCGCCCGGCTTGCCGAGGCCATGCGCGGTGAATGCGAACGGCACCCCGGCTTCGGCAAGCACGCGCGGGCTGTGCGGAGCCCATTCCCAGTGTTCGAGTTCGGCAAGGCTGATGTCGAGCGCATGGTCGGGGTCCTCCACCGCCGGCGCCTCGGGCCAATCGAGCGGAACGATCACCGGGACGCCCGCCGACTTCAGCAGCGATGCACGCCGGTATTCATGGCCGTTGCCGAGCAGCACGAGACGCAGTTCGAACTCGTCGGCGATGGCCAGCGCACGGTCGAGATCGAGTTCGTCGCTGGTGGCGAACATCGCCGGCTGGCGGGCAGCGACCAATGGCGCCAGTGCATCGAGGGCAAGGTTCACCTCGGCGGCCGCCACGTTGCGCTGACGCGTGCGCCAGGCTTCGTAGGAATGTCGCCAACGCGCGTCGTGCAGGACCTGGCGGATCAGGGCGATCGAACCCATCAGCGAGGACGGGTAGTCGTTCGACGGCCATTGCCCCTGTTCGAAGGCCACGTGCTGGGCCACCGCGGACTTCAGCAGCACCTCGCCGGGCCGGGTCGCATCGGCCGTCGATGCGAGCAGGGACTGCCCGCGCAGGACTCCGTTCTGCGGTGCCGAGAGGACGGCGACGAAGCCGAGCTCGCGCAGGTTGCGTGCGGCCGCCGCATCGGGGCGGAACGTGTCGGCGACATCCGCCTCCGGATGCACGCGGCGATTCCAATGGCGCGGACCGCTGCGCGCATGCGGCGTGGCCGGCATGCGCCGGCCGGAGCCACCTTCTGCCGCCGCTTCCGCGGGTTGCCCATAGCGACCATGGGCGTCGATGAAGCCGGCGAACAGGCTGCGCCCGCCGAGGTCGATCGCGACGACACCGGCCGGGACCGCGAGCTGGCGTCCGACCGCGGTGATGCGTCCGTCACGGACGACCACGGTTGCGTCCTCGATGACCTGGCCGGGCCGCGCGACGACGCGCGCATGGGTGATCGCGTAGGCGTGCGGCGTGCGGTCGCCGATGCCCTCGACCGGCTCGACCGCCGGCCGGGCCAGGACCGGCAATGCCGCCAGCAGCAACGGCAGGCAGCACGCCGGAAGGCGCCCGGATCGCCGGCTGGCTCGATCGTGATTCATGGAATTCCCCCGCTGCGACCCCGGCAGCATAGCCGCTCGGCACCGGCGTGCCGAGACGGCGGACTCAGTGCGGGTGGGTGCCGCCGCGCTTGCGCACGATCAGCATGGCCAGTTCGATCGACTGCTCGTAGTTGAGGCGCGGATCGACGGTCGAGCGGTAGGCACGGTGCAGATCGCTCTCGGTGAGGTCGCGCGCGCCGCCGAGGCATTCGGTGACGTTCTCGCCGGTCAGTTCGAGATGCACGCCACCGAGGCGGGTTCCGGCCGCGGCGTGGATGTCGAAGGCCTGCTCGAGTTCGCTGCGGATGTTCTCGAAGCGCCGGGTCTTCACCCCGCTGTCGAGCGATTCGGTATTGCCGTGCATCGGATCGCAGCACCACAGCACCTTGCGACCGGCCGCGCGCATCGCCGCCAGCAGCGGCGGCAGGGCATCGCCGATCTGGCGGGCGCCCATGCGGTGGATCAGGGTCAGGCGGCCGGGCTCGTTGTCGGGGTTGAGCACTTCGACCAGACGCAGCAACGCGTCGGGTCGGGTCGAGGTACCGATCTTGATGCCGACCGGGTTGCGGATGCCGCGGCAATACTCCACATGCGCGCCATCGAGTGTGGCGGTGCGCATGCCGATCCACGGGAAGTGCGTCGACATGTTGAACCAGCCCCACTGCCGCGGCACCTGGCGCGTCAGCGCCTGCTCGTAGTCGAGCACCAGGGCCTCGTGCGAGGTGTGGAAGTCGACCCGCTGGAACTCGTCCACCGAGCGTCCGGCAAGCGTCTCCATGAACTTCAGCGAGTCGCCGATCGACTCCACCATGCGCCGGTACTCGGCATGCAGCGGCGAATGTTCGACCCAGGCAAGGTCCCAGTATTCCGGGTGGTGGAGATCGGCGAATCCGCCGTCGATGAGCGCGCGCACGAAGTTCATCGTCATCGCCGAGCGCGCATGCCCCTTGATGAGGCGGCGCGGATCGGCGCGCCGTGCCTCGGCGGTGAAGGCCGGGCCATTGACGAGGTCGCCGCGATAGCACGGCAGCACGGTGTCGCCTCGCCGCTCGGTGTCGGCCGAACGCGGCTTCGCGTACTGGCCGGCGAAGCGGCCGACGCGAACGATCGGCAGGCGCAGGCCGTGGGTGAGCACGAGGCTCATCTGCAGCATGACCTTGAGGCGGTTGGAGATCAGTGGCGAGGTGCAGTCATCGAAGCTCTCGGCACAATCGCCGCCCTGGAGCAGGAAGCGGCGACCTTCCGAAGCATCGGCGAGGAGGCCCTTGAGGGCGAGGATCTCCCACGAGGTCACCAGCGGCGGCAACTCGGCCAACTGGGCGAGGACCGCCTCGAGTTCGCCGCGGTCGTCGTAGGTCGGCTGCTGCACGGCCGGGCGCGCACGCCACGAAGCCGGCGTCCAGTCGTCGGCAAGGGTGACCGGGGTCATTGGGCGTTCGCGCTGCATGGGATGACCGGGATGTTGCGATGCGGAAAAAACATCATGCCACAGCGCAGCGGTCGAATCAGCGCGATCGGCGCCAGCCGGCCCACACGGCGGCGAACGCGAGGACGACGAACCAGAACAGGGTCCAGGTCGGCATCGACAGGCCAAGGAATGTCCAGTCGATCACCCCGCAATCCTGCTCGCGGATGAAGATCGTCTCGAGGAATTTCGGCACGCCGTAGTTCTGCAGGGCGTATTCGAACGACGGCGCGCACCCGTCGAGCTTTTCCGGGGCGTTGAGCGCAAGCTGCTGCAGGTACACGTGACGTCCGGCGATGTAGGCGCCGCCGAGCGACATCAACGCGGTGAGGACACCGTAGATGCGCCGTCCCGTCGCGCCGGGACCGTGCAGCGCCGCGAGCAGGGCGATGACGCCGGTTGCGCAGACGAACACGCGCTGGACCATGCACAGCATGCAGGGCTCGAATCCCTGCACGTACTGGGCGAACAAGGCGTAGCCCATCAGCAGACCACAACACAGGGCGATCAGGGCGAACACGGTGCGGCTGGCGAGGCGGATCGGGGTCATGGCGGGTTTCCGGCAGATGGGAAATTGTCGTCTGCCGGAAGACCGGCGCGGAAGGCGCTGGGTTCCCGGCACATTGCCCGCCATGCCGACGGGCTGCGGATGGCGCGCACGCGGTTTGCGAACGAAAAAGCCCCGCTCGGGCGGGGCTTTTTTCGACGATCGCCGCAGGTGGTCGCTTACTCGTCCACGGCAGGCGCGGACGTCTGCGGACGGTCGAGCAACTCGACATAGGCCATCGGCGCGTTGTCGCCCGGGCGGAAGCCGCACTTGAGGATGCGCAGGTAGCCGCCCTTGCGGTCGCGGAAGCGCGGACCGAGTTCGACGAACAGCTTGCCGACCGCCTGCTTGTCGCGCAGGCGCGCGAAGGCGAGGCGACGGTTGGCGACACCATCGGTCTTGGCGAGGGTGATGAGCGGCTCGGCGACGCGACGCAGTTCCTTCGCCTTCGGCAGCGTGGTGCGGATCAGTTCGTGCTTGAACAGCGACGCGGCCATGTTCTTGAACATCGCCTCGCGGTGGCTGCTCGTGCGGTTGAGCTTGCGGCCCGACTTCTGGTGACGCATGGTGGAATCCTCTTGTCTCGATTGTTATGAGAAGCCGGCTCTCAGGTCCGGTTCCCGCGGAGATCCGCTTATATTTTTTGCTTGCACCAACCCGTTCAAAAGAACGGGCTGTTGATTGAAAGTGCGGCCATGGATGGCCGCTTCTGGAGTCCGGGAGGAAAGCAGGTGCATTCCAGCCGAACCCCGTCTACCCAGCGATCACGGACGATCGCACGAATTCACCATCAACCCAGCTGCATGCCGTGGGCAATCCCCGGCGGCGGCCACGACTCGAGCTTCATGCCGAGCGAGAGGCCACGCTGCCCGAGCACGTCCTTGATCTCGGTGAGCGACTTCTTGCCGAGGTTCGGCGTCTTCAGCAGCTCGACTTCGGTCTTCTGCACGAGATCGCCGATGTAATAGATGCTTTCCGCCTTGAGGCAGTTCGCCGAGCGCACGGTGAGCTCGAGGTCGTCGATCGGACGCAGCAGCACCGGATCGATTCCGCTCTTGTCGGCCTTCGATCCTTCGCTTTCGCGGCGGGTGAAGTCACCGAACACCGAAATCTGGTCCTGCAGGATCTCGGCGGCCTTGCGAACCGCTTCCTCGGCATCGATCGCACCGTTGGTGTCGATCTCGAGGACGAGCTTGTCGAGGTCGGTGCGCTGCTCGAGGCGCGCACTGTCGACCTGGTAGGACACGCGGCGAACCGGGCAGAACGAGGCGTCGAGCTGCAGCCTGCCGATCGGACGCGCTTCCTCGTCCGGCTGGCGCCGCGACACCGCCGGCTGGTAGCCGACGCCGCGGGCGACCTTGAGGCGCATGTTCAGGGCGACATCCTTGGTCAGGTGGCAGATCACGTGGTCCGGATTGACGATCTCGACCGAGTGGTCAACCTTGATGTCGCCGGCCGTGACGACGCCCTTGCCCTTCTTGCTGAGCGTGAGCGTGGTCTCGTCGTGTCCATGCATGCGGATCGCGACGTCCTTGATGTTGAGCAGGACCTCGATGATGTCTTCCTGCAGGCCCTCGAGCGTCGTGTACTCGTGCAGCACGTTGTCGATTTCGACTTCGACGATCGCGCAGCCGGGGATCGACGACAGCAGCACGCGACGCAGTGCATTGCCGAGGGTATGGCCGAAGCCGCGCTCCATCGGTTCGACCACGACTTTCGCGTGGTTCGCGCCGATGCGCTCGACCTGGATGCCGCGCGGACGCAGCACGTTGGTGGACGTTCCTGCCATGAACAGGGGCTCCGAAAAGTGGCGATGGATTACTTCGAGTAGAGCTCGATGATCAGGCTCTCGTTGATGTCCGAGGGCAGATCGGAACGCTCCGGCAGGGCCTTGAAAACGCCCGAGAACTTCTTGGCGTCGACCTCGATCCAGGACGGGACCAGATCCATCTCCTGCGAAACGTTGACCGACTCCTGCACGCGCAACTGGCTGCGCGCGCTCTCGGTCAGGGCGATCTCGTCACCGGCCTTGACCTGGTAGGACGGCAGGTTGACGCGCTTGCCGTTGACGATCACCGCGCCGTGCGACACGAGCTGGCGGGCCTGCGAACGCGTCACCGCGAAACCCATGCGGAAAACGACGTTGTCGAGGCGCGTCTCCAGCTGGCGCAACAGGTTCTCGCCGGTGTTGCCCTTCTGGTTGGTTGCCTTCTGGTAATACTTGTGGAACTGGCGCTCGAGCAGGCCATACATGCGCTTGACCTTCTGCTTCTCGCGCAACTGCACGCCGTAGTCAGACAGGCGGCCCTTGCGGGCGGCGCCATGCTGGCCCGGCTTCTGCTCGAGCTTGCACTTCGAGTCGATCGCGCGTGCCGGGCTCTTGAGGCTGAGGTCGGCGCCTTCGCGGCGCGCCAGCTTGCAGGTAGGTCCGATATAACGAGCCATGATGATCTCTTTTCGAATAGTCCGGCCACGGACGGCCGGTTCTTGGTTGCCGCGATCAGGACGATCGCATTGCTGGTGTCGCTTCCGGCCACGGAGCTGGCCGGCATCCCATTCCCGCGATCCGCAGGGTGGCGACGGTCAGACCCGGCGCTTCTTCGGCGGACGGCAGCCGTTGTGCGGAATCGGCGTCACGTCGATGATGTTGGTGACCTTGAAGCCGACGTTGTTGAGCGAACGCACCGCCGACTCACGACCCGGACCCGGGCCCTTGATGCGGACTTCGATCGTCTTGACACCGTACTCCGAGGCGGCGCGCGCGGCCTTCTCGGCGGCGACCTGCGCAGCGAACGGCGTCGACTTGCGCGAACCGCGGAAGCCCGCGCCACCGGCGGTGGCCCACGACAGCGCATTGCCCTGGCGATCGGTGATCGTCACGACGGTGTTGTTGAACGATGCCTGCACATGGCAGACCGCGTCGGTGACGACGCGCTTGATCTTCTTCTTCGGCTTGGCAACCGGCTTGTTCATGATGCGATTCCGGGCAGGTTATTTCTTGATCGCACGACGCGGACCCTTGCGGGTACGGGCGTTCGTGCGGGTGCGCTGGCCACGCAGCGGCAGGCCGCGACGGTGGCGCAGGCCGCGATAGCAGCCGAGGTCGATCAGGCGCTTGATGGCGATGCCGACCTCGCGGCGAAGATCGCCCTCGACGGTGTACTTGGCGACCTCGTGGCGAAGCTTTTCGACTTCCGCCTCGGTCAGGTCCTTGATCTTGGTGGTCGGGGCGACGCCCGAGTCCAGACACACCTTCTTCGAACGCGAGCGTCCGATGCCGAAGATGCTCTGCAGTCCGACCCAGGCGTGTTTCTGGACCGGAAGGTTGACACCCGCAATGCGCGCCATGATTGAATGTCTCCAGAAGAACTAAATGCGCAGTGAACTTCGTATTCTATCCGGTAACGGGGCATTTCGGAACCCCCGTCACCCTGCTGCCGGCCGGGCCGGCAGCCCCCCGCCCGCGGCGTCAGCGCCCCTTGAGGTTCGCCTTCTTGAGCAGGCTCTCGTACTGGTGAGAAACGAGGTGCGCCTGGATCTGGGCCGTGAAGTCCATCACCACGACGACGACGATCAGCAGCGACGTTCCACCGAAGTAGAACGGCACGTTCCAGGCATTCCTCAACACGTCCGGCACCAGGCAGACCGCGACCAGGTAGATCGCGCCGATGCCGGTCAGGCGGGTCATCACCCCGTCGATGTATTCGGCCGTCGCCTTGCCCGGGCGAATGCCCGGAATCAGCGCGCCGGAGCGCTTGAGGTTGTCCGCAGTCTCCTGCGAGTTGAACACCAGCGCGGTGTAGAAGTAGGCGAAGATGATGATCATCAGGGCATAGATGATCATGTGCAGCGGCTCACCCGGTCCCAACGCCGTGGTCAGGGTCTGCAGCCAGCGGATCTCGCTCGAATTGTTGAACCATGCCGCGGCGGTGGCCGGGAACATGATCAGGCTCGAGGCGAAGATCGGCGGAATGACGCCGGACATGTTGATCTTGAGCGGCAGGTGCGAAGTCTGGTTCATGTAGGCGCGGCCCGCGCCACCCTGGCGCCGCGCATAGTTGACCGTGATCCTGCGCTGGCCGCGCTCGAAGAACACGACGAAATAGGTCACCAGCAGCACCGCGGCAAGCACGAGGAACAGCTTGAGCGGATGCAGTTCGCCGTTGCTGGTCATGCTGAGCGTGTGCACCACCGCACCCGGCAGGCCGGCCACGATGCCGGCGAAGATGATCAGCGAGATTCCGTTGCCGATGCCGCGCTCGGTGATCTGCTCGCCGAGCCACATCAGGAACAGGGTGCCGGCGGTCAGGCCGACCACCGTGCCGAACACGAAGCTCGGACCCGGGGCATAGACGACGCCGGCCTGGGTCTGCAGCATCGTCGCCACTCCGAACGACTGGAACGCCGCCAGACCGACCGTGCCCCAGCGCGTGTACATGGTCAGCTTGCGCCGTCCCGACTCGCCTTCCTTCTTGAGTGCCTGCCAGGTCGGGATCACCGAACTGAACATCTGCACGACGATCGACGCCGAGATGTACGGAATCACGCCGAGCGCGAACAGCGAGAAGCGACTGAGCGCACCACCCGAGAACATGTTGAACATGTCGATCAGGCCGCCGCTCTGCGAGACGAGCCGCGCCATCGCCTCCGGGTCGACGCCCGGCACGGGAACGAACGACCCGAAACGGAACACGATCAGCGCGCCGACCACGAACAGCAGGCGCTGCTTGAGTTCGGTCAGCTTGCCGAGCGCGGCGAGGCCCTTGGACTGCGGTGCGGCCACGGTTACTCCACGCTTCCGCCGGCAGCCTCGATGGCTGCCCGTGCGCCGGCCGTCGTGGCAACGCCACGCAGCTTGATGGCGCGGGTCAGCTCGCCCTTCTTGACGATCTTCGCGCTTTCGGCGCGCTTCTCGACAAGACCTGCGGCACGCAGCGCCGCGAAGTCGACCACTTCGACATCGAGGGCATCGAGCTTGTACAGCAGGACTTCGGAAACCTCGTGCGACTTCCGCGAGCGGAAACCGACCTTCGGCAGGCGGCGCTGCAGCGGCATCTGGCCGCCTTCGAAGCCGGCCTTGATCTTGCCCTTGCCGGAGCGCGCAAACGAGCCCTTGTGGCCGCGGCCGGCAGTCTTGCCGAGCCCGGAACCGATGCCGCGACCGACACGCACGCCCGCCTTGCGGGCACCGGCGGCAGGCTTGAGAGAATTCAGACGCATGGGAGCTGTTCCTGGTTCTTTGACGACGCTTACGCGTCTTCGACGCGGACGAGGTAGCTGACCTTGTTGATCAGGCCACGCACGGACGGGGAATCCTTCAGTTCGCGCACATCGTTGAGCTTGCGCAGTCCGAGCGCACGCACGCTGAGGCGATGGATCGCCCGGCAGCTGTTCGGGCTCTTGACCAGGCGCACGCGCACGGTCTTCGTCGGGTTAGCCATTGCCGAGCACCTCTTCGAGAGTCTTGCCGCGCTTGGAGGCAATGCGCTGCGGCGTCGCCATCGCGGTGAGTCCGTTGATCGTCGCGCGCACGAGGTTGATCGGATTGCGCGAGCCGACCGCCTTCGCCAGCACGTCCTTCACGCCGACGACTTCCAGCACGGCACGCATCGCGCCGCCGGCGATGACGCCGGTACCCTGGGAAGCCGGCTGCATGTACACGCGCGCGGCGCCGTGGTTGGCCTTCACCGAGTGCCACAGCGTGCCTTCCTTGAGCTGCACGCGGATCATGTTCTTGCGCGCACGTTCCATCGCCTTCTGGATCGCGATCGGCACTTCACGGGCCTTGCCGTAACCGAAGCCCACGCGGCCATCGCCGTCACCGACCACGGTCAGTGCCGTGAAACTCATCTGGCGACCACCCTTGACGGTCTTCGCCACGCGATTGACCGCGATCAGCTTCTCGAGGAGGCCGTCGCTGTTCTCACGTTCATTCGTCGACATGCTTCACCTATGTTGCCGCTCGCCAGGCGATGCGGACTTCTGCTTGCGGCTGGGCCGCTTGGAGTTGTGGTTGGAACCGGGTGAGGGGCGAGGGGCGAGGGCGCGCAAACCGGATGCTGTCCGGCAATCGGTCGTGCTGCCCTCGCCCCTCGTCCCTCCCCCGTCAGAACTTCAGTCCCGCCTCGCGCGCCGCGTCGGCAAGCGCCGCGATGCGGCCGTGATAACGGAATCCGGAACGATCGAACGCAACCGTGTCGACGCCGGCCTTGAGCGCACGCTCGGCGATCGCACGACCGACGGCCGCCGCAGCCGCCTTGTTCTTGGTGCCCTCGAGGCCCTCGGCCACCGACTTCTGCACGGTCGAGGCGGCCGCAAGGACCTTGTCACCGGCCGGCGTCACGACCTGCGCATAGATGTGCTGGCCGGTGCGGTGCACGCTCAGGCGCGCAACGCCGAGTTCGCGGATGTGCATGCGCGTGGACTTGGCGCGACGCAGTCTTGCAATCTTCTTTTCCACAGTGGTTCTCCGAAAGGAAGCGGATCGGCCGGACCGGCTGCCCCGGCAGGAAGTGTGGCAAGGAAAGGCCCACTCCATGCGCGCGGACGGCGCAAGCAACCATTACGCCTTCTTGGCTTCCTTGATGGTGATCTTCTCGCCCGAGTAACGCACGCCCTTGCCCTTGTACGGCTCCGGCGGACGGAAACCGCGGATCTTCGCTGCCGCCTCGCCGACGCTCTGCTTGTCGGCGCCCTTGACGAGGATTTCGGTCTGCGTCGGCGCCTCGAGGGTGATGCCCTCGGGAGCCTTGAACACGACCGGATGCGAAAATCCGAGGTTCAGATTGAGGTCCTTGCCCTGCATGGCCGCACGATAACCGACGCCCACGAGCTCGAGCTTGCGCTCGTATCCCTCATGGACGCCCGTCACCATGTTGGCCACCAGCGCGCGCGCCGTGCCGGCCATCTTGACGTCTTCTTCGGTCCTGCCGGTGAGCACGACCTGTCCTTCCTTCAGCTCGGCAACCACGCCCGGAGGCGTCGGCAAGCGGAGGGTGCCCTTCGGGCCCTTGACGGTGATCGCCTCGGCGTTCACCTGGATGTCGACGCCCTTGGGAATCGAAACGGGTTTCTTGGCAACGCGTGACATGTTCTGTGCTCCTTACGCCACGATGCCGATGATCTCGCCGCCAAGGCCCTTCTGGCGGGCGTTGGCGTCGGTCATGATGCCGGCGGACGTGGAAACGATCGAAACGCCCAGACCATTGAGCACCTTCGGCAGCGCGTTCTTGCCGCGGTACACGCGCAGACCGGAGCGGCTCACGCGCTCGAGACGCTCGATGACCGGCTTGCCTTCGTGGTACTTGAGGGCGATCTCGAGTTCGGGCTTGCCTTCGCGGGCCTGCACCTGGAAGTCGGCGACGTAGCCTTCGTCCTTGAGCAGGGTGGCGAGCGCCTGTTTCATGCGGGACGACGGCATGCTCACGACGCGCTTGCCCGTCAACTGGGCGTTGCGGATGCGCGTGAACATGTCGGCGATGGGATCAGTCATGCTCATTGTGGGGAACCTTTGAGGGCACCGATATCCGCGGAATGCGAATTCGTTTGGAATCAGGGACTAGGGGCTAGGGATCAGGGGCTAGGGAATGCAATCCCTGGTCCCCTCGTTTGTTACCAGCTCGCCTTGCGCAGGCCCGGCACGTCGCCACGCATGGTGGCTTCGCGCAGCTTGGCCCGGCCGAGGCCGAACTTCTGGTAGACGCCACGCGGGCGGCCGGTCTGCGCACAGCGGTTGCGCTGGCGCGACGGGCTCGAATCACGCGGGAGCTTCTGCAGCTTCGTGGCAGCCTCGAGCTTCTCCTCGTACGAGGCCTTCGGGCTGCTGACGATGTCCTTCAGCTGCTTGCGCTTGGCCGCATGCCGCTTGACGAGTTTCGCGCGCTTGGTCTCGCGCTCGATCATGGAAGTCTTGGCCATTGCCGTTTATTCCTGCCTGGATCAGTTGCGGAACGGGAAACCGAACGCTTCGAGCAGCGCCTTGGCTTCCTCGTCGGTACGGGCGGTCGTCGTCACGGCGATGTCCATGCCGCGCAGCGCGTCGATCTGGTCGAAATCGATCTCCGGGAAGATGATCTGTTCCTTCACGCCCATGTTGTAGTTGCCGCGGCCGTCGAACGAACGACCGGAAATGCCGCGGAAGTCACGCACGCGCGGCAACGAGATGTTGACCAGGCGGTCGATGAACTCGTACATGTGCGCGCGGCGCAGGGTGACCTTGCAGCCGATCGGCCAGTTCTCGCGGATCTTGAACGTGGCAATCGACTTCTTCGAAAGCGTCACCACCGGCTTCTGGCCGGCGACCTTGGCCATGTCGGCCACGGCGTTCTCGAGCACCTTCTTGTTGCCCACGGCTTCGCCCACGCCCATGTTGAGCGTGACCTTGACCAGGCGCGGCACCTGCATCGGGTTTTCGTAACCGAAACGCTCGGTGAGCTTCGGCACGATCTTCTCGCGGTAAATCGTTTCAAGACGCGTCGTCATGGCGGACCTCAGAGGTCGATCACTTCGCCGGACGGGCGCAGGACGCGAACCTTGCGACCGTCTTCAAGAGTCTTGAAGCCGACGCGCGCGCCCCTGCCGGTGGCGGAGTTGAACAACTGGACGTTGGAAATATCGATCGAGGCCTCGCGCTCGACGATGCCGCCCGGCTGGTTGGCCTGCGGATTCGGCTTCGTGTGGCGCTTGACGAGGTTGATGTTCTGCACGAACACGCGGCCATCGGCCACGCGCACGACCTCGCCCCTCTGACCCTTGTTCTTGCCGGCGATCACGATGACCTGATCGCCCTTGCGGATGCGGTTCATGGCGGCTTCCCGTTACAGCACTTCCGGAGCGAGCGAGACGATCTTCATGAACTTCTCGCTGCGCAGCTCGCGCGTGACCGGCCCGAAGATGCGGGTGCCGATCGGCTCGAGCTTGTTGTTGAGGAGGACGGCAGCGTTGCCGTCGAAGCGGATCAACGACCCGTCCGCACGACGAACGCCCTTGCGGGTACGCACGACGACCGCGTCGTACACCTCGCCCTTCTTGACCTTGCCGCGCGGAATCGCTTCGCGCACGGACACCTTGATGACGTCGCCGATCTGCGCATAGCGGCGCTTGGAACCGCCGAGCACCTTGATGCACATCAGTTCGCGGGCGCCGCTGTTGTCCGCTGCGGCCAGCGTGCTCTGCATCTGGATCATGTTGCTTGCTCCTTAGGTCCGCGACGGGTTACTGCGCGGCCCGCGTGACGATCTCGACCACGCGCCAGTTCTTGGTCTTCGACAGCGGCCGCGTCTCAGAGATGCGGACCACGTCACCTTCCCGACACTCGCCATTGGCGTCGTGCGCATGCACCTTGGTGGAGCGGCGCACGATCTTGCCGTACAGCGGGTGCTGCACCTGGCGCTCGAGCAGGACGGTGACCGTCTTCTGCATCTTGTTGCTGACAACACGCCCTTCGAGCGTGCGCGTGCTTTTTTCTGTCTCACTCATGTCCGGCCGTCCTTACTTCTTGCTGCCAAGCAGGGTCTTCACGCGCGCGATCTCGCGGCGAACCCGGCCGAACTGGTGCGTCTGGGTGAGCTGACCGGAGCCCTTCTGCATGCGCAGGTTGAACTGCTCGCGGCGAAGCTCGACGAGATGCTCGTTCAGCTCCGACTCCGATTTCTGGCGAAGTTCTTTCAGTTCCATCACAGCACCGTTCTGGCTACGAACTGGGTTTGCACGGACAGCTTCGCGGCCGCCAGGCGGAATGCCTCGCGTGCGGTCGTCTCGTCCACGCCCTCGATTTCATACAGCATGCGACCCGGCTGGATCGGCGCCACCCACAGCTCGACGTTGCCCTTGCCGTTGCCCATGCGGACTTCGATCGGCTTCTTGGTGATCGGCTTGTCGGGGAACACGCGGATCCACAGCTTGCCGCCGCGCTTGACGAAACGCGTGATGCAGCGGCGGGCCGCCTCGATCTGGCGTGCCGTGAGGTGGCCGTGCGTGGTCGCCTTGAGCCCGTACGCGCCGAAGCTGACCTTCGTGGCGACATACGAGAGACCCGGATTGCGGCCCTTCTGCACCTTGCGGTACTTGGTTCGCTTCGGTTGCAACATGATTTAGTTTCCTTGCTTCGCCGCCGGAGCCCGGCGCGGCGCCCGCTCTTCGGCGGCCTCGGCCTTGGCTTCCTGGGTGGCAGCGTGGAGGTCGAAGATCTCGCCCTTGTAGATCCACACCTTGATGCCGATGACGCCGTAGGTCGTGTTCGCTTCGGCAAAACCGTAATCGATGTCCGCACGCAGCGTGTGCAGCGGCACGCGACCTTCGCGGGCCCACTCGGAACGGGCGATCTCCGCACCGTTGAGGCGACCACCGACGTTGATCTTGATGCCGAGCGCGCCGAGGCGCATCGCGTTCTGCACCGAGCGCTTCATCGCGCGGCGGAACATGATGCGGCGCTCGAGCTGCTGGGCGATCGACTCGGCGACCAGCTGGGCATCGAGCTCGGGCTTGCGCACTTCGGTCACGTTGATGTGGGCGGGAACGCCCATCACCTGCGACACTTCCTTGCGCAGCTTCTCGATGTCCTCGCCCTTCTTGCCGATGACGACGCCGGGGCGGGCCGTGTGGATCGTGACGCGCGCCGACTTCGCCGGGCGCTCGATCTGGATCTTCGAGATGCCGGCCTGGGCGAGCTTCTTCTTCAGCAACTCGCGCACCTTGAGGTCGGCAACGAGATAGCCGGCGAAATCGCGCTTGTTGGCGAACCACTTCGAGTTCCAGTCCTTGGAAACGCCGAGGCGGAAGCCGGTGGGATTGACTTTATGACCCATCGTTAGCGTCCTTTACTCGCCCACGACCACGGTGATGTGGCTGGTGCGCTTGGAGATACGGGTGCCACGTCCCTTGGCGCGCGCGTGCATGCGCTTCAGGACCGGGCCGTCGTCGACGAAGATCTTCGCGACCTTGAGCTCGTCGACATCGGCGCCGAGGTTGTTCTCGGCATTGGCGACGGCCGAAAGCAGCACCTTCCTGACGAGATGCGCGGCCTTCTTGTTGCTGAAGGTCAAGAGGTTGGTCGCGTTGCCCACGTCCATGCCGCGCACCTGATCGGCGACGAGGCGGACCTTCTGGGCGGAGATGCGCGCGCTGCGCAGAATCGCTTTGGCTTCCACGGGCGGTCTCCTTACTTCTTCTTCGCGTCAGCGGCTTTCTTGTCGCCCGAGTGACCCTTGAACGTGCGGGTCACGGCGAACTCGCCGAGCTTGTGGCCGACCATGTTCTCGTTGACGAGCACCGGCACATGCTGGCGGCCGTTGTGGATGGCGAGCGTGAGCCCGACCATTTCCGGCGAGATCATGGAACGACGCGACCAGGTCTTGATCGGGCGCTTGTTGTTGGCAGCCGAGGCGGCCTCCACCTTCTTGAGCAGGTGGTGGTCGATGAACGGGCCTTTCTTCAATGAACGAGCCATGGTGTTTTCCTCATGGGTCGTCCTGACCCGGAAGAACCGGCCATCCGGGCCGGACATTTCAACTTAACCCCTGCGATCGCGCACGATGAACTGGGTGGTCCGCTTGTTCTTGCGCGTCTTGTAACCCTTGGTCGGCATGCCCCACGGCGAAACCGGATGCGGGTTGCCCTGGCCGGCCTTCGCCTCGCCACCACCGTGCGGGTGATCCACCGGGTTCATGGCCGCGCCACGAACGGTCGGACGCACGCCGCGCCAGCGGCTGGCACCGGCCTTGCCGAGCTTCTCGAGGCTGTGCTCGCTGTTGCCGACTTCGCCGATCGTCGCCCGGCACTCGGCCGGAACCTTGCGCATCTCGCCCGAACGCAGGCGCAGCGTGGCATGACCCTGTTCGCGCGCGACGAGCTGCGCCGATGCACCGGCGGCACGCGCGAGCTGCGCACCCTTGCCCGGCTTCATCTCGATGCAATGCACCGTCGAACCGATCGGGATATTGCGCAGCGGCAGCGCATTGCCGACCTTGATCGGCGCATCGCGGCCAGCCATCAGCTGGTCACCCACCTGCGCGCCCTTCGGCGCGATGATGTAGCGGCGCTCGCCGTCCACGTACAGCAGCAGCGCGATATGCGCCGTGCGGTTCGGATCGTACTCGAGGCGCTCGATGCGGCAGGCAATGCCTTCCTTGTCGCGCTTGAAGTCGATGATGCGGTAGTGCTGCTTGGAACCACCACCCTTGTGACGGGTGGTGATGCGGCCGTAATGGTTGCGGCCGCCGGTCTTGTTCTGCGACTCGGTCAGCGGCGCGTAGGGCGAACCCTTGTGCAGGCCCGGCGTCGAAACGCGCACCGCCGAGCGGCGTCCTGCCGAAGTGGGTTTGAGTGTGATCAGTGCCATGTCTGTTTTCCTGATATCCGCGGACACCGGAGTGTCCGCAGCGACCTTAGGCCTTGGCCATCACGTCGATGGACTGGCCTTCGCCGAGGCGGACGTACGCCTTGCGCTTGCCACCACGCGTGCCGATGCGCTGGCGAAACGCCTTGGTCTTGCCGCGGAGATTGACCACGTTGACGGCTTCGACCTGGACGTTGAACAACTGCTCGATGGCCGCCTTCACATCGGCCTTGGTCGCGCCCTGCGCAACCTCGAACACGTACTGGTTGGTTTCCTGCAGGCGCGCCGTCTTCTCGGAGATCAGGGGCGCGCGCAACACGCTGTAGAGTTTCTCTTTCACGCCAGCCACTCCTCGATCTTCTTGACCGATTCGACGGTCATGAGCACGTGGTCCGCACCGACGAGGCTGACCGGATCCAGCGCGGCGACATCGACGACGTGGAGGTACGGCACGTTGCGCGCGGCCAGGTAGAGCGCCTCGGGAGCGTTCTCGGCCACCAGCACGGTGCGACCCGACGCCTCGAGTCCGGCAAGCTTGCCGACCAGCGCCTTCGTCTTCGGCTGATCGATGCCGAACGACTCGACCAGGCGCAGACGACCCTGACGATTCAGTTCGGAAAGGATCGAGGCGAACGCGCCGCGATACATCTTGCGATTGACCTTCTGCGCAAAGCTGCGCGGGCGTGCGGCGAACGTGACGCCACCACCGACGAAGATCGGCGCGCGATAGTCGCCGTGACGGGCGCCACCGCCCTTCTGCTTCTTGAACTTCTTGGTCGTGCCGGACATGTCCGAGCGCGACTTCTGCGCCTTCGTGCCGGCACGGCCCGCATTGCGATACGAGACGACGACCTGGTGCACGAGATCCTGGCGGAACTCCTGGCCGAAGACGGCCTCGGAGACGCTGATCGGCTTGGCGCCAATGACGTTGATTTCCATGGCGAAGCTCCTCAGGCCTTGACCGCGGGACGGATGATGACGTTGCCGCCCGGCGCACCCGGCACCGATCCCTTGACGGCGATCAGGTGGCGCTCGCTGTCGATCCTGACGACTTCGAGGTTCATCGCGGAGCGACGGACGGCGCCCATGTGGCCGGACATCTTCTTGCCCGGGAACACGCGGCCCGGCGTCTGGCGCTGGCCGATCGAGCCCGGCGAGCGATGCGACAGCGAGTTGCCGTGCGTGGCATCGCCCATGGTGAAGTTGTGGCGCTTGATCGTGCCCTGGAAGCCCTTGCCCTTGCTGACGCCGGCAACGTCGACGACCTGGCCGACCGTGAACACGTCATCGGCCTTGATTTCGCCGCCGACGCTGTACTTGGCGACATCGGCCGCCTCGAGACGGAACTCCCAGAGGCCACGCCCCGCCTCGACCTTCGCCTTGGCGTAATGGCCGGCAAGCGGCTTGTTGATCAGCGCGGCGCGCTTCGCGCCCGCCGTCACCTGGACGGCGTTGTAGCCGTCGGTTTCCGTCGTCTTCACCTGGGTGACCCGGTTCGGCGTCGCCTCGATCAGCGTCACCGGCACCGAACGGCCGTCGTCAGTGAAGACCCGGCTCATGCCGCACTTGCGGCCTACCAATCCGATACTCATCGTCGTTTCCTGTCGCGGGCCGCTGGTCAGTAGAGCTTGATCTGGACGTCGACACCGGCGGCCAGGTCGAGCTTCATGAGGGCATCCACGGTCTTGTCGTTGGGATCCACGATGTCCAGCACGCGCTTGTGCACGCGCGTCTCGTACTGGTCACGGGCATCCTTGTCGGCGTGCGGCGACACCAGGATGGTGTAGCGCTCGATCTTCGTGGGGAGCGGAATCGGGCCGCGCACCTGCGCACCCGTGCGCTTCGCGGTCTCGACGATCTCGCTCGCCGAGCGATCGATCAGGCGATGGTCGAATGCCTTGAGCCTGATGCGGATCTTCTGGTCAGCCATTGCGGTGATTCCTGGATGAAAAGAGCGACGGGACCGGACTCCATGGTCGATCCCCAAAAAAAAACCAAGCGAGCCAGTTTCCCGGCTCGCCCAGACGAAGGAGTGTAATACGCGCCGGCCGGAACCGTCAACCATGTCGACGGCGTCCGATCGCTACACGCTATCCCTGTCCGGCGAACACGAAGCACTTCCTGTGCCTCCTTTCGCTTTGAGCCGGGCATTGTACATGCACGGCAGGCAACCTGGGAAGGGGGTCGGACGATCCGGGATTCGCGGCGCGCGCGAATCCCGGATCCCGTCTCCCGGATCCCTGCTTCTTACTGGATGATCTTCGCCACCACGCCCGCGCCGACCGTGCGGCCGCCCTCG
>CAKSZY010000011.1 GCA_934526015.1 uncultured Dokdonella sp.
AACGATTGCGAACACTGCCCGCCGCCACGCTCGATCAGATGAGCATGTCCGCGTGAATTCGTGGGGAAACCTCAGGGGCAGGACGGAAACACCAGGAACGCGTTTCCCCGGTGTGCCCGGTCTGCTCCGTGTTCAATCTTCCGATTTGGATCGAAGCAGAAGCAGTAGCCTGAAACACGGAGCACACGGAGAAAGCCGGGGCAGGACGGAAAACTCCAGGCATGCTTTTCCTCGGTGTGCTCCGTGTGCTCCGTGTTTCAATCTTTCGGCTCTGCAGGCTCTGCAGGCTCTGCAGGCTCTGCAGGCTCCGCAGCGAGCGCAAAAAAACGCCCGGTCTCGGCCGGGCGTTCGTGTGGTGGAGCGACGGTGGCCGCGATCAGCTGCCGTTGAAGTCCGTGCGGAACAGGCCGTCGTCGGCCGGCTGCACGGCCTCGATGCGGCTGCTGAAGATGCGGTCGACGCTGGTGAAGATGCGGTCCGGACGCGCAGCGGCTTCCATCGCCGCCGCGATGGCGGCTTCCTGCTGGTGTTCGCGGTGCTGGTGCACGCCGACGATGCCGAGGGCGACCGCCAGGCAGGCGGCGAGACTGGCCCAGCGCAGGCGCTTGCGCGAACGCGCATCGACCGCATGCCGCACGCGGCGATCGCCGCGTCCGTGCAGGCGCATGTTGCCCGCGGAAACTTCGGCAGCCAGCGCCTGCGAGGCCGGGGCGAGCTCGCGCAACAGGCGCACGAGGTCGGTCTGCGCTTCGGAGCGGGCCAGGCGCATGGCGATCTCGTCGCGACGATCGCCGCGCAGCGAGCCTTCGGCCGCGGCGACGAGGGTGTCGGCGTCGAGCAGGTCGCCGGGTCCGCCCGGAGTGCGGGTGGCGAGGCGGCGGTAGAGGCTGGAAAGGCTGCGCTCAGTCATCGAATTCACCGTATCCCAGTTCGCGCAATCTCGACTTCAGTTCCTCGAGGCCGCGCGAGACGAGTTTTCTTGCCGCTTCGGCCGAGGTTCCGACCACATCGGCGATTTCCTGCAGGGAAAAGCCCTGCAGATGGAGCGTGATCGGCAGCCGCCGCCGTTCCGGGATCTCGCCGAGGCAGCGTTGCAGGCCGCCCATGCGTTCGCCGTCACTCGCCGACTGCTCCGGACCGACGCCTTCCTCCGGCAGCTGGCCGGGTTCGTCGTCGTCCTCGGGCAGGGGCTCCGCGGCGCGGACTTCCGCCCGGCGCAGCGCGTCGATCACCGTGGTGGCGACCACCTTCTGCACATAAGACGCATGAAAGGCCCCGGACCGGTCACGCTCGATCGCCTTCCACAGGCGGATGCGGACTTCCTGCTCGATGTCGGCAGGGTCGATGCCATGGCGGTCGAGCCGGTAGCCCTGCAGGAGGGCGCCGAGGCGATTGCCGAAGTCACGCAGGACCTGGGCCAGACGCGCATCGACACTGTCGTGGGGTGCAGTCATGGAAGAGCGTCGCGGCAGGGCCCGCTATGCTCCCCGAGCGCGGCGGACTTGGCAATCAGGGGATGCCGCGTGCGGGGTCGGCCGCGCTCGCCGCGGCCAGCAAGCGGCCATCCTGCAGCAGCGGCGGCAGCGGGCAATGCAGGGAGGCGCAGATCGTGCGCAGCAGTTCGGCTTCCGCGACGCTGACCCGGCCGTCGGCGCTGATCGCCTGGGTCAGCCCGCGCACCAGGCATTCCTTGCCGGCCGGCACGAGTCGGTCGAGGCGCGGCAGCGCATGATCGAGCGCCCGCGCCCAGTCCGGCGGCGGGTGATAGTCCGCACGCGCGCCCGGCAGCACTTCGTCGAGGCCGAGCAGGTAGGCGCGGCGTGCCGCAGTGGCGTCGGCGTGGCCGTGGCGGGCGACGACGGCGAAGACGTCGCGGATCTCGGCTTCGAGCTCGACCAGCTTGAGCCGGCCCATCACGCGCGACCTGGCCGGATCGAGTGCATCGATCACCTGGGTGCCGACCAGGCGGGCCAGGCAGTATTCGTCGAGACCGACGCGGCCATCGGCGTCGATCAGCTGGCGCAGCAGGATGACGAACACCTCCAGCTGCGGACGTGGCCGTCGGCGCAAGGTGGGAAAGGCGAGCGAGGCCAGCGGCAGCCGCAGCATCGGATGCAGTCCGGCCGTGCGCGCAGCGAGCAGGTCGACGAGATCGCGCGTGCCGGCGTCCTGATAGTGCTGGACGAGCCCGCGCTGGCGTTCGCGCACGCCGGCATCGTGGCCGAGCACGAGGGCGAGGACGAGGGCCATCGCCTGTTCGTGCGAGGCGGCGGCTTCGGCGAGGTCGGCCGGAATCGTCATGTGGATCGCGGCGGCGGCGATGTAGTCGGCCGGATCGGGCTGGCCGACCTGGCCGGCGACGAGGTCCGGAGTGACTGCAATTTCCGCGCGCGCTGCCGGCAGCGGCGCGGCCGCCTCGTGCGCGCTGTCGCGGCGGCGTTCGCGCGCCGGCGCGAAGCCGCTCAGCGAGACCTCGGCGCCGCCGCTGTCCCCGACCTGGCGCGGATGGGTCCAGTCGGCGGCGATCGCGGCGAACTCCGCCTCGTCGAACTGCGGCTGCAGGCGGCGGATGCGCGCGAGCAGTGGCGGATGCGTGGCGAACAGCGCCGAATAGCCGATGCCGTCGCCAAACAGCATGTGGGCGACCTCCTCGCCGTCGGCCGAGGCCAGGCGCGAGCCCTCGGCGAGGCCGCCGATCTTCTTCAGCGCACCGGCGATGCCGTCGCTCTGGCGGGTGAACTGCACCGCCGAGGCGTCGGCGAGGAACTCGCGCTGGCGCGAGACCGAAGCCTTGATCAGGCGCGCAAAGAACACGCCGATGTAGCCGACGAGGACGAGGGCGATGCCGAGCACGGCGATGGCCGCGCCATCACGGCTGCGTCCGCCGATGTTTTCGGCGAGCTTGCGGCCGACGATGGCGATCACGAGGATGCCGAAGGCGACCCCGAGCAGGCGGATGTTGAGGCGCATGTCGCCGTTCAGCACGTGGCTGAACTCGTGGGCGATGACGCCCTGCAGTTCGTCGCGGGTGAGCTTGTCGAGGCAGCCGCGCGTCACCGTGATGGCGGCATCGGCCGGGGCGTAGCCGGAGGCAAAGGCATTGATCGCGGCTTCTTCCTCGAGCACGAAGATCTCCGGCATCGGCACGCCGGACGCGATCGCGATCTCCTCGACGATGTTGCGCAGCCGCCGGTAGGCGAAGTTGCCGGTGTCGCTCGGCACCGGGGTGGCGCCGAGGCCGATGGCCACCGCGCTGCCGCCGCCGCGCAGGGAGGAAATCCGGTAGAGGGTGGCGAGGCCGATCACCGCCAGCACGCCGAGACTGCTGGCGATGAGCACGCCGGCCCCCGGCAGATGGCGGCCGCTGCGCGCATCGCCGGCGAAGCCGAAGGCGAGCACGATGACCGCATCGACCGCGGCGACGATGGCGATCACCGCGAGGGTGAACAGCACGAGCATGCGGCGCGTCTGCCGGCGCGCAAGCTCCTGGTGGGCGAAGAAGTTCATCGCCGGCTCCGTGACTGCCTGCACGCCGGCGCCGCGCGGCCCCGGCCGGGCGGCAGGCTCAGGTGAACGAGACCTTCACCGGTTCGCGCTTCTCCGGCGCCTCGATCTCGAGCAGCTGCGCGGCCTGGAAGGCGAACATGTTGGCGATGATCGAGTTCGGGAAGATCTCGCGTCGGGTGTTGTAGCCCATCACCGCATCGTTGTAGGCCTGGCGCGCAAACGCGACCTTGTTCTCGGTCGAGGTCAGCTCCTCGCTGAGCTGCATCATGTTCTGGTTGGCCTTGAGGTCCGGATAGGCCTCGGACAGGGCGAACAGGCGGCCAAGGGTCTGCGTCAGCGCGTTCTCGGCGCCGGCCAGCTGCTGCATCGCGGCGGCGTCGCCGGGATTGGACTTGGCCGCCGACAGCCCCGACATCGCCGAGTTGCGTGCCTGAATGACCGCATCGAGGGTTTCCCGCTCGTGCTTCATGTAGCCTTTGGCGGTCTCGACGAGATTCGGGATGAGGTCGTGGCGGCGGGTCAGTTGCACGTCGATCTGGGCGAACGCATTCTTGTAGGCGTTGCGCGCGGCGATCAGGCCGTTGTAGATGCCGATTGCGAAAAGGGCCAGCGCGGCGATGATGGCAAGGACGATGATCAGACCCATTTCACCCCTCCGGAAATGTGCCGGAAACCGTTGGCGGCACGTATGATTTCGAGCATAGCACGCACCATCGGATGTCACCGGACGTCACCTTGAAACGCTTCCTGCACGCCATTTCCGTCCTTTCCATCGTGATTGCATGGAGCGTCACTGCCGGGGTTTCCGAAGCCGCCGCCGGGGCCAAGGCGCGGCGCGCGGCGAAGCCGGCGGTGGCGACCCCGCGGCCGCCGCCGCCGCGCGTCGATGCGTCCGCGATCGCCACCGACGTCGCTGCGGTGGCCGACGACTTCGGGCTGTGGGTGGAGCGCCTCGCCGCAGGCGACCAGGTGGCGGGCCTGGCGGTGGCGGTGGTCAAGGACAGCGAGGTCGTCTACGAAGGCACCTTCGGACATGCCGACCGGGTGGCGAATACGCCGGTCACGCCGACCACGGTGTTCCGCCTCGCCTCGCTGTCGAAGGGCTTCGCCACGACCCTCGCCGGCCTCATGGTCGACGACGGCCGCATGAGCTGGGACACGCGCGTGGCCGGCGTGCTGCCGACCTTCGGACTGGCCGATGCCGACGGCGGCCAGCGCCTCACCGTGCGCGACATCCTCAGTCATCGGGTCGGCCTGCCGCACAACACCTATGACCGCCTGATCGAACAGGCCGAACCCTATCCGCTGCTGGTCGAGCGCCTGCGCGAGGTGTCGCCGACCTGCGGCGTCGGCGACTGTTACGGCTACCAGAACATCGCCTTCAGCCTGATCGGCGACGTCACCTATGCGCTGACCGGGGACTTCTTCCACCACCTCGTCGAGAAGCGCCTGTTCCATCCGCTCGGCATGACCGGCGCGACCTACGGACTCGAGGCGCTGCGCAGTTCGGCTTCGTGGGCGCGTCCGCACCAGCGCGTGCGCAAGGCCTGGGTTCCGTTCGAGCCGAACGCGAACTACTACCACCTGCCGCCGGCGGCCGGCGCCAACGCCAGTCTGCGCGACATGGAGCAATGGCTGGTCGCGCAGATGGGCGGGCGGGTGGACGTGCTGCCGCTGCCGCTGCTCGACGAACTGCATGCGCCGCTGGTGGCGACGCCACGCGATGCCGGCCTCACGCCGTGGCGGCGCGAACGCCTGCTCGATGCCCGCTACGCGCTTGGCTGGCGCGTGTTCGACTATGCCGGCGAGCCGATGGTGTTCCATGCCGGAGCGGTGAAGGGCTATCGCGCGGTGATCGGCTTCCTGCCGAACCACCGCCTCGGCCTGGTCATGATGTGGAACTGCGAGTCGCCGGTACCGAACGGCCTGCTGCCGATGCTGTTCGACCGCTATCTCGGCCTGCCGCAGGTGGACTGGGCCGGAATCGGCGAAGGCGACGCGGGGGCGAGCGCCAGCGGCGGCTGAAAGCCCGCCGGAGCCGCGCACGGGTGCGCAAAGGCGCCGGCGTTTGCCGTAGGATTCCGCCCGTTGAAGGACCACCTGCAAACCTGGGCGGGATGACCGACATGCTGATCGCCGAACAATTCATGCTGGTCAGCATCGAACCGGTCAAGGGCGTGTTCGAGAGCTCGCGCAGCCACCTCGATGTCGACACGCTGGCATCCGCCGCATTGCTGCTCGACCTTGCCGAACAGAAGCGCCTGCGCTTCAACGCCGGCTATGTGGCGATCGACACCGACCTGCCGGCCGGTCACGCCCAGCTCGCCGCGGCCTCGCAGGCCTTGTCCGGGCATCCGATCCGCGTCGATGCGGCGGTGGAACTGCTGGTGGCGCGCATGTCGCCGGTCGCCGACAAGATGCTCGACAACCTGTTCCGCCGCGATGTCCTGCATCGCACGCGGGTTTCCTGGTGGCCGGGGTCCGGGCGGCGCCATCCGCTGCGTTCGCTGCAGGCACGCAACGAAGTCATCGCCGGCTTGCGCGAGGCGACCGCGGCACACCTGCCGAGCTTGCGTGGCACCGGCCTGCTGATGCTCGTCGATCTGGCCGGGCGCTTGCCGCACGTGCTCGATGCGGCACACCACGAGGCCGCATTGCAGCGGCTCGATGCGCTGGCCGGCAGCCATGGCGACGACACCGCCGACACGCGCCTGCTCGGCGCGCTGCGCCGCACCCTGCTGGAGTGAACGATCGCCGGCGCGCGTGCGCGGCGGCGAGCCGCGGGCGGCGTGGGGCCACCCGCGGCGGTTGCCTTCAGTCGAGCTTGAACTCGATGCGGCGACGCAGGGTCGAGCTGACCGGCGTGCCGTTTTCCAGGCGCGGACGATAGGTCGAGCGCTCGATCGAGCGGATCGCTTCGCGGTCGAACATGCGCGGTGGATCGGAGCGCACGATGCGCGCATTGGTGACCTGGCCGTCCGAGGTCACGGTGAACTCGACTTCCGCCCAGCCTTCGGTGCGCGCACGCGCGGCCTGCGCCGGATAGGTCGGCGCGGCCGGCTGGATGACGGTGGCGTCGCGCGTTTCGCCTCCCGCGGGAGCCGCGGCGACCGGTGCCGGCGGCGGCGGGGGTTCGGCCGGCGCCGGTGCCGGGCTGGCGGCCGGGGGCGGCGTCGTCGTCGCGGCCGTGGTTTCGGCCGGCGTCGCCGCCGGAGCGGAACTCGCCGCCGGTGCTGCTTCGGCCGGACGCGCGGCCGCGGCTGCGGCCGCCGCGGCGGCTGCGGCCGCCTGTGCCTGTTCGCGCTCGACCAGCTTGCGCTTGGCGTCGAGCTTGCTGCGCAGGATGGTCAGCGTGTAGTTGTTCGGATCGGCACGGGTGAGCTGCTCGATGATGTGGGAAGCCTCATCGAGCTCGCCGGCGGTGATGGCCTGTTCGGCAGTGCCGCTGGCAAACGGGAACAGTTCACGCAGGGCATCCTGCGCGCCGCTGTTGGCGGGGTCCTTGGCGAGGATCGCGAGATAGAACTCGAGGGCGTTGTTGCCGGGCGGGGCGACCATGCGCTGCTCCGCCAGCGCCTTGCGCGCCTCGCGATAGAGCTGGTCGACGCTGAGTTCCTCGACGGCCGGGGAAATGACCGGTGCCGGCTCGGCCGATTCGGCCGGAGTCGCGCGCGTGGCCGCCGGCGTGGCGGTGGCCGGCGTGCCCTCGCCGCCGCGCATGGCGAACCACGCGCCGGCGCCGACGAGGATGGCAAGGATGACGATACCCGCGATGATCTTCGGTGCTGCGGAACCGCGCTGGGAATCCCGGAATGCTTTCAACGCCATCATGTGCCTTCACCCGCTCGTAAGGATGGGCCGCGACGCGTCGAACGACATCAAGGCGAGGCCGACGATTGCGTCGGCAGGCAGGGTGGCCACAGCGTTCGGGCAGGCAGGGCGCCTGCGCGGCTGTGTCGTCGCGGCTTCCTGCCGAACCCGATTCCCTGTGGAAAATGACCGGCCCCCGGACCGCCCCATGTCATTCTGCGCACGGATGGCCGAACGATACCCGGTTTTCCGTGGCATGTCATACCGCCGCACGCCCTGTCGTGCGTGCGCAGCCGTCCATGCGGCCTTCAGGCGCCGCATGCAAGCCTTGGCGGGCGCATTGCGCGAATCCGCAGCCCATCGACGAGGACTTTCCCATGAGCCAGGCACGCGAACCCCGCGACACCATTGATTCCGTCACCGCCGGCGCCGACGAGGCCGTGCGCAGCGCCCGGCGCTTCGGCGAACGCCTGCGCGCCAATGGCGCACGCCTGCAGGACGAACTCGGCGACGCCGGCGATCGACTTGCCGAAGGGACGCGGCGGATCGCCGACGTGGCCGCCGAGCAGATCCGGGCCCACCCGCTCGCCGCGTTCGGCATCGCGTTCGCCGCCGGCATCCTCGCCACGCGTCTGCTGCGTCGCTGACCGGCACGATGCCGCCGGCATCCGATCCGCCGCAGTCGGGTCCCCGCGCCGAAGCGGGTGACCTCTTGCATGCGGCACGCGAAGTGCTGCACGGCACGCTCGAGGTGGCCGAAGCCTCGCTCGCGCTGCTGCGCGCCGAACTCGGGCTGGCGCGCAGCAGCGCGGTGAACCTGGTCTGGCTTGCCTTCGTGCTGGTGTTCCTCGGTGTGGGCGCGTGGCTGGCCACCAGCGCGGCGATCGCCGTCGGCCTCTGGCAGCTGACCGGCAATGCCTTCGCCGGCATCGGCGTCGTCGCGCTGGGCAATCTCGCCGGCGTCGCCTTCGTGCTCGCCGCCATGCGGCGTTGCTGGCGCGATCTCGGCCTGCCACGCACGCGGGAACTGGTGCGCGGCCTGCAGGCCCCGTCGAGCGACCGACCGCCGCGCGCCAGCGCAGGCGGCAACACCGCCCCCGAGGAGACGGCATGATGGCGGACGGCATGACGTCGAAGGAACGCCGGCGGGCGGTCGCGCTGGCCGCGGCCCGCCTCGAGCGCGTGCGCAGCCGCCGGGAAACGCGCCTGCAGGGCCTGCGCAGTTTCGTGCACGAACAGCGCGGCCTGCTGGCGATCGCCGCGGGACTGACGGCCGGCATCGTCGTCGGCAGCCGCTCGCTGCGCGGCTGGTTGCGCGGCGGAATCTCCGCGCTCGGCGCCGCCACGGCGATCGCCCGCACCCCGCTCGGCACCGTCGCACTCGGCGCCCTGCTCGATCGCGGCCATCGTGCCGCGCCCGCAACGACCGCCGCGCCGCGGCGCGACTGAGGCGCGGCACGCTCAGGGATCGAAGCCGTGGGCGAACAGGATGTCGCTGTCGGGAAGTTCGATCAGGTTGGCCGATCGCGGCGGCAGGTCGGCGATGGCGAGTTGGCTGCCGGCGATGCTGCCGGTGCCGAACTGGGCGAGGTTGCTGGTGGCGCTGAAGCGGAATCCGCGCCAGGCGCCGTGCAGCGGACGATCGAAGGTGATCGTCGCGGTCGTCGCCGTGGTCGCCTTGTTGATCAGCAGCAGCATGATGCGCTGGCCCGGCAGATGCACCGCATAGGCACCGAGCGCGTCACCGTCGGCACTGTGGCTGCGGGTGCTGAAGCCTTCCACGCGCCGGCCCTGGCCGTCGTAGTCGAGGTAGAGGCGGAACGCGCGTTCGACCAGCGAGTTCTCGCGCGGGGCAACCCAGCGTGCCGCGGCATCGACGCCCTCGCGGGCGAAGATCGACAGCAACTCGGCCTGGGCGATCGCGCTGCTCGCGCCGTTGTCGGCGCCCCAGTTGTACTCGGTGATGGCGAGCTTCGTGCCGGGGCAGGCCTCGTCGATCCAGGCCCGTGCGCGCCGCAGCAACTGCGGGCGCGCGTAGAACCACGGCGGACTGTTGCCGAGGTCGGAGATCCACGATTCCGAACTCCATGCCGGATCGTGCAGTTCCTTCAGCGAGCGCAGGCGGCGTGCGGCGATCTCGGCCGTCTCGCTGCCGGCCGGCGGATCGTTGAAGTCGACCACGCCGCTGCCCTGCGGGTAGTAGTGCAGGTCGAGGAAGTCGACCAGGCGCACGCCGGTCTGCTGCTGGTGCGCACAGACCTGCTGCAGGTACCACTTCACGAACGGCGTGCCGCCATGCGCGGCGCGATCGGCGCCGTCGACGCAGTTGTCGGCGGCCGAGCCGAACAGGTCGCAATAGCCCCAGGTCACCGGCCCGAACAGGCGCGCCGCCGGGTCCTGCTGCTTGACCGCGCTGGCGTAGTCGAGCGTGCGCTGCCAGATCTCGTCGTAGGTCGGCGCCTGCGGATGCACGTCGCGGTGCGTCGAGTTCCACAGCATCACTTCGTTGTCGAGCGCATAGTCGCGCACGCCACCGGCGGCGGCATGGCCGAAGCGTGACTGCAGGTGGGTGACCCAGCCGCGCGCGAACGAAGGCGGTGCCGCCAGCGAGGTGTCGGTCGGCGCATTGCCGGTGATGTAGCCGTCGCTGCTGCAATGGCCGCTCGTGTTGGCTGCCGGCGAGCAGCGTCCGTTGCCGGCATCGGCCTCGCACCACGCCGGCGGGTTGGCGCCGAAGTAGCTGCATTCGGTCTGCAGCTGCGGACCGTACTGGTCGACCGAAAACGACCAGCGCTTCTGCTGCACCGGCAGCGGCGTCCAGCCGATCGTCGACAGCGTGACCAGCGGGCGCGAGCCGGATGCCAGCGTCGAGGCGATCAGGGCCTGGACCGCCGAACCGTCCGCACTGCCGTTGCCGTCGACGATGTTCATGAAGAACCAGTCGCCGGCGGTGTTGTGCACGTCGGCCTGCCAGTTGTAGCGCGTGGTCGAGTTGCCACCCCAGCGCACGAACGGATAGCGCAGCCGCGACAGGTCGGGCGAGCCGCTGACACCGTAGATGGCCGGATCGATCGCGCGGCGATCTGCGGAAAGATCGACTTCCACGGCGACCGTGGCGGCGTTGCCGGTCATGCCGGCAGCGATGGCCAGCGCGGCGGGCAGGAGGACGGCAGTGGTTCGGAATCTGCGCATGGCGAGGACCGCGTGCGGGAGGACGGTGCACGGTATCGCCGCGCGGGCGCAGCGAATCGCACGCGGTTCACACAATCGATGGGGATGGGCGCGGGGCGCCGGGTGTCGCGGAAGGGTGCTTCCGCGCGGACTTGCCAGGTCCGCGCCCGGATCCTCGAGGCGGAAATCTCTCCCTGCGCTGGGCATTCCGCAGGGAGAGCAGTCCGTTTGCTGGATCCGGTGAAGCTTCTTGTGATGCTGGAACGGTTGGATCGGTACTGCGGTATCGCGGTGTCCTTGCGGTCATTGCCATGCGGCAACGTCACCCAGGGACGAAAGCCGGTCGCCCGAAGCGACCGGCCGGTGGAGCTGGATTACTTCTTCTTGGCAGCCTTCTTGACGGCCTTCTTGACGGCCTTCTTCGCAGCCGGCTTCTTGGCCGCCGACTTCTTGCTGGCCGTGGCGGTCTTGGCCTTGGCGGTCTTCTTGACGGCCTTCTTCACGGCCTTCTTCGCAGCCTTCTTGGCGGCGGGCTTCTTCGCAGCTTTCTTCGCAGGTGCTTTCTTGGTAGCCATATCGCGTCTTAACTCCTCGTCAGTTGGCAGTGGTTGCCCAGTAAAAGCGTGAAGGAATGCTTCGCACAACAAATTGCTGTTGGTGGCGTGGCGCAGGTTGGCGACCTGTCGCCGTGTCCGCTCGTCGGACAGAAGCCTGAGGATGTGGAGTGGAATCGATACCGTGATCTTCCTGACCGCTCCCGATTTGCGGCCATGTTCGACATACGGTTCGACGAATCTTGGTGCAGCCATGATTCCTTTTTGTTTTCCTCGTGTCACCGTCGCGGAAATTATTCCTGTCATGTGCGCGTGTCAATGATTTTCTGATAGGAAACAAGCAGTTCTGAAACCGCCCGGAAGGCCCCTGATGAGCGCTCCCGGATCGCCTTGCGCACTCCCTGTCGCAAAATGTGATGGACGTATGGACGTCCGGATGTTTTTCATCGATTCGATCGTGTGTGCGCACCAAACCGCTTGAAACAAGCGGTTTTCATTCGGCGTCGCGAAATCCGCCGTGTTGCGCGCCGCGTGCAGCGTGCCGGTTCCCGCAGCGAGGGAATGCGTTCGCCGCATCCACGGAAACGCTCGCCGAGACCGAACGGCGGCCAAACGGACGAAGAAAAAATTTTTGTCCCGAAGCCGTCCGGCGACCTCGTCGCGGTCGTCGGGAGCACCGGCGGGAAGATCGACGAGTGGTCGGCTTCGCGGTCGCCGGGAGGTTCATCCGGTCGCGTGCGCGGACATCGTCGATGCGTTCATCGGCATCGCGCGCATCGTCGCGTCGATGTCCGCAGGCGCGAATGCATGCGTCGGTGCCGGAGCGGAATTCCCGATGCCGACCCGCGCAGGAAGTTGGCGGGGGAGCGTCGATGCCGGAACGGGATTGCGCGCATGCCGGAGCGCGCAAACGAAAACGGGCCGGAAGTCCGGCCCGTCGCGTGTCGATGCAGTGGCTGACCGCGGAAAGCCGCTCAGTCTTCCTCGCTGTCGAGCAGTTCGGCGTAGGCATCCGGATCGAGCAGTTCCTCGAGCTCTTCCCGGTTGTCGAGCTTGACCACGAAGATCCAGCCGTCGCCGTAGGCGTCTTCGTTGATGGTCTCGGGCTTGTCCGGCAGCGATTCGTTGACGGCGACGACCGTGCCGCTGACCGGCGAGTACACGTCCGACGCGGCCTTCACCGACTCGACGACCGCAGCGGCGGTGCTGGCCTGGACGGTGTCGCCGACGTTCGGCAGTTCGACGTAGACGAGATCGCCGAGCAGGCCCTGGGCATGGTCGGAGATGCCGACCGTGACGGTGCCGTTGTCCTCGACGCGGGCCCACTCGTGGGACTTCAGGAACAGCAGATCGCCTGGGATTTCTTTCATGACCGTGACCTTGCCTCGAGGTGGCGCGGGAGGGAATGCGCGCGGCGATTCTAGCAGTCCGCGGCGCGCATCGTGGGGTGGGTGCGGCAGTCGGTCCGCGGCGGGTTTCCGCGGTCGCGCGACACGGGATCAGGAAGCGATGCCGGGGGCGGCCTTGCCGTCGCGGACGAACGGATACTTGACGATGCGCACCGGCACTTCACGGCCGCGGATGTCGACGCGCACGTCGCCTTCGGCACCGGCCGGGATGCGCGCGAACGCGATCGAGGTGCCGAGCGTCGGCGAGAACGTTCCGGACAGGATCTCGCCGTCGCCGTGGGGCGTGGCCACGCGCTGGCCATGCCGCAGCACGCCCTTCTCGTCCATGACCAGTCCGACCATGCGGCGCGGCACGCCGGACTGCTTCTGCGCCTCGAGGGCGGCGCGACCGATGAAGTCGCGGCCGTCGTCGAGAGCCACCGTCCATGCGAGTCCGGCCTCCCACGGCGTCGTCGTTTCGTCCATGTCCTGTCCGTACAGGTTCATGCCGGCCTCCAGACGCAGGGTGTCGCGCGCACCGAGTCCGGCCGGAGCGACGCCGGCTTCGAGCAGGCGGTTCCACAACGCCACCGCTTCGCCTTCGGGCACGACGATCTCGAAGCCGTCCTCGCCGGTGTAGCCGGTGCGGGCGATGAACAGGCCATCGCCCTCGCAGGCGGCGAACTTGCCGAGCGCGAGGGCTTTTTCCGCGGTCGCGGCGGAGAGCACGCCGGCCGCCTTCGCGCGTGCATGGGGGCCCTGCACGGCGATCATCGACAGTTCGGGCCGTTCGCGCACGTCGATGCCGAACGCCGGTGCCTGGCGGGCGATCCAGGCGAGATCCTTGTCGCGCGTGGAGGCATTGACGACGACGCGGAAGAACGCTTCGTCCATGCAGTAGACGATGAGGTCGTCGATGACGCCGCCCTGCTCGTCGAGCATGCACGAATACAGCGCCTTGCCGCGCTGCTTGAGCTTGTCGATGTTGTTGGCGAGCAGGTGGCGCAGGAATTCGCGCGTGCGTGCGCCGGTCAGGTCGACCACGGTCATGTGCGAGACATCGAACATGCCGGCGTCGTTGCGGACGCGATGATGCTCGTCGATCTGCGAGCCGTAGTTGATCGGCATGTCCCAGCCGCCGAAGTCGACCATTTTCGCGCCGAGCGCGCGGTGGCTCTCGTTGAGGATCGTCCTGCTGGTCATCGCCGCACCCCGTGGAATGAGGCTGCGGATTATCGGCGCCCGGGCGCGCCAATCCAAGCGCGTCGCCCGGCCCGGCAGGTCGGCTGCGGCCTCAGTCGGCCGGTTTCACCGTGAGCGTGGCACCGTTCACGCTGACCACCTCGACCGCATCGCCGACGTCGACGTCGGCTCCTTCGGCGAGCCACACGGTGTCGCCGACGCGCACCTTGCCGCGACCGTTGACGAAGGCTTCGGCCACCAGCACGCGGCGGCCGAGCATGCGGTCGCCGCGGCGATTGAGCAGGGGCTGGTCGTCACGCACCTCGGCGACCGGGCGGATGAACTTCCAGTAGACCAGGCAGGTGATGACGGCGAGCACGCCGAACGCGGTCGCCTGGGCGATGAACGGGAGGTCCGGCACGAACAGCGTGACCAGGCCCATCACCGCCGCGGCGAGGCCGACCCAGAGCAGGAAGTAGCCGGGCACGATCATCTCCGCGCCGATCAGCACGAGGGCGAGGATCCACCATCCGTAACCCGCAACCAGATTGGTCATGAGGCTGCCCTCCATCGTCGTCAGCGCGGCATCGGCGGCATCGGCGGCACGCGCGCCGGCGGTGGCGGCGGCGTGCCGGGTTTCTCGAACGAGGCCTTGGCGATCTCGGCGATGCCGGCCAGCGAACCGAGGATGCCGCTCGCCTCGAACGGCATCAGCAGCATCTTCTGGTTCGACGAGTTGGCCATCGCCTTGAGCGCCTCGACGTACTTGTTGGCGACGAAGTAGTTGATCGCGTTGATGTCGCCGCCGGCGATCGCGTCGGAAACCATCGTGGTGGCCTTGGCTTCGGCTTCGGCGAGGCGTTCGCGTGCCTCTGCTTCGCGATAGGCCGCCTCGCGCTTGCCCTCGGCCTCGAGGATCGCCGCCTGCTTCTCGCCGTCGGCCTTGAGGATCGCCGCCTGGCGCAGGCCTTCGGCTTCGAGCACGTTGGCGCGCTTCTCGCGCTCGGCCTTCATCTGCCGGGCCATCGAATCGACGAGGTCGCGCGGCGGCGAGATGTCCTTGATCTCGATGCGGGTGACCTTCACGCCCCAGGGATGGGTCGCCTCGTCGATCACGTCGAGCAGCTTGGCGTTGATCTCGTCGCGCTTGGAGAGGCTCTCGTCGAGGTCCATCGAGCCGAGCACGGTGCGGATGTTGGTCATGATCAGGGCCAGCGCGGCCTGTTCGAGGTTGGCCACCTCATAGGCGGCCTTGGCGGCATCGAGCACCTGGTAGAAGACCACGCCGTCGACGCGGACCACCGCGTTGTCCTTGGTGATGACATCCTGCGACGGCACGTCGAGGACCTGTTCCATCATGTTCATCTTGTGGCCGATGCTCTGGATCATCGGCACCAGCAGGTGGAAACCGGGGGTCAGCGTGTGCGTGTACTTGCCCCAGCGCTGCACGGTCCACTCGTAGCCCTGCGGCACGATGCGCACGAGTTTGGACAGCAGGACGAAGACGACGCCCAGGATGATGAGTCCGATGATTCCGCTCATGCAGCGCTCCTCGCGCACCTTCGGGATCGTCACCATAGCAAGCCGGAACCTGCTTATGTAGTACCGCGCCCGGACGGCGACGCGCGGCTGCCGGCCAGGGCGTCGCCGTTGCCCGGGAAATGCCGGATTCGCGCGTGCAAACGCCCTGGCGGGCTGGCACCATCGGGCGTGCCGGCAGATGCGGATCCGAAGACACGCCGGCGTACGGAGGCAAGGGTGACGGGCACCATCATCGTCCGGACTGCGCTCCTCCTCGGCAGCTGTGTCGTGCCATGGTCCGGCGTTGCCTGCGCGGGAGGCGAGGGCGGCACGATCACGGGCGACGTGTTCGAGCCGGGACTCGACCATCCCCTGCGTTCGGCCACCATCGCCATCCACGACGCCAGCGGCATTCCGGTGGCGTCGTCCACGAGCGGACTCGATGGCACCTGGTCGGCCGGTCCGCTCGCCGCCGGTACCTACTTCGCGGTGGCGGCGAAATCCGGTTTCGACGGACAGCTGTACGCCGGATTGCCATGCGTCGGCGGGACCTGCCTGCCCACCGACGGCACGCCGATCGTCGTCGGCGATGGCGACCTCGTCTCCGGGATCGCGTTTCGCCTGCAACGCGCCGGTGGCGCCCTGGCGGTGGCGCCGATCCTGTATGTCAATCGCTGCACAAGCGGCTGCACGGTCACGGCGGGGCCCGACAACGCCATCACCAACCGTTCATCGCTCGTCACGGGGGCGCGCAGCCTGCCGCCGTATTCGCACGGTGACGCGGCGTTTGCTTCCGTCGTCGCGTGCATCCGCACGACCTTCGCGCCGTACTTTGCCGCGGTCGTCGCCAGCGATCCCGGCAACGTGCCGCATCGCGAGCTGATGCTCGCCGGCGAGCCGGGCAACATCGGCCAGCCGGTCGGCATCGGCGGCATTGCGCCCTGGAACTGCGGCATCCCGTTCCCGAATGCCATCGCCTTCGCGTTCACCGGCCCGATGTCGGCATCCGACCTCAAGGGCCAATGCGAAGTCGCCACGCACGAGATCGGCCATCTGCTCGGACTCGACCACGAAAGCCTCGCCGTCGACACGATGAGCTACGGCCAGGTGCCCGACGAGTTGCGCCGGTTCATCGATGAGCCGTCGCCGTGCGGCACCTCGCCCGGGTTCCCCGAGGCCTGCTATTGCGGCGCCTCGCCGTCCCCGCAGAATTCCCATCAGACCCTGCGCGCCGAAATCGGCGTCGACCGGTTCTTCCTCGGCACCTTCGGCGATCCGCAGTTCCCGATTCCGCCCGGTCACGATCCGGCGCGCGCGATTCCCCTCGTTTGCGGCACGTCGACGACGCGCGTGCCGTCTCCATGACCCCGCTCATGCCGCCGGCTGCGGCAGGATGACGGTGACGACGAGGCCGCCGCCCTCGCGGTTGGCCAGGGTCACGCGACCGCCATGCGCCTCGCTGATTTCGCGGGCCAGCGCGAGACCGAGGCCGGTGCCGCTGCGCTTGGTGGAATAGAACGGCAGCAGCGCCTGGGCGAGCACGGTCTCGCTCATGCCGGGACCGCGATCGCGAACCTCGATGCGCAGTTCCCGCCCGCGCTCGGCGACGGCCAGTTCGATCGCCTCGGCCGGGCCGCCGGCCTCGTGGGCGTTCTTCACCAGATTGATCAGCATCTGCTCGACCTGGGCCCGGTCGAACCGGCCCGCCGTCGCCGGCAGCGCACCGGCCACGCGGAAACTCGAATGGCGGGCCAGCGCGTCGAGGAAGGCCGGCCACTCGACCGCGGCCGGTCGCGGCAGCGGCAGGCGCGCGAAGCCGGCATAGCCGTGGATGAAATCGCCGAGGTGGCGCGCACGCCCCTCGATCGTGTCGAACACGGTGCCGAGGCGATCGAGGTCGCCGCGGCGGGCCAGTTCGCGCCCGGAATGTGCCAGCGAGCGGATCGGCGCCAGCGAGTTGTTGAGCTCGTGGCTGATGACCCGGATCACCTTCTTCCAGGTGGCCACTTCCTGGCGCGACAGTTCGCGGGTCAGGCGCTTGACCAGGAACATGCGGTGGGCGCGTCCCTGCAGCTTGAACGTGCGCCGGGAGAGGTGGAAGGATTCGTCTTCTTCGTCGATGCGCACGCCGAACAGCACGTCGCCGCCGGTTTCCAGGGCGGCGGCGAATTCCGGCGCCGCCTGCGCGACGATCCGCGCGAAGCTCTCGCCGTTCAGCGCGCGACCGCCGTTGAGCAGCGCGCGCGCGGCCAGGTTGGCGTACACGACATGGCCGCCCGGCTCGACCAGCACGAGTGCATCCGGGGTGTTCTGCACGACCGAGTCGAGCAGCAGTTCGCGCTGGAACAGGCCCTGGCGCTGCTCGCGCAGCACGCGGCCGAGTTCGTTGTGCGCCTCGACCAGGTCGCCGAGTTCGTCGCGGCGGCGATTGGCGATCGAGAAGCTGAAGTCGCCGTCGCGGAACGCGCTGACGCTGCCGGCCAGCGCGCGCATGAGTTCGCCGAGTGCGCGTGCCCGCCGGCGCGCCAGCCAGAGTGCGGGAACGATCATCGCAGCCAGTGCGGCGATGGCCGCATGCGGCATCGGCAGCCACCACGACGCCAGCGCGACGGCGCCGATGGCCAGCGCCGCGCACAGCAGCAGCAGGGCGGCGAGCTTGCCTTCGAGCGAGAACAGTCGCATGCGGATGGGCAGGGGCCGTGGATTTCGGGCGGGCGTTGCCGATTCTAGTCGGCCCGGCGGGAGTCGCGGGTGGTGCGCAGGCCGTCAGTCGCCAATCTCGATGCCGAGCTTCTGCAGCCGGCGGTAGAGCGCCTGGCGCGACAGGCCGAGTTCGGCGGCGGCCTGGCTGATGACGCCGCGCGCGCGGCGGATCGCACCCTCGATCGTTTCGCGGTCGGGTTCGGCATCCGCCGGCAGCCGTCCGGCGCTCGCGCGCGTGCCGGCCAGGCCGAGGTCGCGCGCGCCGACCACGCCGTTGCTGCAGAGCAGGCTGGCACGCTCGATCGCGTTCTTCAGTTCGCGCACGTTGCCGGGCCAGGCATGCGCGGCGAGCGCCGCGCGCGCACCGGCATCGAGGGTGGCGCGTCCCTGCAGGAAATGCTCGGCGAGCGGCAGGATGTCGTCGCTGCGTTCGGACAGCGGGGGCAGGCGCAACTCGATGACGTTGAGACGGTAATAGAGATCCTCGCGGAAACGGCCATCGCGGATCGCGGCGGCGAGGTCGGCATTGGTCGCGCTGATCACGCGCACGTCGGCCTGGCGCGTGCGGCTCGAACCGAGGCGCTCGAACTGGCCGGTCTCGAGCACGCGCAACAGTTTCATCTGCCCGGCCAGCGGCAGGTTGCCGATCTCGTCGAGGAACAGGGTGCCGCCGTCGGCGACCTCGAAGCGACCCTCGCGCGCGCGGTTCGGCGCACCGGTGTACGCGCCGGGCTCGGCGCCGAACAGTTCGGCTTCGATCAGCTCCGAGGGCAGGGCACCGCAGTTGACGGTGACGAACGCCGCCTTCGCCCGCGACGAGTTGGCCTGGACGATTTCGGCAACGCGTTCCTTGCCGGCGCCGTTCGGGCCGGTGATCAGCACCGGCACGTCGGCGCGGGCCACTTTGCACGCCAGTTCGACCACGCGCTCGGTGGCTGCGGAAGCGAACACGATGCCGCGCAGGTCGTGATCGGCATCGAGCTGGCGCCGGCGCCGGCGACGCTCCTCGCGGAAGCGGGCGACCTCGCGCGTGGCCTCCGACAGTTCCAGCAGGTTTTCGACCGTGGCGAGCAGCTTGTGGTCGTCCCACGGCTTGCCGAGGTAGTCGCCGGCGCCGGCCTTGACCAGTTCCACGGCGGTCTCGAGTCGCGTCCACGCCGTCAGCAGGATGATCGGCAGGTCGGCGTGTTCGGCGCGGATCGCACGGTACAGGGCCACGCCTTCCTCACCCGAGGTGGTGTCGGCGCTGAAGTTCATGTCCTGCACGACGAGGTCGACGCGCTCGCGGGCGAGCACCTCGAGCCCTTCCTGCGGCGTGGTCGCGGTCAGCGTGCGGATGTCGCGCAGGCCGAACAGCAGGTCGAGGGCCGTGCCGACCGCAGGGTTGTCGTCGATCACCAGTACGCTGCGCATGCCGGGGTTGCTTCGTTGGGTTCGACGCATGGTTGCATGGATGCAACGGAGCGGCGAAGGGTTGCTTGGGAGGGCGAGGGCGAGGGGCGAGGGGCGGCGTAGGGCGAGGGGCGAGGGGCGAGGGCTCGAGAATCCCGCGCATCCTTGCGGGGCGGGGTTGTACGGACTTCACGGTTGCATCCCGATCCGGTCATCGCGCCCTCGCCCCTCGCCCCTAGTCCCTAGCCCCTAGCCCCTAGCCCCTGGCCCCTAGTCCCTAGTCCCTAGTCCCTAGTCCCTAGTCCCTAGTCCCTGGTCCCTAGTCCCTAGCCCCTAGCCCCTAGCCCCTCACACCGATCGGGTCGCCACCGCCGGCGGCACGCGCGAGGCGCGCAGGGCGGGGCCGAGCACGGCGAGCTGGCCGAGCAGCCACAGGCAGACGACGCCGATCGGCACGTAATGCCAGGGCAGGCGCGGCGCCTGGTACTGCAGCATGAGCCAGAAGCTGAAGGCATAGGCCAGCAGCGCGCCGACGACGAGGCCGAAGGTGGTGATGATGAAGTTCTCGGTCTGGAAATGGCGCAGGATGTCGCGCCGGGTCGCGCCGAGCGCTCGCCGCGTGCCGATCTGGCGCGTGCGCTGGGCGACCCAGAAGCTGGCCATGCCGACGATGCCGAGCGCGGTGATCGCGAGCAGGGCGACGATCACGGTGCCGAGGATGATCGCCATGGCGCGGTCGCCCGAGTAGGCGTTGCGGCGGATGTTCTCCATCGGCCGCATGCGGCCGATGATGCGTCCGGAGTTGGCCTCGGCGAGTTTCTGCTCGACCGTCTTCATGACCTCGTCGCGGCGGCCCGGTTCCGTGCGCACGACGTAGGGCGCGAAGTTTCCGTACGGCATGAACACCGGGACGAAGGTCGAGTACTCGATCGTCTCGCTGTCGGCCCACGGCTGCTGCAGGCGTTCGACGATGCCGATGATCGTGCTCGGCTCGGTCTCGTCGATGTAGAGGTGCTTGCCGATCGCGTGACCGTCGGGGAACGCGCGCTCGGCGAGCGCACGGGTGACCAGGATGACCTTCGGGCGCAACTGGTCGCCGAAGGCGACCTCCTGGATCTCCTCGGGCCTGAAGTTGCGTCCGGCGACGAGTTCGACGCCGAACGTGCGCAGGGCATGGTCGTCGACGAGATAGAGCGCCATCAACGTGGTGGCGGTCCGCTGGCTCGGCTCGAGGTTGACCCCGGTGTTCCAGCCGCCCCCGGTCAACGGCAAGGTGTTCGTCGGCGAGGCATCGACGACGCCGGGCAGGCCGCGCAGCAGGGCGAGATCGGCTTTCTGCACGGCGGAAGCGTCGAAGCCCGCGGCGAAGCCGGTGCTGCTGAACCAGAACGTGTCGGCTTCGTTCATGCCGGAATCCCGGTCCATGAGGTCCAGTCGCTGGCTGATGATGAACAGCGCGTTGCAGACGATCGCCAGCGTCAATGCGACCTGCAGGCCGATCAGGATCATCGACACCTTGCTGCGCATGAGGGCGGAGAGGATCGGGCGGATTTCCATGGCTTGCTCGGTTGTATGGGGTAGGGGCTAGGGGCTAGGGGCTAGGGGCTAGGGCGCAAGAATCGACAGGTTCAGAGAGCGTGGCAGGAAGGAGCGTGGTTGTCGGACATTGGTGCTTGGCGCAGCGTTCGGTCATCGCGCCCTGGCCCCTAGTCCCTTGTTCCTAGCCCCTGCTCCATCACATCTTCAGCTGCGCCGCCGGCTGCACGCGGCAGGCGCGCCAGGTCGGGTAGAGGCCGGCGAGCACGGCGGAGAGGATGGCGAGTGCCACGGTGACGGCGATCATCGTCCAGTCGAGCTGGGCGACGGTGCGGTAATTCGGATACAGCGCGCGCACCGCGAGCAGGCCGAGGCCGGTCAGGGCAAGGCCGACGAGGCCGCCGCTGAGACCGACCACGCCCGACTCGACGAGGAACTGCGAGAACACTTCGCGCCGGCTGGCGCCGAGGGCGCGGCGCAGGCCGATCTCGCCGGACTTGCGGGTGAACTTGGCGAGCAGCAGGCCGATGGTGTTGACGAGGCAGACGATGAGGAACGCAAAGGCGAGTCCGGTCTGCACCTCGACGTCGCGCGATACCACGCGCTGGTCGGCCATCCATTCGGTCACGTTCGGCAGGCGGTTGTTGAGCGGGCGCTCGAAGCGGCCGAGCTTCTTCTGCTCGTTGACGTAGCTGTCGAGGAAATCCCCGTATTCGGCGAGGCGCCCGGGCGTGTCGAGCTGCACCCACATCTGTACCCACACGCAGTCGGAGGCCAGATACGAGTCCCAGCCGTCGCCCGGCGAGCGGAAGCAGCTGTTGTTGCCGCTGGCGCGCTGCTTGAGGTCGATGCCGGTGGTGAACGGAATGAAGTACTCGTCGGCATCGTTGAAGGCGCCGGTGGTGAGATCGTAGTACTTCAGGCGCAACGGCCATTCATCGAGCACGCCGACCACGGTGTAGTCGTTGGCTCCCATGCGCACCTGGCGACCGACGCTGTCCTGGCCGCCGAACAGCCTTTCGTTGAGCGCGCGGCCGAGCACGACGACGCGCGCGTGCTCGGCGTCCTGGCGGCGGTCCCACGGCGCGCCGTGGGCGAACGGCGGCTCGAACATCGCGAAGAAATCGGCATGGGTGACGCGGCCGAGCGACTGGAACGGCTTGATCTCCGGATTGTCCGGCTGGATCGCCAGCGACAGCTTGAACATCGCGGCCTGGCGGTCGGCCTTGCCGGCTTCGATCAGCGCAGTCGCATCGCGATAGGTCACCTGGTCGGGCGGGCGGCCGTCCTCGTAGTACGGCTCGTCGGCGCTCCAGTTGTCGAGCTGGACGTAGTGCAGGGTGTCGCTCTTCCACGGGATCGGGTCGCTGCCCATCAGGTGCATGACGGTCAGCGTGGTCATGCTCGCGGCAATGCCGAGGGCGATGCCGAGCACCATGAGGACGGTGAGGACCGGATTGCGGCGCAGGCTGCGCAGGCCGAGCTGGAGGTAGTAGGTGAACATGGGCGTGCCGGGAATGGGAGTCGGGAACGGGATTCGGGCAGCGGGCGGCAGCGGCCGCGCGGTCAGGTCGGCGTGGTTGCGGCCTCGATCGATCCGCGCCGGCCGGCGGGTGCTTCCGGCAAAGGCGTGTGCAGCGCGGGTTCCTGGCCGAAATCGGTGACCTGGCCATCGATGACGTGGACGTTGCGTTGGGCGCGCGCGGCGAGTTCGGGGTCGTGGGTGACCATGACGATCGTCGTGCCCTGGCGGTTGACCTCCTCGAGCAGTTCCATGACCCCGCGGGCCATCAGCGAATCGAGGTTGCCGGTCGGTTCGTCGGCCATCAGCAGGCGCGGCGAACCGGCCAGCGCGCGCGCGATCGCCACGCGCTGCTGCTGGCCGCCGGACAGTTCCGACGGGTAGTGCTTCATGCGCGAGGCGAGGCCGACCCGCGTCAGTGCTTCCTCGATGCGGCGCTTGCGCTCGGCGGCCTTGAATCCGCGGTAGCGCAGCGGTACGTCGACGTTGTCGAACAGGTTGAGGTCGGGGATCAGGTTGAAGCTCTGGAAAATGAAGCCGATCTTCTCGTTGCGCAGTTTCGAGCGCGCGTTGTCGTCGAGTCCGCGCACGTCGACGCCGTCGAGCCGGTACTCGCCGGCGGTGAACTCCTCGAGCAGTCCGGCAATGTTGAGAAAGGTCGTCTTGCCGGAACCCGACGGCCCGGTCACCGCGACGAACTCGCCATCGCGCACGTGGATGGAGAAATCGCGCAGCGCATGCGTCTCGATGAGATGAGTGCGGTAGACCTTCTGCAGATGGGTCATTTTGAGCATGGCGATCGTCTCGTGATGGGGAGTGGAGGGAGAGGGGCTAGGAGCTGGGGGCTAGGGGGGGCGAGGGGCGAGGGGCGAGGGCGCGAAAAGCGGATGTGTTCGAGTGGGGCCAGGTTGTACGGATTGCACGTTGCATCGACGCTCGTTTCTCGATCCCTGGCCCCTGGCCCCTAGCTCCTAGCCCCTAGCCCCTAGCCCCTAGCCCCTAGTCCCTAGTCCCTAGTCCCTAGCCCCTAGCCCCTAGTCCCTAGCCCCCAGTCCCTCAGTTCAAGGCAACACGCTGCGCCCCGTCGAACTGGTCGGTGCCGGAGATGACGATGCGGTCGCCTTCCTTGACGCCGGACAGGATCTCGACCGCGTTGAGGCTGGTCGCGCCGACCTCGATCGCGGTGCGTTCGGCGACATCGCCGCGCACGATGTAGGCGACGCGGCCGGCGCCGGAATCGACGAACGGGCCACGCTCGACGATCAGGGTGTCGGGGTGTTCTTCCATCAGGATGCGCGTGGTCAGGCGCTGGTTCTGGCGCAGGCCGGCGGGCTTTTCCGCGCCGAAGCGGATGCGGCCGGTGACCTGGCCGTCGATCACTTCCGGCGATACCGCGCTGATTTCGCCGGCGAATTTGCCGGAGCTGTCGCGGATCTCGGCCGGCATGCCGATCGCGAGGTCGTGGGCGAAGGTTTCCGGCACCTGTACTTCGATTTCGAGCGCGCTGAGGTCGACGACGGTGAGGATCGGCGCGTTGAGGGCGACCGCGGCGCGTTGCTGGGCGATGAGCTGGCCGACCTGGCCGTCGACCGGCGAGCGCAGCTTCAGTTCGTCGACCTGGCGCTCGAGGTCGGCGGCGAGCAGGCGCTGGCGGTCGAGGGCGAGACGCTTGCTCTTCAGCTCGAAGGCGAGTGCCTCGATGTCGAGCTTCATGTCGGCCTCGGCGTTGGCGACGTCGATGTCGGCCTTGGCCAGCGCGTCCCGGGTGCGCAGCAGTTCGATCTCCGACATCGCGCCGGCGTTGAATGCCTTCTCCGTGCGCTCCATCTCGCGCTGCGCGGTCTGGCGGTCGATCTTCGCCTGGTCGAGCAGCTTCTTCGCCGCCAGCTGCTGCTTGCGGTGATCGAGGCCCGCGCGCTGCACCTCGATGTCGAGGCTCTCGCGCGTCGCCTGTTCCTGCTGCAGGCGGCTGCTGAGTTCGGGGCTCGATATCTCGGCCAGCACATCGCCCTTGCCCACCTTGTCGCCGGCCTGCACGGCCAGGGTGACCGTGCCGGCGCTCGCCGCGTAGAGGGTCGGGCTGACCGCGGCGACGACGCGGCCCTGCACGGAGACGTCACGGACCAGGGTGCCGCGCTTGACCTCGGCGATGCGCAGGCGGCTGGTGCTGGCCGAGGAATCAGCCGAGAACAGGCGCGCCGCGAGCGGCATGACGAACACCAGCACGGCGATGACCGCGGCCGCGCCGATGCCGATTCCGAGCCAGCGGCGGCCTTGCTGCGGCGCGATCTTCATCACGCGGTCCTGGGCCGAGGTATCGCGGATCATGCCTTCCTCCTGCGCCGGACGGCGGCGCACGCAGTGGCTTCAGCAACGAGCGTGCCAATCGCAATCCATTGAACGGGCAAGAGAAATCCGGAGGGCGGGTGTCGCGGACAGTGTCCGTGCCGGGGTACGGACAGGTGCGGACATCCGTCCGCGCCGCGCGCCGCGGCAAACCGGTGCGCCGGGCGGGCCTACGCCGCGCGCGCGCCACGGGTTATCGTCGCCCGACATGATCGCGGAGTCCCACGCATGAAGGAATGGTTGACCGCACCCGAACATGCGCGCTGGATCGAACTGGCGACGGCCATCGGCCTGCGCGTGATCGCTGCGCTGATCCTGTTGTTCATCGGGCTCAGGATCGCCGCCTTCGTCGCCGACTGGATCGGTCGCGCGCTTGCGCGCACGCAGATGGAACGCACCGCGGCGCTGTTCCTCGGTCGCGTTGCCCGCATCGGCCTGCAGGTGGTGCTGCTGCTCGCGGTCGTGCAACTGCTCGGCGTGCCGATGACCTCGATGCTCGCCGTGCTCGGTGCGGCCGGCCTCGCTGTCGGCCTCGCCCTCAAGGATTCGCTGTCGAACATCGCCTCGGGGGTCATGCTCGTCGCCCTGCGCCCGTTCAAGGTCGGCGACACGGTGACGATCAACGGCACGAGTGGCGCCGTCGAGGTCATCAGCATCTTCCAGACCACGCTGCGTGGCCCTGACAACCAGACCATCACCCTGCCGAACTCGCTGGTCACGACCGACTCGATCATCAACCACACGCCCGACGTGCGGCGGCGCATCGAGCTCGTCATCGGCATCGGCTACGGCGACGACATCGACCTCGCGCGCAAGACCGTGCTCGATCTCATAAAAGCCGATGCGCGCGTGCTCGCCGAACCGCCCGCCGACGTACTCGTCTACGCGCTCGCCGAAAGTCGCGTCAATCTCGGCATCCGCTGCCACGCCGCCAACGCCGACTGGTTCGCCGTGAAGTGCGATCTCACCGAACGCATCAAGAAGGCCTTCGACGCCGCCGGCATCTCGATCCCGTACCCGCAGCGGGATACGCACATCCACATGCACGACCAGCCGCCGCGTGCGCTCGCGCGGGCCGACGGGACGGACCGCGGGCGGACGCCTGACGCCGGGCATCACGGCTGAAGCCGTTTCCTACGGAGAAGCCGGCAGCGCGAGCAGCGCCTCGCGCAACACGATCGCCTGGTTGCCGGTTTCCGAGCGCGCGCCGTAAACGAGGGTGATGCGCCGGCTGCCGGCGGCGGCGAGCAGTGCGCGCAGGCGATCGCGTGCCGCCGGCGTGGCGAGTTCGGCGAGGTAGCGCGCGCGGAATTCGTCCCGGCGTTCCGGCGCGTGGCCGTACCAGTGGATCAGGTCCGCGCTCGGCGCGAGTTCGCGTGCCCAGTCGTCGAGCTTGAGCACGTCCTTGCTGCGGCCGCGCGGCCAGAAGCGGTCGACCAGCACGCGGTAGCCGTCGCCCGGGGTCGGGTCGTCATAGGCGCGTTGCAGCGCGATGGCCGGCTCCTTCGTCATCGCCGTGATCGGTCGGGTCGCGGATCCAGCACCGCCTGCACGCGTTCGCGCAGGCACGGCAGCACGTCACGCTCGAACCATGCATGGCGCTGCCGCCAGGCCGTGTTGCGCGGCGAGGGGTGCGGCAACGGAAACAGGCGCGGCGCGTAGTCGGCGAATGCGGCCACCGTGGCGGCGAGGGTCGGCTTGCGCCGCGCGCCGAGGAGATGCCGCTGTGCATGCTGGCCGATCGCCAGCACGAGTTCGATGCGCGGCAGGTTCGCCAGCAGGGCGTCGAACCACAGCGGCGCGCATTCGGGGCGCGGCGGCAGGTCGCCGCCTGCGCCGCGGCCGGGATAGCAGAAACCCATCGGCAGGATCGCCACGCGGCCGGCATCGTGCAGGGTTGCGGCATCGATGCCGAGCCATTCGCACAGGCGCGCGCCGCTGGCGTCGTCCCATGGCACGCCGCTGGCGTGCACCCTGGCGCCGGGTGCCTGGCCGACGATCAGCAGCCTCGCGTCGACGCCGGCCTGCACGACCGGGCGAGGCCCGAGCGGCAGGTGCGCGGCGCAGACGCGGCAGGCACGCACGCGCCGCAGCAGGTCGTCGAAGGTGTGCCTGGCGGGCACCCGCACCTGCCGCGTCGAAACGGTTGCCGGACCGGTCCGCGCCTTCATGCCGGTGATTGTAGCGCGGTGGTGACGGCGGCCCGGCTCATCCCGGGTCATGCAACCGGGATCGAAACCGGCGGCACGCGGTCTTCCGCGCGGAGGACGGCGCGCCGGCCATGCCGCTGCGGCGCGCCTCGATCAGTCGGTGTTGTCGCCGAGCCAGGAGGAGATCGTGGTCACGTCCTGCGGATCGACGTCGATGAACTGGAAGCCGACCCAGAAGTGGCCCGGCACGTTCGCCGCCTCGCTCCATTGCTCGTGCACGCCGACCTCGATCATGCGCGGGATGCCCTCGGCATCGATCAGCTCGAAGGAGAACTGGTAGAGGGCGTTGTCGGCGACCTTGCGGTTGCAGACCAGCAGCATGCCGTCGGCGGACAGGTTGCCGATGTGGCCCATCGGCTCGCCGGTCATGGCATTGGTGACGTGGATCGTCACATGCGCGGTCTTGCGCGGCGAGCGGCGGCGGTGTGCGTTCATGCGCTGCTCCTCAGGCCGGTACCGCGGGCTTCGGGTTGCGGGCGTCGCCGCCCAGTTCCTTCAGCTTGGACATGATTGCCTGCCAGGCGCGATCGATGAAGTTGGCCGGTTCGGGCTTGTGCAGGCGGACCTGCCCGCGCACGAGATCCTTGGCCAGGTCTTCCATCGAACGCTCGTCGGTGCGCGCTCCGCGCTGGTTGACGAACAGGCAGCGGCCGGTAAGCGTCGAGAACCAGGCGAGCTTGCGCCGCACCGTCTCGCCCTGCTGGTTGGTGACGAACTCGAACCAGGTTCCGAACGGCAGCGTGCGGATGTGCTCGAGCATCTTGCGTTCCTCGGGATCGAGCGTCGAGGGCGGCTTGGCGGAGTCGTCGGTGGCGGTGGATTCGCCGCCGAGGCGCGGCTTGCTCTTCAGGGCCTGGGCGACTTCGGCTTCGCTCGCCTCGGCACTGTGCTTGCTCGATTCGAACAGTTCGCCGACGACATGCTCGACTTCGTCGCTGTGCAGGCCGACCTGGGCGAGGCCGGTGCGGACCTCTTCGCGCAGGGTGGAGTCGATCGGTGCCGGCTTGCCGGTTTCGGCATCGTGGTCGCCGATGCGCATGAGCTGGTCGGCGACGGCGAGCCGACGCCGGTAATTCGGGCTGTCCTCGCCCTGGCGCAGGATGGTCAGCGCAAGCACGTCGGTCCAGGCCTGCTCGAGCACGGTGCGCACGGCCGGCGCCGGCGTACGGCGCTTGATCAGGCGCGCCACTGCCGTGGTCGCGCGTCCGCGCGCGAGGTCGAGTTTCTCGCGGCCCTTGGCGGCATCGACGTGACGGCGCTCGGCCACTTCGGCGCGCTTGCCGAGCTGGCCCATGTGCCGGCTGAGGTCGCCGAGCATGTCCTCGATCAGCGACAGGTTGCCGTCGAACTCGTGCGAGACGCGATCGACCAGCGAAGTCATCTTGTCGACGAAGCCGCGATCGGGATCGTCGTCGTCGAGCCAGAGCACGCTGGCCTCGGCGATGCTGTTGAGCAGCAGGCGCGCCGGATGGTTGCGCTGGGCAAAGAAGTTCTTGTCGCCGAGCGCGGTGCGCAACACCGGCACCTGCAGCTTGGCCATCAGGTCGCGCGTCGCGCTGCGTCCGGAGAGGTTCTGGCCGATGTAGTCGAACAGCATGCCGACGAGGTCGATCGTGTCGGAATCCTCGAGCGCGAGCACGGCGGCCTGACCCTGCGGACTGCGCTCGCGCAGGCGGTTGAGCAGGTCCTGCTTGAGGTGACCGATGCTGCGCGGAACTGGGCGACCTTCCTTCTGCGTCGTGCCGGCGGGTTTGGCCTGCAGGCTGCTCAACACCGACTGCAGGTCGTCGCGCGTCGCCAGATAGCTCGATGCCGGGGCCGCAGCGTTGTCGCCGAGTGCATTGCGTCGATCGGCCAGCAGGCCGCGCAGGGCGGAAAACAGGTTGGCATCGGCCGCGCTGTCGGCCGCGGCCATCGGCGGCGTCTGAGCGCGTGCGCCGGCCGGCGCCGCGGCCGGAGTGGTGCCCGGCATGGCGGCGCCGGCGCGTGCGGCGGCCGCGGGTGCCGCGCCTGCGGTCGCCGGCGTGACCGGCGCGTGCTCGTCGGTGGCTTCCGGCTTCTGCCCGGCGGCCGCGGCATCGTTCGCATGCGCGCCACCGCTGTCGTGGCCGCCGCCACGGCGCACGCGGTACTGCAGGTGCGGCAGCACGCGCTGTTCGGCGAGATAGTTGTTGATGAGGTCGTAGAAGGTGCCGATCGACGCCATCACCGTGCGGTCGAAGGTCTGGAACACGACAATGCGTTCGTTGGTGCCGAGGTCGAACTCCTGCTGCGCGTAGCGCACGGCTTCGGCCAGCGACAGCGGTCCGAGCGGAACCTGTTCGAGCTCGAAGGCCGGCTGGCCGGCGATCACGCCGAAGCGATGACCGAGCTCGTGCAGGGCCTGGCTGTGGCGGATCTCCGCCTTGTTGGCGATGTCCTGCATCGCCAGCGACAGCTCGAGGTCGGCCGATTCGACCAGTTCGAGCTTGAGGCTGCCGCCGGAAGCGCCGGCGGCGGCGTTGCGCCGCGAGCGGGCATCGACGTCGTCGAATCGCGTGATGGTCGACTCGACATGGGCGAGGAAGCGCGGCACGCCGTCGGCGCGGCGGCGCTTCAGCTCGCGGATCGCCTCCATCATGCGCGACTGCTGCTCGTTGCTGCGCGCGCGATCGGCCTGCTTGAACAGGTTCTGCTCGACTTCATCGAACATGAGGCTGAGGGTGGGCTCGAACCAGGCCGTGCGTTCGACCATTCCCTCGAGCACGCGGCGGACGCGCGGCGGCAGCTCGCGCTCGGCGAGGCGGGCGACGCGCGCCGGACCCCGCGCGGGCTCGCCCGCAGGCTTCTTCGGTGGATTCACGGCATCTCCCTGTCCTCAGCCGTCCCCGCATTCTTGCATGCCGGGACGGCGCAGGACAGGTGTGCCGGCTCAGCGTGGCGCCCAGACCAGTTCGAGGTGGCCGGCCCGGCCCGGCGTGTTGTAGCCGCGCGCGAGCTCGTATTCGCGGTCGCCGATGTTTTCGAGGCGTGCCACCGCGCGCCAGTCGGCGCTCATCTGCCAGCTCGCGCGAAGGTTAAACAATGTGTACCCGGGCAGTTCGATGCCGCCGACGTCGGCGCGCTTGCCGGACACGAGTACCTCGGCGCCGGCGCTGAGCGCATCGCCGAAGCGGCGCTCGACGGTCGCCGCGAGCTTCTGTCCGGGCCGTCGCAGCAACGGCGTGCCGGAGCTTTCGTTGCGGGCGTCCTGCCAGGTGAAGCCGGCGCCGAACTGCCAGGCACCGGCGCGACCGTCGTAGCGCACTTCGCTGCCGCGGATTTTCGCGCGCGCGATGTTCTCGGCCTGGAAGTCGACGCCGGTGAAGCTGATCAGGTCGCGGACGCGGGTCAGGTAGGCGCTGATGCGGAGCTGGTGGCCTTCCGCCGGGCTGAAATCGACACCGAGTTCGCTGCTGCGCGAGGTTTCCGGCCGCAGGTCCGGATTGCCGGCGAACAGGCCGCCGAAGCCCGGCGAGTACTGCTCGTTGAGACTCGGCCCGCGGAAACCCTGGCCGTGGCTGGCACGCACGCGCAGCGCGTCGGAGAAGCGCCAGCCGAGCGCCGCCGAGCCGGTGTCCTGGCCATGCCATTCGCTGTTGTCGTCGTGACGGATGGCGAGTTCGCCGTCGAGCGCACCGAAGCTGCCGCGCCAGCCGGCGTACAGGCCGGTATCGTCGCGCGACTCGCGATAGACCGGCAGATTGGCGAAGGTGTCGCGGTTCTCGCCGCGTTCGCGCAGGTGGTCGACGCCGACCGTCAGCAGCTGGCGCTCGCCGAGGGCGAGATTGCCCTGCCAGGTGAAGCTCGTGCGGCGCGATGCGTAGGCGGTGAAGTAGACCGGCGTCTCGTAGTCCTCGCGCGCATTGCCGGCGCTGAGTCGATGCGTCCAGCGTGCGCCGATCGGACCTTCGAGGGCGACGACGGCCGCCTGCTGGGTGAAGTCGGATTCGCCGCCGGCGAACTCGACATCGCCTTCGCTGCGCACGAGCTTCGCGGTCAGCGCCTGCGTGCCGACGCGCACGTCGCCGCTCGCGGTCAGGTGACGGTTGTCGAAGCCGTGGTCTTTCGGCTCGTAACCGAAGCCGTTCTCGTTCTGGCTCGGGAAGCCGTCGACGTCGCGCCGGCCGACCTGCACGCTGAAGCCGCCCTGGTCGCCGCGATGGCCGATGCCGACGTTCGCGCTGGCGTCGCCATAGGTGCCGTAGCCGATCGAGACGCGTGGCCCGTCGAGCCGGCGCGTGAAGATCTGCACGACGCCGCCGATCGCATCGGAGCCCCAGAAGCTCGCGCGCGGACCGCGCACGATCTCGATGCGCTCGATGGTGTCGAGCGGCAGCGTTTCCCAGGTGAACACGCTGGTGCCGAGCGCGGCGACGCGCACGCCGTCGACGAGCACGAGCACGTGGTTGTTGTTGCTGCCACGCAGGAACAGCGAGGTCTGGCTGCCGGGTCCGCCGGTGCGGGCGATGTCGACGCCGGCCTGCAAGCGCAGCAGGTCGGCGAGTTCATGCGTGCCGCTGGCATCGATGTCGGCACGGGTGATGACGCTGACGTCGGCAAGGGTGTCGTCGATCGTCGACGGTGTGCGCGAGGCGGTGACGACGACCTCGGGCTGCACGGTCGCCTCGTCGGCAAGGGCAGGGGAAGCGAGCACGGCGAGGACGCCGGCACGCAGGAGCTGGATTCGGATCATGGGGGAAGGTTCTCCGTTGCGCACACCCGCGAAACCAGTCGCGCGCACGGAGGAACGAATACGGAGGCAGGGGCATCCGTGATCCGCCCGTTGCCCGCCGCAACGCTGGAGCCATGAATGCCCGAAGGCATTCGCCACAGGCCGGTCTCCGGGCTTGCAAGCGATGCGGATGCATCGGCCGCGTCGCCTTCCCGTGCGTGCACAGTGGCGTTTCGACGCGACCTTGGCTTGCCTACCGTTGCGGGGGCAGCGTTGGCTTCGGACCAACTTCCCGTTTCACCCGGCCTCGCGGCCAGGCACCTGTGGAGTGCGCAGTGTAGGCGGCGCGGCATGGTCGCAGCAAGGAGCCCATGCAGTGCGCCGTGCGTCAGTCGCGATCGCTGCGCGTGTCGACGTCGACGAGGTTGCCCTCGGCGTCGACGCGCAGGCGGATCTCGATCGGCCGGCAGCAGACCGCGCAATCCTCGACGTAGGCCTGCGCACCGGCCGAGGTGTCGACCGAGGTCTCGAAGGCCTCGCCGCAATACGGACAATGGATGACGACGAATTCGATCATGCGGGCAGGAACAGGGCGATCAGGTCGTTGAGGAAACGCTGGCCGTCGGCACTCGGGCACAGGCGGTCGCCGGCATCGGCCAGCCAGCCGCGTCGCCGGGCTTCCGCGAGCGGTGCGGCGACAGATTCGGCAGCCAGGCCGGTACGCTGCGTGAACAGCGCCAGCGGCACGCCTTCGACGAGGCGCAGCGCATTCATCATGAACTCGAACGGCAGGTCGATGGCGGTGACGGCGGCACTGCCGGCGATGCGGCGCGGACCGGCGGCGTGCTCGAGCCAGGCGCGCGGCGTGCGCTGCTTGGAACGCCGGTGGATCGTGCCGGTGGCGGCATCGCTGAGCTTGCCGTGCGCGCCGGCGCCGATGCCGAGGTAATCGCCGAAGGTCCAGTAGTTGAGGTTGTGCACGGAGCGCCGGTCGCCGCGTGCGTAGGCCGACACCTCGTACTGCACGTAGCCGCAAGCGGCGAGCAGGGCCTGGCCGTGCTCCTGCATGTCCCAGGCGCTGTCGCTGTCGGGCAACGGCGGCGGCTTTGCCGCGAACAGGGTGTTCGGTTCGAGGGTGAGCTGGTAGTGCGAGACATGCTCGGGAGCGAGCGCGATCGCGCGATCGAGGTCGCCGAGGGCGCCGCCGAGGTCCTGGCGCGGCAGCGCGTACATGAGGTCGAGATTGATGTTGTCGAAGCCGGCCGCGCGTGCCGCGGCAAAGGCGCGCACGGCTTCGTCCGCCGAGTGGATGCGGCCGAGCGCCGCAAGCATGGCGTCGTCGAAGCTCTGCACGCCGAAGCTGATGCGGTTGACGCCGGCCGCGCGATAGCCGTCGAAGCGACCGTGTTCGACCGTGCCGGGATTCGTCTCGAGGGTGATCTCGGCCGCGGGCTCGAACGCGAGCCGTGCGGCGACGCCGTCGAGGATGCGGCCGATCGCGGCGGGCGTGAACAGGCTCGGCGTGCCGCCGCCGAAGAACACGCTGGCGAGCGGCCGGCGCGCGGCAGCGCCGAAGTCGGCGAGGTCATGCTCGAGGTCGGCCAGCAAGGCGTCGACATAGGCGTCCTGCGGAATGCCGTCGCGCACCGCGTGCGAGTTGAAGTCGCAGTACGGACATTTCTTCACGCACCACGGGATGTGGATGTACAGCGACAACGGTGGCGGGGTTGACGGCATCGGCCAAGTCTAGGCGGTATCCGGCCGCGTGCTCCAATCGAGGGTGCGCTCGCCGCGTCCGGGTTGCGGAGCGCACGGTGCAATCGCGGGATCTGAGATGCCGCCGTGAAGAATGCCCGCCGGCGCACTTGCCACACGACATTCCGGGGACCCATGGCTGAACTTCCTTCCGGGCGTCACATCGCCCTCGTCGCCACACCCTTGTTCACGCTGCTGGACGATTCGCTCAGGGAGAACGCCGTCATCACCCGTCTCCTGCGCATCGAGCGGGCCGAACACCTGCATCCATATGTGCACGTCGTTTACTTCGTCGCCATGGACGGCGCCCGGGTCGAGCAGACCGCTCCCGGTGGCCTGCCGGTGCCGGCCGGCCTGCAGCCGTACCCGAGCGGTTTCAGCCTGACCACGATCGCGGCCGAGCTGGCGACCTGGCCGGAGCCGGACCGCGCGGCGTTCGCCGCCTACCTCGCTTCGGAACGCGTGCAGGCCTGGCTGCGGGCACTGCTTGACCAGGTCCGCGAGCGGTTGGCGTGGCTCGTCGATCAGGGTGGCTTCGAACACCACCTGCAGATGCTGATGTGGCTGGCGAAATGCCACCCGGCACAAACCGGCGAGACCGGCGATCCGCTATTCGACTTGCTGGAAGAACCGTACGACCCGAATGCGGCTGCACGCCGATGATCAAGGTCTACTTTTGCGCGGAGATGGTGGCCGATGCGCAGTCGTTTTCGCCGAGCGCCGGCAAGCCTCGCGAGGTCGTCGCCAGCTGGAGGCGGCGCTTTCCCGTGCTCGAGTTCGTCGAACCGGAGGCGGTCGGCTTCGACGAGTTCTGCCTTGCCCACGATGCGGACTACGTGCGCGGCGTGCTGGCGCTGCGCCGCTGCAACGGCTTCGGCAACCGCCTGCCGGAGGTGGCGCGGACCCTGTCGTGGACGAGTGGCGCGATGCTGTCGGCGGCGCGCGCCGCCCTGGTCGACGGCTGCGCGGTGGCGCCGGTGTCGGGATTCCATCATGCCTGTCACGCCGAGGGCGGCGGCTATTGCACCTTCAACGGCCTGATCATTGCCGCGCAGGTGCTGCGGCGTGAACGCGCGGTGGCCCGCGTCGGCATCCTCGATTTCGACCAGCACTACGGCAACGGCACCAGCCAGATCATCCGCGAACTCGGGCTCGACTGGATCGAACACTATTCCGCCGGCGCCTGGTGGGATCAGGCGGAGCAGGCCGAGGACTTCCTTGCCGCGATCCCGAACCTGCTTGCGCGGTTCGCGGCCTGCGACGTGCTGCTCTACCAGGCCGGTGCCGACCCGCACCACCGCGACCCGCTCGGAGGATGGCTGACCACGGCGCAGTTGCGCATCCGTGACCGTCGCGTGTTCGAGACCTGCCGCGCGATGGATCTGCCGGTGGCGTGGAATCTGGCCGGGGGATACCAGACACCGCTGCGCAAGGTGCTCGACATCCATGACCACACCATGCTCGAGTGCCTTGCGGCCCGGGCCGCGCCCGATCCGCCGGGATGAAGCGGCGCAAGCGGCCGCCCGCGCTCAGTGCCCGCCTGCGAGCAGTTCGCGCAACCGGGTCAGCGCCAGCCCGCGATGGCTGATCGCGTTCTTCGCCGCCGGCTCCAGTTCGGCCGCGCTGAGGCCGCTGGCCGGATCGAGGAAGACCGGGTCGTAGCCGTGGCCACCGTCGCCGCGCGCAGATTCGAGGATGCGGCCGCGCCAGCGGCCCTCGGCGATCAGCGGCGCCGGATCGCCGGCGTGGCGCAGGAGGGCGAGCGTGCAATGGAAGTGCGCGCCGCGACGATCCGGAGGCGTGCCTTCGAGGGCGGCGAGCAGGCGGACGATGTTGGCCGCGCTGTCGCCGTGGGTGCCGGCATAGCGGGCCGAGAGCAGGCCCGGTGCGCCGTCTAGGGCGTCGACGCAGAGGCCGGAATCGTCGGCCAGCGCCGGCAGGCCGGAGGCGTGCGCGGCATGGCGGGCCTTGAGGATCGCGTTCTCGACGAAAGTCGCACCGGTTTCCTCGGCATCACCGATGCCGAGATCGGATTGCGCGACGAGTTCGACGCCGGCATCGGCGAGCAGATCGCGCAGTTCGGCCAGCTTGCCGCGGTTGCCGCTGGCGAGGACGAGCTTCATGTCGCCGCCGGTCCGATCAGGTCCCAGCGGTTGCCGTAGAGGTCGCGGAACACGACGACGGTGCCGTAGGCCTCGCGGCGCGGCGCTTCTTCCACGCGCGCGCCGTGGGCGAGCAGGCGCGCATGGTCGCGGTCGAAATCGTCGGTGTGCAGGAAGAAGCCGACGCGACCGCCGTGCTGGTCGCCGATGCGTGCGGCCTGGTCGGGCGTGTTCGCGCGGGCGAGCAGCAGGGCGAAGGCGGCATCCTCCGCCGGCGCGATGCGCAGCCAGCGCTTGCCGGCGCCGAGGTCGCTGTCTTCGAGGACGCGGAAGCCGAGTGCATCGCGATACCAGGCAGCCGCTTCGTCGTAGTCGCGAACGAGCAGGGCGATGCAGGCGACCCGCCGCGTCATGCCGCGAGTGCGGCGCGTTGCAGGGCACAGAGTTCGGCGGTGCCGTGCGCGGCGAGCGCGAGCAGTGCGTCGACTTCCCCGCGGCGCATGGCGTGGCCCTCGGCCGTGCCCTGCAGTTCGATGAAACCGCCGCCATCGTTCATGACCACGTTCATGTCGGTGTCGCAGCTGGAATCCTCGGCATAGTCGAGGTCGAGCACCGGCATGCCGTTCCACAGTCCGACCGAGACCGCGGCGACCGCGCCGACGATCGGGTCGCGCTTGAACGCGCCTTTCGCCTTCAGGCCGGCGATCGCGTCGACGAGGGCCACGTACGCGCCGGTGATCGCCGCAGTACGGGTGCCGCCATCGGCCTGCAGGACATCGCAGTCGAAGGTGATCGTGCGTTCGCCGAGCGCGCCGCGATCGACGCAGGCACGCAGGCTGCGCCCGATCAGGCGCTGGATCTCCATGGTGCGTCCGCTCTGGCCACCGCGGGCGGCTTCGCGCTGGGTGCGGTCGTGGGTGGCGCGCGGCAGCATGCCGTATTCGGCGGTCAGCCAGCCTTCGCCCTTGCCGCGCAGGAACGGCGGCACCTTGTCCTCGACCGTCGCCGTGCACAGCACGCGCGTGTCGCCGAAGGAGACCAGCACCGAACCCTCGGCGTGGCGGGTGAAGCGACGGACGAACGACACCGGGCGCAGCTGGTCGGGAGCGCGGCCGCTCGGGCGGGGACGGATGGTCATGCGGGAGGCGCTATGGCAAAGCGGCCGCACAGTTTACCATTGCCGCCCTTGTTCCCGACGGACCGGCGCGATGATCCGCAGCATGACCGCCTTCGCCAGCGGCGAGAGCGAGACGGCCCATGGCACGCTCGGCATCGAGCTGCGCTCGGTCAATCACCGCTACCTCGAACTCGGCCTGCGCCTGCCCGACGAACTGCGCAGCTTCGAGCCGGCGCTGCGCGACACCCTCAACGCGCGCCTCTCCCGCGGCAAGGTCGACGTGACGATCCGCCTCAAGCAGGCGGCAACCCGCGCCAGCGCGCTGGTGGTCGACGACGAACTGGTCGCGCGCCTCGCCGAGACCGCGCAGCTGCTGTCGGCGCGATTCCCCGCCCTGCGCGTCGACTTCGCCAGCCTGCTCGACTGGCCCGGCGTCCTGCGCGACCAGGCCGCCGATGCGGAAGGGCTGCGCAGCGCGGCCGCCGAACTGCTCGAACGCGTTCTGGCCGACTTCATCGCCACCCGCGAACGCGAGGGCGAGCGCCTGGCCGGCTTCCTGCGCGACCGCCTCGACGGCATCGCCGGCATCGTCGAGGACGTGCGCGGGCATCTGCCCGAAGTCCGCGTCGCCGTGCGCGCGCGCCTCGACCAGCGTCTCGCGGAGATCAAGCAACCGGTCGACCCGGGACGGATCGAGCAGGAAATCGTCCTCCAGCTGCAGCGCATGGATGTCGACGAGGAACTCGACCGCCTGACTTCGCACGTCGCCGAGGCGCGCCGCATCTTCGGCCTCAAGGAGGCGGTCGGGCGCCGCCTCGACTTCCTCATGCAGGAGTTCAACCGCGAAGCGAACACGCTCGGCTCGAAGGCCGCCGACCCGCGCACGACCAAGTCCGCCGTCGAGCTCAAGGTGCTGATCGAGCAGATGCGCGAGCAAGTGCAGAACCTGGAGTGACCGTGTCGGGCACGCTCTACATCATCGCGGCACCCTCGGGCGCCGGCAAGACAAGCCTCGTCAAGGCGCTGCTCGAGCGCGAGCAGGGCATCGCCCTGTCGGTCTCCTACACCTCGCGACCGCCGCGATCCGGCGAGATCGACGGCCAGCACTACCATTTCGTCTCGCGCGAGGTGTTCGAGCACATGGCCGCGACCGGCGCGTTCTTCGAACATGCCAACGTGCACGGCGACTACAAGGGCACGGCGCGCGACGCGGTCGAGCCGCTGCTCGCCGCCGACCGCGACGTGCTGCTCGAGATCGACTGGCAGGGCGCGCAGCAGGTGCGGGCGAAGTGCGCGGACGTGGTCAGCATCTTCATCCTGCCGCCGTCACGCCGCGAACTGGAGCGCCGCCTGCGCCAGCGCGCCTCCGACAGCGCCGCGCAGATCGCCCGCCGCATCGCCGATTCGCGCACCGAGATCGCCCGCGCCGCGGAGTTCGACTACATCGTCATCAACGACGATTTCGCCCAGGCCGTGCTCGACCTGCAGGCGATCTTCGCCTCGCGACGGCTGCGCCGCGAGGCCCAGCTGAAGCGCCACGCGTCCCTCCTCGACGACCTGCTGAAACCGTCGTGAGTCCGGCTGCCGTCCCTGCCGCTGCCGCCGCCGGCGGCAATCACGTCGAGGTGCGCGGCCTGCATACCGTGCTCGGCCGCAAGCTGATCTTCGACGGCGTCGATCTCGACATGGCGCGCGGGCGCATCACCGCCGTGATGGGTCCGAGCGGCACCGGCAAGACGACGCTGATGCGCCACATCACCGGCCAGCTCGCGCCGGACGCCGGCGACATTTTCGTCGACGGCGAGAACGTGCCGAAGCTCGGCCGCAGCGCGCTGTTCGCCCTGCGCGAGAAGATCGGCTACCTGTTCCAGAACTCGGCGCTGCTGACCGACTACAGCGTGTTCGAGAACGTGGCCTTCCCGCTGCGCCAGCACCTGCGCCTGCCGGAGGAGATCCTGCGCAACATCGTGCTGATGCGCCTGCAGGCAGTCGGCCTGCGCGGCGCCGCCGGGTTGATGCCGGCCGAGCTGTCCGGCGGCATGGTGCGCCGGGTCGCGCTGGCGCGGGCGATCGTGCGCGACCCGCGCCTGGTCATCTACGACGAGCCGTTCGTCGGCCTCGACCCGATCGCCCTCAACCAGGTGGTGAAGATCATCCGCACGCTCAACGATTCGCTCGGCATCACCAGCATCCTCGTCGCCCACGAATTCTCCGCGGTCCGGCGCATCGCCGACCACGTGTACCTGATCGCCGGCGGCAAGGTGGTCGCCGAGGGTCATCCCGAGGAACTCGCCACGCGCGATTCGCCATGGACGCGCCAGTTCTTCGGCGGCGAGGCCGACGGCCCGGTGCCGTTCGAATATCCGGCGCGCGACTACGCGCTCGACCTCGGTTTCGACGGGAGCAAGGCATGAGCGCGCCGGGCGGCCGGCGATCCCTGGTCGGCAATGCGCTGGCCCAGGTCGGCGCGGCCGGCCTGTTCCTGTTCTCGATCCTCGGCGCGGTGCCGGGCAGCCTGCGCCATTTCCGCGAGACCGTGCGCCAGGTCTGGTTCGTCGGCGCGATGAGCCTGGTCATCATCATGACCTGCGGCCTGTTCGTCGGCATGGTGCTCGCACTGCAGCTTTACTACACGCTGTCGATCTTCGGCGGCACCGCCGCGCTCGGCACCGTCGTCGCGCTGTCGCTGTTCCGCGAGCTCGGCCCGGTGGTGACCGCCCTGCTGTTCGCCGGACGCGCCGGCACCTCGGTGACCGCGGAGATCGGCCTGATGCGCGCCACCGACCAGCTCTCGGCGATGGAGATGATGGCGGTCGATCCGCTCGCCTACGTCATCGCCCCGCGCTTCCTGGCCGCGGTCATCGCCATGCCGCTGCTCGCCTGCGTGTTCAATGCGCTCGGCATCCTCGGTGCGCATATCGTCGGAGTCAGCTGGCTCGGCCTCGACAACGGCACGTTCTGGGGCAACATGACCTCGAGCGTCGATGTGTGGACCGACGTCGTCAATGGCGTGTGGAAGAGTGCGGCGTTCGGTGCGGTGATCGCCCTGATCGCCACCTTCCAGGGCTACACGACGCCGCCGACCAGCGAAGGCGTGGCGCACGCGACGACGCGCACGGTGGTGTCGTCGTCGATCGTCGTGCTCGCCCTCGATTTCGTCATGACCGCCTTCCTGATGTGACCCTCGCATGGTTTGCAGAGGGTTCGTGGAAGAGGTGGAAACACGGAGCACACGGAGCACACGGGGAAAGCGAGCAATGGATCTTTTGCCTGTTTTCTCGACCTTTCTTCCTCCGTGTGCTCCGTGTCAAAGGCTATTGCAGTTCGTGATCCGCTCCAGATACCGAAGATTCCCGGGATCGAAACCATGACCCAACCCAGACGTTCCTTCCAGATCGGCTCCGGCCTGTTCATCGTGCTCGGCTTCGCCGCACTGGCCTACCTCGCCACGCAGACGACCTCGGTGGCCAACTACCGCGAGGGTGCCAGCTACGTGCTGAAGGCGCGCTTCGGCAACGTCGGCCAGCTCAAGCTGCGGGCGCCGATCAAGGTGGCCGGCGTGCGCATCGGCTCGGTGCGCTCGATCGTGCTCGACGCCACCACCCTCGAGGCGGTCGTCGAACTCGCCATCGATACCCGCTACCGCGAACTTCCCGACGATTCCGCGGCGGCGATATTCACCAGCGGTTTACTCGGCGACCAGTACGTTGGCATCAAGCCGGGCGGCTCGCCCGTCATGTTCGAGGATGGCGACGAGGTCGTCCTCACGCAATCCTCGATGCAACTGGAAGACCTGATCGGCAAGTTCCTCGTCGGCGGCGGCGACGCCGACCGGCCGGCCGCCGACACCGCACCCCCGTCGCCCTGACCCCGGAGTCCACCCATGCGCCGCCTGATCGGCAGCCTTGCCGCCCTCGTGTTCACCCTCGCCGCCGGCGTCTCCGTCCAGGCCCAGGCCAGTCCGCTCGAGCCGGCCGACGTCGTGCGCAAAATCGCCGACGAACTCGCCACCACGATCGGCTCGCGCCGCGAGGAACTGCGCAACGACCGCGACCGCCTCGTCCACGAGATCGACGACATCCTGCTGCCGCATTTCGACATCGACTATGCGTCGATCCTCGTGCTCGGCCAGACCGCGCGCACGACCAGCCCGGAACAGCGCTCGCGCTTCGCCAGGGCGTTCTACAGTTCGATCGCCCATCGCTATGCCGAAGGCCTGCTCAACTACACGCGCGGCAACGTGCGCGTGTTGCCGTTCCGCGGCGAGCTCAACGTCAAGCGCACGATCGTGCGCACCGAGGTCGTGCTCGACGACGGCAAGACCATCGCCGTCGACTATGCCTTTCGCAAGAGTGCGGGTGGCGATTGGAAAGCCTATGACGTCATCATCGAGGGCATTTCCTACATCACCAACTACCGCAACCAGGTTGCCGCGGAAGTCAAGGCAAGCGGACTCGATGCGCTGATCGTGCGTCTCGAAACGCAGGGCGAAAAGGCGCTGGAAAGCATGGAGCGCAAGCAGCAGGGCGGGGCGTGAGCGCCACCTTCGCCCTGCAGGCGGTCGCCGCGGACCGCTTCGACCTGCGCGGACGCATCGACGTCGGCAACGCCGCCTTGGCCTTGCTCGAGGGGCAGGGCCACCTCGGCCGGCAGCCGGCCAGCATCGACCTGTCAGCGCTGGAAAGTGCCGACGGGGTGACCCTGGCCGTGCTGGTGGCGTGGGCGGCGCACGCCGCACGCCGGGGGCAGGCGCTGCGTTTCACCGGCGTCGGCGGACGCCTTGCCGCCATCGCCCGCCTGTGTGCGGTGGAGCCGCTGCTCGGCATCGCCGCCGAGCGCTGATCCGGAACGCGATCCCGGCGGCCGGGCGCGTGGCCGGCGACCGGCTCACGGCTGGTCCTTGCGCCCCTTCTCGTACTCGAGCTGCTCCTCGAGCAGGGCGTCGATGTCGTCGTCGTCGATGCCCTGCATGAGCTGGATCGCATCCAGCGGCGGCTCGCCGTCGTAGATCAGGTAGAGGCGGCGCTGCCGGTAGGCGTCGCGGTAGAACACGTAGGGATCGTAGGTGCCCTCGAGCAGCGACTCGGCGTCGATGCCGCCGGCGCGCAGGGTCACCAGGAACAGCATGTTCGGCCAGTGCTGCTGCTTGTAGGCGTGGTCGTGGCGGCGCGCGTAGCGCGACATCGGGTCGAGGAAATGGCTGTCGACCGGCATGCGCCAGATGTCGCGCGCGCTGGTCGAGCCGACGAACGGCAGGACGAGGTACGGACCTTCGCCGATGCCCCAACGGGCCAGGGTGACGCCGAAGTCGGTTTCCCGGGCCGGCAGGTGCATGCGACTGGCCGGATCGAGGAAGCCGAGAAAACCGACCGTCGTGTTGATGAGGAAGCGGCCGGTGCCCTTCAGCGCGTCGCGCGGCTCGCCCTGCAGGATGTCGTTGCCGATCGTGATCGGCATGCGGATGTTGGCGAAGAAGTTGCTGAGCGCGCGGCGCAAATTCGGCGTGGTCAGCTTGCGATAGCCGACCGCCACCGGCCGGATCACCGCCTTGTCCATGCGCTCGTTGAAAGCGTACATGCGGCGGTTGAACGGCTCCCACGGATCGTCGGTGCGGGGCTGCCGGACGGCACAGCCGGCGAGCACGGCCAGGAGCACGATCAGGCCGACCCGGCCTGCGGCGGAAACGGGGGAACGCGGCATCAGGGAGTCCATGGGCTGCGAAGCGGCGGTCCGGTGCATGCGGCCGTCGAGCGGGTATGCGGGGCCGGCGAAGGGTATGCGAAATGGCCTTGCAGGTACATCGGGGCGGTGCGCCGGGAAGCGGGCTGTTTGCACCGCACAAGGCCGGGCCGCTAGAATGCCCGGCCGGGTTCCGTTCATGTTCCGCACTACTTTCAGAGGTTCAGCGATGGCGCGCATCACCGTGGAGGACTGCCTCAAGGTGGTCGACAACCGTTTCGAGCTCGTGCTGATGGCGACCAAGCGTGCGCGCCAGCTGGCCAAGGGCGCCGATCCGGCCGTCGATGCCCACAACGACAAGCCGACCGTGGTCTCGCTGCGTGAAATCGCCTCCCGCAAGGTCGACCAGGCGATGATCGACGAGATCGACCGGCTGTCGCGCGAGAAGGCCGAGCGCGAGGCGCTCGAATGGGCTGCCGCCGAGGTCGACGACGACCTCTCCAAGGGCGGGGACGATCTCTGAGGAGAGATTCGCCCACCCCGGCTCCGCAGGCACCAGGCGGGGCGTGAGCCGGCCCCAATCGAGGCGACGCGATGAAGGCAGCGGTCGATCCGGGCAGCGCGAAGACACGCAGGGCGAAGACGCCCGCCTTCATGCTGGCCCTCGAAGACCGCCTTGCCGGCTACCTCGACGCCGCCCAGATCGCGCGCATCCATCGCGCCTACGAAGTCGGCGCCGAGGCGCACAAGGGCCAGACCCGCAAGAGCGGCGAGCCCTACATCACCCATCCGGTCGCCGTCGCCGGCATCCTTGCCGAACTCGGCATGGATCCGGACACGATCATTGCCGCGATCCTGCATGACACCCTCGAGGACACGCCGCTCACGCCGGACCGGCTGACCGCCGAGTTCGGCAACACCGTCACCGAACTCGTCGACGGCGTCACCAAGCTCGACAAGCTGCACTTCAAGAGCCGCCAGGAAGCCGCCGCGGAAAGCTTCCGCAAGATGCTGCTGGCGATGGCGCGCGACCTGCGCGTGATCCTCATCAAGCTCGCCGACCGCCTGCACAACATGCGCACGCTCGGTTCGATGGAAGCCGGCGCGCGCCGGCGCATCGCCCTGGAAACGCTCGAGATCTATGCGCCGATCGCCCAGCGGCTCGGCATGAACCGCTTCAAGGCGGAACTGCAGGACCTCGGCTTCCGTGCCCTCCATCCGGATCGCCATCGCGTCATCGCCGCGCGCATCCGCACCGTGCTCGGCAACCGCCGCGAGGCAATGGGCAAGATCGAGGCCGCGCTGGAAGCACGCCTGGCGGCGGAAAACATCCCGCATCGCATCGTCAGCCGGATCAAGTCGCCGTACAGCATCTACACGAAGATGCGCACAGAGCAGAAGTCGTTCGCCCAGGTGATGGACGTGTACGGCTTCCGCGTCGTGGTCGATTCGGTGATGCACTGCTATCACGCGCTCGGCGCCGTGCATGCGCTGTACCGGCCGCTCGACGGACGCTTCCGCGACTTCATCGCCATTCCGAAGGCCAACGGCTACCAGTCGCTGCACACCGTCCTGTTCGGATCGTTCGGCGCGCCGATCGAGATCCAGATCCGCACCGAGGACATGGATGCGGTGGCCGAACGCGGCGTCGCCGCGCACTGGAGCTACAAGACCGACTCGGCGCCGGCCAACAGCGCGCAGAACCGCGCCCGCGAGTGGCTGTCGGGCCTCGTCGATTCGCAGACGCGCACGGCGTCCTCGCTCGAGTTCATCGAGAACGTCAAGGTCGACCTGTTTCCCGACGAGGTCTACCTGTTCACCCCGAAGGGCCGCATCCTCGCCCTGCCGCGCAACTCCACCGCGCTCGACTTCGCCTATGCCGTGCACACCGATGTCGGCAGCCACGCGGTGGCCGCGCGCGTCGACAAGAAGTTCGCGCCGTTGCGCACGCGCCTGAGCAGCGGCCAGACCGTCGAGATCATCACCGCGCCATCGGCAGTGCCGAGCACGCAATGGCTGGAATGGGTGGTCAGTTCGAAGGCGCGCACGGCGATCCGACACTTCCTCAAGCGCCTGCAGCACGAGGACGCGATCGACCTCGGTCATCGCATGCTCGACCGCGCCATGGACGCGCTCGGCGCGTCGCTGGAGGCGCTGCCGCCGGATGCGCTCGGCCTCTACCTCGAGGAGCAGAAGCTGCGCGCGCTGGAGGACCTGCTCGCCGACATCGCCCTCGGCAACCGCACCGCCGACCAGGTCGCGCGTTCGCTGCTGCACGTGCAGGACGGCTTCGCCGCGAACCTGCAGCCGCATGCTGCCGAGAAGATCCTCATCAGCGGCGCCGAGCGCGGCGTGCTGAGCTTCGGAAACTGCTGCCACCCCGTGCCCGGCGACGAGATCATCGGTCACGTGTCGGCCGGCAAGGGCATCGTCGTGCACCGGCTGGAATGCCCGAACGTGGTCGAGCTGGCGAAGTCGCCGGAACGCTGCGTCGAGATCGGCTGGGACAGCGACGTCAGCGGCGACTACCGGGTCGAGCTGCGCATCATCGTGGCCAACAAGCCCGGCGTGCTCGCCCAGGTGGCCGCCGCCGTCGCCGAGGCGCGCTCGAACATCGAGAATGTCGAATACAAGGAACGCGACCTGATGACGGCGACCCTGCTGTTCACGATCGAGGTCGTCAACCGCAAGCATCTCGCCGACGTCATGCGCGGCGTGCGCCGCCTCGGCGTGGTCAACGCCGTCTACCGCCATCCCGTCTGATTTCCGAGGTGACCGCATGAGCCAGCGTTCCATCATCCATTCCGACCGGGCGCCGAAGGCGATCGGTCCGTATTCGCAGGCGGTGCGCGTCGGCGACACGATCTACCTGTCGGGGCAGACTCCGCTCGATCCGGAGACCGGCGAACTGGTCGACGGCGACATCACCGCGCAGGCCACGCGCGTGTTCGAAAACCTCAAGGCCGTGCTGGACGCGGCCGGCGCCGGATTCGGCGATGTCGCCCGCGTCGGCATCTACCTGACCGACCTCGGCAACTTCGCCGCGGTCAACGAGGTGATGAAGCGCTATTTCAGCGAACCCTATCCGGCGCGCTCGACGATCGGCGTGGCGTCGCTGCCGCGCGGGGCGACAGTCGAGGTCGACATGATCGTCGCCCTCGCCTGACGGGCGCGGATTGCCGATCCATGCCGCGTGCAGCGGGCGCTGGCCCCGAAGCGACGGGCGACCCCGGACTTGCCGGGGTGGAAACCCTGCCGGGGGTCGGTCCGCAGCTTGCCCTGGCGCTGGCCCGGCTCGGCATCGAGCGCGTGCAGGACCTGTGGTTCCACCTGCCGCTGCGCTACGAGGACCGCACCCGCGTCACCCCGATCCGCGAGCTGGCCATCGGCCAGCCGGCCCAGGTCGAAGGCACCGTGCGCGCGGTCGAACGCGGCTTCCGCTTCCGCCCGCAGTTGCGCGTGGCCATCGACGACGACAGCCGTGCCACCCTGGTGCTGCGCTTCTTCCATTTCCGCAAGGCGCAGGCCGACCAGTTCGTGCCGGGGCTGCGCCTGCGCTGCTATGGCGATGTGCGCATGGGGGCGCACGGTCCCGAGATCGTGCATCCGCAGTACCAGCGCCTGGCCGGCGAGATCGGCGTCGAGGAGCGCCTGTCGCCGGTCTATCCGGTGACCGAAGGCCTCGGCCAGCGGCGTCTTGCCGGACTCGTTGCGCTGGCCCTTGAACGCCTGCCCGGCGAGGAGGCACTGGAGTTGCTGCCGGCGTCGTTGCGCGCGCCGCTCGGCCTGCATTCGCTGCGCGAGGCACTGCTGTTCGTGCACCGGCCGCCGGCCGGCGCGGATCTGGCCGCCCTCAGCGCCGGCACGCATCCGGCGCAGCGCCGCCTCGCCTTCGAGGAGTTGCTGACCCATCACCTCAGCCTCAAGCGCCTGCGCGCGCAGGTGCGCGTGCAGGCGGCACCTGCGCTGGCCGGCGACGGTCATCTCGGCCGGCGCCTGCGCGCCGGCCTGCCGTTCGCGCTGACCGGCGCGCAGCGCAGGGTCGCCGACGAGATCCTGCGCGACCTTGCGCGTGCCGAACCGATGCTGCGCCTCGTGCAGGGCGACGTCGGCTCCGGCAAGACCGTGCTTGCCGCATTGGCGGCGGCGGCGGCGATCGAGGGCGGCGTCCAGGTGGCCCTGATGGCACCGACCGAACTGCTGGCCGAACAGCATCTGCGCAGCCTTGCCGCCTGGTTCGCGCCGCTCGGCATCGAGCCGGTCTGGCTGGCCGGCAAGGTGCAGGGCCGCGCACGCCGTGCGGCGCTGGCCGCGGTCGGCGAGGGCGCGCCGCTCGTGGTCGGCACCCACGCACTGATGCAGGAGGGGGTCGGCTTCGCCCGGCTCGGACTGGTGATCATCGATGAGCAGCATCGTTTCGGCGTGCACCAGCGCCTGGCCCTGCGGAACAAGGCGCGGGCGGCACCGCCGGCGGCGCCTGTTCGAGGCCGGGATGGCGAGCCGCGGCCGGCCGGCCCGGCAGAGGCGGATTGGCAGGTGCCGCACCAGCTCGTGCTGACGGCGACGCCGATCCCGCGCACGCTGGCGATGTCCGCCTATGCCGATCTCGACATCTCGGTGGTCGACGAACTGCCGCCCGGACGCACGCCGGTGAAGACCGTGGTCATGTCCACCGCGCGCCGCGACGACGTCATCGCGCGCATCCGCGAGGCCTGTGACGACGGTCGCCAGGCGTACTGGGTCTGCACGCTGATCGAGGAGTCCGACGAGAGCGAGGCGCAGGCGGCCGAGGTCGCCCATGCGGCACTGGCCGACGCGTTGCCGGGCTTGCGCGTCGGCCTCGTGCACGGACGCCTCAAGCCGGCGGAAAAACAGGCGGTGATGGATGCGTTCCGCCACGGCGAAATCGCGGTGCTGGTCGCCACCACCGTGATCGAGGTCGGTGTCGACGTGCCGAACGCGAGCCTGATGGTGATCGAGAATGCCGAGCGCCTCGGCCTTGCCCAGCTGCACCAGTTGCGCGGTCGTGTCGGTCGCGGTGCGCGGGCGTCGACCTGCGTGCTGATGTACCAGCCGCCGCTGTCGGCGCTGGCGCGCGAACGCCTGCAAACGATGCGCGAGACCAGCGACGGTTTCGTCATCGCCGAAAAGGACCTCGCCCTGCGCGGTCCCGGCGAGATGCTCGGCACGCGCCAGACCGGGCGTCTCGCCTTCCGCATCGCCGACCTGTCCCGCGATGCCGACCTGCTTCCATCGGTGCAGCGGGTCGGCGCGGCCATGCTCGAAGCGCATGCGGACGATGCCGGGCGGCTGATCGCGCGCTGGATCGGCAACGCGACGCGCTACGCCGACGCCTGAGCGGCGGCGGACGCACGGCGGGCGGGGCAGGGTGGCCGCATGCGATCATCCGCGCCTGCCATCCGTGCGGGGACGACGTGACCCAACCCTTGCTGCTGATCGACACCGATCCCGGCGTCGACGACGCCCTCGCCATCCTCATGGCGTATCGCCATGCCACCGTCGCCGGGCTATGCGTCACCGCCGGCAACGTCGGCCTCGTGCATACCGTGCGCAATGCGCTCAAGCTCGTCGATGTGGTCGAGGCGGAAACGCCGGTGTTCCCGGGGTGCGCGCGCCCACTGGTGCTGCCGGCGGCGGATGCCGCCTTCGTGCACGGCGCCGACGGCTTCGGCGATACCGGCTACGCCGCGCCGGCGCGCGCGCCGGCCGCCGAACATGCCGCGCTGGCGATCGTGCGGCTGGCCCGCGAACACGCCGGGGCGCTCACCCTGGTCGCGCTCGGTCCGCTGACCAACCTCGCCCTGGCGCTGCGGATCGAGCCCGAACTGCCGCGTCTCGTCGGCCGCCTCGTGGTCATGGGCGGGGCGGTGAACGGGCGCGGCAACACCCATCTCGTGCCGGCCGAGTTCAACATCGGATTCGACCCGGAAGCCGCGCACGTGGTGTTCTCGGAATGGCCGCAGTTCGACCTGGTCGACTGGGAGGCGACCCTGCGCCACGGCCTCGACTTCGCCAGGGTCGAGCGCTGGCTTGCCGCGGACGATGCCCGCGCGCGCTTCTATGCGGCCATCTCGCGGCGCACGCGCGCGTGGACGCGTGCGCACGGGCGCGCCGCGCTGATGACCGCCGATGCGCTGGCCATGGCGGTTGCGCTCGAGCCGGGCATTGCCCTCGAGGTGGCCGAGCGCGCGGTCGCGGTCGAGCTGGGCGGCGCGCTGACACGCGGGGCGACCGTCGTCGACTGGGAGGGACGGCTCGGGCGGCCGGCCAACGCGCGCATCATCGGGGCAGTCGACCATGCCCGCTTCGAGGCCCTCGTCGCCGCGGCCCTCGGCGCCAGCACCTGAATCGGCTTGCGCGGAAACGGCGCCGGCCGCTATACTCGCGCTCTTTTTCCGGCCCGAGCCCTCGGCCCAAGCATCCGGTACCACGCCATGAAGCCCGACATCCACCCGAACTACCGCGCCGTGGTCTTCCAGGACCTCGCCAGCGACTTCTCCTTCCTGACCCGCTCGACGATGTCGTCGAAGGAAACGGTCAAGTGGGAGGATGGCAACGAGTATCCGCTGGTCAAGCTCGACATCTCGAGCCAGTCGCACCCGTTCTACACGGGCAAGCAGAAGATCGTCGATTCGGGCGGTCGCGTCGACAAGTTCCGCCGCCGCTACGCGAAGTGAGGGCGAGGGTCAGGGGCGAGGGCGCACGTCCGAGTGGTCGAGTCGACGTTGGTGCATCCAATGCGCCTTGCGTGCCCGGCTTCTTCTCGCGACGACCGCTCGGACCTGCGCCCTGACCCCTGACCCCTGAACCCCAGCCCCTGATCCCGGACGCCGGCCTCGTGCCGGCGTTTGCGTGGGCGCATGCATGACCGCCGACACCCGACGACGTCGGGGTGCTATGCGATAATCGGCGGACTCGATCCGCCGCGCGGTGATGCGTGCAAGGCGGGTCGGCGGCGAGCATGCCGCACACCCCGAACATCGTGCCGACCGCACACCCGTGCGGCGCCGCAGCCTTCCGAGGAGTCAGCCGTGTCCGAGAAGTCCGTCCAGATCACCGACGTCGCCGGCAACCGCAGCACCACCCTGCCTGTCGTCACCGGTACGCTCGGCGATCCCGCCATCGACATCGCCAGGCTCAACAAGGACACCGGCTACTTCACCTACGACCCCGGCTTCGTCTCGACCGCGAGCACGCGCAGCGCCGTCACCTTCATCGACGGCGACCAGGGCGTCCTGCTCTACCGCGGCTACCCGATCGAGCAGCTCGCCAAGCAGTCGTGCTTCCTCGAGGTGGCCTACCTGCTGATCAACGGCGAGTTGCCCGACAAGGCGCAGTTCGCGGATTTCGAGCACGAGGTCACGCATCACACGATGATGCACGAGGCGCAGAAGAACTTCCTCAGCGGATTCCACTACGACGCCCACCCGATGGCCGTCCTGTCCGCCTCGATCGCCTCGCTGTCGGCGTTCTACCACGACACCCTCGACATCAACGATCCCGAGCAGCGTCGCCTCGCCGCGATCCGCCTGCTCGCCAAGATGCCGACGATCGCCGCGGCGGCCTACCGCACCTCGATCGGCTGGCCGATCCGCTACCCGCGCAACAACCTCGAATACGTCACCCGCTTCCTGCACATGATGTTCGAGGTGCCGAGCGAGCCGCTGGAACTGAATCCGGTGGTGGCCAAGGCGCTCGACCTGCTGTTCATCCTCCACGCCGACCACGAACAGAATGCCTCGACCTCGACCGTACGCCTGGTCGGTTCGACCGGCGCCAATCCGTACGCCTGCGTCGCCGCCGGCATCGCCGCGCTGTGGGGTCCGGCTCATGGCGGTGCCAACGAGGCCGTGCTGGAGATGCTGACCGACATCGGCGACGCGAAGAACGTGGCCAGCGCCGTGGCCAGGGCCAAGGACAAGAACTCGGGCTTCCGCCTGATGGGCTTCGGCCATCGCGTGTACAAGAACTTCGACCCGCGCGCGACGATCATTCGCGAGATGACCCACAAGGTCCTCGCCGACCTCCACGTCAGCGATCCGCTGCTCGACGTCGCCGTGGCGCTCGAGGAAGTCGCGCTCAAGGATTCGTACTTCATCGAGCGCAAGCTGTATCCGAACGTCGATTTCTACTCCGGCATCATCTACAAGGCGCTGAAGATCCCGACCGAGATGTTCACCGTCATGTTCGCGATCGCGCGCACGGCCGGCTGGGTCGCGCACTGGCTCGAGCAGCATGTCACCCCGGATGCCAAGATCGGCCGCCCGCGCCAGATCTACACGGGCGCCGCGCAGCGCGATTACGTCGGCATCGACCGGCGCTGAGCGGAGCGCCGGTCGCGGCGCCGGCTTCAAGCGGCGGCGATCAGTTCCTCGACCGCCGCCCGTCCGGCCCGGCGCATCGGCTTGCGGGTGACCCGGTCGAGTGGCGCGTGGTGCAGGCCGTCGTGGCCGAACACCATCAATTCGACGGCGATGCCGTCGGCCGCCAGCAGCAGGGCCGGCACTTCGATCTCGCGCGCGGCATCGAGCGCCAGCAAGCGTGTTTCCTCGTCGTACGGGATGCCGTGTCCGTCGAGGAAAACGAGCACCTCGCGGATGTCGTCGGCGAACAGGTGCAGGCGCACGCCGGAGTGCTCGTCGGCGGTGCCTTCCAGCACCGGCCCGACCAGGCGCGGCTCGAAGCGGGCGAGGAAACGCATGGCTTCGACGGCCGCCTCGCGCAGCCGGCGCAGTTGGCGCGGTTGCGCATCCGCCTGGAACAGGCGCTGGTGTTCGCGCAGGGCCTCCTCGATCTCGAGGTTGCGCGGCAGTGCGGCGGCATCCGGCACGCCGAGGCGGCGCGCCGCCTTGCACTTGGCTTCGTGATAGTCGCGCAGGCCGCCTTCGGCGATCAGGCGGGCGGCTTCCACGGCGATGCGCCGGCGCGTTTCGGCGCCACCGCGCGGCGCGGCGGGTTGGCGGCGCGCCATCAGAACACGTCGTAGGCTTCGCTCTGCTCGTCCTCGCCCTGCGCGGGGCGGGTGGCCAGGCGCGCCACGTCCTCGGTCTTGAAGTATTCGATGATCGAATCGGGATCGCCGGACGGCGCAAGCAGGCCGCTGCTGCGGTCGATGCGTGCCGTGCTGATGCCGGGCGGCATGTCGAACGGCTGTTCGGGCACGTCGCGCAGACCCTCGCGCATGAAGTCGATCCAGGCCGGCAGCGCGGCCTTGGCGCCGTATTCGCCGCGGCCGAGCGAGGTGAAGTCGTCGAAGCCGACCCAGCTGGTGGCGACGAGACGGGCGTTGAAGCCCGAGAACCAGGTATCGCGATGCTCGTTGGTCGTGCCGGTCTTGCCGGCGAGGTCGCCGCGCTTGAGCACCAGCGCGGCGCTGCCGGTGCCGCGGCGGATGACGTCGCGCATCAGCGAGGTGACGAGAAAGGCATTGCGGGCGTCGATGACGCGTGGCGCCAGACGCGGCTCACCGGTGGCCGGCGTGGCGGCCTGCGCACTGGCGATCAGCGGGTTCGTCGTCGGCATCGCCGGGGTGACCGTGCTCGTCGCCGCCACCACGCTGCCGTCCTCGGCGCGCCGCTGCGGACACTCCCGGCAGACCCGCGGCGGGTCTGCGCGGTAGATCACCTTGCCGTCGCGATCGGCGATCTCGCGGATGAAATAAGGGTCGACGAGGAAGCCGCCGTTGGCGAACACGGCATAGGCGCGGGCCATCGCCAGCGGTGCGGCCGAAGCGGTGCCGAGCGCCATCGACAGGTTCTGCGGGACCTGCTGCGGGGTGAGGCCGAAGCGGGTGACGTACTCGTGGGTGTACTGCAGGCCGAGCGCATCGAGCAGGCGCACGGAGACGAGGTTGCGCGAGCGCACCAAGGCTTCGCGCAAACGCGTCGGGCCATCGAACTTGTCGTCCTCGTTCGAGGGCGTCCACAGGCCGCTCGGCCGCGACGGGTCCGGGAACACCAGCGGCGCATCATTGATGACCGAAGCGGGGGTGAAGCCGTGGTCGAAGGCCGCCGAATACAGCAGCGGCTTGAAGCTCGAACCCGGATTGCGGTTCGACTGGGTCGCCCGGTTGAACTTGCTGCGGCCGAAGTTGAAACCCCCGACCAGCGACACGATCGCGCCGTCCTCGGGGTCGAGCGCAACCAGCGCGCCCTGCACGGCGGGAATCTGCGACAGCTGCCACTTCTCCTCCGCGTCGCGCACGACGCGCACGATGTCGCCGACCTTGAGCACTTCGTCGACCCGCTTCGGTGCGGCGCCGCGCCGGTTCTCGTCGATGTAGGCGCGCGCCCAGGCGACCGCTTCCAGCGGCAGTTCGACGGTCTGGCCGTCGGCGAGCTGCACGGTGGCCTGGTTGGCGTCGACCTCGGCAACGATGGCGGGGATCAGGCCGGAGACGCTGCGCCAGGTGTCGAGCGCCCGCACGAGGTCCTCGGGGTGCGCTTCGACCGGCACCTCGACATTCGCCTCGGCGCCGCGGTAGCCGTGGCGCGCGTCATAGCCGAGCAGGGCGTCGCGCAGGCCCTTGTTGGCGGCCTCCTGCGCGCGCGAGTCGATCGTCGTGCGGATCACGTAGCCCTCGTTGAGGGCGTCGTTGCCGAGCTGTTCGATGGCCTGCTGGCGGACCATTTCCGCCAGCCACGAGGCCTCGACCTCGATCGGCGGCTCGTGGGCGAAGGACTGGTCGGGTTCGGCGTTGGCCTGGTCGTGGGTGGCCTGATCGATGTAGCCGAGTTCGAGCATGCGGCCGAGCACGTAGGTGCGGCGCAACAAGGCGCGGGGCGGGTTGTTGAGCGGATTGCCGGTGGACGGGAACTTCGGAATCGACGCCAGCATCGCGCACTCGGCGAGGGTCAGCTGGTCGAGCGTCTTGCCGTAATAGAACTCGGCCGCCGCCGCCACGCCGTAGGCGCGGTTGCCGAAGAAACTCTTGTTCAGATAGAGCTGGAGGATCTCGTCCTTGCTCAGCGCGCCCTCGATGCGGAAGGCGAGGAACATCTCCGACAGCTTGCGCGTGTAGGTGACTTCCGGGCTCAGGAAGAACTGGCGGGCGACCTGCTGGGTGATCGTGCTGCCGCCGGCGACGTGCTTGCTGCCGGTGGTGGCGACCAGCCAGACCGCGCGCAGGATGCCGCCGATGTCGATGCCGCGGTGGTGGTAGAAGTCGGCGTCCTCGGCCGAGATCACTGCCTGGCGCAGGCGCTCGGGCATGTCGGCGGTACGCGTCGGGATGCGCCGGGTCTCGCCGAAGGTTGCCATCAGCTTGCCATCGGCCGAGTGGACCCTCAGCGGGACCTGCAGGCGGACGTCGCGCAGGCTTTCCACCGACGGCAGGCGCGGGGCGATCAGCCAGTAGGCAATGCCGATGCCGGCGGCGCCGAGGACGATTCCCGCGAGGGACAGATAGAGCGCCCAGCGGGCCAACCGGAAAAAGATTCTCATGCCTCGGGCGCGACTTGTGATGACAGTCAAGGTAGATGATGCAAGCCGCGGAGTATAGAACCATTGTGGCTGCGGGCAGGGAGCAATCTCCATGCCGGGAGGGGGCCCGGCAGCCCGGATCCGGGACTTTTCGCGACACGGTCGACGGTTCGCGCGGCTGGTGTTGATAAACGGTTAAAGTTCCGATTTAATGTGAAAGCGCATCTTTCGCTCGTAAGAGCGCGTGGGAAGGGGAAAAAGTGTGGGACTCTTCACTCCGAAGGCACCGGCGCTGATCGGCGTCGACATCAGTTCGACCGCCGTCAAGCTGCTGCAGCTCACGCAGAACGGCACCCGTTACCGCGTGGAGCACTACGCGGTCGAGCCCCTGCCGCCCAACGCGGTCGTCGAGAAGAACATCGTCGAGGTCGAGGCGGTCGGCGAGGCCATCCGGCGCGGCTTCGCCCGTTCCGGGGCCAAGACCAAGTTTGCCGCCGCCGCGGTCGCCGGATCGGCGGTCATCACCAAGATCGTGCCGATGCCTGCCGACCTGTCCGAGGAGGACATGGAGGCGCAGATCCAGATCGAGGCGAACCAGTACATCCCCTACCCGATCGAGGAGGTCAGCCTCGATTTCGAGGTGCTCGGTCCGGTCAAGGACAACCCCGACATGGTCAACGTCCTGCTCGCCGCCTCGCGGACCGAGAACGTGGACCTGCGCATCGCCGCGCTCGACCTCGGCGGCCTTGCCGCCAAGACCATCGACGTCGAGGCGTTCGCCATGGAGAACGCATTCAAGCTGATCGCCGACCAGCTGTCGGTGCCGAAGGATGCGGTGGTCGCCGTCGTCGACGTCGGTGCGACCATGACCACCCTGATCGTGCTGCGCAACCAGCGCACGATCTATTCGCGCGAGCAGGTGTTCGGCGGCAAGCAGCTGACCGACGAGGTCATGCGCCGCTACGGACTCAGCTACGAGGAAGCCGGTCTCGCCAAGCGCCAGGGCGGCCTGCCGGAATCCTACGAGATCGAGGTGCTCGAGCCGTTCAAGGAGGCGATGGTCCAGCAGATCTCGCGCCTGCTGCAGTTCTTCTTCGCCGGCAGCGAATACAGCCGCGTCGACCAGGTCGTGCTGGCCGGCGGCTGCGCATCGATTCCCGGCGTTGCCGACATGGTCGAGGAACAGCTCGGCGTGCCGTGCACGGTGGCCAACCCGCTGGCCAACATGTCGATGGCCGGCCGCGTGCAGGTGCAGACGCTCGCCCAGGATGCCCCGGCCCTGATGATCGCGTGCGGACTGGCGATGAGGAGCTTCGACTGATGGCCAGAATCAACCTCCTGCCGTGGCGAGCCGAGCGGCGCAAGCAGCGCGAGCGCGAGTTCTACATGATGCTCGGTGCGTCGGCGCTCGCCGCCGTGCTCGTGTTCCTCGCCGCTTCGTACTGGATGGGGCAGCGCATCGACAACCAGAATGCGCGCAACCTCTATCTGGAAAAGGAAATCAAGGACCTCGACGAGAAGATCGACCGCATCAAGGATCTGGAAAAGACCCGTGCGCAGCTGCTCGCGCGCAAGCAGATCATCGAGGACCTGCAGTCCAACCGCTCGCAGATGGTCCACCTGTTCGACCAGCTGGCCCGCACCATCCCGAACGGCTCGCGCCTGACCTCGCTCAAGCAGGCCAATGACGTGCTGACGCTGGAGGGCCTCGCCGAATCGAGCACGCGCGTGGCTACCTACATGCGCAACATGGAAGACTCGCCGCAGTTCGGCCGCGCCGACCTCGCCAAGATCGAGAGCCAGGAAGGCAAGCCCGGCGTCGACCGCAAGATGCCGTACGTGTTCGCCCTGTCGGTGAAGACCCGCAAGGCCGACGACGAGCAGGCAGACGGCAACGAGCTGCCGATTCCGCAGGCGCCCGACGCGGCCGCGGCACCGAAGCCGGCAGCCGACCTCGGCGCCCAGCTCGAGGACGCGGCCGGCAAGCTGACCGCCAAGCCGGCTCCCGCCAACCCGCCGGCGGCGCCTGCCGCCGCGGCGAATCCCGAGGAGAAGAAGCCGTGAGTTTCTTCGACGACCTGCGCAACCTCGACCGCAACAACGTCGGCGGCTGGCCGACCTCGATCAAGACGTTCTTCGCGATCCTGATCGTCGCCCTGATCCTGTTCCTCGGCTGGTGGTTCCAGATCCGCCACCAGCAGGAAGAGCTCGAGGGCCTCGAACGCAAGGAAAACACCCTGAAGGCCGACTTCTCCAAGAAGCAGGCCCAGGTGGTCAACCTCGAGGCCTACGAGAAGCAGCTCGAGGACATGAAGGAAGAGCTGCGCCAGCTGATCAGCCAGCTGCCCGGCCGGACCGAAATGCCGAAGCTGATCCTCGCCATTTCCCAGGCGGCGCTCGGTGCCGGCATCAGCAACGACCTGTTCCAGCCGGGTCCGGAGATCATGAAGGGCTTCTACGCGGAGAAGCCGATCCAGTTGCGCATGACCGGCACCTACCACCAGTTCGGCGCCTTCATCAGCGCCGTCGCCTCGCTTCCGCGGGTGGTCATCCTGACCATGCACGACGTCTCCCTGCGTCCCGGAGCCACCGGTGCGCCGGCCGGCCGGCCGGGTGCGGCGGCGCCGGCCGGCGGTGTCCTCACCCTCGAGGGGACGGTCAAGACCTACCGCTACCTCGATGACAACGAGATTGCCGAATTCGAGGCGGCGAATGCGCCCGCGGGCACCAACAAGCCCGCCGCGGCAGCGCCGAAGGGAGGCAAGTGATGTCGCTCTCCATCCATCCAGGCGTCCGCATCGGCCTGCTCGGCCTGCTGCTGGCGGGAACCACGGCCTGCACGTCGGGAACCGACGAGGTGCGCCAGTGGGTCGCGCAGGAAAAGGCCAAGAAGGGCCAGCCGCTGCAGCCACCGCCGGTCATCAAGACCTTCGAGACCTTCGAGTACACGCTGAAGGCGCCGGACGACCGCGATCCGTTCAACGTGCCGTTCGACAAGTCCGAAGAAGAGGAACGCACGGCCGGTCCACGCCCCGACAAGAACCGCACGCCCGAGCCTCTCGAGGCGTTTCCGCTCGACGGCCTGAAGATGGTCGGCACGCTCGGCCCGGCCTCGGCGCCCGAGGGCCTGCTGAAGGATCCGGAGGGCGTCATCCGCCGGGTGCGGCCGGGCAACTACGTGGGACAGAACTACGGGCGGATCACCGCCGTCAGCGAGAACGAGATCCAGTTGGTGGAACTCGTTGCGAACGATACGGGCGGCTGGATCGAGCGTCAGACCTCGATCGCATTGTCCGATGCCCAGAAGCAATGACCGACCCGTTTGGGGGTGATGAGATGACCACGACAGCCAAGCACATCATCGGGCAGGCGCCCGGCGCAATCAGGAAGAGAAACCGCCTCGCAGGGTTGTTCGCCCTGTTCGGGCTCGCCAGCGCGGGCGCCGTACAGGCCGATAACGTGCTCGAGGACATGAGCTACTCGGCACAGCCGGGTGGCCGCGTCGAGATCACGCTGCGCTTCGCCGAAGCGGTCGGCGAACCGCAGGCCTTCACGACCGATTCGCCTCCGCGCATCGCCCTCGACCTGCCCGACACCCGCAACGGCCTCAGCCAGCGCCGCCTCGAGATCGGCGCGGGCGCGACCGCCGGCGTCTCCGCGGTCGAAGCCGCCGGACGCACGCGCGTCGTCGTCGACCTGTTCCGGCCGGCCGCGTACGACACCCGCATCAACGGGCGCGAACTCGTGCTGGCGGTCGCCGCCAACACCAGCGGTGCCAGCGCCGCGGCCAACGCCGCCGCCACCGCCAACCCGACCAAGTCGGTGGCCGCCTACGGCGTCGAGCTGACCAAGGTCGACTTCCGCCGCGGCAAGACCGGTGAAGGCCGCGTCATCGTCAACTTCTCCGGCCCCGGCGCCGCCGCCGACCTCCGTCGCGAAGGCGACCGCGTCATCCTCGACGTGCCGAACGTCAAGCTGCCGCCGAACCTCGCCCAGCGCCTCGACGTGCTCGACTTCGCCACCCCGGTGCAATCCATCGAGACGCGCTCGCGCGGCGCCGGCGTGCGCCTCGACATCGCCGTGCAGCCGCCGTTCGAGCAGCTCGCCTACCAGAGCGGCAATGAATACGTGGTCGAGATCGCGCCGAAGCGCGAGGACGACAAGGCCAAGGGCAAGAGTGCCGAGCCGACCTTCAGCGGCAGCCGCGTCACCTTCAACTTCCAGGACATTCCGACCCGCTCGGTGCTGCAGCTGATCGCCGACGTCTCCGACCTCAACATCGTCGTCGCCGACACCGTGCAGGGCAACGTCACCCTGCGCCTCATCAACGTGCCGTGGGACCAGGCCCTGCACATCGTGCTGCAGGCCAAGGGCCTCGACCAGCGCAAGCAGGGCAACGTGATCTGGGTCGCTCCGCAGAAGGAGATCGCCGACCGCGAGCAGGCGCTCGCCGACGCGCGCCTGCAGATGGAGGACAAGGTCGAACTCGTCTCCGACTACATCCCGATCAGCTACGGCAACGCCCGCGACATCGCCGCCCTGCTGACCCAGGAATCGAAGGGCAACCAGCAGGCCGGTGGCGGCTCGCAGCAGAACCAGGCGCGCGGCTTCCTCTCGCAGCGCGGCACGGTCAGCTATGACGATCGCACCAACACCCTGCTGGTCAGCGACACGCCGGCCAAGGTGCTCGAGATCCGCGAGTTGATCGCCGTGCTCGACCGCCCGGTGCAGCAGGTGCTGATCGAATCGCGCATCGTCATCGCCACCGACTCGTTCGCCCGCGAACTCGGCGTCCGCTTCGGCGTCAGCGGCGGCTACGAGGATCGCCACGGCAACATCATCTCGACTTCGGGCAACTCGGCCGCGGTCGACCGCATGACCAACCTCGCCCTGCGCAACCGCTTCGCCGGCGGCAGCGGCCTGCCGGTGATCAACCCGTCGAACACGATCGGCAGCGGCGTGCTGGTGCCGGGTGGCGACCGCCTCAACGTCAACCTGCCGGCGGCCAATCCGGCCGGCAGCTTCGGCCTCGCCATCCTCGGTGCCGACTACCTGCTCGACCTCGAACTCTCGGCCGCGCAGACCGAAGGCCGTGGCGAGGTGGTGTCGAGCCCGCGCGTGGTCACCGCGAACCAGAAGGAAGCCGTCATCAAGCAGGGCCAGGAAGTCGGCTACGTCACCTTCCAGAACTCCGGCGGCGGCGCCGGTGCCGGCACCGCGACCGTGCAGTTCAAGGAAGCCGTGCTCGAACTCAAGGTCACGCCGACGATCACCGCCGACGACCGCGTGGTGCTGAACCTGGCGGTGAAGAAGGACGCGATTGCCGGCTTCATCGACAACCCGGGTGGCGGCCAGGTGCCGCAGCTCGACAAGCGCGAGATCAACACCTCGGTGCTGGTCGACAACGGCCAGACGGTCGTCCTCGGCGGCGTCTACGAAGTCGAGAAGCGCGACGACCTGACCAAGGTTCCGTTCCTCGGCGACGTGCCGGTGCTCGGCAACCTGTTCAAGAAGAACGGACGCCGGGACACGAAGGCGGAACTGCTGATCTTCGTCACGCCGCGCATCCTGAGCGAAAGCCTGAAGTGAGACGTCCAGGGGCAGGGCGCGCATGAACCGCGCGCCCTCGAGACGTGACCGTGACACCCATTGCGAGCCTGGAGAAACCCCATGAGATTCCCCTTGAAGACCCTCGGACTGCTGCTCGCCAGCCTGGTCCTTTCGAGCTGCGGTGGCGGTGGCGGTGACGGTGGCGGTGGCGCATCGCCGCCGGCCAACGGCACCATCACGCTGACCGCGTCGCGCGTCGACCTGCCGCGCAATCCGAACAACGTGCTGCCGTATCCGGGCTCGCCGTACATGGCGGAGGTGCAGTTCACCTACCGCAATGCGCAGGGCACGATCACCGCGCTGACCAGCGATGCGACGTTCACCATCAGCAACCCGAGCATCGTCAGCATCTCGCCGCCGGACGATCCATCGACCGACGACATCAACGAGATGGCGACCCGCATGGTGTCGTTCAACGCGACCACCAACAACGGCTCCTACGTCCTTTTCGTCACTTCCTACGACGTCGCCGGCACCGCCGTGCTGACCGCTTCGGCCACCGACCCGACCACCGGGCGCACGGTGTCGCGCACGCTCAGCTTCACCGTCGCCGGCGCGACCCCGCTGCCGGCCGCGCTCGACATCGCGCCGTCGCCGACCAGCGTCTACGTGCCGGGTGCCGGCGGCAACACCAGTTCGGTCATCAGCGTGCGCGTGCGCGACGGTGCCAACCAGCCGGTGCCGGATCCGGGTGCGACCGACAACGTGCGCATCGAGATCGTCGGCGCGCCGGGCGGCGCCATGCTCTCGGCAACCTCGGCCGGTGGCCCGGTGACCGGTTCGTCGGTGCAGACGCGCACCATCAACGGCATCGCGACCGCCTCGTTCCAGGCCGGCACGACGCAGGGACCGATCCAGGTCCGTGCCACCGTCGACCGCGCCGACAACAACACCGCCAACGGCATTGCCGACCCGATTTCCGCGACCACCACGGTGGTCGTCTCCGACGGCAAGCTGTTCAGCCTGACCCTGACCTCGCCGATCATCAACGCCCTGCGCGTGAATCGCGTGTCCGACGGCGTGATTCCGCCGGAAGACCTCGAGCCGCCCGGCGAAGACGGCATCCCGCCGGATCCCGATGCGACCTACAGCCTGACCGTCAGCGCGCTGGCCAATGACCGCCAGGGCAACCCGGTGGTGCCGGGCACGGTCATCCGCTTCGGCGTCATCGACGAGCCGTACAACGTCGCCGCCGACCGCTTCTCGATGTCCGGCACGGACGGCGACGCCCTGGAAGGCGGCAACCTGTTCACCTCGGCCAGCGGCCAGTTCGTCACCGGCGGTGGCGGTGCGGGCCCGGGCGACGTGCTGGTCGTGTTCGGCGAGGAAGTGCAGGGCAACACCGATCTCGAGAGCGCCCTGACGGTGAGCAACATCAACTCGCAGACGAGCCTCAACACGACCTCGAACTTCAACCTCAACAACACCACCGGCAGCAGCGTCAACTACGGTCCGGTGCTGCCGTACGTGGTTGCCCGCGCCCAGCACGGCAACATCACCGCGACCGGCGTGACCAACGACATCGGTCGTGCCTCGGCGACGTTGAACTACACGATCTCCACGCTCGGCTACCTCAACGTCATCTGGGCGCAGGGCGAGAGCGTCGACTCGGTGACCGGCGGTGCGAAGCGGGTGACCGATGCCGGGATCGGTTCGTATCCGGGTCTGGCGCCGGCTTCGCTGATCGCCTCGCCGTCGCCGATCATCGGCAACACGACCCAGCAGGTGGTGGTCTGTCTGAGTGACGCGATGCTGGCGCCGATCCAGCGCGCACGCATCGGCTTCTCGTTCCAGCTGCCGCAGGGCACCGGTCGGGTCGACGGCGTCGCCGGCAGCGGCCTGCTCGGCTCGAGCACGGGTGCCAACGGTTGCGCGGTGGCGACGGTCGTCACTTCGGGTCTCGGTGCGAGCACCGACGATGCGCCGAGCGGCGTGCTGCGCTTCTTCTTCGGTGGCGCCGGCGACGAGGTCGACATCATCGTCAACCTCGCCACCCTGCAGGCTTCGCCGTCGTTCATCCAGGTCGGTGCCGATCCAGTCACCCGCACGATCACGCTGACGGCGCGCGACACGGCCGGCAACGCGGTCTCCGGCGTGCAGATCAGCGGTACCTGCACGGTGAGCGGCTCGGGCGGCGGTGGCGGCGGTGGCGGCGGTGGTGCGACGATCGTGCCCTCGTCCTACACCGGCGTGACGTCTGCCAGCGGCACCGCCCAGCACACGATCACCGCCCAGGGCTTCGCCGACAATGCCACGCCGCCGAACACGCTGGCGACCGGCACCTGCGTCTACACCACTCCGCAGGGTCTCACGGCGACGGTTCGCCTCGGCCCGACCGCCGGTGGTTGCGACTTCAGCCCCGGCTGCGACTGACCGCGTCGGGACCTGACCTGCAAAGGGGCCGCGCAAGCGGCCCCTTTGCTTTTCACCCGCGCCGCCGCGGCGGCACGCGCTGACAAGCGCGATGCCGCGATGGCACCATGGCGGCGACGGGTCGCGCGAGCCGGGGAAGCGGCATGGATCAGGCAAGGCGACGGCAGGTGGCTGCCGGCGAGATCATCTTCAGCGAAGGCGATGCGGCGACGACCGCGTTCCTGGTCGAATCCGGCCGCGTCGTCGTCAGCACGATCCAGCACGGCGAAGAGCGCCTGCTCGGCGAACTCGGCGCCGGCGCCCTGCTCGGCGAAATGGCCGTCCTCGACGATGCCGCGCGTTCGGCGACGGCGCGTGCACTGACCGATTGCGTGTTGATGCCGGTCGACCGCAGCCAGCTGGCCGAACGCCTGGCCGCGGCCGATCCGGTCGTGCGTGCCTTGCTGATGAACCAGCTCAAGCGCTACCGCTCGGCACTCGCCACCCTGACCGGCGACGGCGACGATGCGCATGCCGGCGGCCTGGCGGATGCCGGCGCGATCGACAAGATCCGCCTCGAAAGCGAGTTGCGGCTCGCTCTCGCGCAGGGCGGGCTGGACGTGCGCCTGCAGCCGATCCAGCACATTGCCAGCGCCACCATCGCCGGCTACGAGGCACTGATCCGCTGGCAGCATCCGCTGCGCGGCCAGGTGGCGCCGGCGGAGTTCATCCGCCTGGCCGAGGAGACCTCGCTGATCGTGCCGGTCGGGGAATACGTGCTCGAACGGGTCTGCGACATGCTCGCCGAACTGCAACGCCGCGGGCGCGAGCCGTTGCCGTTCATCGCCCTCAACGTGTCGGCCCGCCAGATCGAGGATCCGGCGCTGGTCGACCGCATGCTGGCGCACCTGCACGCACGTGCGCTGCCGCCGGCCTGCCTCGAGGTGGAGATCACCGAGAACCTCGTGCTCGACCGCCCGGAGATCGTCGCCCTCATCACGCGTTGCCATGAAGCCGGCATGGAGGTCGCCCTCGACGACTTCGGCACCGGTTACTCGAATCTCGGTCCCCTGCTGACGCTCGACTTCGACCGCATCAAGCTCGACCAGAGTTTCGTGCGTGCGCTCGATCGTCCGCGCGGCGTGGCCCTGGTCAAGGCCGTGCTGGCGATGACCGAGGCGCTCGGTTGCGAAATGATCGCCGAAGGCGTCGAGACGGCCGAGCAGTTGCGCATGCTCGGCGAAATGGGCTGCGATTATGCGCAGGGCTGGCTGATCGGCCGCCCGGTCGCCCTCGAGGACGTGCTGGCCGCTCGCTGCGCGACCTGAGCGGCAGGCGTCCGCCGTCGCCTGTTCCGCGGGCCGGTCGAATCCGCACGCCGCCGCGGCGATGGCCGGGTCCGTTGCCGGCACGGGCGGGCATCGTTTTTCCCGCGACGAGCCGGCGACCCGTCGGCGCCCTGCGCACGAGCCTGCAGCGGACCCTGCCATGAGTTGGGGAAACCCTGCGCGCCCGGCGTTGTCCGAGTCGCACATGCCACGACGTGACATCATTGCCCGACCGATCGCCGCAAATCCCATGGACATGCCCGAATCCGCACCCAGCGCTGCCGCCAGCGCATTCGCCCGCCTGCGCGACGAACTCGCGCGCTGCATCATCGGCCAGCAGGTGCTGGTCGACCGCCTGCTGATCGCCCTGCTCGCCGATGGCCACCTGCTCGTCGAGGGCGCGCCCGGCCTGGCCAAGACCACCGCGATCAAGGAACTCGCCGCGCGCGTCGAGGCCGATTTCCATCGCGTGCAGTTCACCCCCGACCTGCTGCCGGCCGACCTGACCGGCACCGAGATCTATCGTCCGCAGACCGCACAGTTCGAATTCCAGCGCGGTCCGCTATTCCACAACCTCATCCTCGCCGACGAGGTCAACCGGGCGCCGGCAAAGGTGCAATCGGCCCTGCTCGAGGCGATGGGCGAGCGCCAGGTGACGGTCGGCCGGGCCACGTTTCCGCTGCCGCCGTTGTTCCTCGTCATGGCGACGCAGAACCCGATCGAGCAGGAAGGCACCTATCCCTTGCCGGAAGCGCAGCTCGACCGCTTCCTGCTGCATGTGCGCATCGACTATCCGCAGGCCGGTGCCGAGGTCGAGATCCTGCGCCTGGCGCGCGAACGCGCACGCGGCGGCACGATCGACGCGGCACCGCCGCAGCAGATCCTCAGCCAGGCCGACGTGTTCGCCGCGCGCGACGAGGTGCTTGCCCTGCATCTGGCGCCGGCACTGGAGAACTACCTCGTCCAGCTCGTCCTCGCCACGCGCGAACCGGCGCGCTACGGCAACGAACTGGCGCGCTGGATCAGCTGGGGCGCAAGCCCGCGCGGCACCATCGCCCTCGACCGTTGCGCACGTGCGCAGGCCTGGCTCGCCGGCCGCGACTACGTCACCCCCGAGGACGTGCACGCGATCGCCGCCGACGTCCTGCGCCATCGCGTGTTGATGAGCTACGAGGCGGAAGCCGAAGGCATCGACAGCGGCCGCGCGATCGCCTTGCTGCTCGAGCGCGTGCCACTGCCCTGAGGGCGAGGGGCGAGGGGCGAGGGCGCAAGTTCGAACGGGCGCGCCAACTTGTCTGCTGTAAAAGGCGGGATTGCGAAGTCCGGGACGACTCTCGTGATTCGCCGCCGCAATGAGTCCGATGCCCGCCGTACCGTGCTTGACACTCTTGCGACCGATCGAACTTGCGCCCTCGCCCTCGCCCCTCGCCCCTCGCCCCTAGCCCCTAGCCCCTAGCCCCTAGCCCCTGTTCACCGACCCCTGGCCAATGCCACATCCACAGCCCACCGCCGCCACCCGCGTCGCCCTCGACGAACTGCTTGCGCTCGCGCCGCTGGCGCGGGGCGCTACGCTCGCCGAGGTGCGTCGCAGTGCGGCCGCGCGCGGCGGCGGTCATGCCTCGCGCTGGCGCGGCCGTGGCGTGGATTTCCGCGAATCGCGGGTCTACCAGGCCGGCGACGACATCCGCCACATGGACTGGCGGGTGACCGCGCGCAGCGGCACCGCGCACACCAAGCTGTTCGAGGAAGAACGCGAGCACGGCCTGTTGCTGATGGTCGATTTCAATCCCGGCATGCGCTTCGGTACGCGCGAACGCTTCAAGAGCGTGCAGGCGGCACGCGCCGCCGCCTTGCTCGCCTGGATGGTGACCGCCGGCGGCGATCGCGTCGGCATGCTCGGCTTCGGCGGCGGCGTCCGCGACGAGGTCAAGCCGGCCGGCGGGCGGCGCGGTTGCCTGCGCGGATTGCGCGCGCTGCGCGACTGGGATGCGGCGGCGGGTTCGGCGGTGGAGAACCTGTCGGCTGCGCTCGAACGTGCACGCCGCCTGCTGCGTCCCGGCATGCGCCTGATCCTCGTCAGTGACGGCTTCAGCGCCGACGAGGCTGCCTGGTCCGTGCTCGGCCGGCTCGCCGGTCGCCACGAGCTCGGTTGCCTGCTGGTCAGCGACGCCATCGAGCGCGCGCCGCCGCCGCCGGGACGCTACCCGATGAGCTTCGACGGCGATCATCGGCTCGTCGATTTCGGCGATTCCCGCCTGCGCGAGACGTGGACGCGCGGCTTCGCCGCCGTGCGCGAAACCGTGCGCAGCCGCTTCACCCGCATCGGCGCGCGCGTCGTCGATCTCGCCACCGACGGCGACCTGCGCCGCGCGATCATGCCGTTCACCTCGCGCTCGCGCGGGCCGGTGGATTCGCAGGCATGAACGCCACTGGCCCGGTCCTGCGCGACATCCATCTGCCGGCCGATCCCTCGTGGTGGCCGCCGGCACCGGGCTGGTGGCTGCTCGCCGCACTCGCGCTGCTCGCCGCCGCGTTCGCCGTCACGCGCGCCTGGCGCGGCCTGCGCGAGCGTCGCTGGCGGCGCGCCCTGCTCGCCGAAGTCGACGCGATTGCCGCCCGCCATGCCGGCACGCCGGATCCATTGCGTCTTGCCGGCGAACTCTCGCAACTGCTGCGCCGCGGCGCTCGCCTCGTCGATGCGCGCGCGGCGACCCTGCGGGGCGAGGACTGGCTCGCCTTCCTCGATGCGCAAACCGGCTCGGACGCGTTCCGCCATGGCCCCGGGCGGGTCCTGCTCGATGCGCCCTGGCAGCGCCAGGCGGAGTTCGATGCCGACGCCCTGCTGATCGTCGTGCGGCAATGGTTCGTTCGCGTCGCCGAGCGGGAGCGCGCGCATGCTTGAGCTCGCCTGGCCGGAGATGCTGTGGGCGCTGCCGCTGCCGCTGCTGGCGGCGTGGGTGCTGCCGCGCGCGCGGGTGGCCGCGGAAGTCGCCCTGCGCATGCCGCATGCCGGCCTCGCCCTGCCGGCGATGGCATCGGCCGCTGCGGTCCCGCGCCTGCGCCGTGTCCTCGCCCTGCTCGCCTGGTGCGGCCTGGTCGTCGCCGCGGCGCGGCCGCAATGGCTCGGCGACGCCGAGGATGTGCCGCGCAGCGGGCGCGACCTGCTGCTCGCCGTCGACACTTCCGGCAGCATGGGCATCCAGGACATGCAACTCGGCAACCGTGCCTCCGACCGCTTCAGCACCGTGCAGGCGATCGCCACCGATTTCATCGAGCGTCGCCAGGGCGATCGCGTCGGCCTCATCCTGTTCGGTTCGCGTGCCTACCTGCTGACTCCGCTGACCTTCGACCTCGCCACCGTCGCGCGCCAGCTCGACGAAGCCACGATCGGTCTTGCCGGTCGCGAGACCGCGATCGGCGACGCCGTCGGTCTTGCCGTCAAGCGCCTGCTCGACCGCCCCGAGAACCAGCGCGTGGTGATCCTGCTGACCGATGGCGTCAGCAATGCCGGCGAACTCGATCCGCGCAAGGCGATCGAACTCGCCGTCGCCAGCAAGGTGCGGGTCTACACGGTCGGCATCGGCGCCGATTCGGTGGCGGTCGACTCGCTGTTCGGCACGCGTCGCTACAACCCGTCGGCCGAGCTCGACGTGGCGATGATGACGGAGATGGCCGAGCGCACCGGCGGACGCTTCTACCGCGCACGCGACACCGCCGAACTGGCCGGCATCTACCGCGACATCGATCGCCTCGAGCCGGTTGCCGACCAGGCCGAGGCCCTGCGTCCGCTGGTCGAGCTGTATGCCTGGCCACTGGCGCTGGCATTGCTGCTGGCCCTGCTCGCCGCCGTGCTGCCCGACTTGCGCGGCCTGCGCCGGTTGCCGGAGACGGTCCGATGAGCGCGCTGGCGGAGTTCCGTTTCCTGCGCCCGTTGTGGCTGCTCGCGCTGCCGTTGCTGCCGCTCGCATGGATGCTGGTGCGGCGCCTGCACGGCCAGGCCGGTGCATGGCAGCGCGTGGTCGATGCGCAGCTGCTGCCGTACCTGCTCGAGGCAAATCCGCTGCGCCGGCGATCCGCCGCGCCGTGGCTCGCGGCCGGTGCGTGGATCCTCGCCTGCATTGCGCTGGCCGGTCCGGCGTGGGAACGCGAGAAACTGCCGCTGCTGCGCAACGATGCGGCGCGCGTGCTGGCCCTCGAACTCGCGCCGACCATGCTGGCCGCCGACGTCAAGCCGAGCCGCCTCGCGCGCGCGCGCCACAAGATCCACGACATCCTCGATGCGAGCCGCGACCTGCAGACCGCGCTGATCGGCTATGCGGGCGATGCCTTCGTCGCCGCGCCGCTGACCGACGACGTGGAGACGGTGCGCAATCTCGTCGATGCCCTCGATCCCGGCATCATGCCGGTGGCCGGCAATGCCGGCGGGCGCGCGATCGAGCAGGCGCAGCGCCTGATCGAACAGGCCGGGCTCGCCGACGGCGAGATCCTCCTCATCGCCGATGCGGCGGGAAGCGACGGCATCGATGCCGCGCGGTCCGCGCGCGCGCGCGGTTTCACCGTATCGGTGCTCGGTGTCGGTACGCGCGCCGGCGCGCCGGTTCCGCTGCCGCAAGGCGGATTCCTGCAGGACTCCGCCGGCAACATCGTCCTGCCGCGGCTGGACGAAGACGGCCTGCGCGCGCTCGCCGACGCCGGCGGAGGGCGCTATGCGACGCTCGCCGCCGATCGCAGCGACCTCGACCTGCTGCTGACCGACCTGCGCGGCAGCTCGGTGCGCGAGGGCAAGGGCGAAGCCGCCAGCGAGCGCTTCCGCGATCGCGGCCCGTGGTTCCTTCTTGCCCTGCTGCCACTGGCCCTGCTGAGCTTCCGGCGTGGCTGGTTGCTGGTCGTGCTCGTCGTCGCCGCGCCGATGCCGCGCGCACAGGCGTTCGAGTTTGCCGACCTGTGGTTGCGCCGCGACCAGCAGGCCGCCGCCGCCCTCGCCGAGGGAGAGGCCGGGCGTGCCCGTGAACTCGCCCGCGATCCCGCCCTGCGCGGCAGTGCCGCCTATCGCGGCGACGATTACGCCGCCGCCGCCGAAGCCTTTGCTGCGGCGACAGGCGCCGATGCCGACTACAACCGCGGCAACGCGCTGGCGAAACTCGGTCGTTACGAGGAGGCACTGGCCGCCTACGAACGAGCGCTCGCCGCCGATCCCGCCATGGAGGATGCGCAGGCGAACCGGTACGCGGTCGAGGAATGGCTGAAACGCCAGCCGAAGGACAAGGACTCGCGCCAGCAGGGTGAAAACAAGGACGGCCAGCAGCAGGACGGCCAGCAGCAGGACGGCCAGCAGCAGGACGGCCAGCAGCAGGACGGTCAGCAACAGGACGGTCAGCAGCAGGACGGCCAGCAGCAGGACGGCCAGCAGCAGGACGGCCAGCAGCAGGACGGCCAGCAGCAGGACGGTCAGCAGCAGGATGGTCAGCAGCAGGACGGTCAGCAGCAGGAGGGCCAGCAGCAGGAGGGCCAGCAGCAGGACGGCCAGCAGCAGGATGGTCAGCAGCAGGATGGTCAGCAGCAGGATGGTCAGCAGGGCGACGCCGCGGCGAAGGCGGACGCGGCGGGCCAACCCGCGCAGCGCGAGCACGACAAGCAGGCCTTGTCGCGGGCGATCGACGACGCGCTCGACGGCAAGGCCGATGACGAAACCAGGGTGCCCGTCGTTTCGCGCGAGGAGGAGGCTGCGCGCGAGCAGCAGCAGGCACTCGACCAGTGGCTGCAGCGCGTGCCGGACGATCCCGGCGGCCTGTTGCGACGCAAGTTCCAGCTCGAACACGAACGGCGGCAGCGCGGTGGAGGTGGACGATGACGAGGCGGTGGATGCTTTTCGCGATGGCGCTGGTTGCCGTGCTGCTGACGTCGGCATCGGCCTTCGCCGCCACCGCGCGCGCCTGGCTCGACCGCGACGCGATGCAACTCGGCGAGACGATCACCCTGAACGTCGAGGTCGAGGGCGATGCCGGCGGCGAGCCGGACTTCAGCGCCCTGTCGGCGGACTTCTCCCTGCTAGGCACGCAATCGAGTCGCCAGTTCAGCCTCGTCAACGGCCGCTCGACCTCGAAAACCCTGTGGGCCATCGGGCTCGAACCGAAACAGGCCGGCCGCATCACCATTCCGCCGATTGCGGTCGGATCGTTGCGCACCGAGCCGCTCGCCCTCGCCGTCGCGGAGGCCGCGGCCGTCGTGCAGGGCAGCGCCGGCGACCCGGTCTTCATCGAAGTCCGTGCGGAACCGCTGACGCCGTTCGTGCAGCAGCAGGTGCGTCTGGTGGTGAAGCTGCACTACGCGGTCGACCTGACCGAAGGCGCGCTCGAGGAACCCGCTGCCGACGGACTCGTCGTGCACAAGCTCGGGCGCGATCGGCCGTACGGCACGACCGTCGGCGGGCGTCGCTACAACGTGCTCGAACGCCACTACGCGCTCATTCCCGAGCGCAGCGGAGCGCTCGTGATTCCGTCACTCGCCTTCCGCGGCAGCGTGCTCGATCGCTCCGACCCGACCGGATTCTTCCGCCGCGGCAGTCCGGTATCGGCGCGTTCGCAGGCGATCACCCTCGACGTGCAGGCGAAACCGGCGGACTGGGGCACGGCACCGTGGCTGCCGGCGGCGTCGCTCGCGCTGTCCGACGAGAGCGAACTGCCGACGACGGTCGCGGTCGGCGAGCCGGTCACGCGCACGCTGCGCATCCGCGCCCAGGGGCTCGGCTTCGAGCAGTTGCCCGAGCTCATGTTCGAGGCGCCCGCAGGTGCCGAGCTCTATCCCGACAAGCCGGAAACGCAGACCCGCGACGACGGCAGCTGGCTGTACGGCGAGCGCACGCGCAAGTTCGCCGTGGTGCCCACGCGTCCCGGCAGCCTGCTGCTGCCGGAAGTGCGGGTCGACTGGTGGGATACCGCGCAGCAGCGCCGGGTCACCGCCGTGTTGCCGGCCCGCACGATCGAGGTCAGCGGAACCGCCGCGGCATCACCGGCATCGCTGCCCGCCCGCTCCGCGCCCGCCCCCGTGTCCGGCGCAACGCCGACCATCACCTGGCCCGATGCCGATGCCGGCACCGACCTCAGGCGCTGGCGCACGCTGGCGCTGGTGATGGCGGCCTTGTGGCTGCTCACCCTGGTGGCCTGGTGGCGCGCGCGCCGCGGGCATCGCGCGGAACCCGTCGATGCCGGCATCCGTCGCGATCCGCCCGGACGCGCCGGCTTCCTGCGTGCCTGCGCGACCGGCGATCTCGTCACCGCGGGGCAGGGCCTGCTCGCCTGGGCACGCAGCGAGCGTGCCGGCGTGCGTAACCTCGGCGAACTTGCCGGCCTGCTCGACGACGAGGCGCAACGCGACGTGCTGGCGGAGTTCGAGCGTGTCCGTTATGCGGGTGCCGACAGCCACGGCGTCGCCACCCGCCTCGGTGCCGCGTTCCGCAATGGCTTGCGCTGGAAGGCGGACAAACCGGTGCCGCAAGCCGACTCGCCGCTGCCGCCGCTGTATCCGCCATGAGCTCCGCGCATGCGTGCGCTGCGGCCTGCGTTTGCCGACCGTCGCCATGCCGCCGGAGCGGTGCGAGCCGGCGTTTTTCAGTCCCGGGCCCGGCGCTGCCGCAGCGCCCGCGTACCACTGGCGCGGCACATGCGGCACACTAGGAACGGTTGGATCGTCGGGGAACGTGCAGCACATGAAGTCGGACAAGGTGCCGGGTAGGCCATCCATCCTGTTGTCGACGGCCCGCCAGGCGTGCCGCACATGAGCCCACGCACCGGCATGCCGCTGCATACGCAGATGGCGATCGGCTTCCTCACCGGACTCGTCGTCGGCCTCGCCGTGCACCTGGGCGCCGGTGGCGATGCCGAATGGGTGAAATGGCTGACCCAGTGGATCACCCAGCCGGTCGGGCAGGTGTTCCTGCGCCTGTTGTTCATGCTGGTGATCCCGCTGCTGTTCTCGGCGCTGGTGGTCGGCGTGGCCGAGATGGGCGACGTGCGTTCGCTCGGCCGGGTCGGCTGGAAGACGATCGCCTACACCGTGGTCGTGTCGTCGATCGCGGTTGCCATCGGCATCGTTCTCGTCAACCTGTTCCGCCCCGGCGACGGCGTCGATCCGGCGCTGGCGGAGGCCCTGCTGGCGGATGCCGGTTCGCGTGCGCAGGCGATCGTCGCCAGCAGCAGCACGCAGGCCAGCGGCATGAACCTGCTGCTCAACATCGTGCCGACCAATGTCATCCGTGCCGCCGCCGACAACGACATCCTCGCGGTGATGTTCTTCGCCCTGATGTTCGGCATCGGCATCGTGCTGACGAAATCGCCGCTGGCGATGCGCACGAAGGAGGTCGTCGAGGGCGTGTTCGAGATCTCGATGACGCTGATCCACCTGGTCATCCGGCTGGCACCGTTCGCGGTCGCCTGCCTCGTGTTCAACCTTGCCGCACTGTTCGGCTGGGACCTCCTGTTCAAGCTCGCCGGTTATGTCGGCGTCGCCCTGCTGGCGATGGCGATCCACTTCTTCGTGGTGTATTCGCTGAGCGTGCGCCTGCTCGGCGGCATGTCGCCGCTGGCCTTCTTCCGCGGTTCGCAGGAGGCGATCGTGATGGCGTTCTCGACCGCATCGAGCAATGCCACCCTGCCGACCGCGCTGAAGGTCGCCGAGACCGACCTCAAGCTGCCGCGCAAGGTTTCGCGCTTCGTGCTGACCGTCGGCGCGACGGCGAACCAGAACGGCACCGCCCTGTTCGAGGGCGTGACCGTGCTGTTCCTCGCCCAGTTCTTCAACGTCGAACTCAGCCTTGCCCAGCAGCTGGTGGTCATGCTGGTATGCATCCTCGGCGGCATCGGCACTGCCGGCGTGCCGGCCGGCTCGCTGCCGGTGATCGCGCTGATCTGCGGCATGGTCGGCGTGCCGCCCGAAGGCATCGGCCTCATCCTCGGCGTCGACCGCTTCCTCGACATGTGCCGCACCACCCTCAACGTGACCGGCGATCTGGCCGCTGCCGTGGTCGTCTCGAACGGCGTCGAAGAGCCGGCCGACGCTGCCGCCGGCTGAACGCGGAGGAGGGGGTCGATGCCGCGCATCGCTGCCCTCGTGCTCGTGCTTTTCGCAGGCCCGGCCGCGGCCGGCGCGCCGTGGCCGTGGGAAGGCTGGCGTTCGCCGGCGCGCTTCGCCGAAGTCGATGTGCACCATCTCGTCGTCGCGCATTCGAGTGCCTGCCTCGACGGTTGCCGCTACGACCGCAGCAACCGCGGTCCCGAACCAGCTGCCGCGAATCCGCATCCGTTGCGCTGGCTGTACCGCGACGGCGATGAAGTCGTGCTGTTCGACGAACGCGGCGCCGGCGCAATGACGCGTCTGTGGATGACCACCGGTGATGGCGTGTCGCGCTGTTTCGATCCGGCCGTGCGCGCACGCCTGCGCGTCGACGGCGAGCTGCGCCTGGACGTGCCGCTGGCACGCCTGTTCGACGGCTCGCTGGTGCCGTTCACGCTGCCGCTGGTGGCCGACCGCCTCGCCTCGAGTGGCGGCTACGTCAGCCGCGTGCCGATCGCCTACGCGCAGTCGCTGCGCTTCGGCCTGGCCGGTGCCGAAGCCGGCAACCTGTCCTGCGATCCGTCCGGCTGGGGGCTGTTGTGGTACCAGGCGCAGTTCGTCCGCCTGCCGGCCGCTGCCGCCGTCGATGCGTTCCCGGCGTTCGACGAGGCCGGCCTGCGTGCCTTCCTGGAGACGCCGCCGGGCGAGGATCCGTGGCATGGCCTGCTCGCGCCGGAACCGTTCGCGTTCGCCGGCGTGAACGGCCCGGCCACGCTGCCACTCGCCACGCGCAACGGCGGCGGCTGGCTGCGCGGCCTGCGCCTCGATGTGCCGGCTTCGGCATGGCCGCATCTGCGCCTGCGCGTGCGCGTCGACGGAGCAACCACCATCGATCTCGCCTTCGCCGACTTCTTCGCCGCGGATGCCGCCGGTTCGGCGCGCGGCCTGCTGTCGGGCATCGGCGCCGACGGCGTGGCCCATGCCTGGTGGCCGATGCCGTACGCACGCGCGGTCACCGTCGAACTCGTCGTCGACGCCGGACTTGCCGCGCCGATCGATGTCGCCGGCAGCGCGATGTTCGACGCGCTGACGCCAGCCGGCACGGCGCACCTGCATGCAACGGCGAGCGAAGCCTGCGGGCCCGGCGACCGCCTCGTGCTTGCCGACGACGGTGCCGGCAAGCTGGTCGCCCTGTCCGCCCGTTACACGGGTGACGCGACGAACGGGCTCGACGTGCTCGAAGGCGACGAGCGCATCGTCGTCGACGGGGCGACGGCTCCGGCCTGGTACGGCACCGGCGTCGAGGACTTCTTCGACGCCGGTTTCTACTTCGATCACGGCCCTTTCAACGGTGCCCTTGCCGGTGCGCCGCGGGTTGCCGCGACGCCGACCGGCACGACCGCCGCCTGGCGCGTGTTCCTCGGCGACGCACCGACCTGGACGAGCCGGTTGCGCATCCACCAGGAAGCCGGCGCCTTGCCGGCTGCCGCAACCGCGGCCTGCACGCGCCACGTCGTCTTCCGCTACCGGCATGCACAGGCGCGGGTCGCCGACATCGACGGCTTCGAGGTCGGCGATTCCGCGGCCGTCGCCGCCCACGCTTACGAACTGCCCGACGATGCGCTGTGCGCGCCGTTGTCATCGAGCTTCGCCGACGAGCCACCGACCGCACGCACGGCCGTGGTCTGCCGCTACGCGAGTGGCAGCAGCCGCTTCCGCTTTGCGCTCGGACCTGCCGTCGAGGGGCCGTTGCGCCTGCGGCGCAGCTTCGACGCCGGCGCCGGCATCCCCGGCGAAACCGCCGGTGCGCCGGCGGCCGAGGTGCGGCGCGAGGGTGTCGTCGTCGGCCGTTTCCCGCCGGCCGCGGCGAATCCGCTGCGGCGCTGGCAGCAGCAGGAAATCCTCCTCGACCTCGCCGTCGTGGCGGGCCCGCTCGACCTCGAGGTGGTGCCGTTGGCCATGCCCTCGGCAGCGGCTTTCAGCGAATCGGCATGGACGCTGCGGGCGGTGCTGTCCGATCATCTGCACGCGGACGGGTTCGACCGGGAGGCCGCGCGCGATGAACCGTGACGACCATGCGAAAACCGTGCGCGAACTGTTTGCCGCCGTGCGCGACCTGCCGGCCAAGGCGCGGCACGCACGCCTGCTCGAACTCGGTGCCGACCCCGTCCTGATTGCCGAAGTCGATGCCTGGCTGGCCGCCGACGCCGCCACATCGGCCCTCGATTCGCCGCTGCCCGGCGCGCAGGCGACGGCATCCGAACTCGGCATCGGCGACGTGCTCGGCGCCTGGCGCCTGGTCGCCGAACTCGGCGCCGGCGGCATGGGCGCGGTCTACCTCGCCGAACGCGCCGACGGGCATTTCGACCAGCGCGCGGCGATCAAGCTGATCCGCGGCATCCCCTCGCCGGAGACCTTCGTCCACTTCGCCCGCGAGCGGCAGATCCTCGCCACCCTGCAGCACCCGAACATCGCCCGCCTGCTCGACGGCGGGGCGACCCCGGGCGGGCAGCCGTACTTCGTCATGGAGCACGTCGACGGCGTGCCGATCGACCGCTACTGCCGCGAGCAGGCGCTCGGTCTCGACGCCCGCCTGAGCCTGTTCGCCGAGGTCTGCAAGGCGGTCGAGTTCGCCCATTCGCGCTTCGTCGTGCATTGCGACCTGAAACCGTCGAACGTGCTCGTGCGTGCCGACGGCGTGCCGATGCTGCTCGACTTCGGCGTAGCCCGCGCACTCGACGTCGCCGCTTCCGCGGAAGAACTGCGTGCGGCGAGCGCCTGGGTGACGCCGCGCTATGCCAGCCCCGAGCAGCTGCGGCGCGAGGCGGTTTCGACCGCCAGCGACGTCTATTCCCTCGGCCTGATCCTGTTCGAGCTGCTGGCCGGCCGGCGGGCCCGCCTCGATGCCGATGACCACACCATCACCCTGCTCGGACAGGCGATTGTGCGTCCGAGCGCGCTCGCCGCGGCGGTGCCGTGGGCCGGCCGCCTGCGCGGTGACCTCGACGCGATCGTGCAGCGCGCGACCGCGCATGCACCGGAGGCGCGCTATGCCTCGGCCAAGGCGCTGGCCGACGACATCGAACGCCATCGCGCGCACCGTCCGGTGCTGGCGCGGCCGCCGCGGTTCGGCTATCGCGCGTCACGCCTGCTGCGCCGGCGCTGGCCGCTGTTCGCCGCGGTTGCCGTGCTCGTCCTCCTCGCCGCGACCTTCACCTGGCGGCTGGCCAGCGAACGTGACCGCGCCCTCGAGGCCGAGCGCGAGGCAACCGTGCAGGCGAACACCGCGGCGCGCGTCAGCGAGTTCCTCGTCTCGGTGTTCAACGTGTCGAACCCGCGCCTGCGCGCGAACCGCGACCTCAGCGCGCGCGACGTCCTCGACGAAGGCGCCACGCGCATTGCCAGCGAGCTCGCCGATGCGCCACGGGTGAAGGCGCACCTGCTCGACGTGCTCGGCAGCGCCTATCGTTCGATCGGCGAATCCGCGCGCGCGGTCGACCTGTTCCGCCAGGCTGCGGCCCTCCATGTCGATGCCTCGGTGAACGACCCGCTGGCGGCTGCGGCGACGCTGAGCCAGCTGGCGGTGGTCTACTCGAACAACAAGTTCCCGGCCAGCGAGGCGGAAGCGGCGGCGCGCGAGTCGCTGCGCCTGCGCGAAGCGCATGCGGCGCCCGATTCGCTGGCGATGGCCGATGCCCTCAACACGCTCGGCGTGGTCCTCGAAGCCCGGGATCGCGGCGACGAGGCCGAGCCGCTGCTGCGGCGCGCATTGGCGATCCGCAGCGCGGCGCTCGGCGAAGATTCGCTGTCGGTCGCCTCGACCCTGCACAACCTTGCCCTCGTCGTCGAGCAGCGTGGCGACTCCGCCGCTGCCGCCGACCTGTTCGGCCGGGTCATCGCGATCAAGCGCGCGCGCGTCGGCAACCATCATCCCGACTACCAGAGCTCGCTCGACAACTACGCCAATGCGCTCGGCCGCAGCGGGCGGCGCGAGGAAGCACTGGCGATCCTGCGCGAGAACGTCGTGCTTGCGCAGGACTTGTATGGCAACGACAGCGAGTACCTCGCCCAGGGACACAACGAACTCGGATCGCAGCTGCACGATCTCGGCCGCTTCGGCGACGCCGCGCAGCAGTATCGCGAAGCACTGGCCGTGTACGCGCGCCTCGCTGGCGACGGCGTGCGCAACGCGAACCGCGCATTGCCGCTCAACAATCTCGCCTCGGCGCTCGAGGACATGGGGGATTTCGCCGCGGCATTGCCGCTGTTCCGCGAATCGCTCGAGTTGCGCCGGCGCACCCAGGATGCCGGCAGCGGCATCGTCCAGCGTGCGGAATACAACCTGGCGCGGGCGCTGACCCGGTCCGGCCGGGCCGACGAGGCCGCGCCGTTGATCGCGTCGGTGCTGGCGGCCTACCGGAGCCGCTACGGCGAAGCGAACACGTTCACCGCACGCGCCGAGGCGGTCGCGGTGGAAGGCCTGCTCGACCGGGGACGCCTCGAGGAAGCCGGCCGCCTGCGTGCCGGGATGGTGCCGGCGCCGGCGGACGACCTGCGTTGGCGCGTGCTGCTGGCGCGCCTCGATGCGCGCCTTGCCCTCGCGCGCGGCGATCCCGCCGCGGCGCGGGTGGCCGCCGCGCAAGCCTGGAAACTTTCGTGCGCGCATTGGGGCGAATCGCATCCCTTGATCGTCGAGGCCGGCGTCTTGCTGGCGACCTCACTCGCACGCAGCGGCGAGAAGACCGACGCCGATGCACTGGTCGCGCGCCTGCGCGGGATTGCCGATGCGGCGTTCGTGGAAGACGCGCCGTTGCGACGCACGCTGGCGAACTGGCACTGAGTCGCGCTCATGCGTGCCGGCGCGAGGGCACCGGGACCTGCCGCGTCCGCGGCGGGCAAGAAAAAGCCGGCCCGTTTCCGGGCCGGCACGAGTGGCGATCCATGCCCTGTGGGAGACGATCCATCCGGCTCAGAAGCGCACTTCGCCGCGGACCGAAACGAGGTCGGCATTGAGATCGAGGTTGCGCTTGTCGACCTCGTAATGGTCGTAGTGCAGGCCGATGCTGAAGTTGTTGCTGAAGTCGTAGCCGAAGCCGGCGCCGGCGTACCACTTGTTGCTGGTGTCATCGACGCGCCGGATCACGTCGCCGTCGAGGTAATCGCCCTCGAGGTCGGCGCGGAACAGGCCGGCACGGCCTGCGATGTACCAGTTGTCGCTGACGTTGAAGTGGCCGTTGACGCCGGCCGTCCAGCCTTTCAGTTCGGCCTTGCCGAGGGCGTCGCCCGCGGGCGATGCGCGCAGCACCGGCGACCACTCGCCGAGATTCTGGTAACCGCCTTCGATGCCGAACGCGGCACCCGGACCGGCCGACCAGCGATAGCCGATGTTGGCACCGAATCCGGTGTCGTCGTCGTCGTAGAGGCCGTCATCGACATTGGTCTTGCCGACCGAGCCGTTGAGGAAGAAGCCGCCCTTGTCGAGCGCTTGGGCGTGCGCGGCGAGCGGCGCGGCGACGAGGCCGGCGGCGGCGAGGGCGAGGGCAATGAAAGGGGTTTTCATGGGGTATCTGCTCCGGAGTTTCCAGGGTGTCGGCATCAGGAGACCGACATCGGGGTTCGATGCCTTGCAGTGCGCCGGTGTTCCGGCGCTCCCGCACGATGCACAAGCTGGGGTTCAGCTCCGCAATTTCAATACCGCACGGTTCAATAACATCGGGCCGGCGCCGCGCGCGGCCGCGGAGAACCGCATGAGGGCATTTCCGCCTGCACTGCGTCGTGCTGCAGGCGGCGTCCCGCCGCGCGGAGATCCTCCATGCACGATCCGGCACCGCCGCGCGCGGCCAGCGGCGTCATTGCGTTCCTCCTCGTCGGTCAGCTGGCGCTGACGATCGTCTTCGTGTCGCCGTGGTTCCCGATGTCCTCGCTGGCCGCCGTCGAGCACGCGACCCGGGGCTGGATCACGGTGACCCTGCTCGCCTCGTCGGCGATCGGCGGCATCGGCGTCGTCATCGCCCTGCGCCATGGCCGGCAAACGCCGGCATCGCTCGGCTGGCGACGCCGCGACCTCGCGCCGGCGCTGCTCGTCCTCGTGGCCGCATGGCTGCTGCTGCAGGCCGCCGCAGGGTGGGCCCACGGCGGACCGGTGCCGCCCGCGGCGGCCGTCGCGGAAGGACGCTGGGGCCACCTGCTCGGTCCGCTGCTGGCGCAACTGGCCGGAACCGCGCTGATGGAAGAGACGCTCTATCGCGCCTTCCTGTGGCCGCAGTTGCGCCTGCGCCTGGTCGCCGTGCTGCCGGCGCGCAGCGCCAGCGTGCTTGCCCTGATCGCTTCGCAGGCGATCTTCGCCCTGATGCACATCCCGATCCGCATCTACCAGGGGGCCGCCCTGGCCGATCTCGGCGGCATGCTGGCGATGCTGTTCGCCAGCGGCATCGTGCTGGCCCTCGTCTATGCGGCGACCCGCAACCTGTTCATCGCGGTGGCGATCCATGCCCTGGCGAACGCGCCGACCCTGCTGGTCGAAGCGGCCGGGCCGATGCCCGGCACGCTGCTGCTGGCGGTGTGCGGCCTGCTCTGCCTGGCGACCTGCGGCCGACGCTGGCTGCGCGCTGCCCGTGCACAGGAGCGGACGCCGCTCCCGATCGCACGTTGAATGCCGGCGTCGACTCAGCGCGGCGATGCGGCGTGTGCGTGCTCCGGCACCTGCTGCGGGGCCAACGCCGCGGCCGGATCGCCGGCCGGCAGCGGTTCGCCGAGGCTGCGCAGGCGGGCGGCGATGTCAGGCGCATCCTCGAGCGTGCGGAAGCCGCGCCATTCGTAGCCCGGCGCGACCGTGCAGCCGACCAGCGCGTACTCGCCGAGCGGGCGGGCGCATTGCCAGCATCCGGCCGGGACGACGAACACCGGTGCGCTGTCGGCATCGACGGGGCCGAGGCGATGGCGGGTCAACCGGTCGTCGCGCGGGTCGTAGCGCAGCAACTCCAGCGCCTCGCCCTCGTACCAGTGCCAGAGTTCGTCGGCATCGACGGCATGCCAGCGGCTGACCTCGCCGGCGGTGAGCAGGTAGTAGATCGACGTCGCCACCGCGCGCGGACGCGCTTCCTCGCCGAAGGCGGACTGCGTGGTCGATTCGTAGATGCGGCGGTAGCGCCCGCCTTCGACATGCGGCTCGAGCGCGAGCTTGCGCGCGAGCTGTTCGGATCGTGGATTCATCCGCGCATGATACGGGATCGGCGCCTGACTCCCCGGCGGCTAGGGATGCTCTGAACAAGTCTGCACATGCGTCACCGCACTGCCTGCGCGCAGATCAAGGTGGGGCGACGAAGGCAG